>JAGNBF010000002.1 GCA_018004935.1 Chloroflexota bacterium | reverse complement strand
AGACTGGCCCCCCCAGGTCGTCTACAGTAGCCCCCTACCCGGCGAAGAAACCACCCTCGATGGGGCCATCACCGTCCGCTTCGACCAACCCATGAACCGGGCTTCCGTCGAAGCCGCCTTCGCTATCACCGAGGCACAAGGCGATGCCCAGGCCGTACGCGGAACCTTCACCTGGACCCGTGACGACACCGTCGTCTTCACCCCCTCGCGCCAGCTCAACCGCCAACAACAATACCGGGTGCAAATCGGCACCGGCGCCCAGGGTGAAAACGGTCAATCCCTCAACGATCCCGTCCTGCTCAACCTGGAAACCGTCGGTTTTATCGCCGTCAGCCAGGTCATCCCCGAACCGGGAACCGATAATGTTCAGACCGATAGTGCCATCACCGTTCTGTTCAACCGGCCCGTTGTGCCCCTCACCGCCACCGGTCAACAGAGCAACCTGCCCCAACCCCTCACCTTTGACCCGCCGCTCGATGGCGAAGGCGAATGGGTTTCCACCAGCGTCTACCGCTTCGTACCCGATGCCCCACTAGACGGAGCCACCACCTATGATGTGATGGTCAATGCCGGTTTACAGGACATCGTGGGCGCGTTGCTGGAACAAGATTACACCTGGAGTTTCACCACCGTTGATCCCAGCGTCGTCGCCATAACCCCGGACGATGACAGCACCCATGTGGCTATCGAGAGCGGCTTTTTTATCCAGTTCAATATGCCCATGGACGAGGCCAGCACCGAAGCGGCCATCTCCCTTGCCCCAACTGCCGATGTGGAATTCACCTGGACCGACGACAATCGCACGGTGTATATCACCCCCACCGCCTGGCTGGCCCTGGAAACAGATTACACCCTGACCGTTGCCACCTCTGCCCAATCGGCCAATGGCAACGCCGCCCTGGATCGAACCACCCGGAGCACCTTCAGCACCATCCCCTTCCCGGCGGTAGAGTCCACCTACCCGGCCAATGGCGAGCTCATAGAAGTAAACTGGTTCTACAGCGTTAGTATTAACTTCGTCTCCCCCATGACCGAAGAGTCTCTGGTAGATAAGGTCATCATCGAACCCGCCCCCGATCCGGAGCGTGTCCGTACCGATTTCTACGGCCAGAGTATGAATATCATCTTCCCCGTCGAACCGGCCACAACCTATGTGGTTACGGTTCCCGCTTCGGCCGCCGATCCCTATGGCAACACCCTGGGTGAGGATTATCAGTTCTCCTTCACCACCTCGGAACTGCCCCCGGTGGTGTCGCTAAACCTGCCCACGATGTTAAGCCAGTTAAGCACCAGCTACCCCACCAATGTGGAAATTGGTTATCGCAGTACCAATCAGGTGGATGTGTATCTGTACAATCTGGATTTGGGGTTGAACTATTTAAACAACCCCTACATCGTCAATAACGAGGATGTTCTGCCACCGAACCCCATCCGTACCTGGAGTTTCCCGGTTGAGGATACCGCGAACACAAGCTCTTTGACTGTTTCTCTGGCTGACGGGGGTGTTTTACCCACCGGTGTCTATTTCCTGGCGGCCCAATCGCCGGAACCAACGACCGACCCGTATGGTCGTTACTGGCAAAACCAGCGCAATATTATGGTGGTGGCCGATACCAATCTGGTGGTGAAGGAGACATTTGGTACGGTGCATATCTGGGCGACGGATTTGGCGACGGGTGAACCGGTCAGCGGCCGCGCCATTACCCTCTACGATCAATACAACAGTTACATCGGTGAGGGCACAACCGACGCCAACGGCTTCGCCAACATCCCCTACACCCCGGCCGATAGTTACCTCTCCGGTGTGATTGCCGTCAGCAACGCCCCCGGTCAGACCGGTTTTGGCATTGGGGCCAGTGGTTGGGATGTCAATGTCAACCCTTACCAGTTTGGCCTCAACACCGACACCAGTGCCCAATACCCCTCTACCTTCTACATCGTCACCGACCGCCCCATCTACCGTCCCGGTGATACCGTCCAGTTCCGGGGCATCCTGCGCCAGCAAAACTATGGCCGTTATCTGCTCCCTGAGCGGGATACCCTGACACTGCCCGTCATCTCTTACAACTATTACGAAGGCAGTACGGTTGAAGATTTGCCCGTTTTAGACCTGGACGTAGATACCAATGGCAATTTCAGTGGCGAATTCGTCATTGGTGAAGAGTGGCCTTTGGGAACCTATGCCATTGCTTCCAACCAGGGTGATCTGCTGGGCGAACGCTCCTTCACCGTGGCCGAATACCGTGCGCCAGAGTTCCTTGTCTCTGTCACACCCGCTACTACCGATGTTCAGAGAGGTGAAACAGTAGATGTAACCATCGAGGCCAGCTACTTCTTTGGTGGCCCGGCGACCGATCTCCAAGTGAACTGGAATGTGCTGGCTGAACGCTATTTCCTGCCCTGGGATGGCCCTTACTACAGCTTCACCGATGATGATTATTTCTTTTTCTACTATGATCCCTTCAGCCCCTCCGGCGGAACGCAATATGTGCTGAGTGGAGAAGGGACGACTGATGCCGAAGGCAAACTGACGGTAACGCTTCCAGCGGATATGTTAGATAGCCTGGAAGATGGTGGCTGGCGCATCACGTTGGAAGCAACGGTTTACGACCTGAGCGAGTTCCCGGTATCGGCTAGAGGGAGTGTAAATCAGCACGCGGCCGCGACCTATGTCGGCATCTCCCCCGCTGATTACCTCAACCCGGCCGGAACCGCAACCGATGTCAACGTCCTGGCCCTCGACTGGGACAGCCAACCCGTGCCCAACACCGAAGTCGAAGTCGTCTTCTACCGCCGTGAATGGCAAAGCCAACGGGTGGATCGTTTCGGCCAATTCGTCACCGAATGGACCCCCGTAGACACCGAAGTAGGCCGAGACACCGTTACCACCGATAACCAGGGTGAAGCAACCGCTACCTTTACCCCCGAAGAGGGCGGAACCTACGTCGCCAAAGCCACCACCACCGATAGCGGCGGCCACAGCACCACCAGTTCCACCTACCTCTGGGTGATGGACCCCGGCTTTAGCGGCTGGCGCACCGACGCCCGAGAACGGCGCATGGATTTGACGCCGGACAACAACGAATACACCGTCGGCGATACCGCCACGATTCTGATGCAATCCCCCTTTGCCGGGCCGGTCAAAGCCTGGCTCATCATCGAGCGCGGCACGGTGATGGAAGAACGGGTTATCACCCTGGAAAGCAGTAGCACCACTCTGGAAATTCCTATCACCGCCGACTTTGCCCCCAATGTGTATGTGAGCGTGGTGGCGGTGCAAGGCACACTCGGCAATACCACCTTCGCCGATATCCGCCTGGGCATGACCGAACTCACGGTCAACCCGGAACAACTGGCCCTGAACATATCTGTCACCGCTGACCGAGAACTGTACCAACCCGGCGAAACCGCCACCTACACCATTGAGGTCACGGATTATGCCGGGAACCCGGTGCAGGCCGATGTTTCGTTGGCCTTAGTAGACCTGGCTGTCCTTAGCCTCAAACCAGACAACGCCCCACCGATGGTTGAAGCGTTCTACTCGCCGCAACCGCTCCGTAGCCGCCTGGGTTCGGGGTTATTCTACAGTGGAGAAGGGCTGGAATTGGAGATTCCTAACCCGGCAGGTGGTTTGGGTGGTGGTGGTGGCGGCGACGATGCCGCGGAATCTGTCGCCTTACGGGATCAACAAGATGAGAACGATGTGCGTAAAGATTTTCGTGACACCGCTTACTGGGCCGCCGTTGTCACCACCGGGGCCGATGGCACAGCCACCGTCACCGTGGACCTGCCCGACAATTTGACCACCTGGCGCATGAGTGCCAAAGCCGCTACCACCGATACCCTCGTCGGCCAAACCTATAGCGACATCATCTCCACCAAACCGTTGCTCATCCGCCCCGTCACCCCCCGCTTCATGAATGTGGGCGACGTGATTGAACTGGGCGCGATTGTCAACAACAACTCTGGCGCATCTCAAACCGTCACTGTTCGCCTCAATGCCAGCGGCGTTACTCTGCAAACAGACGCCGACCAAACCGTGACTATCCGCTCTGGCGGGAGTACATTAGTCCGTTGGCCGGTGGTCGTGGATGATGTGGAGTCGGCCGACCTGACTTTCCGCGTCAGCAATGATGAGTACAGCGATGCCAGCAAACCAACCTTTGGCGAAGGGCCAAATCAACTGATTCCGGTTTACCGTTACACCGGTGAGGACATTGTCGGCACATCGGGTATGTTGACGGAGCCGGGCCGCCGGGTGGAAGGAGTGATCTTGCCCCCTGGTTTTGATGACCGGCAGGGTACAGTGGAAGTGGAGATGACGGCTTCGCTCGCGGCCGCGCTCCTCGACGCTCTCACCTACACCGAAGAGTACGACTTCCCCATCGTTTGCCCCTATGGTTTTGCCGACCGGATCGTGGCTACGTCGTCCATCGTTTACGCCCTGGATCAGCTAGATGTCAATGACACGGCTTTGCGTAACCGTCTGGCTAATCTCATCAACCTGGACATCCCCGCCCTGGAGAGCCTGCAACGGTTCGATGGCGGCTGGGGCTGGTGTTACAGCGACAAGAGCGACGACTTCCTGACCGCCCACGCCTTCTTCGCCCTGATCATGGCCGAGCGGGCCGGGTTTGAGGTGAGTACCGAGGTGCTGGACGCGGCCGCGAACTACATCACCGGCCTCGTCGCCCCCGCCACAACCCTCAGCGAAACCTGGGAAATCAACCGGCAGGCATACTACCTCTACATCCTGGCCGAACACGGCAACGCCGAAACCGCCACCTTCGCCGATGAGCTGTTCAGCGAACACCGTGATCTGCTCAATCCCTATGCCAAAGCCTATCTGGTGATGGTGTACGACCTGACCGGCAACACCGACTCCTCGCCAGCCCAAAGCCTCATCGCCGACCTGAACGACACCGCCAACCTGACCGCCGCTGGGGCGCACTGGGAAAACATCGAACAGGATTGGAACAACCTGAGCAGTGACATCAGCGGCACAGCCATCAGCCTCTCCGCCATGCTCCGCGTCGAACCGGACAACCTGATTCTGCCCAACGTCGTGCGCTGGCTGATGGTCGCCCGCACCGCCGGACATTGGCCTACCACCTACGAAACCGCCTGGAGTATTCACGCCCTGGCCGACTGGATGGTCATCTCCGGTGAACTGGAAGCCAATTACGACTACCTGTTCCAGAACAATCTGATTACAATGGCTGAAGGGGAGTTCACCCAGGACAACCTGGCTGAAACCGTCCACGTCTCCATCCCCCTCAACACCCTGGTTCCCGAAGAAGTGAACTTCCTCGACTTCCAATATCTGAACGGCAACGGCAACCTGTATTACACCGCCTACCTGGACAGCTTCATTGACGCTTCGGCCATTAACGCCACCAGTCGCGGCATCACCGTGCAACGCACCTACTACGATGCGACCTGCGACCCGGAAGAAGAGACGTGTGAACCCATCACCCGCATCTCCGCCGGGCAACAGGTGCGCGTCCAACTCACCATCGTGGCCGAAAACGACCTGGTGTACGCCATTGTCGAAGATTACATCCCCGCCGGAGCCGAAGCGATTGACCCCGGCCTGGAGACGAGTGCCAGCCTGGAAGGGGGCATCAGTCGGGAAGGGGATTACTTCTATGGTTATTGGGGTTGGTGGTACTTCAACCGTATTGAATATCGGGATGAGAAGGTGGTGTTCTACAGCGAATTCCTACCCGCCGGAACCTACCAATACACTTACTACCTGCAAACCACCATTCCGGGTGTTTATCAGGTACGGCCCACCCTGGCCCGCGAGGAGTTCTTCCCCGAACTGTTTGGCCGGAGCGAGGGGATGCTGTTTGTGATTGAAGAGTAAACGCATCCCTCATGATGAAAACAGGGCTACCGGTTTTGTGGGGCGAACCGGTAGCCTCTTAAGATTCGCTCAAGAGACCGGCCACAGCAAATTGCTCAGTGATACTTACTATGGTCATAAAATGACATTTTATGACCATGGTAAGTATAAATCCGCTGAAGTCATCCAAAATGGCCTAAAACCGTTTCTGAACTGAACGGGTACCAGACGGTTGATGTGAGGTGAATATGTGTCGGAGTATTAAGCAGTTACGCCAGGTAGAGGTTCCAGTGACGGATGAGGAAATTACCGCGGCCGCGCTCCAGTTTGTACGCAAAGTATCTGGTTATCGCCAGCCATCCCGCGCCAACCAGCCCACATTTGACCAGGCCGTGCAAAACATCGCGGCCGCAACCCGTAGCCTGCTCCAACAACTCAAATAAAGCCACAGGATGGGCAAACTGCTTTAAAGAAACTGCTTATGTTTCTGATACGTCGCCAGTTGCTCGGTGCGGCCGCTTCGTCGGGCCAGATCTATCGCTTCATCCAGGTCTGCACGGGCCTGGGGGGACGCGTTTTGCAGTTGATTCGCTTTAGAGCGTAAGTAATATAGATGGGCCAGATGGGGGAGTTTATTGGGGGTGGAGTCGGGTAGGGTTGCGGCCGCGAGAATCGCCTGGCTCAAATGGTGATATGCCTCTACCGGGTTGATGCCCAAATAATGTTCTCCCAAAATAGAATGGGCCGTTACCAGAGCGGGCGCTTCATGCAGTCCCAGTGTCACCGCTTTTTCTAACGTTTGTAGAACTGCTCGAGAGGGCGAGGCTGTGTTTTGCCGCTGTAATAAAGCCAGTTCCAGGTGACCTTCTGCCGACTGGGGGAAATTTTGCAGAAAGCGAGTGAGCAGGTCAAACGTTTGCCGGGCGGCACCAGACTGGCGCAAAGCACGAATATAGCGTAACTGCAATGCGGCGTCTTGGGGATTGGCTTGCGCGGCCGCTTCCCATTGGCGCAAACGAGCCTGCTCTGCCAGTGAATCAGCCTGTTCCATCTCAAACCAGCCCTGCTTCTGCCCATACCACATTGCCCCTAGCCCCACGCCATGTAAAACCAATATCAGGCCACTCAAGAAGGGCGTCAGGCGAAAATTATAGATGGTACGCCAATCGCCAATGAACGTAGCGGCGGAAAAGACAGGGTAGAAGATGAGCGCATAAAACAGTTGTGTGCGCAAACTCCGCAAAGCAAAGAAACGCACGGCACTGCTCCGGTGTTGGCGTAAGACCAACCATAGCCCCAGCCCAAAAAGCAACGAACCGAGGGTTCCAGCCAGCGCAATAAACCACTCTTGCGACACAGGAAACATCTGATTGGCCTGGACAAAGCCCCAATAAAAACCATAACCGCAACGCACAACGCGGCCGCCAAAGCCCCAAATCGCCAGAGCATGAGAAAACTCATGTAGGGCCACTGAGGGGGGAATGGCCAGGAAAAACGCCGCTTGTTCACCCAGCGCGGCCTTGCGCCGGGTGAGTGGCTCTTGCTGAAAATCCTGCCGTTCGCGCCAGATAATCTGGGCTAACTGCACACCACGGTACGCCTGAAGTAAAGACAGGCCGTAAAAAAGCAATTCAATCGGATTTGTCGAAAATTGAAAACAACTCATAGGGGTAGGCTTCTAGGGATAAACCGCTTGTGGGACTTGTCATAAAAGCATACGTCTTACCTGATATGTACCTATAGAGCCTCGCTGGAGAAACCGGGTTTTTGCTTAGCCGACTCATGCCCTACAAGAGAAAAACCCGGTTTCTGACGTGTATAGTTACCCTAATATTTAAAATTGCAATAACCTCAACATTTTCTGCCGGATTTCCGCCACACTGGGAATGACGGCATTCATTAATAATGTGCTATAAGGCACAGGTATAGAGGGCATGGCAATCCGTTCCAGGGGAGCATCCAGGTCGGTAAATGCTTCCTGGGCAATAACGGCGGCTATTTCTGCTCCAAAACCAGCAATGCTGATATCTTCATGCACAATCAAACATTTGCCTGTCTTGCGCACGGAACTCAACACCGCCTCTTTATCCCAGGGGATGATAGTCCGCAAATCTAATAAGTCAATGCTTTCTCCCAGTTCCTGCACCGCCTGATCACACCGTTCCGCCATTGCGCCCCAGGTTACAACGGTGAGATCATTTCCCTGGCTGAGCAAACGGGCCTGACCAAAAGGGATGACATATTCATCGCCGGGGTAGGGGCGTCTGGCCCAGGCCGCATCCATGAGGGCGCGATGCTCAAAAATAATGGTAGGATTGTTGTCTCGTAGCGCATAGCGGAGTAACCCGACCATGTCTTCGGCGTTGGAGGGGAAAACCACTTGCCAGCCCACGGCATGGGCGTAGACTGATTCGCTGGTGACACTATGCCAGGGGTCGCCGAGTTTGCGCCCAAAGCCACCGGGCATCCGCACAACCATTGGGGCGGCAAAGCGGTTGGCGGTGCGCCAGCGAATGGTGCCACAATTGTTTAACTGTTCCGTAGCAGGATCGGCATACTTGCGGAATTGGATTTCAGCCACCGGGGAGAGACCGGCCAAGGCCATGCCTACCGCCCGGCCAATGATCCCTTCTTCAGAAAGGCTGGTATCAAAAACACGTTGTACGCCGTGGGCTGTTTGTAACCCCATTGTGGCGGCATGGACACCCCCTTTCTGCCCCACATCTTCGCCAAAGATGAGGCTACGGGGGTTGGTGTGTAGCTCTACATCCAGGGTGCGGCGAATGGCTTCCACCATGTTGATACGACGGGGGTCGGTGATATGGGGTTGGGGAGAGCCAGGGGGCAGGTGAATGCCTTCAGGGATGAGACCCCCGACCTGTTGCGGCCGCGTGCTATCGGCAAAAACAAAGGACGTAGCCTCTTGAGCGTCCGGCTCTGGAGAGGCGATCATGCGTGTTGCGGCCGCGTGGACCGACTCATTCACTTCATCTACCAATGCCTGCCACTCAGCCTCACTATACAACGTGGGCACTAAGTAGGCCCGCATTGCTTTTACCGGGTCTCGTGTCCATTCACTATCTACAACCTCTTTAGATTTGTAGGCCTGGTTATCGGCACTGGAATGGCCTGCCAGACGCGGCACGGTCAGGCGCAACAGACCCGCCCCCTTACCCTCGCGTACATGATCCACCGCTGTTTTGACCAGCGCCGCCGTTTCTGCTGGATTCGTGCCACTGCCATCCCAAATGGTTAAATTTTGAAACGAAGCCAGATTGGCGGCAATATTACTACCGGGTGTTTGCTGTGGTCCTTTCACCGAAATGGCATAACCATTATCTTCGACCACAAACAACAGGGGCAATTCCAGCGTCGTGGCCATGGTCAGGGCAGACCAAAAACCGTTTGTGGCGACGGCTCCATCGCCCCCAAAAACGATGGCGATACTCCCTTGCAGATGGGTTTCACCTAACACGTGCTGGCGATATTGAATAGCCTGTGCCCAACCGGCCGCTGGCGTGAATTGGGAACCCACATCCCCAGCCATGGGCAAAACGGTGCATTTGTCACGCCGGGGTAAATTGGTGACAACACCTACATCGCGGCCGCGGCTTACCCCCAGCGCCTTGCCCATACCCGAAGCCAATGACTCCTCTACTGTCAGGCCAATACCCAACAAAAAGGCCCGCGACCGATAGTAGGCGCTTACCCCATCAAATGGGTAACCCATCAATTGACTCAAAAGAGCCTGCCCTAGTTCATGTCCTCGGGCACAAAACTGGTAAATGACATGCCCTTGGGGTGTTAATTCATTTTCTTCCAGGTCATCCAGAGCGCGTGATGTTAAAACCAGCCGGGTAACTTCATGCCAGTCAAAAGCGGGGTGTAAACTGTTCAAATTCTGACCTCCACACCATCTGTAGATTTTAAATAATGGGTTCTTTGGGAATTCAGGATATTGACACCAGATGTAGGGGCTGGCCTTGTGCCTGCCCCTCAGAAGAGGGCAACCACAAGGGTTGCCCGTACTCTACAAAACCCCAAGAACCAAATAATGATTTGGGGTAGGGGCTGGCCTTGTGCCTGCCCCCTCAGAAGAGGGCAACCACAACGGTTTTCCCTACAGCCAAAAATTTTCTTAGTAAAAACCTGGTTTCTATTTTTGCCAGGCTATACTAGTACCATCAGTCTATAAAGAGATCGCATCATTTAATGATCAATTAATGCCCGGTTAGCACCCATCTGTTATTGTGGGTTTATACATTGGCAAAATTGTCACTTCTAGGGTTAAAACGCGAACGCAATAATCTTAGCGTAAAGGGTAACAAATAGTCCACCCGGTTGCGGCCGCGGATCTGACCAAAATGCCAATGACATCTTTTATTCATTCTCTTTAGGACTTACGCGATTGCTCAAACCGGTCCCCAGACCGTGCTCATTGTGGTTCAGTGGGACACTGGCCATAGCACGCAAGTCCTACTTTTATCCTTTTGGCGGAAGTGCATGTCATTTCCCGGCAATTCACGCACAGGTAAGCTACTATGTCTCGTTTAATAAAAAAACCGGCAAACCAGGGTCAGGCTATCGTTGAATTTGCCATCATTATCATCGTCTTACTCCTCGTCGTTTTTTTCATCATCGAAGCCAGCCGCATCCTTTGGGCCTGGATATCAGTACAAAACGCCGCCCGCGCCGGAGCACGCTACGCCGTAACCGGTCAGGCCGATCTCAGTTGTGAAGCGGATCCCAATCCTTGCCCTGATCCCCGTGTTACCTCCATTAAAGATTTGGTAACAACCAACATGACCGGCTTGCCTCTGGAACCAGGTGTCGCTTTTGAAGACGATTACTTTTTTGTCGTGGAAGTCTATGGTGTGGATGACTTAGGCGTTTTTAAGCAAGATTTTGCTGGCTTACCTGGCCTGCCAATGGCCGTGCGTGTCATTTATAACGTACCCATTGTCACACCCATCCTCTCTGATATTGTGGAGAATATTCCTGTTATGGGGCAGGTAATAGTCAATAACGAGCTTTTTGGTCAACAGGGAAATACCAACCAGGGGCAGGGTTTACCCCCTTCCATACCAGTTGTGCCTACTGCCGGGCCTACCGCCACCCCCACACCATCCCCGACAGAAACCGCCACCGCCACCCAGGGGCCACCTCCTACCAACACCTTGCGGCCTACGTTCACCCCAACCCCTAGATGTCCTATTGATATAGAAACAGCTATTGTGGCTGGTGATACGTTTGTGCCCGTGACTGGTGGTTTGGGCGGTGCACCTACTATCAATGTGCAATTGATCTGGTTGCCCAATGGTGTTCTGTTAGGCGAAGCGGCTCTGTTTGAAGATCCCGGCCATGCTTGTAATGGTCACACCGATATTCCCATTGATTCGCAAATTCTCATCAACAACGGCATTCCCAGTGGGCAACTTGAGGCTGGTATGATCTTATTGGTAGACAACCTGGTAGACGGCACAACCGATAATACGATTGTCTTGGCGGGCACCCCAACACCTACACCATTACCGAGCAATACGCCCATTCCTACATCTACACCCACACCATCTAGCACGCCAACAGCGAGCGCCACGCCTAACGGCCCGTTTATCTCAGCACGTCCAGAATGTTGGATTCCTAATAATGACCCCATCATCATCTTGGAAGGGGGTAACTGGCCTACCTCACCAGCCTCTCAGGCGACGATTAACATTCATGTGCGTAATAACGCGAATGTGTCTACCCTCATTCAGACGATTCCTAGTGGGCACGACGGTACTTTCTCCGTCAACTATGATGTGAGTTGGTTCACCCCAGCCAATTCCCCTTATGTTTTCTATGCCCAGGCTATTAATGGGGCCTATGATGAAGTGAATTTGCCTTTCTATGTGCCCTGTGTTCAACCAACCCCGGTTACACCCAGTCCCACACCTTCACCAAACCCTGCTGACCTGGTAATTGTCAGCTATCCTACACTGGTCACTACCGGGCCTATCCAGGGTTACGAACCGGTTACGTTCAGTTATACAATCACAAACACCGGCAATATCAACATTCTCCAATCCTTCTATGTAGACACTTACTTTGATCCGGTTGGGGCACCATTTAGTACAACGATTCCTATTACCTATAGTGTTGGCTTTGTTGCCCTCGGTGGTATGCCTGGTAACACCAGCCGGACTATTACCATGACGATTCCTGGCGGTTTTACCGGTATTGGGAATGAACATATGGTTTATGGCATGGTGGACTCTGTGACTCAAATCACGGAGGAACATGAAGATAATAATATTACGAATGGACTTCAAGTGTTCGTCACCCCCCCGGTTGAAACCCCAACACCCACACCGACGCCAGAAGGGAATTTGACGATTGGTGGGGTGGTTCGTGTCTTTACCGGGAGTGACTGGGTACCGCAATTCCGAGCCGATGTATATCTGGTGCAGATAACGGGTGTACCTACACCTACCCGGGTGGCAACTGCGGAAACAAACGCCACAGGTACTTATTTCTTCTATACGGCTGTCCCAAGTGTGCAATATGCGGTGTATGCCTGTTACACCATAGAAACAGATCCCACGACCACAATTGTTTATACGGGGCAGAGACAAGGCATTATGGTGCCGCCCTCTAATCTATATGTGGATGTCTTTATGACACAAAGTGTCAGTGGCTGTCCCTATCAATGACGCTACTGCAAAAAGTCCGGCTTCTGCCTCATTTAACCATCGCTTTCAGGTCGTGGTCCAAAAGTCGGCAAACGATGCTTCGTCATCGTTCGGAAATAAGGTAGGTGGCGCTGTCAGGAGACCGCGCCATAGCAAACCGCTAAGGAATGAGAACTAAATAACTTGTTCGCTGGGAGTGGCATGGTCAGGAGACCGGCCACAGCAAATGTTCAAGTTATTTAATCGTCAATCCTAAGTTAAAACGCTGTGGATAAAACTTATTTATTGACAACTGGGGTCAAAGTTGAGCAATCCCAGGGTGAAGCGTTTGAGTTGCGGAGATTGGTAATGATGAAGAAAGGACCAATGTTGGCTTTAGGTGCAATTTTTGTGGGTGTTATTTTGTTGGTACAGGTCAGACCTGGTTATTCTGCGCCGACAGTTACACCCAATTGGCCCGGTACACCGCCTGGGGTTTTGTTGTCTACCGGGGCTGTAAACGGGGCCATTGATCCGTGGGTAGCTTATTCCCCCGATGGCTCAACGTTAGCTGTGGTTTACTTGCATGATGTCGGGGCTATTCATACCCCTTATGTACGCATTTCTACTGATGATGGTACTACCTGGAATGGCCCAACACGCATTGTAGCTAATAGTACTGTAGATGCGACCACATTGAACCTAACTGTAGATGCCAATAACAAAGTTCATGTGGTTTGGTTAGAGCAGAATGAAGTCGCCCAAACAACCACATTGCGTTATGCCAATAACAGTTCGGGTAGTTGGGTGGCGCAAACATTGAGCGAAGTGAATTATTCCTTTAACGCGCCGGGTATGACGGCTCCGCGTATTCGTGCCAGTGGGAGTAATGTGTTGGATGTGGTCTGGTCTCAGAATTTTCCTCATCCACAAAATAATAACCTGAATGTTGTTCATATGCGCTCTATCACTGGAGGTAGCAGTTGGGGTGGGGTGAATCCGGTCGCAATTACATCGGAATATTCTTTAAATCCGGTGTTTGCACAGACGACGAATGGTAAGTTGCATGTGGTTTGGGAAGAGTTGGTTTTGGATCCACCCCTGACGTATAGCCGGATTCGTTATGCAGAAGGTACGGTGTCGGGGACAGGATCCAGTTGGATATTTAATCCTGTAAGTCCGATTAATCTGGCTGAAGGGGATTCTGATTTTGGGGTGCGTCCGGCTATTGCGGCGTTAGGGAATATGTTATATGTGGTTTATACCAACCGGGATGGCGGCGATAATAACCAACCGGTGTTTTTGACAACGTGTGACGCTAGTTGCAGTAATTTTGCCAACTGGCACTCATCCCCAGATAACCCTATTTCTGGGGCACCGGTGGGGGCCAATACACAAGACCCGTATTATGTGATTCCGGCGATAGTGAGTTCTGGAGCCTGTGTTCATGTTTATTATCATGGCACGGATGGTATTACTGGGCATACCACTGAGGTGATTTGGGGTGTTAGCAGTTGTAATTCCTGGAATCAGTTTGTGGATCGGGGGAGTGAGTTTGAGGCTCGTTCGATGTATCCTCGGCTTGCCTCTGATGGTGAGTGGTTGCAACTGGTGTATGAGTTGCGTGTGAGTGGTCAGCCGATACAAATTTATCATCGGCAACGTGTACCTCCGGCGTTTGGGATTTTCCTGCCGGTTACGAAGAAATAACTATTCTTTGGGCATTTGCGGGGTGCGACTAAATGTAGGGGCTGGTCTTGTGCCTGCCCAGACGAGCACAACCACAAGAGTTGCCCCTCTGTAGGGTGTCAACTCCCCAGGAGTCAGTAATTACTAAGGCGCTCAAGGGCTGAGCTTGTAGAAGATCTGTGTTACCTTCAACAAGCTCAGGCAATGGCTTAGTCGTTACAAGAGTTAACCCAATAAGCTATGAGTCGAGCTGAGTGGATTTTAGGTGGTATTTTGGTGGTGTTGCTGGCGATTGTGCTGATCGCGGCCGCGTTTCTGTGGCTTCCTGACCGCACTCCGCAAGTAGGTATCACCCCTACGGTGGTGGCTGTTGTCGCGCCTACTATTCCTTTTGCAGGGAGTACGGCTGTCTTTGCCTTTGCCGAAGCCGCTACATCTGCCCGTAACTGGCAAGGGGATGCTTCCCTCCTGGAAATGACGGCCACCTGGCCCCAGGGTGTTACCCGAGAGAATATTTTGACCGGTAGCACCGTGTGGGGTTTTACCTTTTACTCACCGGCGCTAAATGAGGTCGCTTATATTGAGGTGGTGGATAATCAGGCCCGTCTCATTACCCAAACTCCTGCCCCTACTCCGCTTTCCCCTATGGATAGTAGCGGGTGGCAGGTGGATAGCCCGGAAGCCATTCGTATTTTGCTCGAAGAGGCCGGGGGTGATGAGTTCCTCCGGACGCAAGGTGTGTCCATTTTGACGATGAACCTGAATCTGGTAGGGCAAAGCGGCCGCATCGAATGGCTCCTCTCCCTCTTCAGCAGTCAAACGGGGCAATCTCTGGTAGTTCGGGTGGATGCTAATAGTGGGGAACTTATTCCCCTCACACCATCCTGACAGGAAATAAATAGATACTAAACGTAACTATCTGTAAACCGTGGTTACTTGTGGGAAGAATGAGTAACCTGGGTTTTCGTACTCGGTATGATTTTTAGAGGAGAAATAGAGATGAAACAGGACACATCAAGGCGACAGCGTGGACAAAGTTTGGTGGAGATTGCTCTCTTCCTGCCTGTGGCGTTGATCATCATCGCCGGATTGGTGGAACTTAGCCTTTACCTGGTCACCCAAAATAAGGTAGATACCGCCGCCCGTGAAGCCGCCCGCTTTGGCGCTAATGGCGGTGAAGATGTGGGGATGGTGACGGTTGTTTTTAATACCGTTACCCAAACCCTTGAATTAGATATTGATCGGTGGGATTTATGGACTGTACGTGGCCAGGTTCGGGCTACATGTAGCGGTTCCAATACCATCTTTGACTTTGGTTTGAATGACCAAAATTTCACGGTGACTCATACCTACGGTATCTCACAGACGGTAGCTTATACCGACACCCAGACTCATCTTTATTCTGATGAGTTTAGAAATGAAGTGTTGCAAGAACTGGTAGGGCCTGTGGGTAACACGGGTACTTGTAATGCGAACAACCCGGCCCCAGATGCCAATGGTTTACAGTTTGTGGGTATGTATGCCGCCCATGATATGGATTCCATTTTGGGTTTGGATGTGTTCCTGGAAAATGTTTTTACGGTGCGTGCGCTCCACGTTTTCCGTATTACTTCGTTGGTTTCTACCGACCAGACAGAAGGGTGTGATGCTTTCCCCATTGCCCTGGATGAACGCAACCGTTCTGTAAATCAAACTGATTACACCACTTACGTTATGGGCACCAATGCCAATCAGCGTTATCCCGATCCGCCGCCCACGTATAACTCTTTCCGGCAAGATGGGCATTTACCTGAACATAGCCTTGTTAATCAGGCCCGTGAGGGGGATGTGTTCTTGTTCCGTGGCGAAGGGTTAGAGAATGATTTTAACAATTACGCCTGGCTCCAGTGGAATACGGATAATTCTTGCCCCGGTGGGTGCGGTAATGGGCATGATCGTTTGCGGGATTCGATGATCTGGCCGGGAAACAGCCTGGATCTCATTCGGGGTTTCCACGAGGTGGGCGACTTTAATGATACGGAGTTGACGATTGGTGATCGGGTTGCCTACAGTGAAGCGAATGGTGCGGCTGTATCTAACAACGTTGAAACATTAATGCGCGAGTATATCGATTACGGCCGCACGATCCGGATCATCTTGTGGAATGAGTATGGTACGCTGGATGGTTCACCACCACAAAATTATGTCACTGTGTCCCAATTCGCCAATGTCCGCCTGCTAGGATACCACTTCACCGGTGGCCCTACCGAACGCTGGTTTATGTTCCAATTTGTAAGCTATGACAATAGTTGTGGTCAAGCTTCACCCTTGCCCTAACCAGCATTTGGCAAAAATAGAAACCGGGTTGACTCTTTGAGAATTCAGGGGGTTGACACCATATGTACGGGCTGGCCTTGTGCCTGCCCCGTGTGGGGCAACCACAAAGGTTGCCCGTACCCCACAAAATCCCGAAGACTCACTGGGTTTTTACAGCGAATTCGGAGTGTTTTACAGGAGAAAACCTGGTTTCTAAATCTGCTAGAGAGTTCCGCCCTAATAAACCAGGGCACTTTCGGCCCGGTTCAAAAGTTGGCAAGCTGTTCTTAACATTTGTAGGGCGATTTGGTAAAAAATCGCTCACTGGATGATTCACCCAATTGTCCTACGAATTTGTAACGCTGACCTGAACTAAGCCTACTTTCTGAAAAAGGGGCGTTTACCGCCAGGGTAACTACTAAGCGTTGCCTGAACTTGTCGAAGGCAACACAAGGTTTGCTCAACCCTCGAGAGGGTTAGTATAGCTTTCAAGATAAAGATTTTGGGTTTTACGAGACGTTATCCAGAGTGTTCTCAATCGTAAATCTAAAATCGTCAATCGTAAATGCTATCGTTACCCGCCAGGACACAAAGGACGCATCGCTTTACTCGGGAATTCTTTTCTGTGGTGCGTGCTCGGTGTTTTAGCGGTTCCTTTTTCACTATGCTTACCGTTTTTTTGCTTATGTATAGGTGGATTATGCAACAAAGAACCACACTTTTTCGACCCGTTACCCGTGAAGCCGGGCAAAGCATTGTGCTGATCGCCGTCATGATGATCGCCTTGTTAGGTTTTGTGGGTCTGGCGGTAGACCTGGGCCTGGTGTGGGTGCGGCGGGCCCAGCTGGTGGCGGCAGTAGACGCGGCCGCGCTGGCGGGCGTCACAGAACTGGAAAGCGCCGGGGGCGAGAATGCCGCCCGTGTTAAAGTAGAACAATTCCTTAACAGCAATGCCATTCCCGCCCCCGTCATCAGTACCACCCTCACCGCTCGTGATGTCAGTGTTATCGGGGCCACCGAATACACTGTGACCTCTACCTGGCCCGTCGAACTCTTTTTCATGCGCCTGCTCGGTTTTGAAGTGTTTGAAGTAGAGCATGGCGCAACTGCGGCTTATTTTCCCCTGGTTGACATTTATGCCAGCCGCCGGGTGGAGTTAGGGGTTTTAAATACGTCTAATCAGGCCGTTTTTGGTCCTAATTGTGTGGTTGTGAATGGGGATCCTTTCTCTCCACTTTCTAGTAATCTGCGCCCAGCCAATCATTATGTCAATCCAGCCTATAGCAATCAATATTTTTCCTATCGTTATCGCATCTTGATTCCCCCAGATTATGAATCCACGACCGGTACCAACGTCGTACGGGTGGAGCTTTTTGATCCCGATACCTGGAACTACTCACCAGGAAACACCGATACGACAAATTATGTCATCACCCAGAGTGTTGTGTATGCCGGTAACAACACAACGACAATTAACAAGCAATGTCCTACAGCGCAAGACCGTAGTTGGTATGAAGGCTGTGTGATTGTTACAGATGAACCAATGGATATGAATCCTTTCTGGTTTATCCGTATTGATGAAATGCGGACGGGCAATAACAGTAGCTGTGGCGCTCCTGGTGGTAATTATCCCAGCGTGGCTGGCAGTTCAACCGGTTTTCATCTTTACTATTTTGGCCGTAATACCAGTGGGGGTATTGAGCGAAAGCCAATTGCCGCTTATACCAGCCGCGCTGATAATGCCCATGATACAGATATGCGTTGGGTGACACCTGGCGATACCGACCTGGCTTATGATCAAACCGTTCAGGTGCCTTCTCAATATGGTACCTTTGCGGTGAACTTAAGTAGTATTTCTGATATTGTGCTGGATCAAACGACGGGTAATCGCTTTTTGTTTTTAGATGTTACCGCTATATCCGGGGCATCTGAAAACGGGTATGAAATCTGGGCTGGTCCCCCTACCTACAATGGGGCTAGAGATACTACACCTGGTCTTTTTGGATGTGGGTTGCCGGATCAATCACCCCCGGCAGGTGTGCCTAGCAAAGCCAATCAACGTAACCTCCACGTAGCCAACTGCGGCCGCCTCTCTCATAGCTCTCAGGGTGTTACCGTTTTTGCCATGGGGAACCTGCCCATGAACTCCAACACCACGAACCCGGTGGATGTTCCCTTGATTTATGTTGGCCCGGAATATGGGGGATCACAAATCCTGGTTAGCCTTTTTGATTCCGACTCTGGTGCTCTATCACCCATTGTCTTTTACCTGGATACGTTGGCTTATAATCTACTTAGTCCTGCTCCGGCTTCTCCCGCTAACCCGGTAAATACAACTACGACCGATTGGTATAGGGCTTTTGGGGTAAATAACAATGAGGATAATGATTCCGATCTGGCCCCCAATGAAACACGTAATTGCCGCCCTGGGAACTGTTCTAGTGTATGGATTCAGCCAGCTTACCGTATTCAGATACCTATCAATGATCCCACCCGGTGTGTCAATATGTTGACTACGCCTCAGTGGTGTACCCCCTTTTATGGGGGACGTTTGACGGCCCGGTATATTGGGGGTAGTCATGACACCTATGGCTGGCAGATTCGTCTACCCGGTTTGCCCTATCTGGTGAAATAAGTGAGCGATTCGACTCTGGTGAATTTCTCCGCTACCTCTGAGCGTAGCCCAGCCTTTTCCGGTCAGGTCTGGGCCAGGTAAGATAATTGACTCATTTGCTCGGCGCAGGAAAACGATACAATGCCATAAGGGTGTTCCTTTTGGTAAGGGTTCGCTCAAGATTAAGGGCCCATAAAAGATTAAGTTCCGTCAAGACCTGACAGGTTTTCGGAAACCTGTCAGGTCTGAGTGGCGCTAATTTTCGGACGATCACTTGGTGTGATTTGCTTCAAGAAGGCGATAGATTTTCGGTTCTTTGGGATTTCGTGGGGGACAGGCAACCCGTATGGTTGCCTCACACAGGGCAGGCACAAGGCCAACTCGCACATCTGGTATCAACCCCCTGAATTCCCAAAGACCCAGATTTTCTTGAAATGTCCGTATCTTCTCAATAAAGTGTGGTGACGTTGGTTGAGCTTGTCGAAATCAACGACCTGCGACAGGCTCAGGCCTCATTTTTCCCGCAATATTGAGAAGAGACAAAAGTCATCATTTTTATTTTATTAAGGAAGGCGCTGGTGTCTACACAAAACCATCCCCATTTATCTTCCCGTTCTCAGCAGGATGGCCAAGGCTTTGTCGAATATGGCATTATGCTTCTCCTGTTGGGGATTGCCGTTATTGTCATTGTGGCCCTCTTGCGTCCTGCGATTGTAGATGCTTTTCAGCGTTTTGTTGAGAGAGCACCGGTGGCTCCACCTTCAATGGGGCCAATTGGGGCGTCGTTTACACCCCGACCCTCGCCAACCCTGGCCTTTGCCAATATTGCTTTGCGGACGAGTGAAGGTGCCGCGGCCGCGCAGGCGCTACTCACCCTATCATATGCCTTTCAGGATGACATTTCCGTAACCGTTTCGTCTGAAGACATAACAGCCCTGGCAGGTGATCCGGGCGTGGGTGATTATGCGGCCTACAATCAGACGATCGTTTTTGCCGCTGGTGAAACAGCGCAAGTAATTACCGTAACCCTTCGCGCTGATACAGTACTCGAGGGGGATGAAACGTTTCGCCTGAACTTGTCTAATGCCTCTGTTCCCAATGTCGGTGATCCGGCCGTTGTGACCATTGTGGATGATGACACAACGCCAGCCTTTACGGTCGGGCAGGCTTATTACAGTGTCAATGAAAATGCGCCATCTGCTCTCTCCGTCATTGTGCAAATGGACCGAGCCTTTAGTGGCAACGCCTCTGTTACTTTTAGCCTCAGTGGCTCAGCCACCTTGGGATCAGACTATAATGTGAGTCCGGCGGCGGGCACCCTGACGTTTACTCCCGGACAAACGAGCAAGACGGTTACCATTACCCCCATCAATGAAGGCGCCAGTGATGGCAATAAAACCATCCTCTTAAACCTGAGTAATCCATTAAGTACACCTGGAGGCGCAACGTTGGGTTCCCCCAATTCGGCTAACATCACCTTAGTGGATGATGAAACACCCCCCACGCTCTCTTTTACGGTTGCGACTAAAACGGTAGTGGAATCTGGCCCAACGGTTAAACTGGTGGTTCAACTCAGCCAACCCTTCAGCAGTCAGATGTCCATGAGCTATCGTACCGAAGGCATTACGGCTATTCCCAATCAGGATTACACGCCGAATGATTCCACCATTGTCTTTCCCGCCAATGTATTAACCCGCACAGTCGAAATTCCGATTATTGATGATACGACGGCTAACGAGCCGCCGGAGCTTTTCCGGGTCATTCTGGATAGTGTCAGCCCTGGTACGATTACCATTATTCCGCCCAGTGAAGTCGTGGTCACCATCAACGATAATGAATGTGCTTATGGCCCGTATGGTGTGCCCGGACGGGTGGAAACGGAAAACCATTTATGTAATGGTGAAGGGGTCAGTTATCACGATACCACGGCTGGTAATCAAGGCACGGCTAACTTCCGGATCACGGATGCAGACTTGCGCAATAATGGCGCGGCCAGTAATGGTGTAGACCTGATTAATACGGTGTCTGGGGAGTGGCTGGAATATTCTATTAATGTGTCAACGAATCAACTGTATGATGTGCAGGTACGTGCGGCCGCGCCCACCGGTAGTAACGCCTCTTTCCGCTTGAAAGTGGATGATACTGTTGTGGGTAGCACCACCAGCGTACCACCAACAGGGAGTGATACCACTTATCAAGATCTTTATGTGCGCGGGGTGGTATTGTCTCAAGGTGAACACATTTTACGCCTGGAAATTATCAATGGGGGAGCCAGTTACGATTATCTGGAGATTGCCCAAAGTGTTGGTCCGGCCATTAATTTTAATGCCGCCACCTATAGTGTGAATGAAACTGGGGGCAATGCCACAATTACGGTAGACCTGGCTTATCTTTATGGTGCGGCTATTACGGTGCAATATGCCACCAGCAATGGCACAGCCACGGCAGGTAATGATTACACCGTGGCCAGTGGCCCGCTAAATTTTCCGGCGAATACGTTGAGTGCCACGTTTGTCGTGCCTATTCTTAACGATGGTGTGATAGACTCCCCTGCGGAGACGGTTAATTTAACCCTCTCGAACCCATCGCCTGGACAATTGGGTACACAATCAACCGCCGTATTGTCCATCATTGATGATGAATGCTCCTTTGGCCCTTATACGGTACCAGTGCGCGTAGAAGCCGAATATTTTCACTGTGGTGGAGAGGGGGTGGCTTATCATGACACCACTACGGGGAATGCTGGTACTTCTTCGTTGCGCTACTGGGAATCGGTTGACCTGTATACCGGTGGTGGCTCGAATGGGGTACACATTGGCGAAGCCCGAACTGGGGAATGGTTGACGTATCAGGTGAACGCGGCCGCGGCCGGTATCTACAACGTGACAGCACGAGTCGCCGCCAACCATGCCAACGGTTCCTTTACCCTATTGGTAGACGGAGCCAGCACTTATGGGCCGTATACGATTCCTAATACCGGTAGTGCCAGTACCTTCCAAAATGTCACGGTTCCCGGTGTTTACCTGACCCCGGGTCAGCATACCATCCGCATTAATATCACGGTAAGCACATCCAACCCTGTTAGCCTGGATTATCTGGAATTCAGCACTGCCACGAACAGCCTTCTCTTGACGTTAGGCGACAGTACCAATCCGATAAACGCCCCCCAAGAAGATATTGTGTTCTACTCAGGGGGTAACTACAGCACCTTCTTTGATGGGAGTGATGTGGGGGTTACGGCTGATTTGCAAGGCTTCCAACTCATGGCAGATGGTACCATCCTGATGACCTTTGATGGTACGGTTGCTTCGTTTCCGAAGTACGATATTGTACGTTTTACCCCCACCAGTCTGGGGAGTACGACTACCGGTACATTTAGTTCGTACTTTATTGGAGCAACCTATGGCTTAACGTCCAATAGTGAAGACATAGATGGCTTCTTCCTCACGGCCACGGGCACATTGCTGTTTTCGACAACGGGCAATCTGACGACGACCACCAATCCCAGTTACTCGGCTAATGATGAAGACATTTCTGCTTTTAATAATGGTGCCTTTAGTATGTACATGGACTCTTCGGATGTGGGCTTTAGTGCGAATGACAATAATGAGACAATAGATGCCTTTTGGGTAACAGGCACCCAGATTTATTTCAGTACGGTAGGGACATTTAGTGTCAACAATGGTCTGGCGGGTAAGGGTAATGATATTGGTATCTTTACCATTAGTACACCAGGAGGTACCACGGCGGGGACTTACACCAGTACACGTTACTTTATCGGTGACAACAATAGTCTAACTGGCGAGAATGTGGATGGGTTTTATGTCATACCGTAGTGTCAGTGGCGACAAGTTCCCCAGAATCGCCTGGGGTCGTAAACCTCAAGAGAGTCGCTAAATTTTTGAGTCACTATACAGCCCCTCATCCCCCCCAGGGAGAAGGAAGGGGAGAAACCCACCGGCGCGGTTTGGGGGGTGTTCGCCCCAAACCGCGCCGGAAAAAGTTCCCCACCCCCAGGGCGGGGAACTTTTTCTTGTGTCATTTTTCGCAGGCGTCTGCCCGCGAAAAATGACACAGATTAATTTTGAGCGAACCCTATGTAATGATATACGTCCTCGAGGGTTGAGCTTGCCGAAGGCGGAGCCGTACCCATCGGTATGGATACCATATTATTTTGCTAAAGCCAGGGTGATTTCTTGTCGTACCAGGGGATCGGTTTCGGTGAGGATAGCATGATCCAGGAGATCGTATGCGGCCGCATTCCCTATTTGCCCCATTGCCCACACACAATGTCCGCGAACCACTGGATCCGGGTCTTGCCGTAAACGTGACAAAGATGGAAGCGCGGCCGCGTCGCCCCAATTCCCTACCGCCACACACACATTGCGTAACAACCGGCCCCGCTTGATCCGCCGAATCGGACTACGGGCAAAACGGGCCTGAAACGCCGTTTCATCCAGGGAGAGGAGTTCCAGCAAGGAAGGTGCGGCCGCGTGCCAATCAGGTGGCTTAAACGCAGGCTCCGGGGTAGAAGGGGCAAACCGGTTAAATGGACAAACAGCCTGGCACACATCACAGCCATAAATCCAATTCCCCATCAGCGGCCGCAATTCTTGAGGAATCCATCCCTTTAACTCAATCGTGAGATACGAGATACAACGGCGAGCATCCAACGTGTAGGGGGTAGGAAAAGCCTGGGTAGGGCAGGCCGCGAGGCAACGAGTACAACTACCGCAAGATGGCTGTGTGCTGGGTAGCTCATCCGGCTCCAGGGGGGCGGTAGTCAGCAGTTCCCCCAGAAAAAACCAGGAGCCGCGCCGGGGGGCAATCAGCATCGTATTTTTACCCGTAAAACCTAACCCGGCCGACTCCGCATGATCTCGCTCCAGAATGGCCCCAGTATCCACATAAACTCGTGACTGGATATCGTCATCACCCGTGGCCTGACGTAACCAGCGGGCCAGTTCTTCTAACCGGGGGGTTAGCACCTCATGGTAATCATCCTGCCAGGCATAGTTAGAGATGCGGCCGCGGCTGGGATCATGGGCAATTTCTGGGGGCAAAGGTGACGTGTAATAATCCATGCCTACACAGATAATTGTCTGCACCCCGGGCAGAATCAATGACACATTTTGCCGTCGGGCAACCCGGTCTGGGCGGGCCATATACCCCATTTCCCCATGATACTGTTGGGCTACCCATGCCTGATAAGCCGCCAGCCGTTTTCCCGGTTCAGCCCGAACAATGCCGGTTAACGTGAAACCCAAAGATCTGGCGTACTGTTTCAGTTGTTCGGTTAAAGATGACATTACGCCTGCTGATGTTCCCGTGCGGCCGCGACAAACGCTTTAAACAACGGGTGTGGGCGATTGGGACGGCTTTTGAATTCCGGGTGGAATTGACTACCAACCATAAAAGGGTGATCCTTCAACTCAGCAATTTCTACCAGACGGCCATCAGGCGAGAAGCCACTCAGCACCAGCCCATGCTGACCCAAGTCATCACGGAATTTATTGTTAAACTCCCAGCGATGGCGATGGCGTTCGTAAATAAGGGTATCACTGTACGCGGCCGCGGCTTTTGTCCCCGGGACAAGTTTGCAGGGGTAAGCACCCAGGCGCATTGTCCCCCCCATATCCGCCAGATTATGCTGATCCGGCATAAGGCTGATAATAGGCAACTCCGTCTGCTGATCAAATTCGGTACTGTTAGGCTCATCACTCTCATAAACATGGCGGGCCAGTTCAATGCACATCACCTGCATCCCCAGGCACAACCCCAGATAAGGCACTTTATTCTCTCGCGCCCAGCGGGCGGCCTGAATTTTGCCCTCAATCCCCCGATGTCCAAAGCCGCCCGGCACCACAATCCCCGATAATCCCTTTAACTGTTCCCACCCTTTACCCCGTTCCAGATCACCCGAATGAATCCACTCAATATCTATCTGTCGGTTGTTGGCAATTCCTGCATGGTGCAACGCCTCTTTCACGCTCATATAGGCATCATGAAGTTCAACATATTTGCCCACAATACCAATGCGTAACTCCGCCCTGGGAGTACGCATCCCCGAAATCATCTCGGCCCAAATTTTCAAATCCGGCTTCTTGGCCTGCAATTTCAGATAATCCACCACCAGATCGCCCAACCCCGCTTCTTCCAGTTGCAAAGGAATCGCGTACAACAAATCGCTGGTAACAGCGGGGATAACGGCCTTTTGGGGGATGCTACAGAAAAGGGCAATTTTCGCCAGATGATCAGTAGGAATGGGGTAATCGGCACGGGCAATAATAACATCTGGTTGGATACCAATGCCGCGTAATTCGCGCACGCTATGTTGGGTAGGTTTCGTCTTGAGTTCACCACTGGCCAAAAGGTAAGGCAGGAAGGTAACATGCACATACAGGGTATTATCATGCCCCAGATCTATGCGCACCTGGCGAATGGCTTCCATAAAGGGCAGACTTTCAATATCGCCAACTGTGCCACCCACTTCAACCAGAATCACGTCGGCGTTGGTCGTTTGGGCTACCTGATGAATGCACCGTTTGATTTCATTGGTAATGTGGGGAATGACTTGAATCGTGCCTCCTAGATAATCGCCGCGTCGTTCACGGGCTATTACTTCGGCATAAACGCGCCCAGTCGTGACATTAGCCATCTGATTGAGGTTAATGTCAATGAACCGTTCATAATGTCCCAGGTCCAGATCTGTTTCTGCCCCATCTTCAGTTACAAAAACCTCACCATGTTGATATGGGGACATGGTGCCGGGGTCTACATTGATATAGGGGTCAAGCTTTTGCACTGCGACACTGATGCCTCTGGCTTTAAGCAGGCGACCAAGCGCGGCCGCGGTAACACCTTTGCCCACAGAACTCACCACGCCACCGGTAAAGAAGATGAATTTCGTCATCGTTTTATGCCTCCCTCTAATGGCTACCACGCAAAAACAAAGGTGGGGCAGGTACCCTGTGGTAACCTGCCCCACCTTTGCGAGACTTTGTCATTTACGGCCGGGTTTTTGTACCCAGTCGATTGAAATTAGAGCAGTCGTTCCAGGTCTTCCGTTGCACGTTTGGCATCCAGGAAAATAAGGCCTAGTTTGGCACTGCTACGAGCCAGTACTGTTAGAACGGCTTCTTCACCAATGGCCATAAGCACAATAATCCCATCGGAACCGCTAATGTAGACACGATCTAATGTACCACGCTTCAACTCATTAGCAATCCGATCCCCCAGGGAAAGCATTGCGGCAGACATGGCCGAGATACGGTCTTCGTCTACACCGGCGGGCAACGAGGAAGCCATAATTAACCCATCAACGCTAACTACTGCTGATGCTTCTATGTCTGGTGTGCCGGCTTGCAGGTCTTTAAGCCGATCAACCATCATCTCAGTGCGCGATCTCATCCGCCATGCTCCTTACTGTTTGGTATTGCCTGTTTTGAGGGTTATCACAACGCGACAGTTTGCTTGTGACGTTATGTCAGGTAAGACCGTTGCATATTACCATAAGGGGTACACCCTGTCAAACAAAACACCAGAGGAATAGTACATCAGTAAGAAGGAGTCAGAGAACATCTCAAAAGTGCGGGTTTTTGCCTGGGGGTAGCCTGGGATAAACACAACGCGGCGATAGGGGGAAAGATGTCAGATTATGCCCGTTAGAAGCCGGGCTTTTTGCCGTAGACTCATCCATGCCCTATAAAACAAAAAAAGAGGGTCTTCAGGATTTCGTGGGGTACGAGCAACCCTTGTGGTTGCCCACACCGGACAGGCACAAGGCCAGCCCGTACATCTGGTGTCTACCGCTGAATTCCCAAAGAACCAAAAAAGAGTTTTCCGACAAACTGTTAGACCTTATGATTTAACGGGGGCTACCCTTTGCCGCTGAGCCTCAAAAAGGATGACCGCGGCCGCAACGGCCGCATTAAGTGATTCCGTGGCGGCGTGCATAGGGATAGTTACCTCGCCGTGGGCCAGTTTCAGCGCCTCATTGCCCACCCCGTGGGCTTCACTGCCAATAATCAAGGCCGAAGGGGGGCACCAGTTAATCTGGGTATAGGGAATGGCCGGGTTTTCTACGGAGGCTAACCAGATAGACAGGCCATTGGTTGCGGCCGCGATCTGAGGCCAACTCTGGCGTAAAATCGGTAGGCGCAGGTGTGCTCCCATGCCCCCACGTACTGTTTTGGGGTTGTAGGCATCTACACAACCCGGACTGAGTAATACGGCGGCAACCCCGGCCGCGGCCGCGGTGCGGAGCATCGTACCCAGGTTCCCTGGATTTTGTACCCGATCAAGCACCAGGAGTAGGGTGGGGTGTTCCGGTAGTTGCCAATCAGGCTGGGGGATGACCGCCAGGATGCCAGGAGCGGTTTGTGTATCACTGGCTGAGGCCATGACGGCCTCATTCACGGGCAGATGGGGGGCATCGAGTTGGGCCAGTAGAGCCGTGTGGGCCGGGTTGTCTAGCCAGGCAGGTGTTGTGAGGATGAGTTGCGGCCGCATGCCTAACCCAATTAGCTCCTTCAACCACCGGTCGCCTTCGGCCACAAACAACCGTTCTTGCTCTCTTACCCGGCGATCAGTCTGCAATTGGCGGATCTGTTTGATCCGATTATTACTGGTACTGGTGATCATATTAAATGATTGTATCTTTTTTGCCATTAGAGGGTTAGCTCAGTAGAATGACAATAAGTCAAGAATCGGTACACAGGAAAAGTGCCAACGGCAAAAGTGGATAATAAATTCTGCTGAGGGAGAACTATGGGGACTCGATTGAAGCTAAAAGGATTGTATCAAATTTCGCGACCAGTAAATGCTCTGACGGGAGCATTGGCTGTGGCCTTGGGTGGATATGTAGCTCAGACGGAGGCATGGGGTAAGGTTGCTCTGGCGGCGGTGGCGGTGGTGTTGATTACCGCGGCCGCGAATGCCTGGAATGATTATCGTGACATCGAAATTGACAAAATTAACCAACCCCACCGTGCTCTCCCCGCTGGCCTTATCAGCCCACAAACAGCCTGGATTTTTTCGTTGGTTTTGACCGGCTTGTCCTTACTATTGGCGGCTTTTGTAAACCTGCCTGCTTTTATTGTCGCCATTCTTTCCAGTATTCTGCTCTACATCTACTCCTGGCGGCTTAAGAGCACTGTTCTGGTGGGAAATGCCACGGTGGCCACCATTTCTGCGCTAAGTGCGGTATTTGGGGGAATTGCCGCTGGTAATGCCTGGCCTAGTTTGTGGCTGGCGTTGATTATCGCCACAGCCATCATGGGGCGCGAAGTATTAAAAACCCTGGCTGATTATGAAGGGGATTTGCGCCAACATTGCCGCACGATTGCTACCGCCTGGGGCAAACGGAAGGCGCGGGTGGTTTTTTATCTGCTCGCGGCCGCGACCAGCCTTATCATGCTTCTGCCCTATTTGCTCAACCAATATCGCCCCATTTACGCTTACATCGTGGCTGTGGGGGTATACCCGGTAATGGTGTATGTCATTATGCGCGTTACCGGCGCGGCCACCGGTTCCCAGTTGGAACGCCTCAGCCAGATTATGAAATATGATTTTCTTATCTGGTTTCTGGCCGTATTGTTAGGGGCCACAAACTAAAGGTTCGCTCAAGATTAAGTTGGGTGGCACGGTCAGGAGACCGGCTACCCAACTTAATCTGACTGTTCCTACCCTCCCTCTATTGCCGCCGCGAATCCATAAACCACTGTTGACTGTTAAATGGGGGCACGCCATCAGCGGGCGCGGCCGCGATGTAACTACCATCCGCCTGTAACCACCGCGATTTGGCTGTATCTCGTAACTGTATCAACAAAATATGGTTAATAATTTCGTCCCGTAGCTCTTTATCTTCAATCGGAAATACCACTTCTACCCGCCGATCCAGATTACGGGGCATTAAGTCAGCACTCCCAATGTATACATCATCCGTACCTTTGTTATGGAAATAGTAAATACGGCTATGCTCCAGATACCGACCGACAATACTTAACACCCGAATATTTTCGCTGATACCCGGGATGCCCGGTCGCAAACAGCAGATTCCCCTTACAATTAAGTCAATCTTTACGCCCGCCTGAGCCGCTCGATAGAGCGCCCTAATCATCTTGTCATCTACCAGCGAATTAATTTTAAAAATAATTCGCCCTTCACTCCCATGACTGATTTCCCGATCAATAAAATTTAACAAATTCTGACGGAGATTGACCGGGGCTACCCAAAATTTGCGGTACTCTGCCTGCTTAGAATAACCAGTTAGTGAGTTAAACACATCTGAGGCGTCAGCCCCAATGGCGGGATCAGAGGTCATTAATCCCAAGTCGCCATAGATGCGAGCTGTATTGGTGTTGTAATTGCCTGTGGCAACATGGACATAGCGGCGAATGCCGTCCTTTTCTTTGCGCACAACCAGGGAAAGTTTGGCGTGGGTTTTAAGGCCGATGAGACCGTAAACAACATGCACCCCCGTGGCTTCCAATGTTTTGGCCCATTCAATATTACTTTTTTCATCGAAACGGGCTTTTAGCTCCACCAAAACGGCCACTTGTTTTCCATTATCTCTGGCTTGCATTAAGGCTTTGACAATGGGAGGGTTAGGTCCTACTCGATAAAGGGTTTGTTTGATGGCTAAAACGTCGGGATCGTTCGCGGCCGCTTCCAAAAATTTAACCACAGGCGAAAAACTATCATATGGCAGGTGAATCAGCACATCTCGTTTCTTCAAAATAGTGAAAATATTTTCATCATCCCGCAACCGTGCTGGCAAAGACGGTTTGTAGGATGTATCTTTTATTTCGGGCCGTTCCATCCGGTACAACTCCCACAAACTGCTCAAATCTAATGGCCCATTTACCGTGTAAACGTCTTGCGGTTCCACTTCCAGGTTGTCCACTAAAAGCTCTCGAATCTCCTGGGGCATACTGGCTTCAATTTCCAGGCGTACGGGGACACCAAAATGACGTTGACGTAGACTTTGCTCCATTGTCAGCAATAAATCGTCCGCTTCCTCTTCCTGAATGTCCATATCAGTATTGCGGGTGACCCGGAATGGGTGAGCCGCGATGACTTCCATGCCCGGGAAGAGGCGATCCAGACTGGCCGCTACCACCTGCTCAATCCAGACAAACCGATACACTTTACGCGGAGCCGCACTATCTTCCCCGTCTATGGCCGGTAATGGGATGAGGCGTGGGAAATTACCCGGCACTTTAAGGCGAGCAAAATGGGTTTCCCCTGTTTCCGGATCGCGGATGACCACAGCCAGGTTAATGCTGAGATTAGAGATGTGGGGGAAAGGATGACCCGGATCAAAGGCTAAGGGTGTGAGAACCGGGTAAATCTCTTCTTCAAAGTAGTTGCGTAAACGCCGCTGTTGTTTCTTCTTAAATTCATCATAAGTGAGAATATGAATACCTACTTCAGCTAGTTGAGGCCATATTTGCTCATTCCAGCAGGCCATTTGTTGGCGGAATAACTCATTAACACTATGGCTGATAGAAGCTAACTGTTGGCGCGGCGTCAAACCGTCGGGGGGGGTATCGGTGATGCCCAGGAAAACCTGTTGTTTTAATCCCGAGACTCGTACCATATAAAATTCGTCCAGATTACTGGCAAAAATAGCCAAAAATTTAGCACGCTCCAAAAGAGGCTGGTCAGGGTTGCAGGCCTCCTGCAAAATGCGCTCAAAATAGGCCAGATTACTTAATTCACGGTTGAGGTATAGGTGGGAATCATTTAAGTGTGACATAGGCGTAATACAGTAAATAGAGAGAAGGAATCATTTTGGGGTATAGGCAATATCTTCTCAAAATTTCGGGGGAAGCGTAGCCTGAGTTTGTCGAAGGCGGTTGGTTTTCGACAGGCTAACGGCTACCCTGCATTATGGAGAAGACACTACAGGAACTACTCAGAATGTACGGCTATTGTCGTAAGCTCCTCTTTGATGAGTTCTTGGTAGGTAATCGTCCAGGTGGTGCTGGTGAAGACGGTGATCGCCACCTGTACTCCCAAACTTAGTCCGGCATTGATGAGGGTGGTAATGATGGTGAGGGGAGAAAAAAAGAGAGCAGGGGTAAGCCCGGCGGCAAGGGCGGATAAGTTGGGTAAACCTTCTATTAGAGATAAAGGCAATAGAACAATGGTTGTGAGTAGCCCTAGCAGATAGCCCAACCCGAAAAGTAGCGCCGTAACAGCAATAATAGGGCTGGTTTTGTGGCGAATGAGTTGCCAAGTATGGTGAATACTCTCACGTACACCCAGATTTTGCAACGCGGCCGCACGGAAGGCCAGGGTACGAAAGGTCATCGTTATCAGAGTGAGGGGTAAGATAAACAGGCTCAACCCCAGAGTAAGCACCCCCCCAATCAGCAAAGGCGAAAGTAGCGATAACAATTCGCCGGAGCGTGTGCCCAGAAGCAGACCCAGGATCATGGCCGCGGCCGCAAGCAACAGAATGGCCAGTAATAACCCAAACAGGGGGAAAAACACCACCGTATCAATGCCAACAAATGGCCCCAACAGACGGATGCCCGCCCGCAACGCCTGATCAAATCGGGGTGAATGACCGGTATGAGCTTGCGCGGCCGCGTAAATCAACGCCGCTTCGCCAATGGTTGTCACAACCCAGATGAGCAAAACCCCCCCCACCAGCACGACCAGCCCCCCCACCAGCGGCACTGGTTGCCCCAGTTGTAAAAACAGTTGCTCTAACCTGCCCTCCAAGCTCATGGGGTTAATAAACAACCGACTAAAAGCCCAACGCCCTCCCAAACGCAGTCCTATATTACTGATAGTACTGAGACTCAGAGTCAGCAAGGCTACTACCCACAACACCCTCTGCCGCTGGATAATGTGCCAGGTTTCCCGGAAGAGATGATGGTAATTCACAGGTTTATTCCCACTCAATGGTGCCAGGGGGTTTGCTGGTAATGTCATAAACGACCCGGTTAACCCCTTTCACCTCGTTTACGATGCGGCCGCTTACCCGTGCTAACAACTCATAGGGCAATCTGGCCCAATCCGCTGTCATAAAATCATCGGTGGTAACGGCACGCAAGGCAATTACCTCTTCATAGGTGCGACCATCACCCATCACCCCCACACTTTTCACCGGTAATAACACGGCAAACGCCTGCGATGTAGCGCCGCGCAACATACCCGCCTGATCCAGTTCGGCCATGAGAATGGCATCAGCCTGACGCAGACGTTCTAGCCGTTCCCAGGTGATTTCCCCCAGGCAACGGATAGCCAATCCCGGCCCGGGAAAGGGTTGCCGCCAGATGAGGCTATCGGGGAGACCCAACTCGCTACCGATGCGCCGAACTTCATCCTTAAAGAGCCAGCGCAACGGTTCCACCAGTTCAAATTGCATATCATCAGGTAATCCGCCCACGTTGTGATGAGTTTTGATGGTATGAGCATCCGGGCGATCTTTGCTGGCGCTTTCGATTACGTCGGGGTAAATGGTTCCCTGGGCCAGAAAATCAATCTGCCCCAGCTTATGTGCTTCCCGTTCAAACAGGCGAACGAATTTTTCGCCAATGATTTTGCGCTTTTGCTCCGGCTCAGTGATACCGGCCAGGGCCTCTAATAATTCTTCGATGGCGTTGACGGCGATGAGTTTCATGCCCATATTTTGTTGGAAGGTAGTCACGACCTGTTCTCCTTCCCCCAGGCGCATGAGGCCATGATCCACAAAGATGCAGGTAAGCTGATCGCCGATGGCTTTATGAAGGATCGCGGCCGCGACACTTGAATCTACCCCACCACTCAGTCCTAACACTACCTGGCCTGCCCCTACCTGGGCACGAATGCGCTCCACCTGCTCCTGGATAAAGTGAGCGGGGGTCCAATCGGGGATAGCCCCACAAATGGCCTGCACAAAATTACGCAGAACGGCCTGGCCCTGGGGGGTGTGTACGACCTCGGGATGGAATTGCACCGCGTAATAGCCACGTCCAACATCGGCCGCGGCCGCGAAGGGGGCATTTTCGGTGTGAGCCAGGGGCACAAAACCGGGGGGAAGGGCTTCTACTTTGTCACCGTGACTCATCCACACCGGCAGAGAAGCCACCGAATCCGGGGGGATGATGCCCGCAAAGAGGGGATTTGCGGCCGCGTTTACTTGAATATGGGCCGGTCCGTACTCCCGTTTAGAACTCCCCGCCACGCGGCCGCCAAGCCGAGAAGCCAGCAGTTGCATCCCATAACAGATGCCCAGCACCGGTTTACCACTCTGGAGCACATAATCGGGCAAGGTGGGTGCCCCCTCATCATAGACACTATTCGGCCCACCACTCAGAATAAACCCCTTGGGGTTCAAGGCCAGAATTTTCTCCGCCGATGTGCGCCAGGAGAACAGTTCACAATAAACATTGGCCTCCCGCACACGCCGGGCAATAAGCTGGCTGTATTGGGAGCCATAATCAAGAACAATAATCGTATCGTGATTGATCATAAAGAAAGAGTATCGTACAGGTGGGGCACATCTCTGCCCTGAGCTTGTCGAAGACGGAGCCGGGCTTCGGCAAGCTCAGCCCCCGAGGACATGTATCGTTACAAGAAAGAGAGGAAATGTATGAGTTCACCCTTCTAACTGCCCCTGAGCCAACCGTTTCATGTGAATGAGCATCGCCCCAATGCCATTGAGGCGCTGGCCCGTAATGACATGCTGAAGACCCATCGCCAGATAGAATTGGTCAGGAATTTGTAGGATTTGGGTAGGGGTAGAGCCGTTGATGCCTTCGTGCAGAAGAGAGGCAAAACCGCGCACGGTTGGGGCTTCGGGGGGAATATCAAAGTGGTAATACAGGTGACCCTCCCGATTTTCGGCGTAGATGAAGACGGGCGTCATACATTCGTGAACATGAGTCATGGTAGCCCGTTGCTCACGAAGCCAATCAGGGAGGGGGGGGAGCTTTTCGGCGTATTCGAGTAAATACTCTAACTTTTCTTGTCCCTGGCAGTAGCTAAAATCAGCCACAATTTCTTGTAGTCGCTCTGGTAATTGCTCGGTCATCTCGCTCAACCTTTTCGGCTAAATTTCTTGCACAATTCCCAGAGGTGTTATCACTGTTTCTGGGTGTCTCTATTCTACAAAAATTTCCACGTGTTCGCCTTCTTCTTGAATATCAATTACCTTGCCTTGCCGTCCGCCGCGAATGGCTTCGAGCAAGTGAGCATATTGCCCCTGGTCTAGTTCTGGGGCAAAACGGGCACCCATTTTGATGCCGACGTTGACCAGGCCGATGGGGATATTGACGTTGATTTTGGTGCGGCCGCTTTTCGTATCGGTGACGCGAACGCGGAACCAACGGGGATCACTGGCCCCACGCAGAGGCGCGGCCGCGTCTCCCCCTTTGCCTTGATCTAAGGCCCGCAATAACTCGGCTCCCTCACTGGCTGTAATTTTTCCTTCCTCAATCATCTTGAGAATCTGTAATCGTTCTTCTGTGGATGCCATGACAATCTCCTTTTCTGTACAAGAAGTTGGCTCGTAAGGTACTAATCTTGAGGTCCGTTGTGAAAAGTGGGGCGTTCTTTGGTAACCGTTCAGTTCAGAGACGATTTTAGGCCATTAGGGATTACTTCAGCGGATTTAGAAAGGAACAGATTAAAGACGACCTCTGGAAAATCCGTTTATTTCTTACTTGAGTTTAGAGGTAGAGGCTAGAACTAGAGGGAGTTACTCTGGAAAACCCTTTAGCTCTCGCTCTGAACTCTAAACTCAGATTCTTAATCCGTTGAAGTAATTCAACTGAACGCTTATCGTTCTTTGTTTCACCCACTCAAACATCAACTTTCATTGTGGACAACGTGCGGACGATACGAAAGCCGGTCTGACGCAATAACGGGTTCATGTTTTCATCATCCGCCGGGTGTTCGAGGGTGACGCTACGGTAGCGCATGTAGCTCAGGCGACGGATTAATTTAGCCAGAAGTGGTCGCGTTAATTCGGCTCGCCATTCGGGGTGAATGCGTATCCGCAACATATGGGGGTAACCGAATTCGGACGTAATTTGGGCCAGCCCTAGCAACTTTCCTTGCCGGGTTGTGGCCCAGGTTTCCCTTTGTCGCCCGTTGACAAAGTCATAGAACCAGCGGAAAAAACCCGTTTTATAGAATTCATAAGGTAGGGGAACCGGCCAATCCAAATCTGGGTGGCAATGAGTCCGATCTAGCTGGATAGCCGTTTCCCATTCTGTTCCACGCAGAGGGCGAATAGGTGGTCCATTGGGGGGAATGGGTAAATCACTTAATTGCGCCACAGATGTATGCCAGGAACTCATTGTGCCGAGGGTATGGAACCCTAATGTTTGGTAAAGCTGAATGGCTCCTTGATTATCATCACGAACCTGCAAGAGGACGGTGCGGCCGCGTTTTTGTTTAACCGCCTGTAATGCCGCCTCCATCAGAGAGAGGGCAATGCCCCGTCGCCGGTAATCAGGATGAACAGCCACATTGGCGATGAGGTAGCGTCCGGCAACGGGCGACCCCACCAATGACACATTACCTATAACCCGCTTTTCCTCTTCCCAGACAAAGCCGGGTGAGGCTCCGTGTGTCAGTTGGTTCAGCCGATTCATAAAGGAGATGGTGGAATTAAAAACCATGCTCCCATCAAGCAGACGTTGTCCCTCTTGTTCGATGGTCGGGCCAAAAACAAGGTTTAAAAGCCGGACAACCTGAGCTGTGTCTCGACTCAGGTTGAGAGGCCGCACGCCACGAAATGATTCTTTGGGGCGGGAAAGTTGGGTGGTAGCCATCAGAGGGATATTGTACCCTTATTCAGTTGTCTGCAACGAATCAGTGACCCCTTGAGACGGAGCGATTATCTATTCCCCAGAATGAACCCATCTCTGTTTACCCTTCTAAAGCGGTGAGCAAATTATTGGCTTCGTCTACTGTGATCACCCCTTTTTCCAGCATTTTTAGAATTTTCAATTTTTCTTCGGGTGAGATAGGGGTTTTGGCGGCGGGGGTGGAGGCAGGCGTTGCCGCGGCCGCGGCCTTCTGCCGGTTCTGTTTTAACGCTTTTTCTGCCTGTGATAGCGCTTTTTCTGCTTTTTCTGCCCAGTGCTGGGCCTGAGCTTCAAATTTACCGGCAAATTCCGTACCAATCCGATGCTCCATCTCTGCCGACATTTGTGCCATGCGTTGACGTACATCTGCCATTCGCTTATTGACTTCACCGGAGATTTTTGCCCCTAAATCTTCCATACTGAAGTTCATATCTACATCAAACTCGTTATCGTCAAAAGCGAATTTGAACCATTTTTCATCTACCATTTCGCTGGGTTTGAGAATGACAGAACGGTTAGCGGTTAAAAACAGTACCGGTCCACCTTCCCCAATTTGCCCACTCACTGTTTCATTCTCTTCATTCACGTCGTCTAATTCCAGCCGGTTCACAATCTTGGGGGCTGTAGCTGTGAGGGTGAGGGGCGACCCTTCGGGCCAACGTAATACCAGATCCCGCTGGCATTGGAGTTGGTGTTTGCCAGGACTAAGCGGGCCATTGAGCCGTACATCTCCCATGCTTTGAGCCAGGTTGACCAGCCCTTCAAGCCCTTTCAGGGTGGTATCACGGTGGATTACGCCCAGGTTGACATCTCCGGCGACGCCACGCAGGGACATGTCACCCATAATTTCTTTGGCTATAAAGCGCCCATCTATGTCGCGGCCGCTGAAATCACCATAAACTGTGCCTAGTACCACATCGCGCACATCGCGCAGGCTAAAGTCACCGTTCACCTGTTCCACTTGAATGTTGCCGCTGGCATCACGAATCACCAGATCATGGTGCACCTGGCCAATGGTTACATTGCCCGTGCGCCGCAGTACCACATCTCGATCCGCCGTGCCAATTACTACCTCACCTTCTACTCCTTTGACGGCTAAGTCGCGGTGACATTGCAGAATGGAGAGCGCGGCCGCGTGGGGTACCATCACCACCAGATCACCTAACCCCCGAATTGTGATCCCTTTTTCTGATTCAGCCGCTTCAACCTGGCTACCTTCAATTGTAACCAGATGTTCACCCCAGCCTTTCACCACCACATCACGGTTCGCTTCGGTAATGATCACAACCGGGGCCTTATCCGTAGTAAAACGTTTTTCGCTCATATCAAACCTCACCTTATTCCACATAGATCTGCACATGTTCGCCATCATCTTCATCTTGCACATCTACCAACATGCCATCGTCGCCATCATGCAGACCTTTTATAAGTTCTTCAATATCCAGGTCATCTAGTTCGTCGGTAAATTTACTGCCCAACTTCAAACCCCAACGCATGAGGCGGAAAGGGATTTTTACCTTAACGCGATCTTTGCCTGACTCCAGATTGCCGATACGAATATGTAGCCAGCGTGGCTGTTGACCATTGGTGAACCGTTTTTCAGCGGGGGCCTGGGGGAAGTCAGGTGTTGGGGCCGGATTTGCGGCCGCGGGAACTGGTTTCTCTAACAGATTTACCGCTTCATCGGCGGTAATCGTGCCCTGCGCTAACATTTCCAAAATCTTCGTCCGTTCTTGCTCTGTAGACATGCCAATACCTCCAAAAGTGAATTGGTTTGACGAATGAGTCAATGGTGTGGACCTTAAAGAAGGAACAAACTGTAAACTGCCTTTAACAGATTTTCGGAAACCTGTCAGGTCTAAATCGGGAACTTATTTTGAGATTAGCTCCCCCGCAAAAGTTGAATAGCTTCCTCAGCCGTGAGTTTTCCTGCTGAAACCCGGGCGAGAATCTCCCGTCGGGTTTCGTCAGAAACACCACCCCCCCGATCACTATCCACCTCATATCCCAATGCCCGAATTACTTCAGTGAGCCGAGAGCGCACCGCCGGGTAAGACATCCCTAACTCATCTTCCATCCGGTTTATTTTGCCTTCACAACGAATAAAAGTTTCTACAAACTGTAATTGTTCCGGAGAAAGATAATAAAGCCGCCCCAAGGTAAAATGTCCTTCGAGCACGGTGTCACAATTACGACAATGAAGCCGGGTAACATGTAGATTTTCTCGGCAGATAGGACATTGACCAATAACTGGGTGCATATAACTCCCTGTAACCATTCAGTTGTGTAAATTCACTTCAAAGGTGTTGATTAGTGGTACAAACCTTTGGAAGGCTGAACGGTTACACCATCATAAACAAATCTTCAAACAATGTCAAGATCTTTGTTAATTTTTACACTCATCGTATTAATAATTTTAATCTGAGAGTAAATTTTATTGATGCGCTAGAAAATTTTAGATAATGGTTCAGGTAAGCGTTCCGTTATCCCGCCCGGTGGTCATTGTTGTTTAAAAAACAGTGCTGACTCTCTTGTCAGGCTTTTGCCCACCCCATATCCCTATGCTAAAATGTTAGTTGTGTTACAATTTGTAGACGCCCAGCTCCCTTGACGGTCAGTAATCCAGTGTAATCAGGAGGCAACGTCATTGTGCTAATACCATGATGATCGTTCATTAAACACTGAAAATACTGCCCCATCCTGGTAGGGAGCACCACCAAACTCATTGTTGGCAGGAAATTGCGCATGAACTACAAACGACATTTAGCTATTGCCTTAATTTTGGTTGCCCTGTCCACGGTTGTGGCTTATTTTCTTCTGAAAGTTGGTTATCAGTTGCCCCTTCAGGCCAGCTCTGAGGCCAGCCAGATAGATCAACTCATTGATGCCCATTTTATTCTGATCGCCTTTCTTTTTTCCCTTGTTGCCGTGTTGACTCTCTATGGCCTGGTGGTTTTTCGCCGCCGGGAGGGGGATGATGGCGATGGGGATCACATTCATGGGAACACAACGCTAGAAATTTTGTGGACAGTGTTACCCCTCATTTTGGTTGCAGGTTTTGGTACGTGGGGCGTTTTGTTGCTCAATGACATTACCGAAGCCCAGCCGAATGAGATGCGTGTGAAGGTGGAAGGGCAACGGTGGAGTTGGAATTTCAGTTATCCTGATTTGGGAGTGAATGCACCGGTGAACTTTCGGGCATTAACACGCATTGAAGAAGACTTATATGACAGTAACAATGTTGATTTAATTTTGCCGGTAGACCAGCCGATTGTTTTGGAAATGGAAGCTAAAGATGTTCTGCACTCATTTTGGGTGCCGGAATTTCGGGTGAAGCAGGATCTGGTTCCGGGGAAAACAACTTACTTGCGGTTTACGCCCACAGTAGAGGGGCGATATCAATTGCAATGTGCAGAAATTTGTGGGGGAACCCATGCATATATGCTTTCTGCCGTTTATGTGGTGTCGCAGGCTTGTTTTAATGAGGCCATTGTCGAACAAGTGCCATTTGAGCAGGCTGGTAGTTGTCAACAATACCTGAATGAATAACGGTATTCCCGCATCAAAGAAGGGAGAGCGAGCATGAGAGCGTTAAAAATAATTTTTTCTTTAGGCATTGTCTGGGCTTTGTTGGGGCAAGCGTTAGGCGCGGCCGCGGGGTTGTTTGTCGTGCGTATTATCCGTGCGGCCGCGGGTTTAGACCCAAGCCCTGAGGCTGAAATTGTTCTGGCGGCTATTTTTAGTGTGTTTGGTTCCCTGTTAGGCAGTGGTACCCTCACCGATTGGCTTAAATGGACGGTGGGTAAACAAACCATCCTGCGTCACGGCAACCCCGAAGGTTTACCCGCCTGGACCCGCTATTTCAGCGTAGATTACAACCATAAAGTCATCGGCATCCAATATGGCGTTACCAGTATCGTGGTTTTACTGGTAGGTGGTATCCTGGCTATCATCTTCCGTCTGGAACTTTCCTGGCCTGGGGGACAATTCCTTACCCCAGAAAATTACAACACCATTTTCAGTGCCCATGGCATTATCATGATTGCCAGCATTCTGTTAGGTGTGGGAGCCATGATCAACTATCTGGCACCGATGATGATTGGCGCTTCTGATATGGCTTTCCCCCGTCTCAATGCGTTCAGCTATTGGATCTCCATTCCTTCTGCTATTCTGATCATGTCGGGCATTGTCGTTGGTGGAGGTTGGGAAACCGGTTGGGTTGGCTATCCCCCTCTCAGCACCATTGAGGGATCTCCTCTGGGGACGCAACTTTTTGTTCTCGGTTTTTACTTCAATGGTCTCTCATCTATTGCCGGGGCCATCAATTTGCTCGTTACTGTGGCTACAATGCGGGCAAAAGGTATGTCCCTTTTCCGTATGCCTATTTTCGTATGGGCGGCTGTAGCCACCAGTCTCATTCAGTTTACGGCTACCCAGACTGTAGGCGCGGCTCTGCTTATGATTACCTTGCAACGGGTGTTTGGGCTGGGCTTCTTTGATGCCACCTTCACAAATGCTCTGGGCTGGCCCGCTGGTGATCCGATTCTTTACCAGCACTTGTTCTGGTTTTATTCGCACCCGGTCGTTTATGTATTTGTCTTGCCCGGGTTAGGGGTTATCAGTGAGCTATTACCCGTTTTTGCCCGCAAACCTCTCTTTGGTTATAAGTGGGTCGCTCTTTCTAGTCTGGGAATTGCTCTGGTGGGTTTTTTGGTGTGGGCCCATCATATGTTCACCTCTGGTATGGCCGATGTGTTACGTATCCCGTTCATGCTCGCCACCTTGTTTGTCGCTATTCCTACTGGTGTCAAATTCTTCAGTTGGGTGGGGACAATTTGGGGCGGTAAATTGATTTTTCCCACCCCCATGCTTTTTGTCTTGGGAGCGATGTCCGTCTTTTTGATTGGGGGTCTGACGGGTCCTATCCTGGGTACGATTCCTAGTGATCTCCATTTACATGATAGTTACTGGGTAGTAGGACATTTCCATGCCACAATGTTCGGTGGTTTCATCTTTCCGTTTTTTGCCGCCATTTACTACTGGTATCCTAAGATCACCGGGCATATGTATAATGAGAAATTAGGCAAGATTCACTTCTGGTTGATGACGCCCGGCTTCTGGATGATGAGTCTGGGGCAGATGCAGGTAGGTATTTGGGGAATGCGGCGGCGTATTTTTGATTATGACCCGGCTTTGAATATTGAATTTACCCATGCCTTGATTACGCTGTCTGGGTTTATCATTGGGTGGTCGGTGTTGATTATGATTTACAACCTGATTACCAGTGCCCGAACTGAGAAAGCGGCCGCGACTAACCCCTGGGGTTCTCGTTCCCCCGAATGGCAAGTGCCTTCCCCATTGCCCGAATTCAACTACTACCGGCCGTTTGAAGTGGTCGGTGATCCTTATGACTACGGCCTGGAAGGTTCCACCTATGTGCGGGATGTGCCTGTACCGGCCGGTGACTAAGTAATCGTCCAAGAATAAGTTCCGCGCAGACCTGACAGGTTTCCGAAAACCTGTCAGGTCTAAACCGGGAAGTTATTTTTAGATGTTCACTAAGTGAACGTCTAAAAATAAGTTGGGTGGCGCGATCAGGAGATGAGCCACAGCGTGTAAGTCATCAGTTGCCTGAATTGATGCCATCTAAGAACCCGGAAGTCTTATAGAAAGTAAACGTTCAGTCTTTCTGGAGAAGTTGAACTATTGGCCTTGCTGAACGATGCGTTACTAGAGAAAAGTTCAACTTCTTGACTGAACGGTTACGATAGAAAAGGGGATATGGTTCGTGGAAACCAAAAAGAAAGAAGCCTACCGTCAGATATTTATGATCTTTCTCGTCCTGGTTGTTTTTACTGGGGTTGAGTTTGCGGTCAGCCAGTTTTATCCATCCATCATTGTTTTGTTCTTGATTGCTCTGGTTAAAGCCGGATTGATTATTAATTATTTCATGCACGTTTACCGCCTGTGGCGTGAGGAGAGTCATTAATGAGCGCTGTTGCCACCCATCACGAGCACGATCATGATCATGGGCACGCCCATACGCCCAGTTATGCCCAGATTTTACGCACGAACCGTCTGGGACTGTGGTTGTTTTGTATCTCCGAAATCTTCCTTTTTGTGGCATTGGTCGTCGTACGTTTTGCCTTATGGGGTAATACGCGCCCGGAACTAGATCAGGGACTGGGTTTACTGACTACATCTGTCCTGTTGGTTAGTAGCTTTTTTATGGTACGGGCAGAAACAGCGATTGCTCATGGGGAGCGGTCAAAATTCCAGAATAGCTTGCTCATTACCTTTGTTTTAGGGTTGTTGTTTCTGATAGGGGTTGTGGGTTTTGAGTGGGGTGTTTTTGGGATATCTATCGGGGGTCATGAGCCACTCCGTCCTACAGATGGCGCTTATGGGGCGGTATTTTTTGGTATGACGGGACTCCATGCTCTGCATGTGCTCTCTGGCTTGATTCTGATTTTGTTGGTCTACTTTAATGGCCGACGGGGTGGCTATTCTGAGGAACAGCATTGGGGTGTGGAAGCCTGTGCTATTTATTGGCATTATGTGGATGTAGTGTGGGTATTTTATTACCCGATTCTGTATCTTATGGGTAGTGTTCTACACTGATCATACTGTGGTGAGAAAGCTTAGAGGAGGCCACGAATTTCACCTTTAGGTGAAGTTCGTGGCTTCTTTTTTGACCGGGTGAATGATGGATCCTTTGTTACGGGCGGCTTTGCAATCATGGTCCTGGCGACCGGAGGTTATTGTGCCACTGTTGGTGCTGGGATGGTTATATACCCGTGGTTGGTGGGTGTTGCGTCATCGCGGCCGCGCCGCAGATGGTCTGGCTACCTATTGGCGTTTGGGATCTTATCTGGGAGGTTTATTTTTCCTGGCAGTGGCCCTGCTTTCTCCCATTGACACGCTTAGCAGTTTTCTCTTTTCCATGCACATGGTGCAACACCTGTTCATGGTGATGTTTGCCCCTCCCTTGCTCATGATTGCAAATCCTTTGCCGTTTATCCTTTGGGGTTTGCCAGAAATGGTTCGGCATAAGACAGGCGCGGCTTTGACCTTTGCCGTGGCCCGAGAATCACGGTTCCGCCGTACCTTTCGCTCTTTGCTTTCACCTGGTGTTACCTGGATTATTTTTGTTTCGGTTTTATGGGGCTGGCATGATCCAAACCTATATAATGCCGCCTTGCGCTATTCGTGGGTGCATGATCTAGAGCATCTCACCTTTTTTATCACGGCTATGTTGCTTTGGTGGCGCATTACCGGAGCCGGACCCAAAATCCATCATAAATTGTCTTTGTTGGGGCGGGTTAGTCTGTTAATCGCCGGTGTGCCCCCGAATATGATGTTAGGGGTGTTTTTGGCGTTTGCCACAACCCCTATTTACAGTTTTTATGAGGAGATGCCCCGTATTACCGGCCTTTCGGTGATCCAGGATCAGGCACTCAGTGGCATCATCATGTGGATTCCGGGCAGTATGATGTACATTGTTGGTGCCCTGGTTTTGCTTTTTACCTGGATGGGGCATGAAGAGTTAAAGAGTAAGTTGGAAAAATCGCGGCCGCGGCCGCCTCAAATTACTCCTGTGGAGCTATAACGATGAAACGTTTTGTTGGTATATTATGGGTGGGACTGGGCTTAATCCTTTTCCCCCTTATTGCACAGGCGCATAGTGAAGGAACAGCCCAATTAATTGCCGCTGATATTGGTAACTGTCAGGTTTCTGCCTGGACCTGGCCTGATCCCCTGGTAACAGGTGAGCCAGCCCATGTGGCGGTATTAGTCATGGAGAAAGCCGAAGCCGGTACCACGGGCGATATTTTACTTGATTCCACCGTCGAAGTTGGGTTTGTTCCTCAAACCGGCACCGCCCAATCTATCCGTGTGCCTGCCACCCATGAATTGGCCGATGTTAAGTTTTTTTATGAAACAGAAGTGTCATTGGCGGCAGAGGGAATGTGGAATATTACCATTTTTGCCCAAGATGCCTCCACCGCCTGTGGGGGCGAAGCCTCATTTGCCGTTCCTGTTGTAAAGGGTGGGGGTAATGCGTTGTTATGGGGCGCTGTCGCCGCGCTTCTACTGATAGTCGCCGGTTTGGCTATATGGCAAGTTCGCCGCCGGAAAACCTTGGGACAAGGACAAAATGGGTAACTGGGTGCATTTGTTCGTTAGTCGCCGCTGGCGTTGGGCAACCTTATTGGTAATGGTGGGGGTTGTTGTTCTCATACGCCTGGGTATCTGGCAGTTGGAGCGACTAGAGGAACGGCGCACCAGTAACTCGGCTCTGGCGGCGCAATTAGCCCAGTCAGCTATTACCCTTACAGGCGAGGAAAACACCGCTGATTTACTGGCGATGAATGATAGAACGGTCGCGGCCGCGGGGGAGTTTGATTATGATCATCAGTTCACCATCTTGCTCCAAACCTGGGAAGGACGCACTGGGTTTTATCTGGTCACCCCACTCAGGCTTAATGAAGAAATAGCCATCCTGGTCAATCGGGGTTGGTTGCCCCAGGCCGAACTGGTTAATCTGCGCCAGTTCGATCTCCCCAATCCAGTCACTTTGGAAGGTTATATTGCCCTCTCTCAAGTTCCCCAATACGGGGAGCGGGAGACAAGCCAGACCACTTTTCAGCCTGAGCAGTATCGTATAGACATTGAGATACTACAGGCACAACTTCCCTATACTTTGTTGCCCATCTTTATTCAGCAAGCCCCCCAATCTGGTGAATCATCTCTGCCCTATCGGCTCAAACATGAGATAGACCTCTCTGAAGGTTCCCATCTGAGTTATGCCATACAATGGTTTAGTTTTGCCCTATTATTGGGTGGGGGCTATTTCTATTATGTGCGTCAGCACCATAGTAAGGCAATGAACAGCTAACCATAACAATTCTCAATTTTGTGGTAACGACGAAGGTCATAAAGTGATATTTTGTTTTGTGGCAATGGTAGGGCCAGGTTGAAAACCCATCCCTTACGATCCCCAGGCGAAGGCGAGAACCCAACGACGCAGTTTTTCGGGGCAGACGCCCCGAAAAACCGCGCCTGGAAAAGTTTCCCGCCCCTGGGGGTGGGATTAGGGGTGGGGGAAATCATGTTCCCTGACTGTTTTCTTAAACGACAACGACCACCTGACGGGATAACGGAATGCTTACCCTGAAAATTACCATTTTTAAGCGGATAGCAACCATGAGCCATTTATTGTAACGGCTAACCCTCTCAAGGGCTGAGCTTATCGAAGCCTGTCTGCTTTCGACAAGCTCAGGCAACAGGCTTAAAAATTCCTATTCATTGGCATTTGCTTAACTGTGCCCGCACTCTCTGACGAACTGGCTACAATCAACCCTACGATTTCCCCACAACCTGAATGCACCTCTGGAAGAATGCGGCCTTTTGAGGTACAATTCGGTTGCAATTCAGTGACATTAACAGGAGTTGAGCTATGTTGAAACGGTTCAAACTTGAGGAAGGGTCGGCCCCTTTGGTGTTGGTGTGGTTGATGGTTCTCGCGGCCGCGTATGCCATCCAACGGGCAGATCTCATGGTAGGTCTGAACATACTCCCCTATGTAACCACCATAGCCGTGGTCGTTGGTTATATACTTTCTCGTACCACGTTCTCCAGCAGTACCGCTCATCTCATTTCCCTCGTTTATGGTCTCACCACCATCGTCTTGCTGGTAGGTTCTACCGAATTACCTCTGCGTGAACGTATCCTTGACCTTATCAACCGTCAGGTAGACTGGCTAACCAAAGCTTTTTCTGCCGGTACCGGGCGTGATGGTCTGGTGTTTGTCATGCATACATCCGGGGTTTTCTGGTTGTTGGCCTATACCGCCACCTGGTACACCTTTCGTCAGCCACGGGTGTGGCGGGTGGTTCTACCCACCGGGCTGGTTCTCCTGAGTGTCGTTTACTACTATTTTGGCCCCGAACCCCTCGCGGTTTATCTGGCTATTTATTTTCTCTTAGCTTTGACATATGTAGCCCGCACGCATCTGGTGGCCCAGGAGAAAAGCTGGCGAGCCGATGCCGTTCGTTATGAAAGCGGTATTCGTTATAGTTTTTTACGTGCCAGTGTCCTTTCGGCGATACTTGCTATGGCTATTGCTTTTAGCCTGCCCACCTTGCCTGCCAGTGCGGCTGTTGGTAATGCCTTCAAAGATGTTAGCTCCCCCTGGCAGGAATTCCAAAATGAATGGACACGCATGTATTCTTCACTTCGGTCTTATGGGGTGGAGACAAATGATGCCTACAGCGATACATTGCCGCTGGGTGGCCCCCGTTCCGTCGGTAACACCGTCATAATGGATATCATTGTGCCTAATGAGTTGCCCAATGTATATTGGCAGGGCATCGTTTTTGATCGTTATGAGGATGGTCGCTGGCATGTTGTAGATGCCGAACAAATTCTTCATTTCCCGGATGATGGCCCTATTCAAGTGCCCAACACCCTGATGCGTCAGGAAATTGTGCAACAAATTACCAACTATGTCCCTAATGCCGGTACCTTGTATGGAGCACCAGATGCTATTCTGACCGACCGGCAGATGTTTGTGGGCACAACTTTGGATAATAGCGGCCGCGTCCTGGTGGCTTCTCTCCGTTCCCGCTTTGTCCTGCGCCAAAACGAAGTTTACACAGTTCGGTCCCGCATTAGCGCCGCCGATGCAACCAGCCTCCGGCAGGCTTCTACCACGTACCCCGATTGGGTACGTGATAATTACCTCCAACTCCCCGCTACCATCACCCTCGAAACCGTAGCTTTGGCCACCGAATTGGCCGCTCCCTATGACAATGCCTTTGATAAGGCGATTGCCATACGAAATTATTTGCGCGAGAACATTACCTACAATGATCAAATTGATGCCCCACCGCCGGGGGTTGATCCTGTCCATTATGTCTTGTTTGAACGCCCTGAAGGGTACTGTAATTACTACGCTTCGGCGATGGTAATTATGTTGCGCTCTCAGGGGATTCCGGCGCGTATGGTGGCCGGGTATGCACAGGGTAAATATGACCCAGAGCGCAAAATGTACCGTGTGGTCGCCAGCAATGCCCATACCTGGGCCGAAGTTTATTTTCCTCAGTATGGGTGGATACAGTTTGAGCCAACCGCCGCGCTGCCCATAGATGTTCGGCCTGAAGGATCTGGGGGAGATGCTTTTGACGTTCCTGACCGGGGGCCACAAGAAAATGAAGATCCGGGTGGTTTCCGGGAAGACCCCGGTGATATTGCTAATGCGGGTGATCTAGAGGGGCAAGAAGATGAAGCCGCCAATGGTTTATTCTCATCTTCTCCTACCATTTTGTATGGGGCAGGGGCAATTGTTGTGGTGGCGTTGGCCTATTTCACCCTTGTTTTTGGTGAACGCTATAACAAGCAGATTGAAGGGGATATTGATAAAAGTTATTCCCGGTTAGCCAATTGGGCCAGTCGGTTGGGTATTAACTTCCGGCCGGTTCATACCCCATTTGAGAGGGCTGAATTGCTCGCGGCCGCGGTGCCAGAAGGCCGCCAACCCATCATTAACTTGACCAACGAGTTCGTCGTCCGTCGTTTTGCTCGTGAGAACCAGAAAAACAGCTTTTTTAGTCCCCTACAAGAATGGAAAATGTTGCGGCCGCTACTCCTACGTCAAACAATCCGTCATTATCTGCCACGCTGGCTCAAACCCAAAGCCTGATACAACCCCAGATATTTGTCGTATAACCCATAGAGCGTTGGCCTACTCGAGTTTTTCCCCCGCCCTGGGGGCGGGGTTAGGGGTGGGGGGGGGATTCCATTACCTGATTAATTTTTTAGACTACAAAAACCCCCGATTTTGCCCGCCGAGTGGGTTCCCCTGGTTAATCATTCAACAATTCACGAATTCACCGATTCATTATTTTCTTCCTCTCAACTGAAATGAAACACACCCTTTGGTAAATCGCTTAGATCTTGACGGTTTGACCCCCGGACGAATTAACGCAACGCTTACCGTTCAAAATGAGAATTGCTGGATATAACCCATGAAACGTGAAACGTAAGGGAAAAAAGGTATGCTACCTTTTGGACCTTACATTTTTTGTGGTAGACAGCCTGCCCTAATGCTTGTCCTACCGCCTGATTTATGCCATACTTGCCTCGTTGCACCATTTTGTGGCCATTAGATCATGAGGGGATGTTCTCTTGAGTGAACTCGACTCTGCTTTTCATAAAACACAAGCTCATTTGCTGGAGCTACGGCAACTTTTTGAGCAGTTAGATCGGGTGGTCACGCAACACCATCAGACGATTATTTCCACACGTTCTGAGCCGCTCATTCAGTCTAGCCGCGAATTGATCCATCTTCTTACCTACTTACGTCCGGGTCTGGAAGATCTAGAGCTTAAGCTCAAAGCCCAAGAAAAGGAGCAAGGCCAATTGCGGGCCTTGCGTGATGTGGGATCGGTTATCAACTCTTCTCTGGATTTACAGGAAGTATTGGAAGCCGTTATGGATACCATCATCAGCCTGACTGGGGCCGAACGGAGCTTCCTCATGTTGTATGGTGAAGAAACGGGTGAGTTGGAAGTCCAGGTAGCTCGTAACGTAGATCGCAAAACGATTGAAGCCTCTTCTTTCAACATTAGTCGTAGCATTGCTTACAGTGTGGCCGAAACAGGGGCACCAGTCGTGACCACGGATGCCCAGGATGATCCCCGTTTTGCCAGCCAACAAAGTATCATTAGCTATAGCCTGCGCTCTGTCCTCTGTGTGGCTCTGAAAATTAAAGAAAACATCATCGGTGTTATCTATGCCGATAACCGGATTGCCTCCAATATTTTTGGCGAAGATGACCGGGATATGTTGGCCGCGTTTGCTAACCAGGCCGCCGTTGCTATTGAGAATGCCCGTCTCTTTAGCCAGATTCGTACCCACCTGGCCAATATCACCGAAATGAAAAACCTGATGGATGACGTGTTCGATTCCATCACCAGCGGCGTCATTACGATTGATTTGTATGATCGTATTTTGCTTTTTAACCGTGCCGCCGAACAGATTTTAGGGGTGTCGGGCAGTGTGGTGCATGATCGCCAATATCAGGACGTTCTCCGCGACATTGCCGATGAACTACATACGTATGTGGACGAGGTTCGCAAAAATGGCAGTCAGAAGACGCTGGAACTGGATACGACTATTCGTCAGCGTCCTGGCCTGACAACACTCAACCTGACACTGGCCCCATTGCGTGATGTGCAAGAAGAAACACAAGGGGTAGCCCTGGTTGTGAATGATTTTTCTGAAAAGAAACGTATGGAAAGCGTGCGCCGATATCTACCCCCGGCAATGGTAGACCAGATTCGCGACCTGGATGCCGTACAACAACCACAACGCCGCCAGATTACCACAATGTTTGCTGATATTCGTGGCTTCAGTACCTACAGCGAGTTTTTGGACCCGGAAAAGCTTATCCAGATTCTCAATGGGTATTTTACGGTGGCCGTGCAGGCTATTAGTGCCTTTGAAGGGTTGACTGATAAATTTATGGGGGATGCGGTGATGGCTTTGTTTAACACCACGCTGAACCCGCAGGAAGATCATGCCCAGCGGGCTGTCCGTACTGCCTGGATGATGCGCAAAGATCTGGCGGCTTATCATCAAACGTTGCCCGAAGATCGGCGGCTTTATTTTGGGGTGGGTTTGCACACGGGTGAGGCTGTGGTGGGAAATGTGGGTAGCCGTTTCCGCAAGGATTACTCGGCTATTGGCGATGCGGTGAATACGGCCAAACGGTTTCAGGAGTTCGCGGCCGCAAACCAGATTATCCTCGGTAATTCTGTGTACCAACTGGTCAAAGACATTGTGCAAGTGCGGGTCATGGAACCCGTACAACTGAAAGGTCGCCAGACGTTTGAGCAGATTTATGAACTGATTGGGTTAAACGAAGAAACGTGAGCCATGAGGATGCGGCCGCGGTTCTGGAACAGCCCCTCAACCCTTTTACCCTCCCCACACCCCTGGTTCCCTCCGAACCCCCTTTGATCCCGAAGAACTGGCTCAGGTCTGGCAGATAAGCGGCCCATTGGTCGTTGCGCCAGTCTCAGCCCCTCGTCATTACCCCGCAGGACGTTTATGCCGGGGTGCATAGCCAATCATCCGCCAATCCATCCATCAACTTCACACCCTGGCTGAAATCGTTCCCCTGTTCACGCCTGGGACGATCTAATTTTGCCCCACGCCACTCTCAGTCAGTTGCGTGAGTTTTGGCCTGTGCCCGGCACATCCATAACCTGTCAGGCTTTGAGGGAACTTAATTTCTTACAGGCACAAAGGGGGTTTGGTTGCATATAACTTTTGAGCTTGTTGGGGCACAGTTAAAAGACAGGCCACAACAAGCTCAAAAGTTATGTAGCGCTCATGGGTCAATGGTGCTTTATCGGTTCCGCGTGGCAACGTCAAAAATAACCGCGGCCGCAAGCACCGCACCTCGTACCATATACTGGTAGGAAATACCAATGCCCATCAGGTTCATACCACTGGTAAGGGAAGCCATAACAAGTGCTCCGATGAGTGCCCCTGTGACCCGCCCCACACCACCAGCCGCCGAGACACCACCCACGAACGCGGCCGCGATAGCATCCAATTCAAACAATGTCCCCGCCGTCGTCGTAGCCGATTGCAAGCGCGAGGCAAACAACATACCCGACAAAGCGGCCAACATCCCCATCTGCCCAAAAACAAGAAGCGTGATCTTCTTGACATTCACCCCACTTAATTCCGCCGCTTCCGGGTTACCTCCAACAGCGTAAATATGCCGACCCAAAACCGTCTTCGTGCTGACAAAGTTGTAAATAGCCAGCACCAACAACATCACAATAACCGTCCAGGAGAGGCCATTGTAACCCGCCAACACCCAGGTCATACCACCAATAATCACCGAAACAAAAACCAGTTTCAGAATGAAAATATTCAGAGGCAAGACCTCAAAATCATAAGACAGTTTGGTGCGACGATCATTGATCTCACTGAAGATATAAAGGATGATAGCCAGAATACCCAACAGCAACGTGAGTTTGTGGATACCCGGCAAAAAATCACCCGGTATATCAGGAATAAAACCATTGCCAATGGCATTAAAAATATCATTGTTAATGATAATCGTGCCCGATTCTTCTGTAACCACAAGAATGGCACCCCGATAAACCAGAAGGCCTGCCAGTGAGGCCACAAAAGCAGGAATCCCCATCTGGGCAACCAGGAAACCCGGAACAAAACCCAACAACAACCCAATAACCAGAACGGCCGGTATTACAACATACACCGGCCACCCCCAGAACGTCATGGCAATGGCGGCAACTGCCCCCAGAAAACCAGCCAGAAAACCAACGGATAGGTCAATATGTCGGATCACAATCACCAGCGTCATCCCGATGCCCAACACCGCAATATAGCCACTTTGGTTAAACAGATTGCTGATATTACGTGACGAGATAAAGATGCCGTCGGTCAGAATGGCGAATACCACCCAAATGACAAACAGGGCAATAAACATGCCGTAGTCACGGATGTTTTGGCGCAATACTTTCTGCAAATCTTTGATAAAGGACATGCCAGACTCCTTAATTCCTCGTTGCCAGGTGCATGATTTTTTCCTGGGATGCTTCTTCGATGGACAGTTCCCCTGTGATCTCACCCGCTGACACAATATAAACCCGATCACTCATCCCTAAAATCTCGGGTAGTTCGGAAGAGATCATGATAATGCTCATACCTTGTTCCACCAGTTGATTCATAATGGTGTAGATTTCAAACTTGGCCCCCACATCAATTCCCCGGGTTGGCTCATCCAAAATCAAAATTGTGGGTTTCGCAAACAACCATTTGGCCAGCGATACTTTTTGCTGATTACCGCCGCTTAAATTGTTTACCGTTTGCTCAATAGAGGGTGTCTTAATATTGAGAGAACTTTTATACTGATTCGCGACCTGAATTTCGGCGTTCTCATTCACCACCCCCCGATTAGCAATAGCCCGTAAATTTGCCAGCGTCACATTTTGTTTCACATCCTGAATCAGGATAAGGCCATTACGTTTACGATCCTCAGATACATACGCCAGACCGGCGCGAATCGCTTCTTCCGGGTGTCTGAAACGGTGCGCCTGACCATGTACTACCATTTCCCCATGAATTCGATAATGCTCCGGGTTGCCAAAAATACTCAAAGCCAATTCGGTACGTCCTGATCCCATCAAACCGGAAAAACCAACAATCTCCCCTTTTTTGACATAGAAATTGCTGTTCTTGACGATAGGCCGCTCAATGCCAGAAGCATGAGCCGTCCAATTTTTTACTTCAAAGACAATATCCGATGAGCGCTGATGGTGGCGTTTAGGATAAATATTGTCAATTTCGCGGCCGACCATATGTTTGATAAGGATGCTCTCTGAGACTTCCCCTTTGTGGGCATCCAGAGTGCAAATGGTTTTACCGTCACGCAGTACGGTCACGGAGTCTGCAATCTGCATGATCTCCTTGAGTTTATGGGTGATCATGATGCAGGTAACACCCTGCTGTTTTAATTCTCGGAGTAGATCAAACAGGTTATCCACGTCTGCTTCGTTGAGGGCCGAGGTGGGTTCATCAAGGATAAGCAAACGTACGTTGCGACCCAGGATTTTGGCAATTTCGACCAACTGTTGTTTGCCTACACCCAACTCTTTAACCTGAAGACTCGAATGGACGTTTAACTTGACTTTTTTGAGCATGGCATTGGCGGCTTGAATAGTATCGTTCCAATTGATGGTCCAGCCGTTGCCTAACTCATGTCCGATGAAAATATTTTCGTAAATGGTCATTTCGGGAATCAGGGCCAATTCCTGGTAAATGATGCCAATGCCCGCTCTTTCACTATCCCGAATACCGCCAAACTGTTGGGGTTGCCCACCAAAAATGATCTCGCCAGAATATTCGCCATGCGGGTACACACCACTCAGAATTTTCATGAGTGTAGATTTACCCGCTCCATTTTCACCTACCAGGCAATGGATTTCACCTTCGGCCACACGAAAACTGACGTTGCTTAAGGCCTTCACGCCGGGAAATTCCTTCGTGATGTTTTTCATTTCCAGGACAGGCGTACTGGTCATCGTTCACTCCATTATGTTATGCATTCTGCGATGGTTTGTCTGAGAAGAGGTGGCGATTAGACAGACCCCAGCGGTAGGGTGTAAATACGCCAGTGTTAAGTAAGAAATTGGGGTGATGGAGATACGATAAGCATTCCATCACCCCAATTCTTTTTATGATAATGTTACCGCTTAGGGCAGACCGGTGAAGTCTTCGGCGGCGTAATAGCCGGAGTCAATCAGAGCGGCTTTCACATTGGCAGAATCTACCGTGACCACCGGGGATTGGATGGCGGGCACGTCAATCGCGCCATTGTTGTAGGAACCTTGGGCAACGGGATCGTTGCCTTCCAACAAGGCGATGGCGGCGTTGATGGCATCATCAACCAGGGTGCGGACATCTTTGAAAACAGTCATGGATTGTTTGTTGTCAATGATGTATTGCACGGACGCTTTTTCGGCATCCTGACCGGTGACATAGTAGCTGGAGACATCGCCATCAATGCCAAAAACGTCGGCGATAGCGCGGGCGGTTCCGTCATTGGGAGCCAGGATGAATACATCCCCTTTGTCTTCGGCTGTCGCGGCGGTGAGGTTCGCTTCCGCCAGGTTTTTGGCGGTGTTGAAGTCCCAGTTGGTGGTGATCTGGCCGATGATTTGCGCCATTTGTTCGCGGCTCAGTTCCAATGTATCTTGCAGAGCAACCGCTTCGCTGGAGTTCTTGATGACGAAGGTGCCATCAGCGATCTTGGGTTGCAGAACGCTCCAGGCTCCTTCAAAGAAGATGAAGGCATTGTTGTCGGAGGCGGCCCCGGCGTAGAGGTAGAGGGGGTTGCCTGTACCTTCGGCGTGGTCTACCAGGTATTGGGCTTGTTGTGCCCCCACAGCCAGGCTGTCGAAGGTGACATAGTAATCCACGGCGTCCGTATCACGAATGAGGCGGTCGTAGGAGATAACTTTGACTCCAGCGGCATGAGCGGCTTCCGCGGCCGCGGCCGCGGCTGTGCCGTCGTGGGGGGTGATGATGAGAACTTCAACCCCTTGGGTAATCAGGGTTTCCACATTGGCCCGTTCTTTCGCCGAGTCGCCTTCGCTGAAGAGGATTTCCACTTCATAACCGGCGGCTTCTAACGCCTCACGGAAACGGGTTTCGTCTTGAACCCAACGAGGCTCATCCCGTGTGGGTAACACAATACCAATCTTGCCGGTCACTTCTTCAGCGGAAATTGTCTCGCCGCCAGATGAAGCTTCGAGGCCAGTGAATTCGCTGGCATCATAGTAACCAGAGTCAATTAAAGCGGATTGTACGTTGCTGGCGTCTACTGTGACCACCGGGGATTGGATGGCGGGCACGTCAACGACACCGTTGTTGTAGGAGCCTTGGGCGGTGGGTTCTTCGTTTTTGAGCAGGGCAATGGCGGCGTTGATGGCATCATCAACCAGGGTGCGGACATCTTTGAAAACAGTCATGGATTGTTTATTGTCAATGATGTATTGCACGGACGCTTTTTCGGCATCCTGACCGGTGACATAGTAGCTGGAGACATCGCCATCAATGCCAAAAACGTCGGCGATAGCGCGGGCGGTTCCGTCATTGGGAGCCAGGATGAATACATCCCCTTTGTCTTCGGCTGTCGCGGCGGTGAGGTTCGCTTCCGCCAGGTTTTTGGCGGTGTTGAAGTCCCAGTTGGTGGTGATCTGGCCGATGATTTGCGCCATTTGTTCGCGGCTCAGTTCCAATGTATCTTGCAGAGCAACCGCTTCGCTGGAGTTCTTGATGACGAAGGTGCCATCAGCGATCTTGGGTTGCAGAACGCTCCAGGCTCCTTCAAAGAAGATGAAGGCATTGTTGTCGGAGGCGGCCCCGGCGTAGAGGTAGAGGGGGTTGCCTGTACCTTCGGCGTGGTCTACCAGGTATTGGGCTTGTTGTGCCCCCACAGCCAGGCTGTCGAAGGTGACATAGTAATCCACGGCGTCCGTATCACGAATGAGGCGGTCGTAGGAGATAACTTTGACTCCAGCGGCATGAGCGGCTTCCGCGGCCGCGGCCGCGGCTGTGCCGTCGTGGGGGGTGATAATGAGAACCTGCACACCCTTGGTGATCAGGTCTTCCACATTGGCTTTTTCTTTGGCGGAGTCGCCCTGGCTGAAGAGGATTTCCACTTCATAACCGGCGGCTTCTAACGCCTCACGGAAACGGGTTTCGTCTTGAACCCAACGGGGTTCTTCTTTGGTGGGTAACACGATGCCAACTTTGCCACTCACGGCCGCGGCATCTTCCTCCGCCGGTTCATTGGCGGTGTCATTGGCGGTGTTGTTAGCCGTATTGTTGGCCGATTCATTGGTGTTATTGGTTGCGGTATTGCCACCACAAGCCACCAATGCCACGATAGCCACGAGCGCTAACAGGATCAGGGTTAATTTTAGCTGATTGTTTTTCATTTCTCTTCTCCGAAAGGTAGGATTATCGGTCCGTTCAAAACAACGCGATTTGCTGTTGAGCCATAAAGCCGGAACAATTTCACGCTTGCCAGATGGACCACATACTAATAGGGAATCTGAAGCCTGAAAGGGGAGTAAAACCTTCTATTTATTGGGTGTTTTCACCTCCTGTTGTGCAAATTGTGCATGTTTCTGGACTAGTCTCTATTAAAACCTAACAAAAAAGGACCGTGTACCCTTGCTCCCCTCTAATGTTACCAGGGAAATCCCTGATATGGATTAAGGGAAATCCCTGATATGGGTCACAAAAACATAGCCCTATTTAGGACGATTGCCTACATAGGTTTCCCCCACCCCTAACCCCGCCCCCAGGGGCGGGGAACTTGTCTGGGCGCGGTTTTTCGGGCCGAAGGTCCCGAAAAACCGCGCTATTAAATTGCCCCCTTTCCCTTGGGGAAGGGGGCAGGGGGATGGGACTTTCGCCTGAATCTACCCAAGCCATGTAGCCCCAAAGGCCCCCCCCACCCCTAACCCCGCCCCCAGGGGCGGGGAACTATTTTCGGCACGGTTTGGCGGGCGACTGTCCGCCAAACCGTGCCGTTGGTTTCCCCCTTTCCCTTGGGGAAGGGGGCAGGGGGATGGGGCTTTCGCCTGAATCTACCCAAGCCATGTAGCCCCAAAGGCCCCCCCACCCCTAACCCCGCCCCCAGGGGCGGGGAATTATTTTCGGCACGGTTTGGCGGGCGACCGCCCGCCAAACCGTGCCATTGGTTTCCCCCTTTCCCTTGGGGAAGGGGGCAGGGGGATGGGACTTTCGCCTGAATCTACCAAAGCCTTGTAAAAACATAACTTCCCGGTTCAGACCTGACAGGTTTCCGAAAACCTGTCAGGTCTTGGCGGAACTTAATCTTTTACGACCCCTAAATATAACTTGTGCCAGGCGTGTTACTTTGTGGATAATAGACCCATGGCTCCCACACGAATCTTGTTGGCCGATGATCATGCCTTAGTACGGGCGGGCATTCGTAATGCCCTCGAAGATCAACCCTCGTTAGACATTGTTGGTGAAGTCGGCGATGGTCCTGGTTTAATGAAGGCCCTGGCCGTTTTAAAACCCGATCTGCTTCTCATAGATGTTACCATGCCCAATTTTGAGCCGATAACCGCCATTCGGCACATTCGGTTGCTATATCCTGAAATGCGCATTCTGGTAGTTAGCGCTTATGACGATGATGTGTATGTTCAGGGGATGCTACGTGAAGGAGTGAATGGTTATCATCTCAAAGACCAGCCACTCAGTGATTTACGTCTGGCTGTGGAACGGGTGTTGGCCGGAAAACGCTGGATTTCTAGTTCTCTGGTAGACAAACTACTCCATCCCACCGATGGTAAATCCGGCTTGCCGCATCTTTCGGCGCGGCAGTTAGACATCTTGCATTTGCTTTCCCAAGGACTAGATAACCGGATCATTGCAGGCAAATTGGGTATCAGCGTCAAAACTGTGGAGACACATTTAACCCGTTTATACCGACAGCTTAATGTCCAAAGTCGGTTAGAAGCGGCTAATTTTGCCCATATCCATCCCGAAATCACCACTCGGGTTGTTGAAACCGTTTCAGACAACCATTTCATTCGAGCCGAAGGACACCACATGTCTATTCTGGTGGTGGATGATAATCAACGTTACCGCCAGCAATTACGGCGTATGGTGGCTCGTATTTACCCTCAGGCAACGCTTTATGAAGCGGAGAATTCAGAGGATGCCCTGCACATGGTGCGACGGGCCGCACCACAATTAGCTTTCATTGATGTGGTGTTAGGCGATGAGAGTGGCATTCGTTGTACCCGGCTCATCAAAGGAATCTCTCGCCAGGTACGGGTTATTTTGATGAGTGCTTACCCGGATCGAGAGTTTCATCGCATGGGGTTAGAAGCTGGGGCAAATGCCTTTCTCGATAAAAAGGATCTGGATACCGCTACTCTCAATCAGATCATTGAAGATACGATAGGCTGATATGGAACCCCTATTACAGGCGCACGGTATTACCAAACGTTTTGGCGTCTTAACGGTCTTACGAGATATTAGCCTGGAAATTCACCCGGGTGAAGTTGTGGGCCTGGCTGGCCGCAGTGGCGCCGGTAAAACTTTATTGACACGAACCTTAGCCGGGCTGTTGATGCCCGATAGTGGTCACCTCGTATTTGATGGGCGTGCCCTTTCCTGGCCTTTTCAGGCGCAAAAAATTGGCATTGGCATGATCCAGCAAGAGCCGATGCTGGCGGATCAGTTTGATATTACCAGCAATATTTTCCTCGGTCATGAACTCACACACTCCATTCTGGGGCGGCGTAGTAGCCTTCTTAATCAGCGCAAAATGCACGAGGAAGCCCGACGTGTTTTGGCCTTGCTCAATGTAGAATTCCCTACCCTTCACGAAAAAGTAGGCAATCTATCGGGTGATGATCGGCTATTAGTTTCACTGGCACAGGGTATGGTGTCTCCCGCCAAACTCCGCATTGTGGATGATCCCACAGCTACGATGAGTTCCCCCTACCAGTCCAGATTGTTGTCGTTGATTGAATCCTGGCAACAAGAAGGCATCGCTGTTTTGTTTAGTAGTCAAAATCTGGATGATTTATTTGCCGTGACGGATCGGATCATTGTGGTGCGGCAGGGGGAAGTGACAGCTACCTTACAAACCGATGCTACGAACCGGGAGGAAATTGTGGCGGCTCTGGTGGGTACGGCGGAGCGGCAACAACATACTCCGGTGATTTGGGCCTTGGACAGTTATTACAAGGCAAAACAACATGCCGAAATATTGCAACATCAACAGTTGTTGTTGGAACAAGATTTGGCTGTTCGGGACACGATTAATCAACAGTTGTTAGAACAATTGTCGGAGCAGGTACGTGCGCTTGATAGTGCGAATATGGCCTTACAGGATGCCCAACGGCGCTTGTTGACTCAGCGCGAGTTGGAGCGGAAGCATCTGGCTCGTGAATTGCATGATGAGACCATTCAGGATTTGCTGAGTTTGAATTATCAGCTTGAGGAGATTGCCAGCCTGGGTGAGGGTGATAAGGCACTGACAGCCGAATTGGATGATGTACGGCATAATATCCGGCGGCTGGTGACGAATATTCGGCGTATATGTAGCAATCTGCGGCCGCCAACGATTGATAGCCTTGGTTTGGGGGCCGCGCTCAAATCTTACACCTCAGGCTGGCAGGAGCGCACTGGTATTACCGTAGAGCTGACGCTTAATGAAACCTTTGGACGGCTACCTGAAACGATTGAACTTTCTATTTTTCGGATTGTGCAGGAAGGGCTGAACAATGTCTGGAAACATTCTAATGCGACGCAGGTTCAGGTGAATCTGGCGTATACGTCGCCACGTATGTTATCTGTAACGATTGCTGACAATGGCAAGGGGATGGCGCACGGGTTTGATTTGTCGGCTTTGAGCCGTTCCGGCCATTTTGGTTTGTTGGGGATTAGTGAGCGAGTCGCTTTGTTGGGGGGACGATTGAGCATTCAGAATCAGACGAGTGGGGGGTTTAGTCTTGTTGTAGAAATTCCTCATCCTCGGGTTTCGCCTGACCCTTTAAGTTGATGTCACCGGCCTTCAGGCAACAATGTGGTGTCAATTACGGCTGATCGGCCAGGTGATGGCGTTGGCGGAAGAGCAGGTTCAGCTTGTGTCGGTGTTGCCTATACAGGTAGATATGGATTGGCTGAATGTGGTGGGGGTGTTGCGACTGACGATTGATGATGAAGAGGAATGAGTCAGGGGATAATTTCCACAGCGCCTAAAATGGCGCGATCTCCGGCCAGGTTGCCTTGGGCATCGGAAATGTGTAGTCTGCGGCCGCTAACCATTTCATACAAACCCACTTCGATTTGATACGTGCCGGGTGGTAAATCGGGGGGCAGTTCCATTCGGTACGGGTCGGTGTACTGCTGACCAGGGAGCCATTTGGGAATCCACAAATGTGTGGGGGCTGAACCCCCCAACGGCGTGTAATCCAAAGGCTGTAATAATGTAACCGGCGAATTATCAGGCCGGATGAGATGTACGAAGATGGTGTAACTTTCTGCGGCGGGGGCCAGACATTCCCAGGTGAGGGTCAGGTGGATGACATCGCCGGGATGGGCGGTAAGGGGGGTGGGCCAGGGAGCGCGGCCGCGACTATCGGCCTGAGCTACGGCCGCGACTAACCCCACGCTTTGGCGAAAATTAGCTAACAGGTGCGCTGTGCGCCGGGGATTTACCTGTTCGGCTACCTGCAATCCTCCCAGGTTGAGCAAAATACCGGCATCCTGGTTTTGGGATAGGTTTTGCAGGCGCACGGTGAGCGGGTAAGTGCCCGTGGGCAAGTTGTGCGGTAGGGCAAAATCAAACCGCTCGATGATGATTTCGCCCGCCTGCCAGCGAGGGGTGATGAGGTGGCTGTCGGTGGTGAAGGCGAAGGTCATCGCACCGACTGTTACTACGGGGGCGTAATAATCGGTGGTGGTGACAGGCACGCTCAGAGCCAGGGTGAGGGGGACGTAATCTCCAGCGGTGACGTTGGTGTGTGGCAATTCGTAGCCAACCAGGTTAATGGGGTTATCCGCGGCCGCATCGGTCGTTACGTATGTTAGTTCAGGGGGCAGGGTGGTGTCGCCAGGTTCTACAACTTGATAGAACGGGCCACGCGGCCGCAAACGGAAACCCGCATCTACCACTTCCCGCCGGTAGTTGCTCAAATAAACCGGCCCACCCCCTAGAAAATCAAACACGGATTCTACCCAGGGGCGGGCGGCGGCGACGAGGCGCGGCCGCACGTCAGCCGGGTTGGGTGTTTCGCCCAGGGCATATTCGTGATACCAGAGTGGTGTCTGATGTTCCCAATCGTTTAGTAGGGTGACTCCTTCTCCCTTACCCCCAAACCAGTCAAACACAGCCGTGACATAGGCATCACCTTCGTCATAACGGCGCAAGGTAACTCGGGGGCCGTTGCGTAAAATTTGCGCGACCGGCCCTAACAAAATCACCAGGCCAATCAGCAGGGCCAGCGCCCGGTTATCCAGGCGTAATCTGGCCTGGGCCAACATTATCAGCCCATATAACCCGATTCCCGCCAGTAATGCCACCAGCATAAACGGCCCTAACAGGTAAGCCATAATATCCTGGGCTTTCAGGCTCATTACGAAGGTGATATTGGCGAGAAATGCTAAACCGTAGAGGCTGAGGAGTGAGGTTTGACGATTGGGGTTTGCCGCATTGCCGCGCCGCGTTGTCCCGTCGCGCCACAACCAACCCAGCCCAATCAATGCCAGGAAAATGGTGGGGAGGGGATATTGCAGGCGGAGAAGGGACCAGAACACGGTGAGGCGGTCGGGCAGGTCTACCAGGCGGAAGTAAGGCAGGCTTTCGCTGAGGCCACGGGCCAGGACGTGATCCAGGAAGCCGTTGAGGGTGTTCATGCTGGTAGGGCCAAAGGGGACGGATGGGCTACGCAGGGGGAAATAGAGCCACAAGGCCAGCCCCAGCAGGGCAAAAGTAACCATTTTGAGTAAGGTGCGCCAATCGAGAAGGAGCCGCGGCCGCGTCCAGACAATAAATAGTGCGTATGCCGGAAAAGAGAACAGTGTCAGTGGATGGTGAGTTATACCCAGTCCGGCGGTGAAGGAGAACAGGAAGAGCCAGAAAGGCGCAGGAGCAAACGAGCGCAAGGGCGACACGGTGAGAGATGGATCATTGGTCGCCATATCTCCCTGTCGCCGTATGGCTGTGGCCCACTGTGTCAGGCAATACAGGTTAAACGCTAAAAACACAGCGGTCCAGATGTGCGGATTGGCGTGGATGGCGTGTTGCCACCAATCGGCAGAAAAGGCGAGGGAGAAGGCGGCGAAGAGCGCGGCCGCGAGAGCATATAACCATTGTGAGGGGGAATACAGTTCACTGTCTGGTTGTGAGCCAATGGTTTTGACGATGCCATACAGGCACGCGGCCGCGAGTGTGCCTGCCGCCGCTGAGAGCAAATGCATCCGCCAGGGAATATCACCCAGTGGGATGACTGTTTGAAACAGTTTGCCCAGAACTGTTATGAAGGCGTATCCCGGTGGGTGGGCGATGCCCAGAATCTGAGCGATCATGGTGTATTCGGTGGGATCTCCCAGTACCAGCCCCTGAGCTAAGGTAGCCAGGTAGAGCAGGGGAATTATGATGAGGATGAGCGGTAGAAAGCGCCAGGGAGAGTGGTGAGACATGGGGAGGGGGGTGGGATTTACGATTTACGATTTACGGTCGCCAGATCTGCCCGGACGTAAAACGACCGGGCTATGGTTATAAAGGCCGCTGGCCTGGGGTTTTCGCCCGCAGGGCCTGGTATGTTTAGCCCGGTGGTTTGACCACCAGGCGGGATAACTGAACGCTTACGTATATACTTACCACGGTTATAAAGTGACATTTTGTTAGCGGCAACAGATTGGTAGGTTTGGACTGAAGACCCATCCCCCTTCGATCCCAGGGGGAAGGGGGGAGAAACCTACCGGCGCGGTTTGGCGAGCGGACGCTCGCCAAACCGCGCCGAAAATAGTTCCCCGCCCCTGGGGGCGGGGTTAGGGGTGAGGGTGGCCTTGGATAAACCCAACACGACGATAAAGGGAGACGGCGAGAGGGCGAAAAATGTCAGATTATGCCCTTTGACAGTATAGTCACAAATTACGATCATCATCAGAGAAGAACATTTTGGGTCTATGGAATTTCACGGGGTAAGGGGCAAACCCTTGTGGTTGCTCGAGATTGGGCAGGCATAAGACCAGCCCCTCCATTTTTGGTATCAACCTCCTGAATTCCCCAAGGGCCAGAACATTTTTAGGGCGGTAATAACATGTTGGAGTTGGGTTGGTGTCAGGTGGGGGTGTAGGGGCAGGGAAAGGATGCGGCCGCAGACTGTTTCTGTCACGGGCAAGGAGCCTGGCCCATACCCCAGGTGGTGATAGGCTGGTTGGCGATGAACGGGAACCGGGTATTGGATGGCCGTGCCGATACCCTGTTCCTGCAAATGGTGGCGGAGTTTATCTCGTTGTTCACTCTGAATGACATAAAGGTGATAAACAGCCTGACAATGGGTCCTCTCCACGGGCAATATCAGGGGAAGCCCGGCCAGCGATTGTTGGTACAGACTGGCGAAGTGACGGCGTGTGGCATTAAATGACTCCAGATGAGGCAATTTTAGGCGCAAAAAGGCGGCCTGAAGTTCATCCAGGCGACTGTTGTAACCGCTGATATTGCTGATGTACCGCTCTTGCCAACCATATTGTCGTAATTGGTGGAGGCGTTGGGCCACGACCGAATCATTCGTTACGACCGCTCCGCCATCCCCTAGAGCGCCCAGATTTTTGGTGGGGTAGAAGCTGAACGCGGCCGCGTCACCCATACTACCTACCATCCGCCCTTTGTACCTGGCTCCATGTGCCTGAGCACAATCCTCAATCACACATAGACCATATTGTTGTGCCAGGGCCAGAATTGTATCCATCTCAGCCGGATGGCCGTACAGATGCACTGGTATGATGGCTTTGGTACGGGCCGTGATGGCCGCTTCAATCTGGTGCACATCAATGGTATAGGTATGGGGATTGATGTCTACCAGAACGGGAGTTGCTCCGGCCAATTCGATGGCGGTGATGGTGGCTACGGCGGTGTGGGCCACGGTGATCACTTCATCACCTGGGCCGATCTCCAGGGCACGGCAGGCCAGCAGGACGGCATCCGTGCCAGAAGCCACACCGACGGCGGCGGCAACGCCCAGATAAGCGGCAAATTCCTGCTCAAAGGCGGTTACTTCCTGGCCCAAAATGTACCAACCGGAAGCCATCACCCGTTGCGCGGCCGCGGTCAATTCTGCCTGCAAAGCCTGGTATTCAGCTTGTAAATCTATGAAAGGAATATTACTCATATCAGGATAATGTGGTATGGCGCTCCGCAATTCTCATTTTGAACGGTACGGGTTCCGTATGTATAGGGTGATTGCATACGCGGATTTCCCCCACCCCTAACCCCGCCCCCAGGGGCGGGGAACTTTCTTCTGTGCCTGGTGTTTCCCCCTTCCCGGTTTCGGGAATCGTCAGGGGGGTGGGTTCATTCTGGTGAGTAGGCAATTGCCCAAGGGTGGCATCGTTATATTTGTTCTACCAGCGAGTGATACCCTCGATTCCAATAGACGAGGGGGTTAATGTCCGGGTCAGGTACATCGCTGGCCTCTACCTGACCGACATATATAGTGTGTGTTCCCACAAGCATGCGGGCATGGATGGTACAATCCAACCAGGCCAAAGCGTTTTTTAAGATGGGAGCACCCGTGACTGCTGTCCCCCACTCCCCGGCGGCAAAACGGTCTTCATCTTTGACCCAGGCAAAACGGTTTGATAAATCGGCCTGCTCCTGGCGCAAAATATTTACGGCGAACACTGTGTTTTCTTGCTCTAACAGGGCATGAGCTTTGTGTTTATGATCAATAACAACCATGATCAAAGGTGGTTCTGGAGAAACAGAAGCAAAAGCAGAAACGGTGAGACCGTGAATTTCACTTCCTGTGTTCAGGGTGACGATGGTCACACCGGTGGGGAAATGGCGTAAGGCGTTGCGGTAGGCTTCGGAGGTGATGGGCATAGAGTTACTTTATAGAGGATAACGAGGAGAGTTTTAAGTATTGCCGCACGATAGGGGCGATATCAGCCAGAGTTTGAATTTGACCGGCCAGTTCAAGATGATTTAACCCCACTAAAATGGTGGGAACAGGATTGTCTGTGTGCTGGCGATGGTCTTTGGCTTCGATGTTACCGTGGTCGCTGGTGATAATCAGCAGGCCATGAGCCTCATCCCAGGCCGATAACAAACCCCCGATGGCGGTATCTAACATTTCCAGGTGCTGTACGGCCTCGTTGAGTGTTCCTTTGTGCCCGGCGCGGTCGCTGGGCCAATGCTCAAAAAAGCTAAAGTCGTACTGGCTGGCCAGATAGGCCAGTTGTTCACCGGCACGGGTGAGGGTGAGCACGGGGATGTCATTGTAACCGAGAAATTCGTGCCAGGCCTGAGCGGTGAAGTCGGGACTGATGGCGCGGCCGCGGCGCAAATCATCAACTGTCATCAAAGGAAGGCCAGCGGAGGTGGCCGCCAATGGCACACTGGAGTAAAGCCGTTTGCCACTGTTGATGCTGTCGAAATAACCCTGGGGGTAAGGGCTGAGCAGAGCGGCTGTGCCTCCGGCTTCCACAACTTCATGGAACAGGGTTCCCTGATGGATGGTTGCCGCGACGGCGGGATTGGGTTTGGGACCGTAATGTTCGCCGATGATCTGGGGGATGTTGCGGCCGCTTAAAATGGTCGCCTGCCCGGTTGCACTTTGGGGGCGGCCTGGCAGACCCAGGTTGGCATCGGTAGGGATGAGGGAGGCGCGTGGGGTAGTAATGCGGCCGCGATCCCGCACATACCACCTGTCACCTAACAAGTGGGTTAGGTGGGGCAGGCGTGCCGTAACAAAAGGATTAATTTCTGGGTTTGCTTCACCCAGACCAACCCCATCTATAAAGAAAATGTGGACGAAGTGGGCAGATAAGGCGGGCAAAGATTTTCCTCGAGGATGTGTATAGTTATATCAGTTTCAGGGCTAATGATAACCGCCCCGTTGCGGCCGCGCCAAGTTGATTTTTCCCCTCCCGTGAACATGTTATAATCAAACTTAAGTCCCATTGTAACGCTATTTACACCGGAGCAATGATACAATGCTCATTGATAACGACTAAGCCTGTTGCCTGAGCTTGTCGAAGGCAAACGGGCTGAGCTTGTCTCAGCCCTCGAGAGGGTTAGTCGTTATGCTCATTGTGACAAGTGCGCGTAGCCTGGCTAAAAGCGTTATTCTTTCTGGTTTACGCGCTCTTAACATGAATTTGGAGCGGTTCTTTATAGACTTTACAGAGTGATAGGCCAAATGGTAGGGTAAGTTTCCTGCATCTTCCCCCCGCATAGCGCGTGCCCCTAAATTCACAAAGAGTCTCCGACGTTTGCTCTAAATATCATCATCTCAAAACGTTCAAGGAAATTTTTACATGTCACCTTTAGTTGAAAAAATGCCAGAGAAGCTCAAACGGTTGCCGGAACTGGCTCATAACCTGTGGTGGAGTTGGGATCTGGAAGCACGGGCCTTATTTCGCCGCCTGGACTACCCCTTATGGCATGGGTTCCAGCATAACCCGGTACACATTTTGCATGAGATCAGCCGAGAAAAGCTGGACGCGGCCGCAAATGATCCCGCCTTTTATCGTCATTACAACAAAGTCATGATGAAGTTTGATCAGGAAATGCAAAATGGTCATTCCTGGTTCAGTAAACAATATCCGGAACTTAGAGGCAAAACCATCGCCTACTTCTCCTTTGAATTTGGCTTACACAATAGCCTGCCCATTTATTCCGGTGGTTTGGGTATCCTCTCCGGGGATCACACCAAAGAAGCCAGTGACCTGGGATTGCCCTTTGTCGGTGTGGGCTATATGTACCCGCAAGGGTATTTCCGCCAGCGGGTTCCGGCCCATGGCTGGCAAGAATCGGTTTATGAACAGTTAGATATGAGTAAAGCCCCCATCCTGCCCGTGTTGGATCAAGACGGTCAGGAAAGAAAAATCAGTGTGCGGTTGGGGGGACGGGACGTTTATGCCCGTATCTGGCTGGTGCAAGTGGGACGTACCCGGTTATATCTTCTGGACACGGATGTTGATGAAAACCAGGCCTGGGATCGGGAACTTTCGGCCCGGCTGTACTCTGGAGATGGGGATTTACGGATTCGGCAGGAAATTTTATTGGGGTTGGGTGGGGTGCGCTTCCTACGGCAGATGGGTATCGAACCGGATATCTGGCATATGAATGAGGGGCACTCTTCTTTCCTGGTGTTGGAACTAATTCGCGAAAAGGTGGCGGAAGGGATGTCATACGCGGCCGCGGCCGCGCACGTCAAAGCACGCACCGTTTTTACCACTCACACACCTGTTCCCGCCGGACACGATGTATTTCCCTTCCACATGGTCGAACAATATTTTAGCGGCTACTGGGATGAATTGGGACTGAGTCGGGAACAATTCCTGGCCCTGGGCGGACATCAAGAAAACTGGGGTATGGGTTTCAATATGACGGTGCTGGCTTTGCGCCGTTCCGGGCAGGCCAATGCCGTTAGTAAACTGCATGGCGATGTCTCGCGCCGGATGTGGAATGAAGTCTGGCCTGAAAAACCCCTGGAAGAAGTGCCAATTGGACACATCACCAATGGCATTCATGTGCCATCCTGGGTGTCTCCCCAGTTAAACGAGTTACTCTGTAAATACCTTGGTCCCGATTGGATTGAGCACCAAGATGAACCTGCCTTCTGGTCCCGTGTTAATGACATACCGGCGCAAGAAATGTGGCGTACCCATGTCCAATTGCGGCATAAACTTCTCAGCTATCTACGTGAACATGTGCGGCGACGGTGGACCGGGGGTAAAAATGATGCCACCCAGGTGTTGACCGGGGGAACTTTGTTAGACCCAGATGCCCTGACCATTGGCTTTGCCCGGCGATTTGCTACCTATAAACGCGCCAACCTGATCTTCCAAGATCTTGACCGTTTGCGTAACATCATAGGTGACATTCATCGCCCGGTACAACTTGTCTTTGCTGGAAAAGCCCACCCCGCCGATGATCCGGGTAAAATGTTGATTCAAAGCATTTATAACCTGGCTCGCCATCATGGCTTGGGCGGCCGCGTTGCCTTTGTGGAAGATTATGACATGCACATGGCCCGTTACCTGGTACAAGGGGTAGATGTATGGCTAAATACCCCCAGGCGGCCGCGTGAGGCCAGTGGAACCAGCGGCCAAAAAGCCTCTCTGAATGGTGTGCCGAACTTAAGCATTCTTGATGGTTGGTGGGCCGAAGGGTATAACGGGGCGAATGGTTGGGCTATTGGTGGGAGTGAAGAGTATAACAACCCAGATGATCAAGACCGCGCTGATGCCAACTCCATCTATCAGCTACTCGAAGATGAAATTGTGCCCCTGTTCTATGACCGTGACCGGGATGATGTACCCCGGGGTTGGGTGGAAATTATGCGCGAGACGATTCGCTCTAATGCACCCCGCTACAGCATGAGACGAATGGTCAAAGAATACACAACAATGTTGTATCTTCCGGCTTTGCGCGGAGAGGTGAAGGAATAAAAATGGTGGTCTTCAGGATTACAGGGGGTTGACGCCTTCTGTAGGGGCAACCCTTGTGATTACTCTCAGTAGGACAGACACAAGGCCAGCCCCTCCATGTAGAGAGCGGTTTTTTGGGATCTTCGCCCCAAAAAACCGCCCTCAGACAAGTACCCTACCCCTGGGGCGGGGTTCGCAGTGGGGTTTCTGGAGAAAACCTTGAGGCAGTTATTTACTGATGTTATGAGACGATGGTTGCGCCGCCTGGGTTACGTCTTTATCTTCATTGCCTGGTTACTGGTGATGCTTTTTCCTGTTTTTGCTTTTCAATTGGCGACAAAGGGGGAATTAGCCTGGGGTGAGGAAACTGGGCGCCAGGTAAGGGTCTTTTTGCTCCAGGATAAGAACGCGGAAGGAATAGGCGTGCAATCAACGCGGCCGCAACCTAATTCCGCTTGTTTCACCACCACGGTGCGTTATTATATGTGGGTGGGGGAAGGGCAAAATAGCCAATATTGCCAATGTCTTGATGGTAAAGCCTGCGTGTCAGGCGAAGAGTGAAGTTATGGAAACACCAACCCCAACTGTAGTGGCAACAACAACTGAGGCTGAACCAGCCCCTTATGTACCAACCGCGGCCCAACTGACACGTGCGGCCGCCTTGCGACGGTTTAATCAGCTTTACATTTACCTGCCGTTGACCCTTTTTGCCCTTATCAGCCTGGCCTTAATGGTGCTCATGCTGGTAAAGGCATTGCCCAATGAAACCAGCGAACCTACCCGTGATTTTCTTTCCGGCCTGGCCGATATCATCTTGATCGGTACGATTGTGCCCCTATGGCTGGTGGCTTCGCTCATCCCCTTGGCGGCGATTGCCCTGTTTTTCCAAATGCGCCAGAAGGATATTTCCCCCTTGCGTGGACTTCAGATTTTGCTCTGGCGCGTTGACAGTAAAGTGGCACAATTACAGCAGAAAACAAAAGAATTGTCTCCCAAAGCGGCCGCACCCGTTATTCAGGCTAATGCGCGTCTCTCTTTTATCATGGCCTGGATAGATCAGATGCGCCACTTTTTCCGGCAAAAACGGTAAGAATTTCCGGTTTGGAGACAATGCACACAAATGTATGGAGTAACCCATGTCACAACAGCATGAAATGATAACCAGTAATGAAGGTTGGCAAACCCGTATTTTACTCGCCGGAGCCGTAGCCGGAGCCGTGTTAGGTGTGGCCACCGCTTATCTGCTCATTCGTACAGCAGAAGAAAAACATGGCGGCCTACCCAAAATATCTACGGGTGATGCGGTGAAGAGTGTTATTGGTGTGATTGGTTTGATGCGGGGTATCGCTTCATTAGGTGATTAGGCTCGATAAACCTACGGAGTAACCGTAACCATGACCAATGTCATTCTTGTAGACGACGACCGTACCAGTGTAAATCTGGTAAAAATGCTTTTAGAACTGGATGGTTTTAAGGTAATAACCTGTTATGACATCGCTTCGGCCAAAGAGGCCGCGGCCGCGACAACCGACGCCATCATCGTAGATTATCACCTCCGCTCTGGAGATAACGGTCTGGAATTGGTGAAAGCAGTGCGCCGAGGTGATACTGCGGCGGCCATAACAACCCTGACCATTCTCACGACAGGTGATCAACGCAAAGAAAAAGAGGCGGAAGAGGCAGGTGTAGATCGGTTTTTGCTCAAACCCTATCCACCCAGTGCCCTCTCTAAAACCATCACAGAGATACTGGCCCTGAAAAAGTAATTTCACCGTATCTATACAGATGGGATACGGCTCTGCCTGATCTTGTGGAAGGCGGAGCCGGGCTTCGACAAGCTCAGCCCCGAGGACGTGTATAGTTACATCCCACCTGGAAATTTATCGGCTATCCCCTTTATCCCTTTAGAGGAGTTTTTGCTTGACTCAATCATCCAGCCGTCGTAAGACAAAACCTTCCCGACAATGGCGGCGCATGGATTTGCACCTCCACACTCCTGCCTCGAACGATTACCAGGAGCCACACACTACGTATCTTGATATACTCCGCCAGGCTGAACGCCGGGGCCTGGATATTATTGCCCTTACCGATCACAACACCGTAAATGGCTGTGCCGCGCTCAAACAAGAGTTTGAGCAGTTGTTGTTTCTGGAACAACTGAATCGGTTGGAGCCGGAAGAAAAACGTCGCCTGGACGAATTTCGCCGCCTGCTGGGTAAAATTTTAGTTTTGCCGGGGTTTGAATTTACGGCGACCTTTGGGTTTCACATTATTGGCATTTTCCCCCCCGAAACACCTATCAGTTATTTGGAACACCTGCTTCTGACCCTGCAAGTGCCTATTGAGAAATTGGCTGAGGGTAGTACCACAGTTGGCGCGACCGCCGATGTGTTGACCGCCTATAAAGTCATTGCCGAGGCAGGCGGGATCAGTATTGCCGCCCATGCCAATTCAGGTAATGGGGTAGCGATGCGGGGTTTCCCCTTTGGTGGTCAAACGAAGATCGCCTATACACAAGACCCCCATTTGCATGTGCTAGAGGTAACTGACCTGGAAAAACGCGGCCGCACCACCACCGCTAATTTTTTTAACGGCTCTAAACCCGAATATCCTCGCGCCATGCGTTGCATTCAGGGGTCTGATGCCCACCGCCTGAGCCGTGATCCCAACAACCCTAAATCGTTGGGGGTTGGGGATCGGGCGACGGAAGCCTTATTGGAAGAGGTGAGTTTTGAGGCTCTGATGGTGGTTCTCAAAGGTCAAGACCTGTCGCTGACACGTCCTTTCCGGGGTAAGGCCGCACCGGTAGATTTTGTGCAGGCCGCCCGTGAAGAAGGCCCTTCGATTGTGCAAGCCTTTCATCCTCAATTGACCCAACGGGGGGGCCATCTTACGGCCATTTTGCAGGACGTCTGTGCCATGGCAAACACCAATGGTGGCACCATTTACCTGGGTGTTTCGCTCAACCCTAAAGAAAAGCCCCTGGGTGTGAAGGATCACGAAAAAGCGATCAGTAAGTTGCAAGAGGAGATTACCCGCAATATTAGTCCGGAACCGGCAGTTATTGTAGATAGCCTGCCCTCACAGGGGGAACGGATTGTCCGTATTATTGTGCCAGCGGATCAGGATTTACCCTACGCTTTGAATACCAATCAGTTTTATATTCGCGATGAGGGTGAGTCGCAGTTGGCGGTGCGCGATGAGATTGTGCGCCTGGTGGAGCGACGCCTGGGGCGAGAAGGTATGACGCCCGTGAAAACGGCCGCGGCCGCGGTGATCCCTCCCCCCCCCGTGCCTCCCACCATGTCCGAATCGGCCCCGGGCGAAATCGCTTCCCCCCGCACGGGTGTGGAAGTTGTAGAAAGCCAGAAACGAAGTGGGACGGTTTATCATGTCTTGCGTGATCTGCGTAATGGTAACCTTATCAAAAATGTTACCCAATCGTCAGCACGGAAGTTGTGGCATTATGCTATCCAGCAGGCGGAAGTAGGTGGCCCCAAGTTAGATCATATTCGCTGGCAAGGTAATCGTGCCCTGGTTAACAAAAGGGTGAAAGATGGCAATACCTGGTACGACCTGGCCTTACGTGACCCAGAGGGCACGATTCACATTTATTACGGTGTGACAGATAGTGGTCTGGATGATGCCTGGCTAAAATTGATTGAGTTGGGTGAATAACCCGTGTGACTCTTCAGGTTGGTATCTTCTTAATTTTTTAGGGGCATTTTTTGGGGCGAAGGCCGCGAAAAATGCCCCTAATAGTTTAGCGTTCAGGGTGAGTTGAGGGTGCTATGTCCCACAAGGTAGGAATATTGACGGTGAGTGATCGGGCCAGCCGAGGGGAGTATGAGGATAAGGCGGGTCCGTTGATGGTAGAAATCCTGGTCGGGCGGACAGCCTGGCAGGTGGTTCGGCGGGGGGTGGTTGCGGATGAGGTGGCCGAAATCGCGGCCGCGCTCCGTACCTGGTCTGATGAGGGTGTGCACCTTATCTTGACCACTGGTGGCACCGGTTTTGCCCCCCGTGATGTGACCCCCGAAGCTACAAAAGCGGTTATCGAACGAGAAACCCCCGGCATTGCCGAAGCCCTACGCACCGAAAGCCTGAAGATTACACGCCATGCCATGTTATCACGAGGCGTAGCGGGAATTCGCGGCCGCACCCTCATCATTAATTTGCCGGGCAATCCCAAAGCAGTAAAAGAGAGCCTGGACATTCTCCTTCCTGTATTGCCCCATGCCCTTGATCTATTGACTCAAACCCCCAACACAGAAAGTCAACACCGCATAGTGTAAACCTCAAAAGATGACCAAACCTCATTCTTAGCCCATTGAGGGGGCCGATACAAAAGGTATGGGCAGGCTATAACCCTACCCGAAAAACGGCCCCATCCCTCCAATTTCGGGAAGGGGGAGCCTGATTTGCGGGCGAAATTCGAGTAGGCAGTTGCCCTAAATTATGTCCTGGTTTGTTTCACCAAACCTGAACCTCATAGTACAATAGCGACTTTGCTGAAAGGCATGTGTATAAACAAAAGAGCCAGAATCAGAGCTAGAGGCGATTAAACCTCTAGCTCTTACGCTGTTCTCTACCCTTTTGTAACTACTAAGCCGTTGCCTGAGTTTGTCGAAGGCAACAGGGGAGTTCGACAAGCTCGGCCCTCAAGAGCCTTAGTAGTTACGCCCTTTTGTAAGGAACCGTAACTTGAAAAAATGGCAATTTTGGGTCGGCATCGGCATTAGTGTGTTCTTCATGTGGCTGGCCTTACGCGAACTAAAACTGACAGATGTCTGGGAAGGTATCCAAAATGCGAACTATGGGTGGTTGTTGCCGGGAGTGTTGGCCTATTTTGCGGGGGTGTGGGTGCGGACATGGCGCTGGGATTATATGTTGCGGCCGCTAAAACATATCCCTGTTGGTCGCTTATTCCCCGTCGTGGTTATTGGTTATATGGGCAATAACGTTTATCCGTTTCGAGCCGGTGAGTTGTTGCGCTCCTACGTGTTGTACCGGCGAGAACAGGTCTCTATCAGTGCCAGTCTGGCAACGGTTATTGTGGAGCGGGTATTTGATGGGTTAGTGATGCTGGTATTTGTATTTGTAGCCTTACCCTTGACCCCAATCCCTAGTGCGGCGGTGCAAAACCTGGTCATTATCGCCAGTATAGCTTTTTTTGGCGCACTGATTGTGTTTTTTGGCATGGCGGCGCGGCCGCGGCTGGCCCAACAACTTGCCCAATGGTTCACTATTCGTCTCCTCCCGCACCGTTTTCAGGAACCTTTGTTGGGATTCATTGCCCGGTTCCTGACCGGCCTGGACTCACTGCGTAGTTTTCGCAACGTCCTCATGATTTTCTTCACCTCAGTGCTCATCTGGCTTCTTGAAACGCTCAAATATTGGTTTGTGATGCATGCCTTCCCGTTCGAGGTTTCCTTCTTTGCCCTTATGTTGATGAACGGTGTCGTGAACCTGATGACAACCATTCCTTCTGCGCCGGGTTACGTCGGCACATTCGACACACCGGGCATCAATGTCCTGACCCTTTATGGGGTAGCCGCTCCCGTAGCGACTGCCTATACCCTGGTACTCCATGCCGCCCTCTGGTTGCCCATTACCTTATTAGGCGCTGTTTATATGGTGCGCGAAGGGTTGGGCTGGGGCGATTTTGGCCAGGCCGTCCGGCTGGCTGAAAATGAGGCCTCAACCTGAGACCTTTATTTCGCCTTGATTATGAGGCTGTTCAAAAAGAGGGCATAGTTCAAAAGTCGGCACATGATGCTTAATAATATGTAGGGCGATTTGGTAAAGGGTGCGTTTCAAATGAGTTGAATAATTAATTGTTGAACAGTTGAATGGTTGAATGGTTAATGAAGCGGTAGACGCTTCCCTCGTTAATCAGTCAACAATTCACAAATTCACCGATTCATTATTTTCTTCCTCTCAACTGAAATGAAACACACCCTTTGGTAAATCGCCCACTGGACAATTTACCCAATCGTCCTACCTATTTGTAAAGCTGACCTGAACCATGCTTAAGAAAATGATTTTGGCTTTAGGGGTAATCCTTGGAGTTGCCCTCTTTTGAGAAAAAGGGCACAAGGCCAATCCCTACCCCAATCATTATCTTGAGGTCTATAACACTGAGAGGATAAAGTCTGAATGGTAAAAAATATTGCAATTGTGGGTGCAGGGCTGGCCGGAATGTCGGCGGCCTATGATTTGTTACAAGCCGGTCATCATGTCACCCTGTATGAAGCCAGCGACCAGACAGGTGGACTGGCGACCGGTTTTAAGGCTGATCAGTGGGATTGGCCGTTAGAAAAATATTATCATCACCTCTTCCAAAGTGATCAGGCGATGATTGGGTTACTAGAAGAGATTGGTTTTCGGGATAAACTGTTTTTTCCTCGCCCGATTACCTCCATTTATTATCAAAAACAAATTTACCCGTTCGATTCTATTCCGGCCTGGTTTAAATACCCCGGGTTTGGTTTCTTGAATACCATTCGTTTTGGGGCAGTGGGGGCTTTTTTGCGTTTTGGTAATGCCTGGCGCACTCTTGAGCAACACACGGCGGATGCGTGGATGCGCCGATGGTTTGGTAAGCAGGTATATGAAGCTACCTGGCGGCCGCTTCTCATCAACAAATTTGGGCCGTATTATCAGGATGTGAACATGGCCTGGATGTGGGCGCGGCTTAAGGCACGCACCTTCCGTTTGGGGTATTTTGAGGGTGGTTTCCAGGCAATGGTTGATCATTTGACGCAGGTGATTAAAACAAAAGGGGCGAAGATTCATCTAAACAGCCCGGTGCAAAACGTCTCTCCTTTGCCGGATCATCGTCTGCAACTTCAGGTAGATGGTCAGACACAGCTTTATGATCAGGTGTTGGTGACGCTTTCGCCCCATCAGTTAAGGGGCATGGCACCCGATTTACCCTCTACGTATTTGCAACAACTTCTCAACCTGAAACATATTGGGGCAGTCGTCGTGACATTGGCCCTGAAACAACCATTGATGCCCGATGGACGTACCTATTGGCTTAATATTCCGGCAACATCAGCCGATAAGAGCCAGAATGAGTTTCCTTTCCTGGCGCTGGTGGAGCATACGAACTTTGTCAGCCGGGAGCATTATGGGGGAGACTACCTGGTATACTGTGGGGATTATGTGTTGCCGGAACATGAATATTTTCAGTTGAGTAAAGAAGAATTGGTGCAGAAGTTCGCGGCCGCGTTGCCGAAACTCAACCCCGCTTTTACTCAGGATTGGATACGGGCAAGCTGGCTTTTCCGCACCCCGTATGCCCAGCCTGTGCCTTTGGTCAACCATTCCGCTAACATTCCCACCCTGCAAACACCCATTCATGGGCTTTATTTCGCCAGTATGAGCCAGGTTTACCCCTGGGATCGGGGCACCAATTTCGCCGTGGAAATTGGCCGTCGTGTTGCCAACCTCATGTCAGCACAGGAGCGTAATGCCTCGTAAAACCGAAAAGTTGTACTGGTACCTTAATATGAACGGGGCGCTCACCAAATGGAATGAAGATTTGTAGGACGATTTTTTAAATCGTCCACTGGGCGATTTGCCAAATCGCCCTACATTTTCGTAGGAGTTCCCCATGTGCATTTGGCACACCAAGAGGGATAAAAATCTGTAGGACGATTTTTTAAATCGTCCACTGGGCGATTTACAAAATCGCCCTACATTTTCGTAGGAGATTTATGAAAGCTTTCGTTACCGGCAGTAACGGTTTCATTGGCTACAATCTGTGCCAAACCTTACAGACTCAAGGGTATGAAGTTATGGGCCTGGACGATCTTTCGTCCGGGTTAGCAGAAAATAGTATTGCCACCTTTCGTTATGAACGAGGTAAAGTTCAGGATAAAGAGCGTGTGGTCGCCCTCCTGCGCGATTTTCAGCCAGACGTTGTTTTTCATCTGGCGGCTATTCCCCGAGTCAGTTACTCGGTAGAACAGCCTTTCGCCTCTGCTGAGGCCAATCTGTTAGGCACGATTAGCCTGCTGGAAGGGTTGGTCAAGGCCGAATTAGTGGGTAAGACCCGGTTGGTAAATACCAGTAGTAGTTCGATTTACGGCGGGGTCGATCAATTTCCCACACCCGAAAATTACCCCGGTCAGCCCCAGTCACCCTATGCCCTGGAAAAATATCAGGCGGAGGAGTGGTGTCGCCTGTTTGCTAACCTGTATGGACTTGATGTCGTCAGTCTGCGTTATTTTAATGTATTTGGTCCTCATGCCCTTTTTGGGGGAGCGTACTCCACCGTATTAAGTGCCTGGCTGTACCATCTCTATGTTGATCCCACCTATGAACCCTTTCTTGAAGGGGATGGCACCCAAACACGAGACTTTTGTTATGTGGACAATGTTGTCCAGGCCAATATGTTAGCCGTTACTCGCGAACGGAGATTTGTGGGTGAAGCCTTTAATATTGCGCAGGGACGTTCATATTCATTGTTAGAATGTCGGGATATGCTAGAGGAGCTTAGCGGCCGCAAACTCAATCTGGTTCTTCGTCCGCCGCGTGTCGGAGATGTCAAACACACCCTGGCAGACATTTCCGCCGCCCAACGGGAATTGGGATATGAGCCGTCCGTAGATTTTATCAGTCAATTGATGACGATGGCTGAATGGTATCGTCTTTCGTATCCGAAAAGGAGTATATTGCCATGAAAATTATTGTCGTGGGCACTGGCTATGTGGGACTCCCCCATGCCGCTGTATGTGCTGAATCTGGTCATGAAGTCTATGCTTATGACATTGACAAAGCCCGCATAACCGCTTACCAATCAGGGGAACGAGATGCCATTGAACGGTATGTAAATGAACCTGGACTTGCGGCCGCGGTCGCCGAAACGCTCAATAACTACCTCTTCTTTACCACCGATATTACCTCTGTCGTTGAAGGTGCCGATGTAATTTTCATGTGCCTCAACACCCCTCCCAACCGAGATGGCTCTACCGACCTTAGCTATTACACCAACGCCGCCTACACCGTTGCCCAACTACTAGCGGCCCGCCAAGACAAAAAACGGGTCGTTGTAGTCAACAAAAGCACCGTCCCGATTGGCACGGCTCGCCTACTCCAGAGCATCCTGGATGAATGCCACGCCAACAACGTAGGTGTCGCCTCTAATCCCGAATTTTTGGCGCAGGGTAACGCGATGGATGGCTCACGTCGCCCAGATCGGGTAGTAGTAGGTGCCGACACAGAAGAAGACCTCAAAATCCTGCGCCGTATTTACTCCCAGTTTTATAACCATGTGCGCATCCAATACCTCGAAACCACCCCAGAAACTTCTGAATCCATTAAATACGTGGCGAACACCCTACTCCTCACCTATATTTCCTTCTGGAATGGGGTAGGAGCACGTCTGGGTGAGACCTTTGAAAATATTCGTATGGAAGATCTAAAACGGGGTGTCACCGCTGATTCTCGCATCAGCACCTGGGGATCCTATGTGAGCAACGGGGCTGGGGGAAGTTGTTTTGGCAAAGATATTCAATCTCTCATTTACCAATTGAATCGAGCTGGCAACACCACCGATTTACTCCAATCTGTTTACAACATCAACGAATATCAGAAAACCTATCTGATTGACCGGGCCGTTCATGAAGCCGGGTTTAACTTCAATCAGAAAAAAGTGGCTTTATTGGGACTGGCGTTTAAGAAACGCACCAACGACATGCGCGACTCGGCCGCCCTTAAAGCCGTGGAGTCACTGTTAGCCCGGGGCGTAAAAGAAATTCGGGCTTATGATCCCCTGGCTGAAGAAGAAGCCAAAACCCGCTGGTTTAACCCTAACCAGAACCATCTCTTTGAACGTATTACCTATCATGCCACAGTTAAAGATGCCATTGCGGGCAGTGATGCCGCTTATATCTCAACCGACTGGGAAGAGTTCCGGGGGTTATCCCATACCATCAGTGAAATGGCCCCACTGCCGTATCTGTTGATTGATGGCCGCCGCATGGTACCCGATTTTGATGCCCTCGTGGGTAAAGGGTACGATTATTTGTCTGTAGGTGGCGTTTACCGCAAGGGGAACAGAAGCTAACCAAGACGAGGGTTGTCCAACAAAATAAAGGAATGAGAATTAAATAACTTGTTCGCTGAGAGTGGTATGGTCAAGAGACCAGCCACAACAAATGTTCAATTTATTTAATCGGCAATCCAAAGTCGCAACAAAAAAGCCTCACCAATAACTGGTGAGGCTTTTTTTGTCGGGGTGACGGGATTTGAACCCATGGCCTCTTCGTCCCGAACGAAGCGCGCTACCAAGCTGCGCTACACCCCGTAAGCAGAGTAGTAGTATAGGGAGAAGTGGGTCTTTTGTCAAAAATTTAGCGCACCAGTTTTATGTTAGAGGGTGAACAGCCTGAAAGGCTGTTCTACGGCTTGGGCCATTTTTCGGGTGTGCTTTTGGCGGCCAATGGTTTTTGCGTTTTTCCGCAATAATCCCGGCATAGAATGGCTACCACGAAAGCCCTATCCCCTGCGATCCCAGTGGACAGGGGGAAACCTTTCTTCGCCTCAATCCGCAACCTGGATGGTAGCGCCCCTTCCCGCCGGGAAGGGGTACTACCCCATTCGTATCATTTTTCGCGGGCAGACGCTCGCGAAAAATGATACGAGAAAAAGTTCCCCGCCCCTGGAGGGCGGGGTTAGGGGTGGGGCAATCACAAGGGTTGCCCGTACCTACCCTTACCGCCGTCACCCTTCGCCCAGTGTGGGGCAACCACAAGGGTTGCCCGTACCCCACAAAATCCCGAAGACCCGTTAAATGGAGAATGGCTGAGGTTTTCAGAAACCGGTCAGGTTTTTCACAATCTCTTTGTTAAAGATGCCTTAGAAATGAAAAATAAATAGCTTATTCGCTGGGAGTGGTGGGGTGAGGAGACCGACCACAGCAAAACGGGAAATTATTCTTAGACGGTTACTGAGGGTTCGTAAAAATATAACTTCCCGGTTTAGATCTGACAGGTTTTCGGAAACCTGTCAGGTCTTGACGGAACTTAATCTTTTACAGGCCCTTAGGGAAAGGTTTGCATACTTAGCCGACGTACATAGTTGACAAGATGCCAGATTTCTTCCTCGCTGAATTTTTCATCGTAGGCGACCATCGCAGAGTTCGTGACACCCTGGCTAATCCAATAGTATAAGTCGCCATCGGAGTGAGTGGCGGTGTGTCCCGCACTGAAGTTCACCGGGGCGGGACTCAGTCCCAGGGCGGATGGCCCATCCCCTAGCCCCGACACACCATGACAGGCGGCGCAATTTTCCTGGTATAGCGTTTCACCAACGCCAATGGACTGGCTATCGGGCAAAATGGGGTTGTTGAGGAATTTGGTGGGGGTGTAGTTTTGGCTAAAAAAAACAAAGGCTTGATTGCCCCCGGCGAAGATCATGATCAGGCCTATGGTCAGGAGCGGGATCAATTGCCAGGGGGTGCGCGAGGCTTTACGAGCCAGGAATAACCAGCTCAGGCCGAAAAGGATGAAGAAGGAGCCTGTAACACCACCATTCATGATGGTCATAAAACGGGCAAACCGTTCGGTCAGACTTACGTCGTTGCTGGCCTGGGGGCGTAGGGTTCCACCCAGACCGGCATCCAGGCGGAAGGGGGCAAAACTGTCATAGGTTCCAGGCCGACGAATAGCGATTTCGACTTGCCATTCTCCGATCAGGCTGATGTAGCTACCCTGTAACTGGTAATGGCCATTTCCCTGATTGGTGGCTGTACCTTCATCGGCCCCGAGGGCCTGTCCCAGGAAGGTGTAGCGTACCGTCAGTTCGTTGACAGTGGTGATGGGGTTTCCTTCGGTATCGGTCAGGAAGATGTCGAAGGTGTTGTTACCAATGAGAGCCGGTTCGATGGCCAGGGTGACGTTGAGATCGTCTACGGTTTGTTCTACGACGAGGCGGCCAGGGTCATCGGCCAGGAGTGGGGAATCGGCGGCGCGTTGTAGTTCAATGAGGATACCGGCACAAAGGAGTACGAGTAAGGCGATGAAGGTTTCCAGGCGTACCAGGCGACTGAATCGTTGTTGACTGGCGGGTGTGGTGGGTGTGCGGTGGAGTTGGGGTTTGATGAGGAGTAGGTTGATGGCGGCAATGAAAAGGGCAGGCAAAATGAGCAGGATTTTGGCGATGAGGGTGAGGCCGTAACTGGTGCCGACAAGGGCGGTCCAGGTGGCAATGTGGGTGAAAGCCAGAAAACTACCGCTGAGGATAAGAATGCCAACCGCGGCCGCGCCCAGCACGGAAAAGTTCAGGTTGAGGTCCAGGTTTAATCGGGTACGTTCTGGCTCTGGCAAACTCCGGCTTTGCCAGAGGGTTAGCCCTAATTGTAGTAAAGCCCCAACCCACACGGCCGCGGCCGCGAGATGAGCCATATCTATGGTCGTTGCCAATACACTATCTTCACGGAGGGCCGCACTATGACTCACCAGGGAACTCGTTAGCCCCAATCCCAGACTAAGGGCCAACAGGAACCACCAGGAAGGGTGAAGAGGTAATGGGGTGGGGTAGGCGTTAAGAGGGGCGTGTTCTTGCCATAATGGGGCAAACAGGTAGGTTGTTAACCCGCTGAGAAGCAGACGTAAGAGCCACATCTGGCCAAAACGGGTGCCCAACCAGGTGCGAAAGTTGCTGATTTGCCACAAATCATATTGTTGTGACTGATCAAATAGCGTGAGAATGAGGCCGATTCCCAGCAAAATCAGCCCTAATACGGCCAGCCGCAGATGAGTACGATTGAGGGGGTAGGTGTGGGGTAAGATAAAGAGGCGAAAAGCCACCAGACCCAGCAAAAGAGAGACACCCAGTAAAGTTCCCCAACGAGCGGCAATACTGAAGGGGGAAATGCGGAATGTTGTGTCTGTGCCCCCACTGGCGATCCCTAAGGAAGTGACGCCCACGCCAAAAGAGAAGGTGCCGCTGGTGGTATGCCCGTCTACGGCCGAAAGGACTTGCCAGCTTACCAGATAGGTGCCATTGTTGAGTGCGGGCAGGCTGATACTAAGGGTGCTTTTGTCTTCGTTGGCGGCCAGGGGGCCGGTGTCTAACTCCTGGCCAGCCTGGGTCAGAATGGTGAGGTGGCTCAGATCAGGAACGGTGGGTTCGCTGAATTGAATGGAGACGGTGGTGGGCGCGGTTTCCAGGATGTCGTTGGGACGAGGGCTGGAGAAGATGGGAATCGCGTGGGCATAGGCGGGCGGCGTGTTGGTAAGCAGAAGCAGAGCCAGGATCGCGGCCGCGATGAGGGTGGAGAACATTGTTTGCCGACGTACAGACATAACCAATTACCTTTGCGTCTAAGACACAGGAGTTGGTACTAAGAACCAAAACATAACCCTTACAGGCATCATGAAGGACGAGAGACTGGTTTGTCTCTCGTCCAGAGACCCTTTCTTCACGATGCCATTATGGGCGAACGATTATTAACGGGTTAACCACAGATCAATCTGTTGCTGAAATTGCGGCCAGGGTATGTTGCCTTTCACCTTCTGGTCGTTAATGAAGAAGGTGGGGGTACTGTTGATACCCATCTGTTGGGCCACGGCGATGTTATCACGGATGATATCGTGATAGCGTCCCTCTGACAGACATTGGTTAAACGCGTCTATTTCTAGCTGGCTGGCCGCGGCCGCACGCTGGAAGCCTTTGTTTGTCAGGTTATCGCTGGTCTCAAATCCGGAGAATAAGGCCTGGGTGTAGGTTAGATAGGCTTCTTGTTCATGGGCGCACAGGGCCGACGCGGCCGCGGGAATGCGGTCCTCAGATAGGGCATAGGGGAACATAAGCCATTGCACCTGTTCCTCGGCTACATAACCTGTGGCCAACAAAGGCCACGTTTCAGCATGGAAATCACGGCAGTGAGGACAGCCAAAGTCAAAAACTTCAGCCACTGTTACTGGGGCATCGGCTGAGCCAATGGTGACACAGTGTGCTTCTTCGCTCTGGCAATAATCCGTCAGGGTCAGAACGGTGACCGGTCTGGCGGCCAGGATGAGTAAAGCAAGCAGACCTATGACACCAATAACAGAAACGCCGCCCAGCACTTTCCAATTAATGGGTCGGGATGATAGCCCTGAGGTATGTTTGGATTTGTTCGAGCGTTGCGCCATTATGCCCTCCTTACTCGGTGATGGTGATGGTAGCCGAGTCTCCTTCTTCCAGGTCCTGATGATCACCATTGGACAGGCGCACGGTAATGGTGTATTCGCCAGGTTCTAGACCGCGCAACACATCAGAGGTGTTGCCACCCATAACCATGGCATATTCGGCGTCGTCTACGATGATGTGCCAATGATTGCCATCTACACCCAGGTCGAAGTTCTCTACTTCAATTTCTACGGTAATGTCTTCGGCGGTGGTGAAGGTGGCACCATCTTCGGGGGCGTGGAGATGAATGACCGCACCATTGTTGGGCACTGTGGCGGCTTCTTCATCCGTGGCGTGTTCATGGTCATTGTTGGCGTGCTCGTTGTTGGTATGTTCGTTGTTGGTGTGGCCGTTGTTGGCGGCGTTGTTGGCGGGGGAGCACGCGGCCGCGAACAAAAGGATAAAAATGAGTAAACTCAAGGTGAGTGATTGGCGTAACATGATGTTCTCCTAAGGATTCGTAAAGACTATAGAATCCGGTTTATTTTTTCGTCCCAAGGAATGAGAACTAAATGGCTCTTTGGGAATTCAGGGGGTTGACACTATATGTACGGGCTGGCGTTGTGCCTGCCCCGTGTGGGGCAACCACAAGGGTTGCCCGTACCCCACGGAATCCCGAAGATCCAATTAAATAACTTGTTCTCAAGAGTGGCACGGTCAACAGACCGGCCACAGCAAACGCAAAAGTTATTTGCGAGCAAACCTTAAGCTTATAAAACCCAAGAGCAAACCAATGACCCCCAAACCTATGCCGATGAAGGCCAGGGTGCGGGCTTGTTGCAGTTGAGTTTCCAAGGTTGTGATCTGTGCGGCCAGGGCGATACTCTCCGGTTCGGGTTCGGGGAATTGCAAACGTGCGGCCGCGAACACTTCTTCCGGTTCCACGGTTATTTCCACCTCTGTACTCCCAATCGAGCCAAACAGGTGCAGATTGTACTGCCCCCGTACGGTAGGAATGAGTTCCAGGGTGTATTCACCGGGAGTGGTCGTAGGGTTCAGATTGGCACGAAAGGTTTTTCCCCCATAGATAACTTCGGCGTCCAGGGAAGCTTCTACACCGGTAACGGGTTCGCCCGTTTCCTCGTTGGTCACGATAAGCAGAACGGCGTTCCGTTCGCTGACCAGAGGGGGTTCATTAACCCAACCAACAATCAGGGTGTATGGCCCTACGGTAGTACTGCCATGTGCCCAAAGAGGGGACGCGGCCGCGAACAGCCCCAATCCGGCGATTAGAATGGCCCAAAGCCAGGGAAGGGTACGTTTATACAGCATAATAACTCCTCTAAAAACAGTGCTGAGGACCGTGTGCTGAGGGCTGGATACCTGGTGTTTCTTGCCCAGGGTGGCCAGCGTTTTTTCCCGGTGTGGCTTATACGCCTTCGGGTGGGGGTGTTTGGGGAAGTAGGGTAAACAGTGTTGGCGTGAGAATAGGGGCACAGCACGCGGCCGCGAATAACGCCAGACCAACAAAAGTGAATAATCCCGGGGGTAAATCCAGTGAAAATGAGTGGCTATTTTGCGCCAGGGTACTTTCAGGTGTGAGGGGAATGAGGTGGCAAGTAGGAATAGCGGCCGTTTGGTAAAAAACGCTCCCACAAACCAACGCTACGGTTGGGGTAAATATGAAGAAGATGAAGGCTAAAAAAAGCAGAGCCAGACGCGACATCAATATAATAATAGCCATGTCTGACCCTGTAAACCAGCCATATATCTGTTTCTTCGTATTTTTTAAGGCATGACCCGTGCGGATAATCATGTTTTAGGGATCAGGCTGGTTACCTCCGGCCTGACGCCTCTGTCAATGGACATAATCTGACATTTCTTCGCCTTGTCGCTTTATCGTCGTGTCGGGTATAGCTGAGGTCCCCCAGGGGTGGGGAACTATTTTCGGCGCGATTTGGCACGCGGACGCCCACCAAAATCGCGCCGTTGGGTTTCTCCCCTTCCCTCTGAGATCGTAGGGGGATGGGTCTTCAGCCTGAGCTTACTCAATCTGTTGCCGTCAACAAAATGTCATGGTTTTTGAGGATTTCGCGGGGGACGGGCAATCCTTGTGGTTGCCCACACTGGGCAGGCACAAGGCCAGCCCGTACATAGGGGGCCAACCCCCTGAATTCCCCAAGACTCAATGGCATTTTATGACCGTGGTAGGTATATCAATGCTCCCCCCGCAACAATTCATCCAGGTGTTGATTCACCAGGGCAGGATTGCCCTGCCCTTTGAGCTGGCGCATGATCTGGCCGACGAACCAGCCGCGCAGTTGCACTTTTCCCTGGTGGTAGGCGTTTAACTCATTGGGCGATTGGTGCAATATCTGCTCGATCACCTGGCGAATGTGATCGGTGTCGGAGATTTGGGCCAACCCTTTGGCTTTGACGATGGTCGGAGCGGGTTGGCCCGTTTTGACCATCTCGGCCAGCACCTCTTTGGCTGTACCACTGCTGATGGTCTGTTTCTCCACCAGGCCAATCAGCTCCACCAGCAGAGCCGGGCTGATTGGCAGTTCGCTGAGGCTAAGTTTGGACTCGTTGAGCAGGCGGAACAGGTCGTTGAGGAGCCAGTTGGCGATGGTTTTGGGGGAAGGGTGGAGGGCCGCGGCCGCGTCGAACCAATCCGCTACCTCTTTATCCTCTGCCAGCACCCGTGCCTCATACGCCGACAATCCGGCCTGCCGGTAGCGGGTTATGCGTTGGGCGGGCAATTCGGGCAAACTGGCCTGCGCGGCCGCGATCAACCCCTCAGCCAGTTGCAAGGGGGGCAAATCTGGCTCCGGGAAGTAGCGGTAATCTTCCGCTTCCTCTTTACTGCGCTGGCTAAACGTCTCCCGGCGGCCTTCGTGCCAACCCCGTGTCTCCTGAAGCACCGGTTGCCCGGCCCGCAACAGGGCCGTTTGCCGTTCAATCTCATAGGCTGTGCCATCGGACAGCACCTTGAAGCTATTCAGGTTTTTGAGTTCAGTCCGTTTACCAAAGGCGGTCGTGCCTCGCGGCCGCAGACTGATATTCGGCTCCACCCGAAACACCCCTTTCTCCATGTCCCCTGAGTTCACCCCCAGGTAGCGCAAAATCTGGCGAATCATCATGGCATACGCCCGCGCCTCTTCCCCCGAATGTATCTCCGGCTCAGAGACAATTTCCAGCAGGGGCACACCGGAACGGTTGTAATCCACCAACGAACCGCCCCCTTCCAGGTGGGTTAACTTGCCGGTGTCCTCTTCCAGATGCACCCGCCGGATGCCGATCCGCCGGGTTGTGCCATCTTCCAGGGTTACAGCCAGCCAGCCATTTACCCCAATCGGCTGTTCATACTGGCTGATCTGGTAACTTTTGGGCAGATCAGGGTAGAAGTAATTTTTGCGGGCGAAGATGTTGTCCCGGTTGATGGTGCAGTTGAGGGCCAGGGCCACACGTAAGGCAAATTCGACCGCCCGTTTGTTGATCACCGGGAGCATTCCTGGCATTCCCAGGCAGACGGGGCAAACGGCGGTATTCGGGGGAGCGGTTACGCTATCTACAACCCGACAGCCGCAGAACATCTTGGATTCGGTCATCAGTTCGGCATGGATTTCTAAGCCGATGATGGTTTCGTATTCGGTGGTGGGGGTGGGTTCTGTTTTTGTTGCCATTATCACCTCATGATGGTGTTGCCAGTGGCAGAGTGAAGTAGAAGGTACTGCCCTGTGTCTCCTGATTCAATTCGGCGCCGACGCGGCCGCCGAGTTTTTCTACAATGCGGCGCACAATCGAAAGCCCCAGGCCATGCCCTTTGGTATGTACCTGATGGAGTCGCTCAAACGGGATAAAGAGCCGCTCAATTTGCTCCGGCGACAACCCTTCGCCATTATCCTGCACCCAAAAACAGGCCTGACTATCCGGCAACAGCTCATAACCTAAGATTAGTAAGGGGGGTGTGCCCCCATATTTGATGGCATTGCTGAGATAGTTGACCCACACCTCTTCGATCCAGGGGGCATAACCGAGGCAGGGCGGCCAATGGCAGGACATCTCGATCTTGCCCTGGTATTGGTTGAGATGGTGGTTCACCCGGCTGAGGGCTTCAGTCACCACATCGGCCATAACGATGGGCTGAAGGGTGATCGCCTGCCCGCGCACGGTGGAAAGCAACAGTAGTTCGTCCACGATGTTGGTCATTTTGCGGGCACTGTGGCTGATCATTTGCCAGCTTTGTTCAATCTGGTCCTCAGATAATAGGGGAAGCAGGGCATCGGCATCTCCGGTTAACCCCAGCAAAATCGCCAGAGGGGATTTTAAGTCATGAGCAACGGTATGGGCAAAGGCATCCAATTCGGCGTTTTGGGCTTCTAGCTCCAGGGTGCGATAGCGCAACGTTTCTTCAGCCGCCTGTCGCCGGGTGATCTCGGCTTCGAGTTCTTCGCTCTTGAGCCGGTAGAGTTCGGCGTCGCGGCGGGCGTATTCGGTTTGATGGAGTACCTGCAAATTACGCAGGGTTTCACGGGATTGTTCGGTGAAGAGGGTTTCTTGCAGAGTATGGAACTGTTCGTGGTGGATGAGGGCCTGTTCGTAGTGACCTTGTGCCTTGTACAGCAGGTAGAGGGCTTCATGGCATTGTGCCCATTCCTGACGGGCTTGTTGCTGTTCGGCCATGGGGAGCGCGGTCTGGAGATGGGACAGGGCAGACTGATATTTGCCGGAACGGGTGAGAACACGCCCCAGGCTGAGGTGGGCGTAGAGGATCATGTGATCAAATTGTTGGCGATGCGCGGCCGCGAGTCCTTCTTCCAGGTAGGTTTGGGCTGAGGCATCATCCCCCATCCCCTGATAAATATCGGCCAGCGTACACAGGACTATCACTTCCAGCAGGCGCACCTCGACCTGGCGGGCTAATACCAGGCAACGCCGTGCGTTTTCCAGAGCCAGGTCGTACTCTTGCAAGGCGCAGTAGGCCATGGCGATATTGTTATGTAGAACCGCCTCAGTACGCCTATCTTTATTGGTTTGGGCCAGTTGTAACGCCCGTTGGTAGGTGGTGAGTTCTTGCTGGTAGTTGCCAGTGCGGTTGTAGAGAATGCCGATGGTGTTGAGGATACGGGCTTCGGCGACCCGATCCTGCCAACCCTGGACAAGTTTGAGCGCTTGCAGATTGTAGCACAATGAGTCGGAATAGTTGCCCAGGTAATCGTAGATGGCTCCGAGCCGTTCCAGAGCCTCGGCTTTTTTGGGGAGTGAGGCGAGCGTGTCGGCAATGGTGAACCCTTCCAGGGCATTTTGCAGGGCCTGGGAAAAGTCACCGATGCGTTGGTTGGTGCGGGAGAGGGTTAGTAAGGTGTTGAAATAGCCATCGCTGTGGGGGTCGGCTTGGGCCAGGGCTATGGCGGATTGGGCCAGCTCGCGGCCGCGTTGGGGGTTTTTATCTACCCAGTAACTGGCAAGGTTGTTGAGTGCCGTTACCTTTTCTTGGGGTGTGGTCGCGGCCGCGAGCCTGTCTTCTAACGTTTGTAACTGATCCGCCATGCTCCCCATCTCTTTTAGCCATGCCGTCGCATAAACCGCTCCAGTCTGACCAGTACTTCTTCAATCTTTTCGTAAGCGGTGGCATAAGAGGCGCGGACAAAACCGGCTCCACTGGGGCCAAAGGCATCACCAGGAACCATGGCTACCTCTTCTTCTTCGAGCAAACGAGTCGCAAACTCATCACTGCTCATGCCCGTCCGGGCAACGCTGGGGAAGGCATAAAATGCCCCTTTCGGTTCAAAACAGTCCATACCTAGCTGATTAAATCCGTCCACAATGAGGCGACGGCGGCGGTCGTACTCCTGGCGCATCCGTTCCACGTACTCATCGGCTTCCGGGTTGGTGAGGGCGACGAGCGCGGCCGCTTGCCCGGTTGTGGGGGCAGACATGATGGTGTACTGGTGAACCTTGCGCATGGCCGAGAGCAAATCGGGGGTGGCACAGGCATAACCAATGCGCCAGCCGGTCATGGCGTAATCTTTGCTGAAGCCGCCCAACAAAATGGTGCGCTCTTTCATCCCCGGCAGGGCGGGCACACAGGTATGCTCCATGCCGTAAACCAGCCGGTCGTAGATTTCATCGGAGATGATGAGCAGGTCGTGTTTTTCAGCCAGGGCGGCAATTTGGGTCATCGTCTCGCGGGTCATCACGGCCCCGGTGGGGTTGTTGGGATAACCGAGGAAGATGGCTTTGGTGCGGGGGGTGATCGCGGCCGCAATCGCCTCAGCCGTTACCTCAAATTGATCTTTCATGTAGGTGGGAACCGTCACCGCCACCCCCCCGGCAAAAGTCACTTCCGGCACATAAGCCACAAAACACGGCTCCGGGATGATCACCTCGTCGCCAGGGTCGAGGATGGCGGTCATTACCAGGTACAACGCTTCGCTGACACCAACGGTAATGATAATTTCTGTTTCCGGGTCGTAATGGACATGGTAACGGCTTTGCAGGTTGTGGCTGAGGGCGCGACGTAACTCCGCTGTGCCGCTGTTGGAGGTGTAAGCCGTTTCGCCCCGTTGCAACGAAGCGATCCCGGCGTCCAAGATGGGTTTGGGGGTGACAAAATCTGGCTCGCCGATGCCCAAAGAAATCACATTTTTCATGGTGGCGGCGATGTCGAAAAATTTGCGGATGCCTGATGGGGGTGTGTTGGCCACCCGTTCCGAAATAAAGTTACGCATGGAAATTCCTTTTAGGACACGGATGACTCCATTGAAAAAAGAAGATTTTTCACCGCTAAGGGCCTGTAAAAGATTAAGTTCCGTCAAGACCTGACAGGTTTTCGGAAACCTGTCAGGTCTAAACCGGGAAGTTATATTTTTACGAACCCTAAGACGCAAAGGGCGCAAAGATTTACTCTGGACTTCTTCTCTTCTTGGCGATCTTGGCGTCTTTGCGGTTCCTTTTTTCAGAGGACGCATCCGTGAAATCCGTGTACGGACCTCATAAATCAACGATGGCGTTGTCACCGATGAACAGTTCGCGGCCGCGGCCCTTCACCTGTGCCTTTTCCCCAATCAAACTGTTCTCAATGACACAATCTTCGATTTTGGCCCCTGCGTCAATGATGCTGTCGCGCACAACGGCGTTGCGGATGACGGCATTGGCTTCGATGCTGGCAAATGGCCCAATCACCGACGCTTCGATATCAGCATCGGGGTGGATAAAAACCGGGGGTACAACGACAAAGCCTTCACCATATCCTCGTTCGATGGCTTCAAAGGTGGCATAACCGAGGGAGAGCATCCGGCGGTTGGTGTGGAGAATGGTGTTGGGTTTACCAGCGTCTTCCCACACATCCGCGGCCGCGACACTGATCTTGTCTCCCTGTTCCAGCATCACCTGGAAGGCATCGGCCAGATAATACTCTCCTAGCGTTTGCCGTCCAGTGGAGAGAACGGTGTCTACGGCATCGCGCAGGTTGCGGCTGTTTTTGAACCAGTACACTCCCGCAATCGCCAACCGGTCATTCATCGTTTTGGGTTTTTCCACAAATTTGGTGACATATCCGGCTTCATTTAGAACCACAACACCAAATGTGCGTGGATCATCCACTTCTTTGACCAGGAAAACGGCGTCATCGTCGTTAGCCAGGGCGGCATAATCAGCCTTAACAATGCCATCACCAAAAGCGATCAGCGCATCTTCATCACTATCCAGGTATTCACGACAGAGCCAGAGGGCGTGGGCCTGACCCAGAGCCTGCTCCTGGACGACAAAGTGGATATCCAGGTGACTGTAATGTTCGCGGAGCCAGGTTTCAATCTGATCCCCTTTGTACCCCACAACAAAGATAACCTGCCCGGTGGTGACTTCCTTCATCAGGTCGAGCAGGTGGCCGATAATGCTGTTTCCAGCCACTCTTAACAATGGTTTGGCGCGACTCCAGGTATGCGGCCGCATTCTTGTTCCATATCCACCCAATAAGATGATTGTTTTCATGGTTATTCTCCGATAGGAACTGTGGGAACTTCGAGAAGGGTCAATGGTTAATCGTCAACTGCCAATTCTTCAAGGCAAACTGACGGTTGGAGATTGCTCACTAGTTACTGTTCACTATCCTCTACTTCTGCCAGAACCGGCAACCGTTTATGCCACTCCGTCGCCTGCTCGTAGGCAAATGCGGTGTTGAGAATGGTGGCTTCTTGCAATGTATCGCCCATCAGTTGTAGACCAATCGGCAACCCCTGGCTGTCAAAGCCACAGGGAACGGAAAGACCACAGCTCGCGCTCAGGTTCAGGGGCAGGGTGTAAATGTCGGCCAGGTACATGCTGAGGGGATCATCGGCTTTTTCGCCAATTTTGAACGCCGTGACAGGGCTGGTAGGCGTGGCGATGACATCCACCTGCCGGAACGCATCCTGGAAATCTCTGGTGATGAGGGTACGGACTTTCTGCGCCTGCCCGTAGTAGGCGTCGTAGTAACCGGCACTCAGGGCATAGGCTCCCAGCATGATGCGCCGTTTCACTTCGGGACCAAAGAGGGCGCGGGTTTTCTGGAGCGAATCAATCACATCCACGCCGTTGACCTGGGGGCCGTAGCGGATGCCGTCGTAGCGGGCCAGGTTGGCACTGGCTTCGGCGGGGGCGATGAGGTAGTAGACGGGTAGCGCGTAGCGGATGTGGGGTAGGCTGACTGGCTGGATGATGGCCCCTAGTTCCGCCAGTTTGTCTATGGCCTGACGCACGGCGGCTTCGACTTCCGGGTTTAGCCCTTCGCCAAAATATTCAGCCGCCACACCAATGCGTAACCCTTTGATGTTGCCGGTGAGCGCGGCCGCGTAGTCTGGCACCGGCGCATTGAGTGAGGTACTGTCACGGGGGTCATGCCCGGCCACCACCTGGAGCATGGCGGCACAATCAGCCACCGTGCGGCCAAAGGGGGAAATCTGGTCCAGTGATGAGGCGAAGGCGATCACCCCCCAGCGGGACACGCGGCCATAGGTGGGGCGCAAACCAACGAGGTTACACAAGCTGGCGGGTTGGCGCACACTGCCGCCGGTATCCGTGCCCAGTGCGCCATAAGCCAGTTGGGCCGAGACCGCGGCCGCACTGCCACCACTACTTCCCCCCGGCACCCGGCTCAAATCCCACGGGTTGCGGCTGGTAAAAAAGGCCGAATTTTCGGTAGACGACCCCATGGCAAACTCATCGGTGTTGGTTTTGCCGATGATGACCGCCCCGGCTTCTTTGAGCTTTTGCACCACAAAGGCATCATACGGGGGCACAAAACCATCAAGAATTTTGCTCCCGGCCGTCGTTTCAACCCCGGCAGTGCAGATGATGTCTTTGAGGGCGACGGGCACACCCAGGAGCGGTGTCTCTTCCCCGGCGGCAATCCGCTTATCGGCTGATTCGGCTTGCTCCAGGGCCAATTCATCAGCGATAGTCAGATAAGATTGCACCTGGTTATCTACAGCGACGATTCGGTCGAGGGTGGCCTGGGTCGCGGCCGCGCTGGTTGTTTGCCCGGTGTGTAAGGCGTGGCGGAGTTCGGTGAGGGTGAGAGAGGTCAGGTTCATGGGCAACGTGTGGCATGGTGCGTGTCGCGTGTTTCGTTCCACGCCCCACACACCACGTTTGAGCTAACAATTACTCGTCTCCCAACACCGATTGAATCTTGAATTGTTGATTTTGGTGCTGGGCGGCGTTAAAGAACACATCTTCTGTCGGCAAAGAGGGTTGAATAACATCTTCGCGCCAGACATTGTGCTGGGGGACGGCATGGGCGGTGGGGGGAACGTCACGCGTGTCCGGTTCCCGCAACATCGCCATGTAATCCAACACCGCCGACAACTGTTGCTGGAATTGCTGTTTTTCGGCCTCGGTCAGTTCTAACCGGGCCAGATGAGCGATTTTTTCGACTTCGTTGAGGGTGAGCATAGGCGGAGGGGAGCTTTAGGAACTCTTAATGGTTAATGGTTAATTGTTAATTGTCAATGACTAATGAAAGGGAATTGTGCCTGGTGAATCGTGAACTGGAACGAATGACTGTCCACTGTTTACTGTTTACTGTTTACTGTTCACTGTTTACTGTTTACTGTTCACTGTCCACTGTTCACTGTCCACTGCCTCAATTCCCCATCATCGGAGCGACTTCTTTTTCTTTTTCCCGCTTTTCCCGTTCTTCGTCTTGTTTCTTGACCATCTCTTCATACTCTTTTTCAGTCCAGAAGCGGTTGGGGCCAGTAAGGCGGTCAATATAGAGAACACCTTCCAGGTGATCTACTTCGTGTTGGAAGATACGGGCGGTGTAATCGGTGAGGCGGTAGCTGACTTTGCGGCCGCGTCTGTCCAATCCTTTCACCCGTACCGCCTCATGGCGTTCCACTTCCCCCACCCAACCCGGAATCGAGAGGCAACCTTCAATACCCTGGATCATTTTAGATGATTTCCAGGTGATTTCCGGATTGATGATAACAAACAGTTCTTGCGTGCCTTCAATATCTTTACCGTCTTCATCTATATCGGGCGGTGTTTCGATGACGGCCAGGCGTAGGGGTTGGCCTATTTGTGGCGCGGCGAGACCCACACCTTTGGCCTCACGCATCGTTTCAATCATGTTATCAATCAGGGATTGTAATTCTGAGTCAAAGCGAATAACAGGGCGTGCTTTGCGACGCAGAATGGGGTCTTTGGGGGTTAAAACATCTAACTTGGGCATTATTCCACCGTATTACGTGTTTCGCCTTGCTTAACACGCAACACGAAACGCGAATCAATTTTCAAGTTGGTTGATTATTATATCCATTAAGCAGAGATGATTCATCTTGAGGGTCATCATCCAGATATTCTTGCATATCACCGATGGGTGTGCGTTGGGGGATACGATCTTGTTCCAGGGCTTGTTTGTAGACATCCAGGAGCAAGCCATACTCACGGCGCTGTTGTTTACGCGCATTATTGGCCTGTAACCGCTGGAAGGCATCGCGGCGGCCAAAGATTTCATTTTGGATTTTGTTGGGGTTATGGACATTTTCGAAGATGATGTTCGCGGCCGCGCCAGCGGTCTCAATCTTCACATTTCCATAATTGAACAACGTCGCCAGAAATGAAGGGCGAGTTGCACTTACATTCTGCACATTGCCTAAATCAGCCTGTTTGCGACTTTCCGAGAAGCCAAAGGGCAGACGATCAATGTCTACTACATACCGATCTGAAAGCTGGTACAAATCATTATCCCAGTCTAAAAACTGCCAGATAGACCAAAACAGAATAACCAGAAAGGCTGGCCCTTCCAATAACCACAACCAGGAAATAGTCTGGGCTAATGCAAATTGATTCGCCAATATATTGAAAACAATAAGCAACACAAATCCTACAAAAGGCCATTTCAGCGCATTCAACAACACCAAAGGATGTTTTCGGTAAATGATGAGATTACCTACTTCATGGCGCAGACTCAACCGCTGGCGGGTTTCTTTTTGGATGCTTTGCCACAACCGTTGACCCAGGGGCAGTTCTTCCTCTTCGTCTCTTGTTGGTTTAGGTTCTTCCACCTTCTTATAAGCGGGGGGAAGGGCAAAATATCCTTCCACAGACTCCCGCATAGAGGCTTGCTCCCGGCCAAAATCTAACGCTTTGCCCCGTTGTTGCATCCGGTTCAAGGTGTCCTGAATTTCTTGCGGGTTATCAATGAAATCAAAACGAAGTGTTTTGTTTTGGGCACCGGTGGTTATTTTGGCTGATCCCACATCAAAGAGGTTCATCAAAAAAGAAGGTTTTTCAATTTCTACACTCTGCACCCGGTCAATCGGTACTTTATCTACTGCTGTACTAAAGGTACGTAGATTAAATTCGGCATGGATCAAGTAGCGATTGGTAACTAAGAAATAGTCATTAGACCAATCCAAAATATGGAAACCCATAATAGCCGCTCCAATCAGTGCCGGAATGGCCGTTACCAGAATAAGTAGGAGTGTACTCGCGGTGGGAATGAAAGAGACAAACAAGTAAAACAGTAATAAGGGGACAACAAACATGAGAACAGCCGGAAAAATACCCCGTAAGAGCAAAATATAAGGACTACGCCGTGCCTGCCATTCTACCAGTTCATCGGGTTGTAATTGCAGGGGGGCATACTGCCGTTTGGGGAGGGCCAGGCGGCTCCGGAGGGCCGCTTCCTGGGCCTGAGGAGTAAGGCCCAGGTATTCCACCGGAATATGATGTTTTTCCACAAATTTGAGAAAATTATCCCCTTTAATGGTCAATACGCGACTTGGTTTGACAGCTTTAACCGTGGCCGGATGAATACCAGGGGCAAAAAGCCAGGCATCATCAAAAAACTGTCCGGCCATATAATGTTTTTTATCTTGAGAGGCAACTTCGCCCACTTGAGTGACGGAAAGGGCCAATAGATGACCCGACCGCACCAGATAGAGGCCATCGGCGACATCCCGTTGGTACGCGACAACCGCCCCTTCCGGGTACTCACGCTCTTCCGTGATGGCCGCCAGAACAGTTAATTCGTCTTCGTATAGCTCTGAGAATAAAGGATGTTGCGCTAGAAAATTACGTTTGCTGGTCATCTGCACCTTCCTGAACCAGTTTGGGGGCATTTTAACATAATGTTGCAGGTGGGAAAAGAATTACTCATTCGTTGAGTATATCCATGTTTTGTGGAAGACCTGACAGGTTTTCGGGTAAGCGTTCAGTTACCCCGCCCAGCGGTCAAACCGCCGGGCTAAACCTACGGAGCTTTGCGGGCTAAAAGCCCAGGCCAGCGGCCTTTGTAACCATAGCCCGGTCGTTATCAGTTTTTACCATCAAAACCGGTAAAAAAGGGCGTGTACCTTCCTGTGGGGTGTACTGTTTATACCGATTTTGATTTTCAAAACGCATTACGACCGGGCGGGTCTGGCGGATGAATAGTTATGACTAAACGCTTACGGTTTTCGGAAACTTGTCAGGTCTAAATCGGGAAGTTATTTTTAGATGTTCACTTCTTGAGTTTAGAGTTCAGAGCCAGAGCTAGAGGGTTTTCCAGAGTAATTTCCTCTTGCTCTCTCCTCTCGCTCGAAACTCCAGTCACTTAGTAATCGTTCGGAAATAAGTTAGGTGGCGCGGTCAGGAGACCGGCTACAGCAAATCGCTAAGTTAAATACGAACGATTACTTAGACAGTTCCTTAGTACCATCGCTCTTGTATACTACAGGTCAACAGGGTACTATTTTCCCAACAAATTGACTGTCTGGTAACGCTTTCTTCACGTTTTGATCAGTAAACTATGTTAAGATCAAGGTGTTAAGTGGTATACTGGACTTTGGTCATACCTCTATGTGCCCCAATATACCCGTTTAGAACAAATCACGACTTCAACCGTTGCCGGGCAAAATATCAGGTTTTTGTCAGGGTATGTTTAGCTGTACGGTGATGAATTCCCGCAGAAATTTCCCAGTGTGTATCTATCTGGGCATAACCTGCGCCTGTCGCAAGCAATCCCTGTATTGTTGCCGATGTTTGGCTGTTGGGGAATTCAGGGGGTTGACACCAGATGTACGGGCTGGCTTTGTGCCTGCTCAGTGTGGGCAACTACAAGGGTTGCCCGTACCCCACGAAATCCCGAAGACCCCGATGTTTTATGCTTGATTAGTCGGTGAATACAGTATGCGGTCCCCATAACGGTCTAGTTAGAAGCTTAACTACGGCAAATGTAGAAGCGCTTTCTGGAATAGACGCTACCAATAGGCAAAGAATCCATATGGAAAAACGTAAGCCAATCTTTTCTGATATTGAGGTAAGGAAAGAGGAACGACGCCACCATCGTGTTAATCGCCTTTTTCAAGCGATTTTTGGTCTTACTGTATTAACCCAGCTAGTGGCCGGGTTTTCTAGCTATTTAGGTACTGGGGTTTTTGTTTGGACTGGTTATCCAACCACCCGGTTGCTGTTGGTGGTGGGAGTCATTGGTTTTTTGTTGTCACGCCAATGGTTGCCCGAGCGGTTTTTATCGAAAGCAGGACAAATGTTTGTGGCTTCGGTGGTGGTAATGGTGGGGTTGTGGTGGGTGTCGCTCCGTTTCACTGCTAATCAGGAAGAGTTGGGGCGGGTAGCGACGATTATTACGGCCATTATTGGGGTGATTCTTATTACCCAGACGGTTCCCCAGCGTTATATGAGTTATATGATGGGGGCGGTTGCGGCTATGACATTATTGTTGACATTCGTGGATTTGTATTGGCCTGAGCCGCGTCCTATTCTTTCGGTGCAAAATCGCGCGGCCGCGTACGTACTGGTTGCACTGGCGGCTGTTCTTCTCGTAGCTATCATCTTGCGCGATTTTCAGGAATTTTCCCTTCAGGCTAAATTAGTAGGCACTACCTTGTTTTTGACCATGCTCATTGTGGGTATTACCACATATGCGGTGGGGGCAGTGATCCGTCAGACGATTGAAGAACAGGCACGGGAACGATTACATGTTTTGACTCAGACGCAAGCCCTGGCGCTGGGAGAATTGTTGGCCCGGCAGGTTAATACATTGCAGGCATTGTCCTTTAATGTCCTGCTTCAAAATGCCGCGGAAGCGCAGACGGACGCTTATGCCGGTAGTGAAGCCGACATTATTCAGTTAAACATAGAAAAAGATAGCAGTTGGATTTATGCTCGTGATGAGGATCCGCTGATACAACGCTATTTGAATAATGTCGTGGCAGATGAATTGCAGAAATATATTGGGGCTTTTCCCGAGAATGCGGAAGTTTTTGTAACGGATCGTTATGGTGCTTTGGTAGCCGCCACGGGTCGTACTTCTGATTATTATCAAGGGGATGAGGTATGGTGGGAAGAAGTTTATAACAGTGGTTTTGGGGGCGTTTTTGTGGATACCCCAGATTTCGATCAGAGTAGCAATGTTTTGGGTTTGGCGATTGCTGTCCCTGTATTTAGTAATCCAGAGTCAGGGGAAGTGAAAGAATTTGTCGGTGTTTTGCGTACTACCTACCGACTTGATGCTTTGGTGGATTTTCTGGGCGCGGTGGATTTGGGTGATGAAGGGAAACTGGATTTGTATTTTGCCGATGGTACCTCTTTGCGGGTTGTGGAAAATGAAATTTCGTTTCAAGTAGCAACTATTCCGCCTGACAGATTAGTTGAATTGTTGCCGCAAAATGAAACGGTCGTGGTGCTTGATTATGAAAATATTTCTAGTTTGGTGACTCGTTATCCGGTATCTACCCTTTCCGGTGAGAATTTTGTGGGAGATCTGCAATGGTATGTTGTTTCGGCGGAACCGGAGTTGGTAGCAAATGCGCCTGTAACTGCCCAACAACGAACAAATATTTTGTTGGGTGTGGGTGCGGTGATTATTGGTGGGGTAGCCGCTACTTATGTGGGTCGTGTTTTGACGGCGCCTATTATTCAATTAACGGAAGCGGCCGCACGCATAACCAGGGGTGATTTGCAGGCACAGGTCACGGTGAGTAGCCGTGATGAGATTGGTGTGCTTTCGGCTGAGTTTAATACGATGACGCAACAACTTCGGGATGCCATTGCTAATTTGGAACAGCGCGTGGTAGACCGTACCCGTGCTTTGAATATTAGTACAGAAGTGGGGCGTCGGCTTTCCACTATTTTGGATAGTCAGCATCTGGTGGCAGAAACGGTGCAACAGGTGCGACTGGGGTTTGACTATTATCATGCCCACATGTATTTGTTTGATAAGACAAAAAAGCAATTGTTGATGGTGGGTGGCACGGGTCAGGCGGGGGAAACGATGCTGGCCAGTGGGCATAAGATTGCGATAGGGCAGGGGTTGGTAGGCCGTGCGGCCGCGACGAATTTACCGATTATTGCCCCTAATGTTGAGAATGAACCGGGCTGGTTGGCAAATCCCCTTCTACCTGAAACCAAAGCCGAAGTTGCCGTACCGATTGCTATTGGCGAAGAAGTTATTGGTGTTTTGGACATTCAGCACAATGTTGTCAATGGCTTACAACAGCAAGATGCTGACCTTTTGCTTTCCATTGCTAATCAGGTGGCTATTGCTTTACAAAATGCCCGCCTGCTTCAAGACGCACATCAGAGAGTCGAACGGCTGGCCCAAGTGACACAAGTCAAAGCCCAAATTCAAAATGAAACTACGATTGAAGGGGCCTTGCAGGTGGCGGTGCGGGAGTTGGGCCGGTTGACCGGGGCACCGCAGACAACGGTGCGTTTGCAGAGTAATGGACATCGGGAAACCCCACTGATTGAGGAATGAAAAGGACAGGGTAAGACGGAGTTTTTTGCCCCCGTACTCTTTCCGCTGGTTTGGGAATAGCTTATGAGCACAAATGCTGTTAATACACTGACTACTCATTCGCGACAAGCGCAAAAGGCTTTTCGCACAAGTCTGGTATTAGCCGTTGCGGCGTCTGCGACGTTGCCGGTCTATCTGGTTTTGGCGCTACGAGCCAATGCCTGGCAGATTTATATTTCCTTATTTAGTTTGTTGGGGTTTGCGGCCGCGGCCTGGGTCAGTGTTCGATTATGTCGGCAAGGGGATGTGACACGGGGCATTGCCCTGATAATCTATGCCAATGTCGCGGCCGCGTTCACAGTTTCGGTAGTCGTCGCGGGGATTGGTCTGGCTTTAGGAGCGGCTACCTTTGTGGTGATTTTGCAGATTTCCACCCAACATTTGCCTTCACAGATAAGCTTCCGGCCCATTTTGGTGGTAGCTGTTGTGGCGATTGTGATGGGTCTAATGGATTTTCTGGCTTTCCCTTTCCAGTATGTCATTCCATCCTTACAAAACATCACTTTTACGATTGCTGGGGTCATTTTGGTGGTATACGCCATTTTGGTGATACGCCAATTTTCTACTCTTCCGCTACGCAACAAACTTCTACTCAGCTTTCTCCTGGTGGCCTTTCTTTCGGTGAGTTTGGTGGCCGGTTTTGCCGTGCAACGTTCCCGTACTGCGCTGATAGAAAGTGCTAATCAATCATTGCTTGCGGCCGCGATCCAAACAGCGCTCAGTCTCGATACATTCATTGATAACAACTTAAATGCCGTGCGCATCGAAGCCGGTTTCCCTGACTTTGTCAGCTATCTCCAACTCCCTACCGCACAACGTCCCAACTCTGCCGAGGAAACCCGCGTACGACGATTACTGCTCCAATTAAGCCGCAAAAACCCCGATTATATCCTCTCTTACGCCCTTCTCGATATAAACGGCATTCATGTGGTAGATACCTTTTTCCCAGAACAAAACTTAGATGCCGCCAGCCTGAGCTATTTTCTGGAGCCACTCCACACTGGGGTACCTTACGTTTCTTCGATTGAACAATCATTAACTGAAGGAGGGGCAAGCCTTTATTTCAGTGCCCCTGTCCGTAATTCTAGCGGCGACCCCATCGGAGTTCTGCGTGTTAGTTTTAACGCGGGTGTCATTCAACAAATGATACATCAGAATACGGACTTACTCGGCGAAACATCTGGCGCTATCTTGTTAGATAATAATGGAATTCGCCTGGCCGATGGGTTTAATTCTAATTTGATTATGCAATCAGTGGTTCCGTTAGAACCAGACCTGGTAGCGGCTTTACAGGCACAACGCCTCTTGCCCAATCGTCCCCTGGATACTCTGGCGACAGATTTTCCCTCCTTTGCCGAGGGTTTAGCCAATGCCGAAACAACGCCAGTTTTTGACGCCGAAATTCATCCTGATGAAGACCACCTGGATACGATTGCTGTGGCCCCACTGACGCTACGCCCCTGGAAGGTAGCTTTTGCCATTTCTCAACCGACTTATCTTGCCCCCATTCAAGCCCAAACACGCGAAATAATCATTATTTCTTTGCTCATTGCCTTGTTTGTGGCCATAAGCGCTATTTTCGTGGCTGAACTTCTCACGGCTCCCATCGTTCGCCTCACGACTGTGGCGGGGAAAGTGGCCGGGGGGGATCTTCAGGTTCAGGCTTTGGTGGAAACAGAAGACGAAATTGGCACGCTGGCTACAACGTTTAACACCATGACCGCTCAGGTAAGTGAATTGGTGGAAATGTTGGAACATCGCGTACAGGAACGTACTCAGGCATTGGAAATGAGTACCAATATCAGTCGCCGCCTCTCTACCATTTTGGATCCCCAGCAACTGGTGGTTGAGGTGGTAGAACAATTGAAAACGTCTTTTCACTATTACCATGCCCATATTTACTTGCTGGACGAGCTTCGTGAACATTTGGTACTGGCAGGGGGAACTGGTGATGTAGGGCGGCAGTTATTGACACAAAGGCACAGCATTGGGATGGGGCAGGGGCTGGTTGGCCGCACGGCCGCGATCAACTCCCCCATTCTTATCCCAGATGTTACCCAAGAACCCGGTTGGTTACCCAACCCCCTTCTCCCAGAAACCAAAGCCGAAATCGCTGTTCCCATTAGCGTGGGCAGTCAGGTCTTAGGCGTTCTCGATGTGCAAAATAACCTTGTCAATAGCCTGGGGCTGGCTGATGTTGACCTTATTCAATCTATTGGTAACCAGATGGGCATTGCCATCCAAAATGCTCGTTTGTACGCTCAGGCCCAACAACAGGCCGAAAAAGCCGCTTTCATCAATGATGTCGGGCAAAAAATACAAAGCGCTACCACCATTGATCGGGTTTTACAGATTGCGGCGCAGGAACTAGGCCAGACCTTAGGCACCCGGCGTACTACCGTGCAAATTGGCATACGCTCAGGACAGCCCAATGGTAAGGCAAAATCGGAAACACCCTAAAAAACGGTAACGCCTAAGCCTCTCGAAGGCTGAACTTATCGAAGCCCGTTTTGCCTTCGACAAGCTCAGACAACAGACTTAATAGTTACAAAAACGGCTGAAATAATCAGCCGCTCGTTATAACCGCTGAAAACCAAAACACCAGCGGAGGTTGCTCATGAGTGATATGTCTGATTTTTCAGCACAGGAATACTCCCTTCGTGAAGGCAGAAGTCTGGCCGATCGGCTTCGCTTCATGGCCCGTTTTAGCCAGATTGTCCTGGTGCTGATGGTATTCAGTTTCTTCAGCCTCATCCCTATTTATCTTGAATTACGTTCTATCCCTGTGCTGATAGATATGGGTATCACCATTGGGTCTATCCTGAGTCTGTTTTTTGCCTACCGAGCGGCCCGCCAAAACGATTTAGTGATTTCCGGTCATGCCGTTCTTTTTGTCGCGGTGCTCATAGCTTTGGGAGTATCCATTGAACAAGGTGCACCATTCTTTAATGGGTTTCCTGTTCTAGCCGGGGTATTCCTCACGCTTATGACCGTTTGGCCGCGCCGCCGGTTAGCCTGGGTGTTGGTCTTGTTGGTTTATGTGGGTCTGTTTTGGGGCGGCTCAGTCATTAATCTACCGATTCGTTACAACCTGGCTGAAACTGATTCTGTAGGCATTCGCAACGGCATGATAGCCTTTGGCACTCTGTCTATGGCCTTCATCGCCCTGATTCGGTTTCTCCAACGTGGCTCCATTCGTGCCCGGCTCCTCATCTCCTATGTCTTACTGGCGACCATCCCTGCTGTGGTGATCGGTGTGTTGGTCAACTTGATTTATATCCAACGCGTGCAAAATCAGGTGTTTGCCCAGTTGAATTCCGTAGCCACCTTAAAAGAGCAAGAGATTCTTGCCTGGGTCAACCAGTTAGATGGGACCTTGGCCATCACGCTTGATGGGGATGACGCAGATGACTTGAATCGTTATTTCTTGAACCCTGGCGCGGCCGACCTTCTTTTTGTGACTCATGTGCAAAGACAATTGGCCGTAGTCGTTCAACAAACTGACTTGTTTAGCGAGATTTTTGTTTTGGATAGCGAAGGGCATGTGATTGTTTCTACCAATGAGCTAGAGATTGGGGAAACACACACCAACCAGACCTATTTCCGTGAGGGTCTTGTGGCCTCTTACCTGCAACCCCCGACGGCAGGTTCGGTTTCGATGCTTGTTTCTCGCCCGCTTCGCGACTCAACGGGTTCGGTTATTGGGGTGATTGCTGGTCGTGTCAGTCTGGACGAGTTAGAAAATATTATGTTGGAACGAGTGGGTTTGGGAGAAACCGGTGAAACCTATCTGGTCGGGGAAAATATGGCCCCGATTACCCGTGTTCGGGGCACGGCAAATAATGTGCGTTTTGTGCGGACGGATGGTGCGACCACAGCGGTGCGGGAGCAGGTAGATGGTCAAAGTTTGTATCCTAACTATGATGAACTTCCCGTTGTGGGGGTGTATCGTTGGTTGCCGGAAATGCAAATGGGTTTGTTGGCGGAACAAAATCAGAGTGAGGCATTTTCTGCCCTGCGTACTGCCGCTATTACCGCTGGGGTTTTAAATGTGGTGACGTTTGTGGTGGCTTTGGGGTTGGCTTTGTTTGTTTCTCGTACGATTGCCACCCCGGTTATTCAGTTGGCGAATGCCGCGCAATTAGTGACCAAGGGGGATCTTGATCAGGCGGTTATGATTGAGCGGGATGATGAACTTGGTTCATTGGCGCTGGCCTTTAACCGCATGACTGAGCAGTTGCGCCAGCTTATTCGTGGTCTGGAGCAACGGGTGGCGGAACAGACTCGCGACCTGACACTGGCGGCAGAAGTGGGCCAACGGGTGGCTACGCAACGTAATCTGGATGAGTTGTTGAGCGCGGCCGCGGAACTGATTCGTGAGCGCTTTAACCTCTACCATACGCAGATTTACCTGACAGACCCTACCGGGCAGATTCTCCTCTTGCGGGCAGGCACAGGCCACGCGGGCGAAGAACTTTTGCGTCGCGGCCATCGCCTGACCGTTGGCCCTGGCTCCATCAACGGGAGTGTGGCCGCCGAACGTCGGCCTATTATCGTAACTAACACGCTAGAAAGCGCGATTTTCCGTTCCAACCCCTTACTTCCCCAGACCCGTTCGGAAATCGCAGTGCCCTTGCTGATTGGACCACGTGTGGTAGGGGTACTTGACCTACAAAGTGCTCAACCCGAAGCCCTTTCTGCGGCAAACCTCACGGCCTTTCAGACGCTGGCGGGGCAGTTAGCTATTGCTATTGAAAATGCGGCTTTGTTTACAGAAGTGGAACAGGCACGGGTAACATTAGAGGAACAAAGTCGCCGTTTGATCCACAGTGGTTGGGATAGTTATCTGGATGCTATTTCCAAGCCGGAGCGGTTGGTGTACACCTATGAGGCTGATGAGAAAATAGTGACTCTGCCCGCGGCCGCGGATCAACCCGTCGTTATCCCCATTCAATTAGGCAACGAAGCCATTGGTTTTGTCGAAATAACCGGCGTTCCTCATAATGCCTGGACACCAGACAAACGGGCTTTGGTAGATGAAATCGCCAGCCGTGTCGCCCAACAAGTTGAGAACTTGCGCCTGCTAGAAGAAGCCGAACAATACCGGGGTCGGGCGGAACAAGCAGTACGCCGCCTTACTCGTGAAGGTTGGGATACCTACCAGCGCACGACCTCAGAAACAAGCCATTTTACCTACACCCAAAATCAGGTTACACCCTCTACCCTGGAAAACGAATCAACACCCAACCCAGCCCTCTATGTTCATCCCTTGCTAATCCGAGGCGAAACCATTGGCTCCCTCAGCATGTCGGAATCCGTTATCCCTGGTGATGAAACGCAGGAATTATTTACCGCTGTCGCTGAAGCCTTGACAGCCCACATCGAAAATATCCGCCTCTCTGAGGCCACACAAACGGCCCTCTCAGAGACGGAAACGCAGGCGCACCGATTGACCCAGTTAAATGATATGAGTGCTCAACTAAATAGGGCAACGGAGAGAAATGAACTACTCAGCATTGTCCTCAACCAGACACCCACTCTGGTTGGGGCGCAGGCCGCAGGCATCGCCTTGGTGACTGCTGATGGCGCCCACATAAATGCGTTTACCTTACGTGAGGGTGTTGTGGTGATGGTGACTTCCCCACAGGGCACAGATATTCCTTTAGCCGGAACTTCTACCGCCAGCATTATTGCGGAACGAACCGTCCGCATCATCCCCGATATCCAGCAAAATGATGCTCTGGATGTACAAGATATGGCCCGATTTGGTTTTCTCTCCCTCATCCAGGTTCCCCTTATATTGGGGGATCGGGTATTGGGGGTGTTAAATATTATGAGTCGGCAACGAAAAGCCGCTTTTTCTGAACGGGATGCCGTGCTCTTACAGCAGGCCGCTTCGGTAGTCGCGACAACTATCGAGAACCAGCGCTTATTTGAAGAAACCAGTAAACGTGCCGAACGTGAAGCTCTGATTAACACGATTAACCAACGAATTCAAGGAACAACCTCAGTGGAAACGGCTCTGGAAACTGCGGCTCGTGAAATCGGTCAGTTGCTAAAGGCACGTCAGGCTATTGTCGAGATTGGGGTGGGGGTGCAAAACGGGAAACAGGCGTGAGAAATCCCGGGCGATGCAGGTCATAGGACAAAATTCTTGTTTTTTGTCACGACTAACGTTCTCCAGGGCTGAGCTTGTCGAAACCCCGCATTACCTTCGACAAGCCCCGGTAACAGATTTAGTCATTACGTTTTTTAGAGGAGTTCCCCATGTGCCTTGGGCACACCAAGAGGGATGAAAATCTGTAGGACGATTTGGTAAATCGTCCACCGGGCGATTTACCAAATCGCCCTACATTTTCGTAGGAGATGTCAATGAAACGCAGTTCTTTTAATGCAAATCGTTATAGCCTGTTTTTATTGCTTATGGTGTTGGGTTTGGTTTTGGCGGCTTGCAGTGCGGCTGAACCTGATGTGTTTACGGTAGGGGTTCTGAACCCCTTTGGGGGTGATAGTAGTGCTGATGATCCCTCTGTGGGGGGGCCAGTTGCCGGATTTAAGGATGGTTTGGCTCAGGCGGGTTTTGTGGAAGGGGATAATGTGAACTATATCCAGGCCGATATGTCTTCGGGTGATTTTTCGCCGGAGGCGATGGATAAGGCGGCGCAAGAATTATTGGCGGCTGAGGTCAATCTCATCTATTGCATCAGTACCACGGCGTGTCAGTCGGCCCAGACCGCGGCCGCAGACTCAGGCACACCCGTTGTTTTTGTCGCCGTTACGGACCCCATTGCCGCCGGTTTGGTGGAAGACTGGGTTCGCCCGGGCGGTCATGTAACCGGTATCGCTTCCGCGGCAAAAGATTCCGGTAATGAAGGATTGCGTTTGGAATGGCTGGTCAAAATGTCACCTAATATTCACCGGGTTTATGTGCCGCATAACCCAGATGAACCAGCTACGGCGGCTAAATTAGTGGCGGTGAAGGACGCGGCCGCGAAACTAGATATCGAACTCGTCTTAGTAGAAATTCGTACCCCCGAAGAAGCTACGGCCGCTTTTACCGAAGCGCCCGAAGACATTGATGCCATGCTCCTCTTCTCCGAACGTGTCTATTTTGGGGGGGCGGCTGATACCGCCCTGGCTCTAGCCCTGGAACGTAATATCCCCCTTTCGACACAAGGCGAGGAAGTCGGCGTCCTCATGTTTTATTCCTCTGACCTGGAAGCCATGAGTGCCCAGGCCGCCCGGTTGGCCGGGCAAATTCTCAACGGCACTGATCCTGCCACCTTACCCGTCGAGGCCCCGGAATTTTTCCTTACCATCAACCTGCAAACGGCCGAGGCCATTGGTTTAGAAGTGCCCGAAAGTGTCATCCAGGCCGCTGATACCATTCTGCGTTAATGGCCTTTCCCTTATGTCAGGGTGCCATTCCCTGCCCATAGAACAAGCATGATGTTATTCACCAACTTACACATTCACACCGATGGGCTAAAGGAGAGCGACAATGCGCAATAGCCTCCGTACCCGAGTCACAATCTTCTTTGTTAGCCTGGCTATTGTTCCCCTCGTCTTTGTGGGGTTTATCCTGACCTATCGCTCTTTTACCACTCAGGTTCCTTATGTCTTGGATGCCCAAAGCCAGGTAGTTCAACGCGTCGGCGTGGAAGTAGAAAATTTCATTCGTGCTCGTGAAAATGAATTACGTTCGTTGGCCGATTTACGCAATTTTGCCGCCCTGCCGCCTGAAGAACAGGCCACCCTTCTTACCAATCTATTGGCCTTGCAACATGATTATGACCAACTCATTCTGATCAATGCCGCAGGCCAGGAAGAAATTCACCTTTCCCGCCTTTCTGTAGTGGCTCCCGATGATTTAATCAACTGGGTAGGACAGGATGAGTTTGAAACCCCCCGCACCACAGGGGACACCTTTTTTAGTTCTATCAGTATTAATCAAAACACAGGCGAACCTTTCATGACCATTTCTATTCCGCTCAGCAATTTGCGGACGGGTCAATTCTCTGGTGTTTTGGTGTCTAATTTCCGCTTCAAACCGGTGTGGGACATTATGGCCCAGGCGAATGTGATTGGCACGGGAATCGTTTATATGCTCGACGCGGATAACCGGGTTGTGGCGCATCCCAATCCTTCTGTGGTGTTACAGGGAACGGAATTAACCCCACCGGAAGAAGATTCATTCACAATCGGTTTGGGGGGTGAGGATGTTGCTCTGGCCCGCCAAACGTTGGCTTTCAACGAACAGAGCTTTGTCATCATTGCCGAACAGCCACGTTCGGAAGCACTGGCGCTGGCTCTTAGCAATGTCTACATTGCCAGTGGGGCTACCATTGTTGTTATTATCATCGCGGCCGCGCTTGGCAGTATTGTGGCCCAGCAGATTACCCAACCCATCGGCGAATTGGCCCACATTGCCCGCGCTGTTAGTCAGGGTGATTTATCTCAACAAGCTACCGTTACCAGCCAGGACGAAATCGGCACATTGGGGCTGGCCTTCAATACCATGACTAGCCAATTGCGTGGTTTCATCGGCACACTGGAACAACGCGTGGTCGAACGAACCCAGGAACTGCAACAAGAACAGGCCCGTGCCCAATCCATCCTCATTGAACTAGACGAAGCCTCCCGCCTGGCCCAGTTAGCCAGTTACGAATTTAAGCTTCAGAGCCAAACCATTCACTTTAATAACCTGTTTTTTACCCTATTAGGCACAACGCCCGAAGCCGTCGGGGGGAATGAAATACCGCTCCTGACGGCTGTCGAACGTTTCGTTCACCCAGATGATCGCCAACGATTGCTTCAAGACATTGCCACAATTGGTCAGGACTCATTGAGGGGGGATCTGGAATATCGGCTATTAGGAAGTGATGGTGATAGTCGTTACTTTTTATTCCGCTATGTTGTCACCACAGATCAAACCGGCCAGCCCACCGGGGTTAAAGGGGCCTTGCAAGATATCACTGACCGAAAAAAGGCTGAAACAAATCTGCGTAAATTCCAACTGGCTCTTGAGCGCTCCACCGATGCGGTTTTTATGACCAATTTGGATGGCCTCATTGAATACGTCAACCCGGCCTTTGAAAAAACCTATGGCTACTCTGCCGCTGAAGCCATAGGCCAAACTCCCCGCATTATCAAATCTGGTCTTATAAAGCAGGAACAATATGTGCAATTCTGGGATGCACTGTTACATGATCAGGTTGTAGCGGGTGAACTCACCAACAAACATAAGAACGGTCGCCTTATTCCTATTGAAGCCATGAATACATCTATTCTGGATGCCAGCGGTAATCGTCTGGGTTTCATGGCTACTCATCGTGATATTACGGCCCGCCGACATGCGGAAGATGCTTTAACCAAACGGGCGGCTGAACTAGAAACGATTACGCAAGTTGCTACCACGATTGCCGCCATTCATCGTCCTCAAGAAATGTTGCAGACGGTGGTAGATCAGGCAAAGGTCAATTTTGGTCTTTACCATGCCCATATTTATCTGTTAGATAAGACGGGAGAACAATTGGTCTTGGCGGCGGGTGCGGACGAAGCGGGACGTAGAATGGTCGTTCAGGGACATACCCTCCTGGCCCACTCGGAGCAATCACTTGTGGCACGTGCCGCACGAACCCGCCAGGCCGTAAATATTCATGATGTCACCCAGGCCCCGGATTTTTTGCCTAATCCTTTACTTCCTGACACTCGTTCGGAATTAGCTGTTCCGCTGATAGCTACAGGGAAAGTTGTGGGTGTGTTAGATGTGCAGTCGGATCAGGCAGGTTATTTTTCCGATGAGGATGTCCGCATTCAAACTATTCTGGCATCTCAGGTGGCTATTGTGTTGGAAAATGCGCGTGCCAATGAGCAATCTACTAAGACCTTACAGGAATTGGACTCGTTGACGCGCCGGTTAACACGTGAAGGTTGGCAGACCTACGTGGCAGAAACAGAACGCGGCCGCATTGGCTTCATGTTTGCCGACGATAAACTGGCTGTCCTGCCTGAAAATGGACACCTGATTGCCGAATCGGGCCGAACTTTTACCCAACCCATTGTTTTACGCGGGGAAAAAGTGGGCCAGTTAACGGCTGCCGATGTGCAAATGCCCGAAGAAGAGTTCAGCACCATTTTGCAGGCCGTTTCTCAAGGGTTAGGCGCACATTTAGAAAACCTGCGCCTGACTGAAGAAGCGGAGCGACGTGTCAGCGAGTTAGGCGTAGTCAATGAAATTGGACAGGCCTTAGCCACCGAAGTAGATTTGCCTAAAATTTTGGCCGCTGTGGTGCACAATCTGAGTCGGGCTTTTAATGCCAATGGTGCCTATGTTGCCCTATATGATCAAGAACACCAGATCATTAGCATTCCTTACCTGCTAGACAATGATCAGATATTTATAGATGAACCTTCATTTCCCTTTGGGGAAGGTATTAGCACCTACATCATTAAAAATCGGCAGGCACTTCTGGTAAACCAGGATACAGAACACCGTTTAATGACAATGGGAGCTATACCCACAAATACACAAAAGTTGTCTAAATCGTTTCTGGGGGTGCCAATGGTAGTTGGGGATCAGGTGATAGGTGTGCTGACCGTTCAAGATGCAGAGCGAGAAGGGCGCTTTACGGAAGGCGATATGAATTTACTTCGCACCATTGCGTCGAATGTGGCTGTGGCCATCCAAAACGCTCGCTTGTTTGCACAGACGCAAAAACGGGCCGAGCGCGAGGCGAAGGTGAACCTTATCAGCCAGAAAATTCAAAACGCGACCACTGTGGAAGGCGCGTTGCAAACAGCTATCCAGGAGTTAGGTGTCGCTTTGAAAGCTCGCCGTACTTTTGTGGAATTGACCCAAAAACAATAACTTAGGGTTCGCTCAAGATTAAGTTGGGTGGTGCGGTCAGGAGACCGGCCACAGCAAACTCAAAAGTTATTTGCGAGCGAACCCTAAGATAACGAGGTTTTGCGTAACGGAGCGTTCTCATGGCAATCAGTTCAATGAAACCATCCACACCAGCCCCCGCCAGCTTTTGGCAACGCCTGGGTGATAGGCTGTTTAAACCAGCACATTCAGTAGTGGATGCAGATCGCAAACGATTGGCCCAGTTGTTAGCCGGTCTGACATTAGCAACTTGTGCCCTGACGGGTATCCGTATATTTGTCGGGTTTCGTTCTGGTAGTTATCTGACCGACGAATCCTTTGTTTTGTTGTATTTCTTTTTTGCCCTGATGTTTGGCTCGTATGTAGCCAGTCGGACCCGTTATTTGAATCTGTCACTGTCACTTTTTGTTTTTGCCTTCACCGGGTTTGTTTATGGGGTCATTTTCTTTCGGGATAGCTCTGACGCCTTACAGAACCTCAATACGTTGGTTTGGATATTACCCGGTTATTTCTTCGGTGCGGTACTGTTTCCCTATTGGTTGGGTTTTCTGTGGATGTTGGCCAATATGGCAGGCCTCATTTTTTTGCCCACATTGGTACCCGTCATAGATGGTTCAGTAACCAATGGGTTGTTATTTACCTTGTTGGTGTTGACTGTGCTTAATCTGGTACTGAATCGTTATCGGGTAATGGTAGAGCAAGATCGTCAGTCGCAAATTTTGGCGGCGAATCAGCAATTGCAACGGCTGAATGCTGACCTGGAAGAACGGGTGAGGATTCGTACCCGGGCTTTAACTACCAGTGCCGATGTCAGTCGCCAGTTATCTACTATTCTTGACCCGGATCAACTGGTATTGCAGGTGGTTGAGCAGGTTAAGTCGGCGTTTAATTACTATCATGCCCATATTTATTTTTTGGATGAACGGGGACAAAACTTGACGATGGTGGGTGGCACAGGGGAAGCCGGGCAGATAATGCTTCAGAGTGGTCACACCATTTCGTTGGCCAGTGGTTTGGTGGGGCGTGCCGCCCGGACAAATCAGATTGTGCTTGTGCCCGATACGAGTAATGAACCGGGTTGGTTGTCAAACCCCCTCTTGCCGGAGACGAAATCGGAAGTGGCTGTGCCGATTGCTTTTGGGTCAACGGTGATGGGGGTGTTGGATGTGCAACACAATGTTGTGAATGGGTTGATGGAAGTGGATGCTGAGTTGTTGCAGGTAATTGCCAGCCAGGTGGCTGTGGCGATTCAGAATGCCCGCCAATATATGCAGGCGCAGGAGAGCGAATCGCGGTTGCGGGCAATGATTGATGCGATTCCTACGGCGGTGATGATTACACGGTTACAGGATGGGGTGGTGCAGTATGCGAATGACAAAGCGGCCGCGCTCTTTGCGTCCCCTCTCGATACATTGATTGGTCATATGACCCCCAATCTATATTACCATCCGCATGACCGGGAAACGGTGTTGGACATCTTGAAACGTGAAGGCCGTTTATTGAACTATGAAGTACTGGGTCGGCGGCTGGATGGATCGCCGATTTGGGTAGCGTTGTCGGTGCAACAGATGAGTTATGCGGGTGACGCATCATTTTATGTGAACCTGACGGATATCACCGAGCGTAAAGAAGCAGGTGAGACATTGGTGAAACGGGTTGAACGAGACCGGGTATTGAACCGTATTGCGACGAAAATCCGGAGCGCGGCCGCGATGGAGCAAGTGTTACAAATTGCCACCCATGAGGTGCGCCAGGCTATTGGCGCATCACGAGCCACAGTCGTCATTGAACAACCGGAAGAAGCCCTGGCCGTCCCTACCACAACACAATCTATTCGTAGAGACGCCTGAGGGAGACAAGAGAATGCTTACGACCATACGACGTTTCTTAGCCCCGCCTGTTTTCCCGGGGGATGAAGAAAAAACCCGGGCCGCCAGCCTGGTCAATACGATTTTCATCAGCCTGACGGTTTTTATAGCCCTCATGCTTGTGGCAGGAATTGCCGGTGGTTTGGTTCGGCCTACTACCTACCTGTTTTTAAGTGTATTTATTCTGACCCTTGTCGGTTTGCAAATACCTTTACGGCGGGGTGAAGTCAAATTAGCCAGTACGCTTTTTGTCATTTTATTTATTCCGCTGATCGCCGCTACTCTTGCCACAACCGGCACAGCCCGTGCGCCTGGACTTATCTTCTTCATTTTCGCCAGTATCATTACGGGTTTAGTCATTAGTCGGCGGGCCGCTATCGTCGTCTCTGTCATCAATGTCGGTATCGTAGCTGGCCTCATTTGGGCCGAAAGCAACGGTTTGTTACCCACACCCCTCGGCCCATCCGTGGCCCAGGTCATTACCTTCACCCTCGGGTCCTTATTTACGGTTATTTTAGTGAATCTGGCTTTGCAGAGCATTGATAATGCTTTAGAGCAGGCGCGGCATAAGGAACAAGAAATTGTGGCTTTGGTGTCCACCCTGGAAGAACGTGTGGTTGAGCGGACGCGGGCATTATCAGCCTCTATGGAAATAAGCCGCCGTTTGTCTACCATTCTGGACCCCAACCAATTGATTTTGGAAGTGGTAGAACAGGTGAAAGCGGCCTATGACTACTATCATGCCCATATTTATCTGCTGGATGAAAGTGGGCAGAAATTGCGTATGGTTGGGGGAACGGGTACGGCCGGGCAGACTTTATTGGAACATGGCCATACAATTCCTCTGGGGATGGGTGTTGTTGGGCGCTCCGCATCATTAAGACAGGGCATCTTGGTTCCAGATACATCTAAAGAAGAAAACTGGTTGGCAAATCCGCTTTTACCCCATACCCGGGCTGAGATTGCCGTGCCGATTCTTTTGCATGATCAGGTGATTGGGGTTTTGGATGTACAAGATGACGTAATAGGGGATGTTTTCCCGGAAGATGTGGAGTTACTGCAATCTATTGCTAATCAGGTGGCGGTGGCCTGGCAAAATGCGCGTCAGTATGAAGAGGCACGCCAGTTATTTGAAGGGGGACAGGCTTTAGCGGCCGCGAACGATCAACAGCAAATGTTAGAGATTTTTATGACATTTGGAGCACCCCAGGCGGATCACGGGGGTCTGTTATTGTTCAACACGCTGGATGATGGCACCCTGTTATCTGTAGAGTACGCGGCCGCGTGGTCCCCACATTCTGCCCATGTCGCCACCTTACCTGTGGGCACCTATTTTGCCCCCGAGCAACTCCCTTTCCTGGCCTCGCTCTTATCAGACCAATCTTTCACCGTCACCCACATTAATCAGCCAACCCTGCAAGCACAAACCCTCAGCCCTGAAGCCTCAGAATTGTTGACCCAATTTGGCCTGCAATCATTGGCTACTTTGCCCTTGCGCGTGGGTGAAAAACGGCTGGGCGCTTTACTGTTTGGTTATGTGAGGCCGCATACCTTCACGCAAAGAGAATTGCAACCATCCCAAATCCTTGCCGGTCAAATGGCTATTCTGTTGCAAAACCAGCAGTTATTAGCCGAAACCCAATCTACCCTTACCCAACTCGATATTGTAAACCGTCGGCTTGTCCGGCAAGGGTGGCAGGAATTTACCCAAACCAGGGGCAACTTTACCATTGAAGATGCATCACCCCAGATGAAGGCTTTCCCCAACCACATGGGAACCCCCCTGGAAATAACGATGCCTATCACCGTTCAGGGAGAAACAATAGGGCATTTTCAGGTACAACACAGTGAGGCAGAACATGACTTTTCCCCTGAAGATGTAGCGCTGTTACGGGAAGTAGCCACAGAAGTGGCAGTTGCCCTGGAAAATATTCGCCTGATCGAACAAACGCAACAAAACGCGGCCGCGCTCGAAGAATCGCGTAACTTGCTCGACTCCATCATCGAAAACCTGCCCCTCCTTTTGTTCGTCAAAGATGCCCAAGAACTGCGCTATTTGCGCTGGAATAAAGCCGGTGAAGAATTACTGGGTATCAGTGCCGAGGAAGTCCTCGGTAAAAATGCCTATGATTCCTTCCCGCCGGAAGAAGCAGAACGTTTTACCCGTCAAGATCGGGATATTCTTTCCGGCATGAGCTTCCTGGATGTGGCCGATGAAACGGTTACTACCCCTTATGGGGTGCGTTTACTCCATACGCGCAAAACCCCTGTCTATGGGCCAGATGGTCAAGCGAAATACCTCATCGGCCTGTCTGAAGACATCACCGAACGCAAAAAGGCGGAAACGGCCCTGCAAGACCTGGAAGCATTGTATCGGCGAGCCATCGCGGCCGCAGACGCCGTTCCCTATTCCCGCCGCTACCAGGATGAAACCTACTCCTTTGTCGGTGAAGGCATTGAAATGCTTACCGGCTACCCTGTCGCAGAATTCAGCGCCCGCATCTTCGACACCCTCATCCAGGAAAACATCATTCACTCTGTCCAACAAGAAACCCACGCCGACGCCGTGCGCCAGACCCGGGCTGGCAAAGTAGCCCATTGGAAGGCCGATTATCGCATCCATACCCGTACCGGCGAAGAACGTTGGTTAGCCGACACCTCCGTAGAAGTATTAGGCCCTGATGGCACCTCCGTTGGCTCCGTCGGTATCCTCACTGACATCACAGAACGAAAACGCGCCGAACAAACACTTAACCGCCAACTCTTAGAAATGGAAGCCCTCAATGCCGTAGGGCAAATTCTCACCACCCAAACAGACCTGCAAGAAATGTTGCTCCAGGTAGGACAACAAATCTGCGCCATCTTCAACGTCAACACCGGGTACATCGCCCTTTACGAACCCCGCTCACAAATGCTCAACACCCCCTTTGCCTTGCATTTGGGCACAGTCGTAACCATCCCCGCCCAACCGCTCCGACCTGGCCTCGTTACCCAGATCATTCAGAGCCGTCAGCCACGCCTCATTGCCAATATGCAAGCCAAATCACCGGTAGAAATAGGGATCAATATTGTCGCTGATGCCCTGGCCGCCTGTTGGTTGGGGGTTCCCATTCTCAGTAGCGATCAGGTCCTTGGCTTCATCAGCCTCCAGCATCCCGAGCAACCCAACTGGCTCAAAGAAAGCGATATGCGCCTCTTGAGCACCATTGCCACCAACCTCAGTACCGCCATTCAAAATATTCGCCTCTTTGAGCAAACACAAAACGCCCTGACCGAATTGGAGATGCTCACCCGCCGCCTCACCCAAGAAGGCTGGCATTCTTACCTCGCCGATGCCTCCCAAGAGCGGCTGGCTTACTTATTTGAAGGCGACCGCACCATTCATCTCCCTGAAAATGGGTCAGCCAGGCCACCCGTTCCTAACGCCCACAACAAACGCTCCTTTGTTCAGCCAGTTACCGTCCATGGGGAATCCATCGGGCAACTCATCGCCACTGATGTGGATATAGATGACGACGAATCGCAAGCCATTCTCATGGCGGTTTCGCATGGCCTCAGCACCCATCTGGATAATCTGCGTCTTAATGAGCAGACTGAGCGTGCCCTGGCGGAAGCCCGGCGGCGTAGTACGGAACTAAATGTGCTCAATGAAATGGGGCGAGCCTTAACCGGGGCCAACAATATTGAAGAAATAGTCCAACATCTACATACCTATTTGCCGCAACTGGTTCCGGCTGATGATTATTACATCGCCTTTAACCATGCAGAACGAAATGAAATCGAGATCCGTGTCTTCGTAAATAATGAACCTTACAGCCATTTCACCCGTGAAACAGGTAATGGCATCACCGAATACCTGTTACGTAGCCGTCAGCCTCTCTTTATGCACGAGAACATAGAAGAAATTGCTCGTGAAAAAGGGTTTGAGATTATTGGGCGGCTTCCCCACGCCTATATTGGTGTACCCATGATCGTCGGGGCCGATGCGTTAGGTGTTATTGCCATACAAACCGAAGAGGAAACTTATCTGTTTAATGAAAGCCATCTAGAACTGCTCGTAGCCGTTGCCAGCCAGATGGCTATCGCCATCAGCAACGTATACCTGCTAACCCAGACGCAGGCTCGCGCTGAAGAGCTGTCCATTATTAACCGGGTCGTTTCTTCCGTGGCTTCATCATTGGATATCCGCCAGAGTATGCAGATTGTGGCGACCGAATTGGCCCGGGTTGCCCGTGTGGAGCAGACGGGTATTGCTTTGTTCAATGCCGAACATACCCACCTCACGGTTGTGGCAGAACTGTATGATCCCAACGTTTCCGAAAGTGCGATTGGCTTTGTCATTCCAGTAGCGGGGAATCTTTCTACTCAGGAAGTTATGCGTACCCGTAAGCCGTTGGTGATTGCGGATCCCCAGACAAGCCCCCTTACCGCCCCTATTCATGAAGGGTTAAAAACCCGTAATGTGCAGTCAATCACCATCTTCCCCATGATTGTTGGTAATGAACTGATTGGGACAATCGGTATTGATATTTTGGAGGCAGGGCGGGTGCTGACCACCGAGCAGACGCGTTTGGTAGAAACAATCGTTTATCAGGCGGCCATTGCGGTAGATAATGCCCGCCTGTTTGACCAAACGGAGCAGGCGTTGGCTGAGGCTCGTACGCTTTATGAAGTAAGTACACAATTGAATGCGGCCCGAACGTTACCAGAGGCTTTGTTGGCTTTAACGCAACCGGCGATGGAGCGCGAGGCGAATGCCACGGGGTTGTTTACGTTTGAACTGGATGATGCGGGGCAACCAGAATGGGGTGTGGTCGCGGCCGCGTGGCAACGCGATGGTTACTCCGCCATTCCCATAGGGAACCGTTTCTATGTTCCCGATTTCCCCTCGGCCCATTTATGGCTCACCGATTCTAACCACGTTCTTTTTTTGGAAGACATGAGCACTGATAGCCGGGTGGACGAGGCCATCAAACTCCTGGGACATCAGTTATCTGCACGAGCCACTATCTGGATACCTTTGACCGCCCAGAGCCGTTGGTTAGGGGTGGCTTATATCACCTGGGATAAACCCCACCAGTTCACTCTGGGGGAGCGCCGTTTGTATGAAGCGCTCCGTACCCAGGGATCTACTATCGTCGAAAACCGTCTTCTGTACGAACAATCCCAGGCGCGTGCCGCCGAGTTGGGGGTGATCAACCAGGTGGCGGAAACCGTGGCTCGCCAGCTTGACCCAGAGCAGGTGATGGAATCGGTTTATCATCAGGTACAGCGTGTTATGGTCGCCGATGCCTTTCTTATTGGCTTGTATGATCCGGATAAGGATATTATTTCTTACCCCATTCTGTACGACAACGGTCAACGTTATAAACAAGAACCTTTAGCCCGCACGCCGCAAAGTTATATATTCCAGGTCATTGATACCGGTCAACCGGTTTATGTAAATCTTTCCTCGGCACAACTAGAACAAAGCCGCGAGGTAGATCCTACCGTAGGCGATACAACAGCATTTCCGGCGTCTGTCATTTATGTGCCCCTATTTAGTGGTACACAGGTTATGGGGGCCATGTCGGTACAAAGCTACCAGACCAATGCGTATGATGACGGCGACCTGACCCTGCTGATTGGTATAGCCAGCCATGTGGCTGTGGCTCTAGAAAATGCCCGTCTTTTCGCCCAAACTCAGGAACGGGCGGCTGAATTAGCTACCATCAACGAAATGAACCAGATTGCGTCTAGCCAATTGAGTCTTTCTGGGCTGGTGCGGGCTGTCGGGGCGCAGTTGGAGCGCACCTTCCAGGCCGATGGTGTCTATGTGGCCCTCCATGAACCCGAAAAGCGGCGCATTACCTTTCCCTATTTTATGGAAACGGATGAAGGTGTACGCAAATTCTTGGATATGGCTCCGCGTGATCTGGATGGGCCAGGGGTTACCGGGCGTATCATTAAGTCGCGCCAATCAATTTTGGTCACGCAGGATACAGAGGCGCAGATGTTAGCCATGGGTGCCTCGGGACCCAAGAATGTGCAAGCCTATCTGGGTGTGCCCATGATCGTTGGGGATGAAGTCGTAGGGGTGATTGCCGTGCAAAATGATGTGGGCAAGCGGATGTTTAATGAGGCAGATCAGCGGTTACTCTTGACCCTGGCTTCCTCAATTGGGGTGGCCATACAGAATGCCCAACAATATGAGATAACCCGCCGTCGTGCCCAGCGGGAACGTTTACTGAATGAGATTACGCAGAAGATTCAAGGGACCCATACGCTAGAAGGGGCCTTACAAACGGCCGTGAATGAACTGGGCCAGGCGCTAAAGGCGAAATATGCCTGGGTGGAAATCGCGGCCGCGCCCGATACCCCTACAAATGGCAAAAGTGATGCCACTACTGAATCTGTTGCCTGAGCTTGTCGAAGGCAAACGGGCTGAGGCAAGCTCAGCCCTCGAGAGGGTTAGTATAGCTTTTAAGAAAAAGAGGCATGGTTCAGGTCAGCTTTACAAATTTGTAGGACGATTTGGTAAATCGTCTCGTGGGCGATTTACCAAATCGCCCTACAAAGTGTTAAGCACCGTTTGCCGACTTTTGAACCACGCCGAAAAAGAGTTTGGCTGTAGGAGTAACCCTTGTGGTTGCCCTCTGCTGAGGGGGCAGGCACAAGGCCAGCCCCTACTCCAAATCATTATCTTAAGGTACATAGTTACAAAACAATGCCTGAAAGTGAAGCCAAACCATGAACCCAAACAGCTCGCAACGCCTCACCACTTTCTATCGCCGCTCTATTTTGGGGAGTGGCCCTGCCACCGAAAAACTGACCGCCTGTGCCGGACAGTTTTTTGACGCCCTTATGAGTTTGGACAATACCGGGGCACGAACAATTATCACCGAGGCCCTGGAATCTGGCATGCCCCCCGAATCCCTTGTTCTGGAAGTATTCTGCCCCGCCATGGACCGGTTTGGACAGATGCAGGCCAACCAGGAAATCACCCTCTCTGAGATTTATGCCGTGGCCCGTATTGGTGACAACGTCTTGGATCAACTCATGTCCCTTATTCCGCGAAGCGGCCGCACCGCTGGTACTGTTGTGGTGGGTACTGTGGCCGGTGATTTTCATGGCATGGGGGCCAAAATTGTCGGCACATTTTTGCGTATGGCAGGTTTTGTCGTGTATGAATTAGGCACAAATGTCCCCAGTGCTACCTTTGTGGAGACTGCCGTGGCCCACAAAGCCAGCGTCATTTGTGTCTCCACCTTACTCCTTCATACCCTGGATCGCATTCGTGAAGTTCGTCAGATCCTGCATGATCGCCAGTTAGAAGACAAAATAAAACTGGTGGCTGGTGGTGCACCGTTTAATTTTGATACTGAACTATATAAAGCGGTCAACGCCGATGCGACGGCCGTCAACGCGATAGACGCCATTGAGGTTGTTAGTCAATTGGTGGAGACGATGAAAATGCAAGAGATGACACCTCTCCAACGGGTACTAACGACCATCCAGAACAACCCCCCAGACCGTGTCCCGGTGTTTCCCATTATGTTGATGCAAGGCGCGGCCGCGTTAGGCATGGGTCTGGAACAATATTTCAGCCAGGGAGCCAACTGGGCCGAAGGCCAATTACGCCTGCTCGATAAATTTGACCATGATTGTGTCGTCGGTGTGCCCCATGTCGTTGAAGACGTAACCGCCTTTGGCGCTACGCTCACATACTGGCAAGGGGGGCCTCCCAGCCCTGGGAGCATGGTCATTCACTCCTGGCAAGATGTAGACAATCTCCAGGTTCCAGATCCATTCACCTCACCTGTCCTGAGCGAGACATTGAAAGCCATCGAACGATTGGCCCAAGAGGTCAAAGGCCGAGTGCCCATCATCGGGGCCGTCATTGCCCCATTTAGCCTGCCGAGCATGTTGATGGGCACAGAAAAATGGATGAACCTGATGCTATTTGAAGAGCCAGCCGTACGGACACAAGTAATGGAACGCATTCTGGACATTTCGCTGGAATTTTGCACAACCTGGGCCAATGCTCAACTGGCCGCCGGAGCAGATGTCATCGTGCTGGCCGATGGGATGGCCTCAGCCGCGGTGATAACACGCCAGCAGTTTATGGACTTAGCTTTACCCGTACTTCGGAATACGATTCCCCGGATAAATGGTCCGGTGGTACATGAAGGGATAGGGCATATTCACCCCATGCTGGATTTGTTAGCCGATATCGGTTTGACGGGAGTGATGTTGAGTCATCGGGATGATATTGCCGTATGTCGGCAAATAGTCGGTGATAAGCTGACACTCATCGGGAACCTGAACAACATTGAAATGTTGCGCTGGACACCGGAAGAGATGAAGCAGAAAGTCAGATCTGTTCTGGCCGCGGCCGCGTCCGGCAACCGCTTCATCCTCTCTGCTCAGGGGCCAGAAATCCCCCTGGGCGTTCCTGACGACGTGATCTGGGCCATGGTTCAGGCCGTTAAAGAGTGGGAGGGCTGATCAAACATGTCTTCATCTAATCAAGAAATCATCCGCCTTCGCCAGCGGTTAGCTCAGAACAATATCATTGTCGAGTTTACCCATCGTTTCGCCGCCACCCTGGACGCGAGCGAAATACAGGCGATGCTCATCGAGGTGGTTTTTCAGGTCACGGGGGCTAAACAGGTTGCCTTACACCTGCAAACAGACCAGGAAATAACCAGCCAGCTAAGTTATCCTTTAGAAAACTTCCGTCGGGAAACAGCCCATTTCCCGGGCAACATCGCCCAATATTTTGTCGCGCATCAGCCCATCATCTGGTGCCGCACAGACGCAACCACCCCCCTATCCCCGCTAACTGCCCTGGCCCCCGTAGAAATAGACAGCTATATTGCCCTGCCCCTCAAAAGTGGCAACAACATCATCGGTATTCTCGAAATCTTCAACACCACCGAACCCGGTAATGCCCCCCAACAGGCCGATTTACTGGTCGAAATTGCCGGGCCTGCGGGTCTGGCTATTGCCAACGGCTTACTTTACCAATCGGCCCAACACGAAATTGACGCCCGCAAACAGATGGAAAAAACGCTACGAGACAATGAAGAGCGCTGGCGTTTCCTGCTGAATAATTTGCCTGGAGCTATTTATCGTTGCAAACCTGATAAAAATTGGACCATCGAGTATGTTAGCCCTTATATTGAAACCCTCACCGGTTATCCGTATGAGGTGTTTAACAACCATAAAATGACCTTTGGCCACCTTTTCCACCCCGATGATGCTCAGGCTGTGACCAACACGGCCTGGGAAGCGATTAATGCGGGTGCGCCGTATACGATTGAATACCGCATCATCCGGGCCAATGGCTCTGTTGCCTGGTTTCTAGAAAAAGGACAGGCCATTTATAACGAGAAGAATGAGCCGCAATGGTTAGATGGGGTTCTTTTTGATATTACAGCGACGAAAAAGTCTGAGGAGCAGTCGCACCAAGACCAAATTCTGTTACGGAGCGTGATTGATTCCACCCCAGACTTTATTTTTATCAAAGATACCAATCATCGTTATCGCCTGGTCAATAAAGAATATGCCGATGCCCTCCAGTTGCAACCCGAAGATTTTATCGGTAAGAATGACCTGGATATGGGTTTCCCTGAAGAGATTGTCAAGGGTAACGCCGAGAAAGGCATACGGGGTTTTTGGGAAGACGATGATGAAGTAATGCGATCCGGGCAAGCTATTAATATTGTGGAACCCCCCACGGAGTGGAGGGGACAAACGGTTTATCGTAACACATATAAAACCCCATTTTATGATGCGAATAACCAGGTTGCCGGGATATTAGGGTTTGTTCGGGATGTAACCAGCCAAAAGGTTGTGGAACAGGTGTTGAGTGCCAGTCAATCCCAACTGACAGAAGCACTCACCATTGCCCAAATGGGTAGCTGGGAATATGACGTACTGAAAGATCAGTTTACCTTCACGGATCAGTTGTTTGAGATGATGCATACAACTGCGGCGCAAGAAGGCGGTTATTATCTCTCTGCGGCGCAATATGTGGAGCGGTTTGTTTATCCAGATGATGCGGCGGTTGTTGGTATTGAGATCGGGAAATCGCTGGCAACTACCGACCCTGATTATCAGGGTTTGACTGAACACCGTATTCGGTATCGGGATGGTGGCGTTGGTTATATTGTGGTGCGGTTCAAGATTGAGAAAGATGAGGAAGGGCGTACCTGTAAAATAGCCGGGGCAAACCAGGATATTACTCTCCGTAAACAGACGGAGACGTTATTGGCCAAACAGGCCCGAGAATTGGAAGCGGTGGCCCAAATCAGCGCGGCCGCGGCGACCATCCAGGCGACGGATCATCTGCTCCAAACTGTTGTGGACCTCACCAAAGGGTACTTTAACCTTTACCATACCCACATCTACTTACTCAACGAAGTCGGAGATACCCTGATTCTAACCACTGGGGCCGGTGATATAGGGCGGCAAATGGTAGGTGAAGGGCGTACCATTCCCTTGAACCAGGAACGCTCCCTTGTGGCCCGGGCCGCCCGTAACCGGCAGGCCGTCATCGTCAATGATGTCCAGGCCGAACCCGGATTCTTATCGCACCCCCTTCTGCCCCAAACCCGGGCAGAAATGGCCGTACCCCTGTTGGTCGGCGGCCGCGTTCTCGGCGTTATGGACGTGCAAGGGGAAACTTCTGGTCGTTTCACCACCCAAGATGCCAACATTTTCAGTACCCTGGCATCTCAGGTCAGTATTGCCTTACAAAACGCCCGTTCCTTTGAGCAATACGAAAAAACCCTGGCTGAATTGAATACCCTTACCCGCCGCCTGGTTCGCGAGGGCTGGGATACCTATCTGGAAACCAGTTCGCCCGAGATTGAGTATACCTATGGTGTTCAGCCTACCCTTACTGAACAACGGAATGGTGCTTCTGCCCCTGACCTCACCAGATCACTTTCCGTTCAAGGTGAAGTAATCGGCCAGTTAGCCTTGTTAGAACCAGATGCTTTTGAAGATGATGCCGATGCCATTGTCTCCGCTGTGGCGGAACGGCTGAGTCTGCATCTAGAAAGCCTGCGCCTTACCGAACAAACCCAACAAGCCCTGGCCCAAACCGAAGCCCTATATACCGGTAGCGGCCGCGTCGTTCGAGCCAGCTCCGTGCAAGAAGTGATGAATACCCTCGTCGAATTCACTGCCCTGCGTGAATTTGATCGCACCAACATCATCCTTTTTGATCGCCCCTGGATCAACGAAATGCCCAACACCGGAACCGTCATGGCTGTATGGGAAAAAAATGGCCAACCCCCACGTGCCCCCATTGGAACCATCTACCAGGCACGCCAGTTCCCCAGCATTCAGCATTTTTCTGGCGACCATGTCACCATTTTTAGCGACACCCAAAAAGATGAACGGATGGATCCCAACCTGCGTGCTTTGATGGTAGACCGGCTGAATATGCGGAGCCTCTACGTATTCCCCTTTGTCGTCAGTGGACAATGGTGGGGATTTTTTACCGGTCAATCCAGCACCCCTCTGTATCTAACCGAAGAACAGGTCCGCCAGATCTCCAGTTTAACGGATCAGGCGGCTACCGTTATTCAATCCCTACGCCTGTTTGAACAGGCTACAGATCGCGCCAATCAATTAACTATCTTAAACGATATGGCCCGTGACCTGACCATTGCCCTGGATGTAGATTCCACTCTGGAGACGGTTTATTACTACACAGAACGATTGACATCGGCAACCAATTTTTACGTTGCCTTGTACAACGAAGAAACACAAGAAATCAGCTTCCCCATTGTGATTGACGAGGGCAAACGGACGAAATGGGCCACCCGTCGGTTTGGGAACGAAATCACTGATTATGTCCTGCGCTCCGGTCAGGGGGTTTTGATTGAAAATGGCGTAGACACCTGGTTAGAAGCCCAGGGCATAACCACGGTTGGCAATCCCATGCAAAGCTGGTTGGGTTTCCCCTTAAAACTGGCGAATGTGACCTTAGGGATTGTGGCGTTGCAGAGTCGGGAGCCATTTGCTTTTACCTCCAATGATTATAGTTTGCTCAATGCTGTTGCCAGCCAGGGCGGCATTGCCATTCAAAATGCACGCTTGTTTGAACAAACCCAGCACGCTCTGGCAGAAACCGAAACGCTCTTTGAGATTAGCCAACAGTTGAATGCGGCCAGTGATCCTCAAGAAGTTCTGACCGCATTGGCGGAGCCATCTCGTGGTACGGGTGTCTCGGGAGTTGACCTTTATTTCATTGAAACCGATAACGAAGGCAAACCAGAATGGGTTGAACTAAAAGCACTTTTACAGATGGAAGGAACCTCACCCCTTCAAGTCGGCGCTCGTTTTTATCTGCCCGATTTGCCTATTTCCCGCTTTTGGCTGAGCCAGATGGGTGAACCCATCTTTGTGGATGATGTGCGTACAGAATCACGCCTGGATGAATCTTCTCGTTTGCTCCTGGAAATGACCGGGGTACGCAGTGCCGTTTATCTGCCGCTTACTTTGGCGGGACGTTGGGTGGCTCTTGTGGGTTTCCGCTGGTTGAAATTACATACCTTTGCTCAGGGTGACAAACGGCTCTACCAATCCATGGCGGCACAGGCGGCTGTGGCTATTAATAACTACCAGTTGTTTAACCAGGCGCAGGCACGTGCCCGGCAATTGGAATTGTTAAACCGGATGGAAACTGAGTTATCTCAGGCCACGGATGAGGCGGGGATTGTGCAGGCGCTTTTGACCCATCTAGATTGGGGTGAACCTTTTGTTTATCTGGCTTATCTACAAGAAGATAACGAGGGGCGCGTTGAAGGGCTGGAAGTGGTAACGGTTTGGAATCGGGGCCAATTTGTAGATCGAATTCCGCCTGCCTGGAGCAATATGAATCTGGCGGAGATGCCGTTGATGCGTTTGTGGCAAGAAAATCCTAACCAGATGGTTTTTATCTCTGATGTGCAGAATGACCCCCGGGTTACGGAGGCGTTGCGCCAGCAGGCGATACGCGAGGGTAACTGGCAGGCGACGATTTTGTTGCCTTTACGCAGTGGTGGTCGCTGGCAGGCGATTTTGGGTTTAAGTTGGGAGCAAGTTCATGCGTTTTCTGGTGAGGAGATGTTTTTCCTGGAACGGTTGCAGGAACCGGTCGCGGCCGCAATCGCTGGCCGTCGTGCTTTTCTGGCCCAACAACAATCCCTGGCCGAAACCGAAGCCCTATACCGGGCCACACGCGATCTCAATACGGCCAACAGTTATGATGATATTTTATTCACCCTGCGCGAACATACCCTTTTAGGCGATAACGCCCAAAATGTTAGCCTTAACTACTTTGACACCCCGTGGACAGAAAATCAGAAATCGGAATGGATTAACGTCCTGGCCCGCTGGTCCTCTTTACCGGCTGGTGCGACACAGTCCCGTTACCCGGTGGCCCAATTCCCCGCCGCCGAGACTCTCTTGCAAGCAGAACTGCCAGTTCTGATCCAAGATGTAGAACATGATGTCCGGCTTGATGACAATACCCGTACTTTGTATGCCCGGCGGTTTGGTGCCAAAAGTACCATTTTTGTTCCCTTAAAAACTGGTGGTGAATGGATCGGTTATATCAATGCCCTTTACCAACACGAACGTACTTTTGGGATACAGGAAGTTCAACGGGTTGTCAACGTAGCCAGCCAGGCCGCGGCCGCGGTACAAAACTTCATCCTGGCCGAAAAACGGGAACAAGCCCTGCAAGAAACGGCCACGCTTTATCAGGCCACCGCCGATATCAACGCCTCCCGCCGCTATTACGAAATCATCAAGGTTTTACGCAACTACACCCTCGGCAAACAGCCCGTGCAAAATGTCACCCTTAACCTGTTTGACCGCCCCTGGAGCAAAGGGCAGATATTCCCCTGGGTAGAAGTTGCTGAACGCCTGGAAACTATTCCCCATATCCCGGTAGGAACACGGTACAACCTGTCCGATTTTCCTTCAGCTTCCCTCATTCTGAGCCAGGAAGAGCCAATCTTCATTGCCGATTTAATAACGGATCCCCGCATAGATGCCCACACCCGTGAGCTTTATCATGACCGTATGGGTGTTTATAGCATTATCTTCATCCCCCTGGTAGCTGGTGGTCAGTGGTTGGGTTTTGTGGATGTCTTTTACAGCGAGGTGGTTACCTTTGAACAAGTAGAATTGCGCCGCATGTTAGCGCTGACCGGGCAGGCCGCCGTAGCCACACAAAACCTGCGTAGTGTGGAAGTAGCGCAACAGCGTGCCCAGGAAGCCCAGGCCCGCCGCGAAGAATCAGAACTGCTGTACAACCTCAGCGCTCAACTAACCGCTTCTAATACCCTGGAAGATGTACTTCGTATTGTGGCCGTACCCGCCGGTGAAGCGGGAGCACGGAGTGGTGTTTTGGCCCTGTTTGCGCCTGATAGTATGGATGAACCGACGCTGTTGGATGTTGTGGCTGGTTGGTCGGCGCAAAAGCATTATTTGTTAGCGCCAGATTCGCAATGGCTACTGAAGGATCATCCTCAGTTACAATTTTTACTGCGGTATCCTCGTAGCCCCCTGTATGTGCATGATACCCGTGACGAAATACAGGTTCCCTCCGCGGCCGCGCGTGAATTCTTTGCCAGCCATCAAGTTCGTTCCCTCGTCTGCCTGCCCCTTAACATTGGCCGCCGCCGTCTGGGTATCATCCTACTCGAGTGGGACACCCCGCGCACATTCAGCAATGTAGAACAGCGGTTGTACCATTCCATTGCTGGACAGGCTTCTGTCGTTGTAGATAACCGCCAACTGCTCGTCGCTACCCAAACCCGTGCCGCCCAATTGGATAAACTTAGCCGCATTGAGACAGCCCTTTCCCTGGCCGATACTGAAGAGGAAATCTTGCTGGCCGTTCTCACCAGTTGCAATGTTCCATTCAGCGTTTCCCTGCAATACATTGAAACCGATCGCTACGATAACCCCCAGTTCGTTATCGTCAAACAAGTATGGATGGGGGGCGAATTTGTGCCCCATAGCCCCATTATCAATCAACACCTCCCTCTCACCCCCGACTCCCGCATCTGGATCGAAAAACCTACCGAAGTAATGCTGATAGACGATGTTGATCAAGATATGCGGATAAACGAAGAGTCACGAACACTTTTCCAGAACTTCGGGGTGCGTACCATGGCTGTTTTGCCCTTACGGAGTTCCGGCCGTTGGCAAGGTTTGCTCTCCTTCACCTGGTCGGAACTATACACATTTTCGCTGGACGAACGATTCCTCTGGCGACGGTTGTTGGATGCATTGGGAGCTGTGGTCGCCAGCCGTCGGGCTTTGTTAGCCCAACAGGCCGCCCGCGAGGAAATCGAACGGCTTTATATTGCCAGCCGCCGCCTCAACGAAACCACCGATCTGAACGATATGTTAGGGACGTTAGTCATGATCTCGCCCAACCCCGCCATTAATCGTGCCGTTCTGATGCTCTTCGATTACGATGAGCATAATGAACTGACAGGTGTGGCAATTCGCGGCCGCTGGTATGCCGGTTTTGGGCGCGAACCATTCCCGTTAGGCACACGTTATACACGCGCCGCATTCCCCCTATTACCTATCGTCTTAAGTCCGGATCCCTTATTCCTGACCGATGTCCGGCAGATCAGCACCATGAATGAAGCCACACTGGCAACCATAGACCAACTCGGCATGCAATCCCTCGCTATATTGCCCTTGTGGGTTGGCCCACGCCAGATTGGTTGTGTCCTGATTGAAACAGAACAAACTTACGAATTTACCGCTCAGGAAACCGAACCTTATACCGCTCTGGCCGGACAGTTAGCCATCGCTGTGGAAAACCAACGCCTCTTTGACCAAACACGGCAACAATTGTCTGACCTGACATCTATTCAGCAAATCACATCCCTATTAACTGCGGCCATCAGTCAGGATGAAGCCATCAAAGCACTGTTGCCGCAAATAGCCAAAGCCGTAGGCGTAGAGGTTGTCAATCTGTACATACTCCTGGACGAGGAACATATGCTTCGTGCCGGACAATACGCCTCCATTCCTGTGCCCGAGTTCCCCGAAAATGAGGTAATGTCGTTAAAAGACTACCCATTAACACGGGAAGTAATCACAACACGACAACCCATTACCCGTCAGGCAGGCGATGCTCGTCTGACGGCACAATCACAACAGAACTTGAGCGGCCGCACCGCCAACGCCACCATCCCACTCATCGGCCAGGATAAAGTGATGGGCGTGTTATCCATGAATTCTTATCGGCCAGATTACGTGTTCACTGCCCAGTCTATTCGCCTGCTCCAAACCCTGGCCGAACAATCCACCATCGCGTTGGAAAGAGTGCGCTTGCTGGAAGAAACAACCCGCCGTGCCCGGCGTGAACAAGTTCTGCGCGAGATCACAGCCAAAGTTCGCGGGGCCTCAGATGTCGAAACCGTTATGCGGACAGCCGTTCACGAAGTAGGACGCATCCTCGGCCGCCGTACCTTTGTGCATTTACAGAAACCAGAAACCAGTGACTAGAGAAGGGGCAACAATTCTCAGTTTTAACGTAACGACTAACCCTCTTGAGAGATGAGCTTGTCGAAACCCGTTTGTCTTCGACAAGCTCAGGCAACAGGCTTAGGATTGACGATTAAATAACTTGAACATTTTCAGTACCAGGCCCTACGGGCTAAAACAGCAGGCCAACGGCCTTCGTAACCATAGCCCGGCCCGTTTTACGGCCAGGCGGCCTCTTAGCACTTACCTTCTGAGGGTGTAAACAAGATGGGCAAAAAAATTAAACCGCCAACCACGTCTCAGGCCAAACAAACCACAGCCACTACGCAGGCCAATGATCCTGCCAATGGGGTAGTCATCTTTACCGAAGCTATGGGCAAAATGCCCCATTCCTTCACCCTATCTATGGCGCTGGAGCAGACGATTCAGGCTCTCTGGCAATATACACAGGCCCCGGCGATTGCCCTTTTTAGCCTGGACGAACAAAGCGATAAACTCAAATTGATCGCTGGCCGGGGATTCAGTCCTGAGACAGTAAAAGTAGGACAACAATTACCGGTGCAAGGAAGCCTTTCCGGGCTGGCCGTTATGCGTCGCCAGATTGTCACCAGCGAAGATATGCTCAATGATGAGCGTCTCGCACCCTCTGTGAAACAGGCGCTGTTGCAACAGGGACTTCAATATGCTGTTTCTGTGCCTTTGCTCTTTCAAGAACAAGTGGTGGGGGTTGCTAATCTCATTTTTCCCCAGAAACCGATCATGACTAACCTGGACCCCACAGCGTTGTATTTTATGGCGCAGACCATGAGTGCCATTATGGTGGGGTTGCATGATGTCCACGAATTACAGCAGATGCAAGAAGCTGTGAGCGAAAGCGAAGCCCAATTCCGCCGTCTGGCCGAAAGTTCTCCTGACTATGTGTTTATTCTGGATCTTCGCAATTTTAAAACGGTTTATACCAATCGGGATAGCTTCTTGGGTTATGGGCGAGAGGAATGGCGGGATCGCTCGGTGTTTGATCATGTTCATCCTGAAGATAACGAAATCGTGCATACCTTCTTCCGAGAATTTGTTGACCAATTGATAACAGGGGGTGTTCCTACCATTGAATATCGGTTGGAAACAAAAGAGAAACAATGGGAATGGGTGCAACATCGGGGCACGCTTTTTACAGCGGATGAAAGCGGCAAGCCACTCCAGGTTATTATCATGTTGGCCATTGTGACGGAGCGTAAAAACGCCGAAATGGCTCTGCGTCAAAGTGAAGAGCGCTATCGCCGCCTGTTTGAGCAATCCCAAGACGCTATTTATGTGTCCACGCGTGAGGGACAGATTTTGGACTTTAACCAGGCCGCTTTGGATATGTTTGGTTTTACCCGTGACGAGGTGGCCCATGTATCTCTGCCTGATCTGTACCCTGGCCCCGCAGAGCGCCGACGGTTTCAAAAGGCGATAGAAGAAACCGGAATGGTGGAAAATTTTCCGGTGCAGTTGCGGAATAGGCAACGGGAGTTATTGGATTGTCTGCTTACCTCAGCGGTGGTGCGGGACGCTGAAGGCCAGGTTACAGGTTATCAGGGTATTATTCGCGATATAACAGAACAGAAGCGTTTGGAAACGCAAATCAAGGAAGATCTGGAACGCCGTGGCCGCCAGGTGGGCCTTTCCACACAGGTGGCGCAGGAAATTGCTTCGGCAACAAATTTGAATGACTTGTATCAGCGGGTGGTAGAACAGGTGCATGAGCAGTTTGGCTTTTACTATACCCAGATGCTCCTTTTTGATGCCACACAAGATGCGGTGGTGATGATTCATGGGTATGGGGATGTGGGGGCAAAAATGTTGGCCGCCAGGCACAAAATGCCGCTGGGGGTTGGTCTTATCGGCGTCGCGGCCGCGACCGGGTATTCGGTTCTACGTCCTGAAGTAGCCAGTGATCCCCACTGGAAACCCAACCCACTCCTCCCCGATACCCAGGGTGAATTGGCCGTCCCCATAAAATTAAAAGACAAAGTGCTGGGTGTCCTGGACGTTCAGACTAACCTGGCGCACCAACTCACCCCCGAAGATCAGCTAGTTTTGGAAGGCCTTTGCGGTCAGATCGCCATCGCTATTGAAAATACCCGCCTTCTTGAAGAAGCCAACAACTTCCGCCAGTTTGCTGAATTGTCCAGCCAGGGCATGGGTTTTGCGGATCTCCAGGCCCATGTAGCCTATGCCAACCCGGCCCTGATACGGATGTTAGGCTACGCCAGCGCGGATGAAGTGGTTGGCCATCCCGTTAATCTGTTTTATCCTGAACATTTACACCCCATTCTGACCCAACAAATCCAACCAACCGTGATGAATGGCGGTCAATGGACCGGAGAAATGACCATGCGCTCTGTGCATGGTCATCTCATTCCCACCTATGAAAGCTTCGTTTTGTTATATGACCAACACGGACATCCGCGCTACATTGCTGACCTGATCACCGATATGACGGATCGCAAACAGGCAGAATTAGATTTGCAGGAGCGTCTGGTAGAGTTGAATAACATCCAGCGTTATATGAGTAAAGAAGGGTGGCAAACTTTCCACGCGGCCGCGACTGATCGCCCCCATGGCTTCATCTTTGACCAACGCGCCGTCCAACCTATCCACGGCAACGGCCATAACGGAGACAATCATGCCATCCCAGATGATATCCCCCTCACCAGCCAGACCAACCAGACAATCCTCAGCCCCCTCTCCATAGGTGGCGAAATCATTGGCTTGTTAGGTATCGAAACCGACCTGAACACCCCCCTGACAACCGACGAACGCTCCCTACTAGACGAAATTTCGATTCAGGTAGCCGGTGCTCTAGAAAACGCCCGCCTCTCCGAACAGACCCGTGTGGCGCTGGCCGGGCAAGAACGACTCTCCGCCCAACTGGCAACCGTAGCCGAAGTGAGCGCCATCGCTTCCACCATCCTAGAAGAAGAACAACTGCTCCAGGCCGTTGTAGACCTGACCAAAATCCAATTTAGCCTCTACCATGCCCAGATTTTCATCTACGATGAAAACACCCAACGCCTGCGCTTACGTGCCGGTTCCGATCAAATTGGTCGGCTCATGGTTTTTGAAAAATACACCCTGGCCCTCAACAATAACCAATCACCCGCGGCGCGGGCCGGTTTGGAATTTCACGCCATCCGTGAAGATGACATCGTGGCCAAAGGCATCATGGGCCACCCCTACCTGCCTGATACGAAATCGCAACTCTCCATCCCCATCACCCAGGGCGAAAGATTACTCGGGGTCATAGACCTGCACGCCAATACACCCAGTTTCTTCACCACCGAGGACATCCGCGTTTACACCACCCTCTCCCTTCAGGTGGCCGTAGCTCTGCAAAATGCATACCTCTACGCCGAACAGCTACAAACCGCCGAGCAGTTGCGCGAAGTAGACCGGCTCAAATCAGAATTTTTGGCGAGTATGAGCCATGAACTGCGTACCCCCCTCAATTCCATCGTCGGTTTTGCCGATGTGTTGCTAGAAGGGCTGGATGGCGATCTAAATGAACGCATGGAAGAGGACATACACCTTATTCGCCAGAGTGGTATTCACTTACGCGAACTCATTTCTGACATTCTGGATATGTCCAAGATCGAAGCGGGAATGATGGAACTACGCTTTGAAGAAATTAATGTGCGCGAAATTGCCGAAGAGATGATGGCCACCAATAAACCTGTCGCCCAAACCAGCAAAAAGCACCTGGATTTGCAGTTAGAAGTTAGCCCAGAAGTCACCATCATCGTGGCCGACCGCACCCGTCTGCGCCAGATTTTCCATAACCTGATCAGCAATGCAATTAAGTTCACCGAACGGGGTTATGTGCGTGTAGCCGTCCATAAACGAGATGAAGAGCTAGTTGTGGCGGTGCAGGATAGTGGTATTGGTATCCGGCCCGAAGATGTGTCTATTGTGTTTGAGCGTTTCCGCCAGATTGACGGAAGTTTGACCCGCCAGGCTGGGGGAACAGGGCTGGGTATGCCCATTACGAAGGAATTGGTGGAACTACATGGCGGCCGCATCTGGTTGGAAAGTCAGATAGGGGAAGGAACCACTTTCTGGTTTACCATTCCCATGTATCATCAGGTGCGTAAGCGTGAAACGGGTACTTTCCGTTAAAAATGCCTGGTAGTTACAAAAATTGTGTCTTTTAATATGAGTGGTACTACGGTTTTCTCTTACTACATGCGTTATAATTGGCTCATTCCTTGCTGAAGGTTAAGGTCACTATGAAGCGTTCCTTCTGGCTTCGTAGTTTTGACGATTGTAAAGTGTGGGGAGGAGTTGAACGAGGCTTCAATGAGTAAAAAGATATTGTGCATAGAAGATAACAACACCAATCTTATCCTGGTCTCCCGGATCGTAGATGCCGAAGGACATGATCTTTTATCCGCTGAGAACGGATTGGTGGCATTGGAGTTGTTAGGTCAGGAAACGCCTGATTTGATTCTTCTGGATATTAACATGCCAGGAATCAATGGGTTAGAACTGGCCGGAAGGATTAAATCTGATCCACGCCTGAGGCGCATTCCCTTGATCGCTACGACAGCGAATGTTTTGGTCGGTGATCGGGAACGCTGTCTGGAAGCTGGGTGCGATGATTATTTGCCCAAACCGCTAGACATCCGCAAATTGCGTGAATTGATGCGGGTTTATCTGGCAAAGGCGGAAACTGAGCGCATCTCCCCCTGACCATTGTTTGTCTGGCGAAACATTCGCCCCGCCACCGATCTGATGGGTTTTTCGTCTCCTTTGGCTCATCAGGTCGGTGGTTTTTTTGTATCTATACAGGCAGGGTATGGCTTTGCCTGAGCTTGTCGAAGGCGGAGCCGGGCTTCGACAAGCTCAGCCCTCGAGGACGTATATCGTTACGTTTTTTATGGTTAGTAATCGTCCGTTTTTAACTTAGCGGTTTGCTGTGGCCGGTCTCCTGACCGAGCCACCTATCTTATTTCTGAACAATGACTTAGGATTTATGGGGTCGCCCGAGCCAGTCTTCTGACCGTGTTCGTCGTAGCTCGGTGAGGATAACCCCGCCCCCAGAGGCGGGGAACGATTTTTCCGAGATACAGCAATTCTCAATTTGGTTTGCTCCTGGCGTTTGCCGTTTTCTCGAGAAGGTGAATAGCCTGAAAATCTGTTCTACGGCTTGGGCCATTTTTCGATTGACAAAAACAACCCCATTCGTGTCATTTTTCGCGGGCGGCCGCCCGCGAAAAATGACACCAGAAAAAGTACCCTGCCCCTGGGGGTGGGGTTAGGGGTGGGGGAAATTCTATACCAGTATTCATTTGTTAAATCTCAATAACCATTGGTTAAATTGAGAATTGCTGTCCGAGATGCCACAGAGGCGACCATAACCAAAACAGGTGTATAAACGACCAGTATGATGGAATATCGTCTGGAGCGATTGGATGGATTGCATTTGCCTTTCCCACAAATCAGGATGACAATCGTTCCTGCATTCACTGCCCTAAGGAGTAATTCGTGTTTCGTGCCTTACTAAAAGCCGTGCGGCCGCGCCAATGGCCCAAAAACGTCCTGTTTATCTTTGCCGCGCTGGTCTTTGATGGTAAATTGTTAGACATCCCCAGTCTGATCCGTGTCATTATTGCCACCATCTTGTTTACCCTCATGTCCAGTGCTATCTATCTACTCAATGACCTGGCTGACGCAGATAGTGATCGCCAGCACCCCACGAAACGGTTTCGCCCGATTGCTTCGGGCACTTTACCGGAAGGCATAGCCCGTGCGGCCGCGATTGTCTTTACCATCCTCAGTTTAACCGGCGGGTTTGCCCTCTCCTGGCAACTGGGTGTCATCTTGCTCATCTACCTGGGCAAACAAATTGCTTACTCCTACTACCTCAAACAGGTGGTCTTGATTGATGTGTTCACCATCGCCACAGGATTTGTCTTGCGTGTAGGGGCGGGGGTAGCGGTGGTAGATGTAGAACGCTTTTCTCCCTGGCTCTACGTCTGTGCTGGACTCCTGGCCCTATTTTTGGGCTTTGGCAAACGTCGGCAGGAAATCGTCTTACTGGGAAATGACGCCCAAAACCATCGCTCCATCCTGGCTGAATACAGCCTGGAACTGTTAGACCGTATTATCGGCATTGTTACCACCAGCCTGTTAGTCGCTTACTCTCTCTACACCTTCCTGGCCGAAGGGTTGCCCGAAAATCACCTGATGATGCTGACCATCCCCTTTGTCATGTATGCTGTTTTCCGCTACCTCTACCTCATTCATATCAAAGGGGAAGGAGGAGCACCGGAAGACATCCTGTTTAAAGATCGCCCCTTGCAACTGGATATGTTTTTTTGGGGCCTGATGGTGATATTGACCCTTTACATTGCTTCTTGACGGTTGGCATGATGATTCCCATTACAGCAACAGCCCCCGGTAAAATTATTCTTTTTGGCGAACATGCAGTTGTTTATGGTTATCCGGCCATTGCCGCCCCGGTGACACAAGTACGGGCAACGGCGACGGTTCAGCCGCACCCCGGAGCTGGTGTGCAGATTATTTTGCCCGATTTGGGGCGGATGCAATCGTTGTTAGAAGCAGATGCAGACGATGCCCTTGCTCTGGCGATTCATCTGGTAAAAGAAGCCGCCGGGTTACAAGAATTACCGGAATTTACCCTCACCGTTTCCAGCACCATTCCAATTGCCAGTGGGTTGGGCAGTGGTGCGGCCGTCACTGCGGCCGCAGTTCGTGCCCTGGCTCACTTTCTCCACCGCCCCGACCTGGCCGAAAATGCCCGGGTTTCCGCCCTGACTTATGAAGTTGAACGTATCCATCATGGTACACCCAGCGGCATAGATAATACGGTGGTCAGTTATGAACAACCCGTTTATTTTGTGCGCCAGCAACCCCAAAACCGTATTGAAACGTTTGCCGTGGGGGAACCTTTGCGTTTATTGGTAGGGGATACAGGGATTGGCAGTCCAACCAAAATTGCTGTGGGGGATGTGCGCCGCCAATGGGAGCAGGAACCTGAGAAGTTTAATGCACTTTTTGCCGGTTGCGGCCGCGTTACCGAGTTAGCGCGTCAGGCTATTCAGCAAGGGAACCTGATTGCTTTGGGGGAACTCATGGATGAGAACCACACCCTTTTACAGCAAATGACCGTCTCGTCACCGGAGTTAGATGTGTTGGTCGCGGCCGCGAAGCAGGCCGGGGCCTTAGGTGCAAAACTCAGCGGTGGCGGCCGCGGTGGCAACATGATCGCCCTCGTAACCCCCACTACCGAAACCCCCGTCCGAACCGCACTGCTGTTAGCAGGGGCACGGCAACTTCTCACCACCATTGTTCAATAGATAGTTACCACGGTCATAAAATGACATTTTGTTAGCGGTAACAGATTGGGTAAACTGAGGCTGAAGACCCATCCCCCCTACCCCCCTTCCCTCTGGGAAGGGGGGAACTTAACGGCGCGGTTTGGCGGGCGTCAGCCCGTCAAACCGCGCCAGAAAAAAGTTCCCCGCCCCTGGGAGCGGGGTTAGGGGTGGGGAGTTCCGGCGACATTTGTTAGCGGTAACAGATTGGGTAAACTGAGGCTGAAGACCCATCCCCCCTACCCCCCTTCCCTCTGGGAAGGGGGGAACTTAACGGCGCGGTTTGGCGGGCGTCAGCCCGCCAAACCGCGCCAGAAAAAAGTTCCCCGCCCCCGGGGGCGGGGTTAGGGGTGGGGAGTTCTGGCGACATTTGTTAGCGGTAACAGATTGGGTAAACTGAGGCTGAAGACCCATCCCCCCTACCCCCCTTCCCAGAGGGAAGGGGGGAACTTAACGGCGCGGTTTGGCGGGCGTCAGCCCGTCAAACCGCGCCAGAAAAAAGTTCCCCGCCCCTGGGGGCGGGGTTAGGGGTGGGGAGGCCTGCTGTGGCCGGTCTCCTGACCGCGCCACCCAACTTGTTTTTAGACGCTCACTTAGAACCGCCCCACCAACCCAACAAAAAAGCGTGACCTGCTTCCAGGTCACGCTTATCTGTTCGGAAAGTCTATGGTAGAGCGACCGATTATTTAGCCACAGTTTTCAAGCAACGAGTACAAACGTACCGACGCACCAGCCGACCATTTTCCAACATACTCGCCCGTTGAATATTGGGCAAAAACTGCCGCCGGGTTTTCTTTTGCGAGAAACTGACATTGTTACCCGTCATCGGTTGCTTGCCACAAAGTTCACATTTCGCCATAATTCCACCTCGCCTAGACAAATTAAAAGCGACCATTGCGGCCGCTGACAGTTAAATTATAACAAACAGGACAATTTGTGCAAAATAGAACATAATCCGTAGCCGGAGTTCGTGATTAATTTTTTCACGCCACAAACCATACGGAATTGAGGAATTGAATGCCTACATACGAAGATTCTTACGGCAAAATAGACATTTCTCCTCTGGCTGTCTCAACCATTGCCAGCCATGCTATCAACCAATGTTACGGCGTCGTGGGGATGGCCAGCAAAAACCTGGCTGATGGGATTTCCCAGATCCTGTCCCGTGATAGCCATAAAGGAATAGACGTCCATTTTGAGGAAGATGGTGCCATTGTGGTAGATGTCTACGTTATCGTGGAATACGGTACCCGCATACGTGTCGTTGCTGAAAGTATCCAGAACACCGTCAAATTTCACGTTGAGAAAGCAATTGGCCTGCCAGTACGGGGGGTCAATGTGTATGTTCATGGTTTGCGTCTGAGCAACCAGAACGACAAAAAAACCAATAAGAAACGTTCCGAGGCCAAAGAGTAACCAGGATACAGAAGATGCAAGCCGGGTAGATTAACCCGGATTGCATCTTGCTCCATAGATTACCGGGCAAAACCGTATCTTATTTGTATCTATACAGGTGTTGTTCGGTTCTGCCTGAGCTTCTCGAAGGCGGAGCCGGGCTTCGACAAGCTCAACCCTCGAGGACGTGTATAGGTATTCTTATTTTGCGAAGCGTTTCCCGTGGGCCTGCGGCGCATCAAAAGGAATCAAAATCTGTAGGACAATTTTGTAAATTGTCCACCGGGCGATTTACCAAATCGCCCTACATTTTTGTAGGAGAGACTGGAGCGTGAATGAAACCCAATTTCCTGATGTCCACGAAAAGTGGTTCAACTGCAATGGGCGGCAGTTTAAAAAATTAGCCCATGCCGGACTGACCTGGTTGGAACACAATCACCAGGTCGTCAATGCTCTTAACGTTTTTCCTGTACCCGATGGGGATACAGGCACCAATATGCTCTTGACCATGCGCTCAGCGTATAAGCGCATTCAGGATAGTGACGAAAACCATGTTGGTAAACTGGCAGACCAACTGGCACAGGGCGCACTTATGGGTGCACGGGGTAATTCCGGCGTTATCCTTAGCCAGATATGGCGAGGGTTGGCCCACTCTCTGCAAAACAAGGCTAACTTTGATGCCATCCATATGGCTCAAGCTTTCCAGGAAGCCTCCGATACAGCTTACAATGGGGTCATGAAACCAGTTGAGGGAACCATTTTGACTGTCGTGCGTGAAGCCGCTGAGGAAGCACGCGATGCCGCCCGCAAGAGCAATGATCTCCGTTTTGTTCTGGACCGGGTGTTAGAGCGAGCCAATCAGGCTCTGGAACGGACACCAGATCTGTTACCCGTTCTTAAGCAAGCCGGTGTCGTAGATTCCGGGGGACAGGGTTTTATTTTTATTTTGGAAGGGATGATGCGTTATTTACGGGGCGAACTTATGGAAGTAATGATGGTGGGTGCTCAAACCAGTGGAGCCACATCTTTGACCTTACAAACTCTCCCGGCGCAGGCCCATGCTGTTCCTGAAGGGGGGTCTCTAGAATTCCCTTATGATGTGCAATTTATTTTGCAGGGGCGCAATTTAAACGTTGAAGAGGTCCGCGGCCGCATTGACAGCATGGGCGACTCCACCGTTGTCGTAGGGGATAACCAGACCATCAAAGTGCATGTCCACGTTAAAGACCCAGGCATACCCATCAGTTATGGAGTCAGTCTGGGGCAAATTATGGATGTGGTCGTAGAAAATATGCAAGAACAGATGGAGACCATTGTTCAGCAGGGAAGCAATGGTAAAACTGCTCATCTGTTACCTGAAGAAATCCTCACCGTTCAGCCAGGACAGGTTGCCGTCATTGCTGTGGCCCCCGGCCAGGGTCTGGCCGATGTTTTCCACAGTTTGGGTGTCGCCTATGTGGTAGATGGAGGACAGACGAATAATCCCAGCACCGAAGAAATCTTCCAGGCCATACAGGATGTCCCCACTGACAAAATCATCATCCTCCCCAACAACAAGAACATTGTTTTGGCCGCCGAAGCCGCCCGTGATATTAGCCCCAAGCAGGTCATCGTTGTACCCACGCGCACCATCCCCCAGGGTGTAGCGGCCATGCTCACCTGGAATGCGGATGGTGATCTGGCGCAAGTGGCCCAATCCATGCAAAATTCTAGCCGTACTGTCGCAACCGGCCAGATCACGGTGGCTACCCGTACCGTTACCCTGGATGGTGTAGATGTCGCCGAAGGGAACATGATTGGCCTGGCCGATAGCACGCTTTGTGCTTCCGGGCCAGACATCGCCTCTGTTCTCTATCCCACATTAGAAAAAATGGACCTGCACGAACGAGAGATCTTGACTATTTATTATGGTGCTGGTACAAGCCAGGCAGAAGCGGAACAATTGGCCGCTCAGATTCAAGATCAATACCCGAATGTGGAAGTGGAATTGATATTCGGGGGACAACCGCATTACCATTACATCCTGGGGGCTGAATAAAGAAAGGAAGGTTCTTTCGGAATTCGTGGGGTGCGGCTACATGTAGGGGCTGGCCTTGTGCCTGCTCCGCCGAGGGCAACCACAAGGGTTGCCCTTACAGATCCATGCAGGGGCTGGCCTTGTGCCTGTCCCGCCGAGGGCAACCATAAGGGTTGCCCTTACAGATGGTGTCAACCCCCTGAAATCCCAAAGACCTGAAAGGAATAGGGCTTAGGGGCTGTGGTCTGTATCCCCACCCAGCCACAACAAGCACGGTCAAGAGACCAGCCACAGCAAAAAGGAAGCTATTCTTAGACAGTTCCTTAGGGGTTCTCCTTTTCCCCCGGGCATTGTAGGAGAATAGGTTCCCTGAAGGCCCCGATTCATCTCCCCCTTTTTGGGGTCAGAGTAACAATTTGGGGTCAATACCTGTACAAAATGGGGTAATTTGTGCATAATACACCCCGTGAACACCCAAACTGCTTCCCCCACCACTCCTTCTGAACGCCTTCATGTTGTAGACATTATTCGTGGTTTTGCCCTTTGGGGCATTTTTGTGTTCAACATGACAAGCTTTGCCGGGTACGGTCTGGCCTTGCAAACGTTCGATTCCTCGTTAGATCGGGCCATCGTTCTCCTCATTCGTTTCCTGGTTGAGGCTAAATTTTATTCTCTCTTTTCGTTTCTCTTTGGCTGGGGTATGGCGACCCAGCTCATTCGGGCGGAGGCTCGCGGAACGAATTTTTTGGCGGTGTATGGGCGGCGGTTGCTTGTTTTGTTGGCGTTGGGGGCGATTCATGGCATTTTCATCTGGACGGGCGATATTCTGACGACGTATGCGTTGTTGGGTTTTGTTTTGCTCCTATTTCGTAACCGTTCAGACCGGGTTTTATTGGTAGCGATGGGTTTATCTTTGTTGTATGCGTTGGTGCTTAATTTACCGGCGCTGGAGGGTTGGCGCACCCGTTACTTTGATTGGCTCAACTTCATTCATTTTCCCTTTGACCGGGATATTTATGCTACGGGCACATTTGCTGAAATTACCCGATACCGTTTTGCCGGGTATTGGCGGTATAACTTCAGCACCCCTTTCTTCTTCGGGCAGATTTTTGCCATGCTTTTGTTGGGGTTGTATGTAGGGAAGCGGTGCATTTTGGAAAACCTGCACCAGGAAGCCAATCAGGAATGGCTGAAGCAGGTATGGCGGGCCGGGTTGTTCTGGGGGGGATTGTTTAGTGGGTTGTACGCGGCCGCGCTCTATGCCTCTTACGCCGGTCAATGGCCTGCCTCGGTCTCCCCGCAATGGCAACAAACCATCGCCACCTTCCTGCGTACCCTGGGTGCGCCTCTGCTCATGCTTTTCTATGCCACCAGCATCATCTACCTGCACCAAAGCCACTCCTGGCGCAAACAGCTAGACCGGCTGGCTCCCATGGGGCGGATGGCTTTAAGCAATTATCTCTTCCAATCAACAATTGGTACCCTCATTTTTTATAACTATGGGTTGGGTTTATTTGGGAAAGCCAGCCCCCTTTTTGGCCTGATCCTCGTTTTTTTCATCTACGGCCTGCAAATACGCCTGAGCAAATGGTGGTTAGAGCATTACAGCATGGGGCCGGTGGAATGGCTTTGGCGCTGGTTGACCTATGGTCAGCGGCCGCGTTTTCGTTTAGCCGCTGACCACAGCAATGACCCACCCGGGGTGCAATTGCGCCGCTGGGCCAGACAAAATCAACGTTCCCTCATCTGGGGAGCCGTTTTATTGATAGGCGTAACCCTACTTTACTGGGTTATTATCGTTCGGCCCACGCAGAATGTTGTTACGGCTGAAGTGGCTGGGATCAGCCTGCCACCCATTGTTATCCCACCGGTTGTGGCCACGCCCGTGCCTCAGATAACCCCCGCTCCCCCTTCGTCCCCCCCGGTTTTGCAACCGGTTAATTACAGCCCTGGCCCCTTAGCACAACAAGGTGATCTATTGGGTCTCGCGGCCGCATACGATCTCACCATCACCCTGCAACATATTGAAGCTCTGGCCGCACCCCGTTATGCCGGACGCAAAGCCGGTACAGCCACCGGCGCGGCCGCGGGTGACTACATCGCCCAACAATTTGCCGCTTATGGCCTGCAACCGGCCGGTGATAACGGCACTTATTTCCAAAACTTCCCTCTTTACAGCGTATTGCTAGAAGATGTGCCCACCTTAATCATCACGACTACCGAGGGGACGGTGTTAGCCGATTATGATCTGTATACTGATTATGCCCCGCTTGTTTTTGCCTACACGGGTGGGGGAGAGGCCAGGGGAGAAGTGGTATGGGTAAATCAATGCGCCACCCCTGATTTTGCCCAAATAGACGTGCGGGATAAAGTGGTTTTGTGCCAGCCGGAAAGTAGTTTTGCGGCCACACGGGCGGCCCTGGAACACGGCGCGGCCGCGCTTCTGCTCCTGCTGAACCCGGATGAACCCCTGGATCGAGGGTTTCCCTTCCAGGAAACCTGGGTCCCCACCGACCTGGCCCTACCAACGCTCCGCATTACCACCGCCGTGGCGGGTGATTTGCTCCAGGGAAGCGGCCGCACCATCACCGATCTCAGCCTCATCACAACCCCCTTTGCCACCGGTAGCACCCTGGAGCTAGACCTGGATCTCATCTCTGCCTGTGGCCGGGAAACCTGCCAGGGACGGAATGTCCTGGCCGTTTTGCCCGGGCGGGATCCCCAATACGCCGACGAAATCATCATCATTGGGGCACACTATGATCATATGGGGCAGGCCCCCAACGGACTCACCTGGTATGGGGCCAATGATAACGCTTCCGGTACAGCAACTTTGCTGGCCATTGCCCAAAGCTGGCAGGCGCAAGGCTACGTGCCCCGGCGTACTATCCTGTTTGTGGCCTGGGATGGGGAAGAATTGGGCCTGCTGGGATCCCAATACTATGTCCAGCATCCCCGCTTCCCTCTAGAAAACAGTATTGCCATGTTGAATCTAGACATGGTGGGCGGACCGGGTGATCTACTCAGTATTGATGGTGAGGGGCCATTAGCGCAACGCCTACAAGCGGCCGCGACCAGCCTGGGTGTGGCTACCGAATTGACCGAAATTGGCCGTAGTGATCACACCCCCTTTCGCGAGGCGGGAATTCCGGCCAGCCTCATTATCTGGTTTGGTGAGGAAGTGGATGCCACATATCACCGCCCCACTGACACCCTGGAAACGATTGCGTCGGCCAATCTCCTGGCCTCTGGACGGATTGCCATCCTGACTCTCTTTGGCCTGGCAGAGGCCGAAGCCAGTATTGACGCTGTTTTGCAACAACGGGCCGAAGCGATTACTTCAGGCAATCTGGATGATTTTTTGGCTACCGCGGCCGCCGATCAACAAAATGCCGATGCCTTCTGGTTTAACGATGTGCAAAGTTTTGCACCCATTTCCGCAACAGTGACGGCACAAGATGTCTTTGTCACCGCGGCCGGAATCGAAGCCACGGTTTATTATCGTGTGGCCTACCCCACTGATGCTGGTTCTGCCGTGTTGACGGCGACCGTGAATGGTTTGTTCACCCCGGCTAACGGCAATTGGCATTGGGCGGGGGCCAATTTGCGCCCGGTAGATGCCGAAGTAGGAGGCTTCGCGGCCGCGTACCCGGCCAACCAACTCACCCCCATTTCCGGCCTGGAAACCTACTTGGATGAAACTTACGCCACCATTGCCGCCCAACTCGGTCAGCCTGCCACCAGCCGCGCCACCGTCTACCTTTACCCCGATGCCCCATCCTTACGGGCCGATACCAGTCTGCGCCTGCCTGATAACGTCACCACCTGGGTGGGACCAGATACCATCAAACTGGTTTACACCGACAATCTCACCACAACAGAATCCCTCCAGGTAGCCTTAACCCAACTTGTGCTGGCTTCGGCCGGGTTGAGTGAAGCTGAAGCACCCTGGTTATGGCATGGTTTACCCCTGGCTTTGCCCCATCAGAATGATCCGGTAGCGGCACAACGGCTTTATTTGCCCGATTTGCGGACTTTCCTGGCAACCGAAGGTGGCGAAGAAACCAACGCGGCCGCGAACTGGGCCACGGTGGAATATTTGCGGCAACAGGTTGGCTGGGATGGTGTGGGCGAATTTATCACCCTGGCCGGGGCTAACGGGTTAGAGACAGCCTTAACCGACACCCTGGGCCTGTCTGGAGATGATTTGCGTAGTCGTGGGCTGATATTCTGGCAGGAGCGACTGGCTTCAGCCCAGACGGATGTAGATGACCTGCTCCAGGCCCGTGCTGAGGCGGTGTTGAATGATAACCAGGCTGATTTCCTCAATACCGTAGATAGTGCCGTGCCTTATTTACAGGCCGAACAAAGGTATTGGTTCGCGGCCGCACAAAGTCAAAACCTCACTGCGTATACGTTGACCGGCACCCCCCTGGCAATTTTGGATAATGGGGACATCCTGGCTGAACTCAATGCTGGTTATGAAAACACCACCTTCGGCAACGGCACAGTTCGTATGGAACTGAACCTGACGCGCCGTGGGAATGTCCTGCGCTGGGGAGATGTGCCGTTTAACGTCCTGTCGGATCAAGGGCTGACCATTTATTACCAGGCAGGTCAGGAATTGCTGGCACAAAACCTGCTGACACAAACCCTGGGCCTTAATGAACAGCTTGGCGCTTTGGTGCCCTTTACCGTTTCACCGACAATGACATTGAAGGTGTACGATGATCTAGGTGCGTACCAGCATTCCGTAATGGCGGGTTATCCCGATGAACCGTGGCTTACCGGCTGGACGAATCGTGGTGAGGCCCTGAAATTACACCTGGAGGGAACGTTGCCACCTTCGGCACAGTTAGCCGATTTGCTCCTGCGTTACCACCTTAGCCAGTTAGGCGTGACCGATGAGTGGTTGCTTCAGGGGGTGGCCCTGTATTATCGGGAGCAGTTGCCAGGAATAGAAGGGGTGTCCGCGGCCGCGAACATTCCCGCCATGCTCAGTGCCCTCAGCCGGAATCAGCTTTTCCCCTTCACCGCCATTCCCCCAGCCTATACCCTCACCGCCGATGAACTGAAAGTAATGCGGCCGCAGGCCTGGGACGCCGTGCGTTATCTCGTCTACACCTATGGGGAAGAACGTTTGCTCGCTTTACTCCAGGCTCAGACCAGTGGTCAGGATCTCAATGCGGCTCTGCCTGCCATCTTGGGTCTGGATCCTGAAGCGTTTCAGAATGCCTGGGTTTTATCCACCCAGCAGGCCCACATTCAGGCCGAGTGGGTAGCCTTAGCCCAGGGATTTGCGGTTGAACAGGCCCTGACCCATGTGACGGTTCTGACCCAACCGGAGATGGCTGGACGCCTGGCGGGTTCGGCAGGAAGCCTTGCGGCCGCGCAATACATTGCCGATCAGTTTGCCGCTTATGGGCTGGAACCAGCAGGGACAGAGGGTTATTTCCAACCCTTTACCGTGCCGTATACCACGCTCGCGGCCGCGCCCCGGCTGGCCCTCGTGACCGCCGATGGCCAATTTGGCGAAGATTTCATCTTCTACCAGGAGTTTATGCTGACATTAGGAGATGTAGCCACTGGGGGAGCCGTCACCGGGGAACTCGTCTATGTGGCCGATCTGTCCTTACCGAACCTGGATTTGAGTGGCAAAATTGTGGTCTCTACCGATGAGGATACAGTGGTAAACCTCATGCGCCAGGCGTATGAGCGGGGAGCCAGTGGTTTACTGCTCGTCACCAGCTACACCCGCGATGATGATTACCTGGTGAAACAGGCCATTACGGCCACCATGCCCCCTACCCAAACCGTGCCCACCCTACTCCTGACGCAAATAGGATATGATCATCTGTTGGCATCTACCGGCCTCAGCCGGGGAGCCATCAGCACCGCTCCGGCGGCTCTTCCTTTGGGCGGGGCCTGGGCCAGCTTAGACATTCCTCTCAGTTCTAGAACGCTGGTGCCCACGGCCAATGTGCTGGGCATTTTGCCAGGCAATGATCCCCAATTGCGCGACGAACTGATTGTTATCACTGCTCATTATGACCATGTCGGTGATGATCCGCCTACCTGGTTGTGTAATGGACAGGTAGTCACTGATGAGCGCGTGGGGGATGAAGCCTGTGAACAACTGCCGGGCCTGACCTTTTCCGGGGCTAACGACAATGCCAGTGGTGTATCTATATTGTTAGAAATGGCCCACTTATGGCAGACGACCGGTTATCGTCCGGCCCGTTCGGTGTTATTCGTGGCCTGGGGTGCCCAGGAACAGGGCGAGGTCGGTTCCACCTATTTTGCCCATAACCCTACGATACCTCTGGAAAACGTCATCGGTTTACTCAACCTGGATTCGATTGGGGGTGGGCCAGGCCCGCGCCTGGTGGGAGAAGGTGCGTGGGATGGGGCCGGGAGCTGGCTGATGGCTTTGAACGCGGCCGCGACCCTGTTGGATGGCCGTTTGCGTCTGGAACTGCCCACAACCGGGGGGGATCATGAGCCGTTTGCCGTGCAAGGGGTGCCAATTGTCGTCTTAACCTGGCAAGATACGGGCGACGCCAATTGGCCTGATACGATTGCCCATGAGATTGATCCGCTTAAGTTGGGCAATGCCGGACAGATCCTTACCCTGGCCGTCATGGCTTTGGCGCGGTAGGTAATCAGGTAATAGGGAAGGGGGAAACCCAAACCGCGCCGAATTTTCCTGAACAACGTAACCGTTCCGTTAAGTCAAATTCATCCGCCAGCCCGCCCGGTCGTTTTACGACCGGGCTATGGTGACAAAGGCCGCGTAGGCTGGTTAGCCCGGCGAATTGACCACCGGGCGAGATAACTGAACGCTTACTGAACAACAAAAAAGGGACACCACTTGTCGTTTAAAAAATTAATCAGGTAATGGAATCCCCCCACCCCTAACCCCGTCCCTAGGGGCGGGGAACTTTTCTAAGGGGCATTTTTCGGGGCGAATGCCCTGAAAAATGCCCCATTGGAATTCCCCCCTTCCCTCGGGAATCGGCAGGGGGATGGGATGGGGTCAATGAATGTGTTACCCGATTAAAAATTTAATGAACAACTGGTGTCCCTTTTTTGTTGTATCGGCGTATCTTCTCAATATTTTGGGGCAAACGAGGCTGAGTTTGTTGAAGGCCGTTGGTTTCGATAGGCTCAACCAACTTTACCGCGCTTTATTGAGAAGATACACCTGTCAGGTCTAAATCGAGAAGTTGTTTTTAGACGCTCACAAAGAGTCGGGTTAGCGACGAATGAAGAAACGACGGTAGCTCAGGGTAAAGACCATGATGGCCACGGCCAGAACCATCACAACTGTTTGGCCTGCGCCAACCTGTCCCCCTATATCCGTGAGCGTTACATCGGTGGGCTGTATCGTCACCGTAGCACTGTCTGTGCCGGAGACATTTTGCCCCAGTGCCGTGAAGGCTGTCCAGGTCACTACATTGGTCACAGCTGTTTGATCAATGGTGTAATCATCTGTGAACCAATAAGTTACCCCAGGAGCCAGTTCATAGGGCAGATTCGTCGCCAGCGGCCCCATCACACTATCAACAACGGTGTGGGTAGTGAAGGTGACATTGCCTGTATTTTCTACCTGATAGCAGTAGTAAACAACAGAACCAGCCGGAACCGTAATCGCATCCGTTGTGGCACAGGTCGTGGGATCTGTACCAACGGTTTTGGTGACAACAATGGCGGGTTGTAGCGGTATGACAGTCACGGTGGCACTATCATTTCCCTCCGCACTTAGTTGTGTGCCGGAAATCGAAGCGGTCCAGGTCACTACATTGGTCACAGATGTTTGAGCAATGGTGTAATCATCCGTGAACCAATAGGTTGCCCCAGGGGTTAGATCATAGGGCAGATTCGTCGCCAGCGGCCCCATCACACTATCAACAACCGTGTGGTTAGTGAAGGTGATATTGCCCGTATTTTCTACCTGATAGCAGTAGTAAACAACAGAACCAGCCGGAACCGTAATCGCATCCGTCGTGGCACAGGCGGTTGGGTCTGTACCTACAGTTTTCGTTACCACCACAGCGGGTTGGTAGGGAATCACCGTCACGGTAGCATTATCATTTGCCACTGCGCTTATCTGTGTGCCGGAAATCGAAGCCGTCCAGGTAACGATATTGGTGACTGTGGCCGCTGGTGTCGTGGTAGCAGTGAAGTAGGCAGTAGCACCTGGTATCAGGGAGTAGGACAGATTGGACAGCAATGTACCTAATTCACTATCCACTACCATGTGATTGGTGAGGGTGATGTCACCGGTATTTTGCACGGTGTAACAATAAGTGACGGCTGTGCCTTCCCAAACGGAGATGTTACCGGTGCTGGCACACGTCATGGGATCTGTACCAACGGTTTTGTCAACGGTGATAGCCGGGGCCACAGGTTGACAGGCTGTGACGGTCACATCATCAATCGCCAGACCGGCATAGTGGCCGCCTGTGTCACCATCCAGATGGAAACGGGCTTCGATGTTTTGACCGGCATAACTGCTGATGTCCTGGTTGAAGACACCCCAACCGGCACTTTCCTGAACGGTAGTGTTGGGGTTGCCAACCGTATTGGTCATCGTGGCGTCTAGCCATTCAAAGAGGCGGGTCGGAGTCGCCCCACCGACTTGTTGCACATCCACGAAGGCATGATCAAACGAGGCATTTTCCATCTGATACCGCTGTGCCCAGGAGAAGACAACCGGGCCGGTTAGGCCGGTGAGGTTGATGTTGGGAGAGAGCAAATCCTGGGTAGACGAAGCATTGTAGGTGTTGTCCAGGTCGGTCTTCCAACAGTTGGTACCGCTGTTGCAGGTGGTGATAGGGGCAAACGTGGGCAGACCACGCTCCCATTCATCGGCTGTGCCAGAGTGGGTAAAGCCGCCGTCGTTGGCCTCAAAGTCACTGCTATAGACAACAACGGGCAGAGAGTTGCCGGTACAGGTAGGTACGGGAGCCGGTTCGCAGACGGTGATAGACCAGTTCAGCAGTCTGCCGCCATTATTGGTGGCGTCGTCCCGCAGAACCAATGTCCAGGTTCCACCCGCATCTTCGCCATCGAACCAACCCAGGCGATAAGCCAGTTCTGGGGCATTGGTCATGCCATCAACGACGGTGTACGTGGCTAAGGGGATACCCGCCTCATCGTCTATGCGGAGGTTCATCGTCTGAAGTGCAGGGTTAACCGCAGTTGTACCAACGTCGGTAAAGAGACCATTGTCATTACCGGCAGGGGAGACCAGATGGGCATCCAGGTCAACCATGAGGGTGTGGGTGAGGTTAATGGACACGTCCAGGTCGGCGATGCGGGGATTGCCGGGGACGGTGATGGTGGATGAGACCTGACCGGGGCCAGTGGGGATGGTCTGGGGGACATTGGTGCTGGTGTAGGTGGTGCAGTTGCTCTGCGCGGCCGCGGGGATAACCCCAACACTCAAAGAATAGGTGCCAAACGTCGTGCCACCGGTGGGCAGGTTCACCCGCACATAATAGGTTCCGGCGGTCGTCGCCGTCATAAAATGGGCTTCGGAGTCGGGTTCACCTGTGGTTCCGGCGTCATTGATGGTCAGGATAAATCCACCAAAAATGGCTACACCTAGTTGGGGATTCCATTCCACGGTGTCCCGTTCCGGATCGTTGTCCAGGTTGGCATAGATGGTGTCGCCAGCGTTTAGCGTGAAGGAATACCAATCCTGATCGGTGGTACTGCTGGTAGAACCTAGAATCCAGCCAGAGGCCGGTAACGGTTGGGCCGTGGCACTGGAGTCATTCGGTTCAACTTCGGCGGTGGGAGTGCCAGTCTGCAACCGGTAGTACATCCGGTAGGGACGCAGTTGGTTGGTGGCCGAGAAATGGTTGAGGCGGATGTAGTAAGTACCAGCGGTGGGTAGGGTGACACCCCCAATGCTGGAAGACAGCCCCCCGAAAACCCCACTGTCATCGTCAAATTCCAGTTGGGTCGTGCCGTCAGAGGCCAGGACGTACAGTTGGCTGTCGCTACTTGCATTGGCCGAGAAGGATGTCATGGTAGAGACGTAGAGTTTGTCGCCCGCGGCCGCGGTGATGGAGAAGAAATCTTCATCGGCGTTGGGATAGACATTGCCCTCCACCACACCCGCACTACCGGTGAGGGGGTTAGCGGTGGCGGTGGTGCCGTTGGGTTCCACTTCGTTGGTCATGGTCTGGCCCATCATCACCTGCCCTACGGTGGCGGGTGCGACCGCATCAACCATACGTTCAACCGTTACTGCGTCACTGCTGGCTTCTTGTCCTGTTTTATCGCCCGGTGCGGCCGCGCCCCGGTTTGTAAACCACACAAAAAGCAATGGTACAATCAAAATGGCTATTAAATAGAAACGTTTTCTGTTCATACTGTTCCTCCGAAAATTTTTATACACCTGACAATATCTTCTCAATGTTTCGGGGAAACGTGGCCTGAGCTTGTCGAAGGCGGCTGGTTTCGATAGGCTCAACCAACGTCGCCGCGCTTTATTGAGAAGACACACCCGAAAAACGTAAACCACATCCAGATATGGTTTACAAACATACGGTCAGACAGGACGTTAGTGCGGTGGGAGATGGTATTTCACTAAGCAAAAACAGGTTCTTTGGGGTTTCGTGGGGTACGGGCAACCCTTGTGGTTGCCCCACACGGGGCTGGCACAAGGCCAGCCCGTACATCTGCTGTCAACGCGACCACAGCCGCACCATAGAACAGGATGTAAAAAGGCAGGCACAAGGCCAGCCCGTATATCTGCTGTCAACCCCCTGAATTCCTAAAGACTCCAAAAACACAACCTGACCGATTGTTCCGAAACGTATTAAATTGTCTTGTTACCAATTGGGAGTGATTGGCTCTGCCTTGGCTACATTGTAATCTGTTTGTTCCTGACGATTGTCAACCCTACAGAATGACACCCCATCCTAACTAAAGATTAAGTGTTCAGTCGGGTTACAGCAACGGATTAAAAAATAAACAGATTTTCCAAAGGTTGTCTTTAATCCGTTCCTTTCTAAATCCGTTAAAGTAACCAAAAGGATCTAAATCGTCTCTAAACTGAACGGTTACAACTAAAGATAAAGGATTCACGCTATTTTAACAATTCTCTAAGGTTTGTCGAAATTGGGAAGGTTTTTTTTGGGGTAACTCCTAAGCCGTTGCCTGAGCTTGTCGAAGGCAATACGAGGCTTTGCAGGGCGATGGCCTACTCACCAGAATGAACCCATCCCCCTGACGATTCCCGATTTTGCCCGCCTTAAAAAGCTCCGCTTCTGGGGGTGGGGAACTTTTTAGGGGCTGTTTTTCGTGGGCAAATGTCCACGAAAAACGGCCCCAATTGATTTTTCTCCCTTCCCGGCGGGCATCTTTAAGGGAACAGGTTCATTTTGGTAAGCGTTCAGTTCCCTGAGAGAAAGAGCCTTCCGAAGGTTTGTACCACTGGTCAACACCTTTGCGGAAACCTTCGGAAGGCTGAACGGTTACTCATTTTGGGGGAGCAGGCAATCGCCCTAGAAGCAAAACGTCAGGCAACGGTTCGGGTTGCCTGACGCGAAATGAGTGGAGTTTGAGGATTGATGGCTGACCGGCTGACCAGCTGACCAGCTTCCTTTCAACTACGGGGGATGATCAGACCGTGTTCGGTGACGGTGTAGCCGGGGAAAACATCGGTGAGGCGGGGGTTGTTGAGGCGGCCGCGAATAATTTCGCCCAAAATGTCCCGGTAATCGGTGGTGATGGTCAGGTCGCCGGGGCCGGTGAGTTGTTCTGGTTGCAGGCCGGGCCATTGGGCCAGCACCTGCCCGCCCCGCACACCGCCGCCCATGAGCATCATCATATTGCCGTGGCCGTGATCTGTGCCCAGACTGCCATTTTCCTGCAATCGCCGCCCAAATTCGGACATGACGACAACGGTGACATTGCCCATTTGCGGTTGCAAATCTTCGTAAAAGGCGGCTAATCCCTGGCCGAGGGCGTCTAGCTGGCGGGCCATGACCCCTTCGGTGCTACCCTGGGCGATATGGGTGTCCCAACCGCCGTAATCTACGCAGGCCACTTCCACGCCGACATCGGCGCGGATGAGTTGGGCGACGGTTTGTAGAGCCATACCGAGTTCGCCTTCGGGGTAGACGCGGCCGCGTGGCTGGTATGCCCCGGTGTCAATTTGCGCCAGCAGGTCTATGGTGGCAAAGGTCTGGTGCGCGGCCGCGGTCAGTAGATCATCTCCCTGACTGTACAACGTCGTCAGCAGGGTCTGCATCGGCCCAATCTGCTCGTCACGCCCTTGCAGGTGGTAATCGGCGATGGTTTGCAGGGCGGTGGCGGAGACGGAGCCAGAGAGGGACGCCGGGAGCATGTCGCCGATGCCGATGGCCCGCAAGGCGGAACTGTTGCCCGTATCTAACGAAGTCAGGTGACGGGCCAGCCAGCCGCTGTAGACGCCACTACCATCCACCCCTCGCTCCATCAAATCCATGGCCTCAAAGTGAGAACGGGTTTCGTCCGGGGAGCCGGTGGCCTGGATGAAGGCCATACTGCCCGCCGTGTAGATGGATTGCAGGGGAGCCAGGGCCGGGTGCAGGCCGAAGAAACCATCCAGGTCCACCGTGCGCAGGGTGGCGGAGTTGTCATCGGGGCGGGGGATGCCGATGGTGGGCCGTTTTTGGTAGTACCCCTCGTCGCCGTGGGGGACGACGATATTGAGGCCGTCGGCCCCGCCACGCAGGAAGATACAGACGAGGGTGTCGCCTTTTGGCCCTACGTGGGGGTCAGCGAAGGCCAGGCGGGGCATCCAGGTGGGCAAGGCGACGAGGTTGGGGCCGAAAAAGAGCGCGGCCGCGGACGCCAGCCCGCCCTGTAAAAAGGAGCGACGACTGACACGGGCGTATTCCTGGCAGTGGGTGGTGGGGATGGTAGGCATCGTAACTCCTTGCAGTCAACAGTGAACAGTCAACGGTGAACAGTTGTGATCTCCTGTTGACTGCTGACTGCTGACTGTTTACTGTTCACTGATTTCACGTCCATTGAAAGGCCGGACTCGCCAGCAGGAGTGCGGCCGCGTCGCTGAGGCGGGCGGGGGTGTTGTCTGTGCTGGTGGGGCCGATATAGTCGGTGAAGAGGGTGATGGCCGCGTCGTCGAGCGGGCGGCCCAGGGTGATTCCGACCAATTGGTTGAGGGCGGTGGGGATGTCGTTGGCGGAGTCGGTAAGGATACGTTCCAGGGCTGTCGTTCCCCCCAGTTGGCCGCCGGTGAGGGCCAGGGCAAAGTTCCAGCGGGGGAGCAGGTTGCTGGCCCAGGCGGTGGCGACATCGGGGTAGCCATCGGGTGGCGACCATTGGAATAGGGGTTGGCCCATGCGGTCCAGCCAGGGGTTGACGGCGCGGAATTGCACCGTAGCACTGTGTAAGGCCCGCAGGCAGGAGACGAGGTAGGTGAAGGGGCGTTTGAGTTTGGGCGGGGCGGTCTGGAATTCCTGGCTGAGGAAGATGACGCGCAACATGGCTTTGATGTCGCCATCGGTTTGTTGGTAGGTTTGGGCCACCAGGGACACCAGGGCTGGGGGCGGCTCATCGGCAACGAAGCGGCGGACGAGTTTGGTGGCGATGAAGGTGGCGGTGCTGGGATGGGTGGCGAGGATTTCCAGGAGTTGCCACACGTCTTGTTCTCCTTGCCCGGCGGGAAAGGTGTGGCTGAGGGCGGTTTTGGCCCCGTCGTCGTGTTTGTCGGGGGCGAAGGCGAATTGGCCTTGTTTGCGGCCGCGGCGGGCCACGCCCCACCCTGTCAGCAGGCGGGCCACTTCCTGTACATCTTGCTGGGTGTAGCCGCCATTGACGCCCAGGGTATGGAGTTCTAGTAGTTCACGGGCGTAGTTTTCGTTGGGTTGCCCTTTTTCGTTGCGCACGTTGTCCAGGTAGACGAGCATGGCCGGGCTTTGGGCTGAGGCGAAGAGCAGGTCGCGGAATTTGCCCAGGGCGTGGGGGCGAATCACGTCCCGGTCATCTACGATTTTGAGGGCCAGCATGAATTGGGTTTTGCGGATGTAGATGTTGAAATGATCGGACCAGAATTCGACCATGGCCTCGTAGAGTTGGCGGGTGGAGAAGATGGCCCGGCCATAGACAGAGAGGCCGAGTTCGGGAGCTAAATCTTTGGGTTCGAGGTCAATGATGGCGTCAATTTCTTTGTGGTAGTAGGTGAGATTGCCCAGGAAGGCGTCCGCGGCCGCGTCGTCCAGGGCTTCCGGGTTGAGTTGTTCTTCGAGCAGGGCGGCTAAACCGAGGGTGCGGCCGCGTTCCAGATCACCTGGTTTTGGCCCATAACCAGCCCGGTTGAGGAAACGCCAGATGGGGTCTACCTGGATGGTGGGCAGGCCGTCTGCCGCTGTGGAGGGGACAACCTGGGCGGGGGGTATGGGTGTAGCCAGGGTTTCTGGCAGTTGCTCCTGGGCCAGCCGCCGCCCAATGACGCTACAACCGCTGGCGGTGAGGGTTGCGGCCGCGAGGCCACCGAGTTTGAGGAATTCACGGCGGGAGAGGGTCATGGTTACTCCTGAGAAAATAGCCACGGATAGTGGGAACACGGATAGGAAAGAACACGGATGGGGATGAAAATTGTGGCGTTATTTTCATTCATCTTGGTGTGCGTACCACCCATGGGGAACTCCTGAGAAAATGTAGGGCGATTTGGTAAATCGCCCAGTGGACGATTTACCAAATCGTCCTACAGATTTTCATCCCTCTTGGTGTGCCAAAGGCCCATGGGGAACTCCTGAGAAGATAGTGCTGAGTGCTAAGGGTTCGTAAAAATATAACTTCCCGGTTTAGACCTGACAGGTTTCCGAAAACCTGTCAGGTCTTGACGGAACTTAATCTTTTACAGACGCTAAGTACTGAGTGGGCTAGTTGTGAGCAGGTGAGTTTCTGCTTGCGGCTGACTTGACACTGTCCACTGTCCACTGTTCACTCTTTACTATTCACTGCCAACGGCCAACTGCACCGGGGCTGGTTTTTTCGTAAATTGCCACACCCGGTCTAACAGGCCGAGCGCGGCCGCGCCCATTACGGTGACGCCGACCAGGGGGATGAAGACGAACCAGCCGACGAGTGGGAAGAGGCAGGCGAGTTCGTAGACGAGTGCCCCGCGTACCAGGTTGGTGAGTTCGGATGTGGGGTGGGCCAGTTTGGTGAGGCGTTGACCGAGCAGGCGGGACATCGCGGCCGCGCCCAGTGTGCCTATTCCCATGCCGATGAAGGTGGCGAAGAAGGACATGGCGCGAATGGGGCCAAACGGGATGTTGGCGGTGATGAGGATGAAGGCCAGGAACAGGCTGGTGACAAAGAGGCCCACGCCGAAACTCTGGTAAGGATGATAGTCAAGGCGTGCGGCCGCGTGTCGGGTTACATGAGGCATCAGCAAATTTAACGCCACCAGTAAAGCAGGCAAACTCAGCAACATACCAATTAGTGTAAACACAACAATGTAGACATCGGTCATGGGACACCTTCCTTTGGGTGGTTAGGGCAGGTGGGAAACAATGCTTTCGGTTAAGTTGGGGCGGAAGAAAATAGTTAATTGTTGAATTCGTGAATTGGTGAATGTTTAATGGGGGAACACCTCGGCCACGTCATTAACCATTCGACAGTTCAACAATTCATCAATTAATGATTAGACTCATTGGCAACCCATCCACAACGAACTGACGCATCACATAACACTTTGTACCTGCTATTCAGTATTACCGATGGATTTACCGAAAGTTGCAACAGGTTTGTAAAATCTATGTAAAGTAACGTAAGCGTTCAGTCCCTCTGGGGAGAAAACCTTCCGAAGGCTGAACGGTTACAAAGTAACATGAGTTTCCCCAGATTCCCAGAGTAAGCCCCTCCGTAAGACATGTTACCTATACTGTTTTTGTCCGTTGTGGTTCCTGAAGTGTGCAGAAAATGATAGATGACATCAAAGCGTTGGTTGCCGCCCACGAACTGCTTTACACCTGGGTAAGGCGGGAATTTAAGGTGCGTTATAGTCAGTCCCTGCTGGGGGCTATCTGGGCGATTATGCAACCATTATCGTTGATGGTAATTTTTAGCCTGGTTTTTTCGCTGATACTGAAAATCCCCACCGGTGAAATTCCTTACCCCCCCTTTGCTTATGTCGGTTTACTGACCTGGACATTATTTAGTAGTGCTTTAGGCTTTGCCATTCCTAGCCTGGTTAACAACATTAATCTGGTCAGTAAAATCCGCTTCCCCCGTGAAATTTTGCCTCTTTCGGCCATTTTGGTCAGCCTGATTGATTTTGCCATTGCCGCCCTGGTGTTTGTGCCGATGTTGCTTTTGTACCGGATACGTATCAGCCCGCTGGTACTGTTTATTCCGGTGGTATTGTTGCTTCAAATCTGGTTCACCTTCGGTCTGGCTTTGTTGGCTTCGGCGGCTAATGTGTTCTTTCGGGACATCCGTTTTGTGATTCCCCTGGCCTTGCAAATCTGGTTTTACCTCTGTCCCATCATTTACCCGGCAGAGCTAATCCCAGAAGCGTGGCGGCCGCTCTATTTTTTGAACCCGATGGCTGTGTTTATTGATTCTTATCGGCGGCTCTTGTTCTTTCATACCTGGCCTGACTGGGGGTATTTGGGGGTAGCTACCGTTCTGGCAACAGGGTTGGTTATGGTATCGTATCGCTATTTTAAGCAGGCAGAGCGGGAATTTGCCGATGTGATCTAGGGGGAAGCAGGGGATGAGCCAGGCAGTTATTTCCTTTGAGCATGTCGCCAAAAGTTATCATTTGGGGGCGTACCGGCGCAGTTTGCGTGAGGTGGTAGGCGGATGGTTGCGGCCGCGGCCGCAATCCCACGATACTTCTTTGTTCTGGGCCTTGGATGATGTCTCCTTTCAGGTGACAGCGGGAGAAGTGCTGGGGCTGATCGGGCACAATGGTGCGGGGAAAAGCACCGCCCTGAAGCTCCTTTCACAGGTGACATTTCCGACACGCGGCCGCGTGCACACCCAGGGACGTATGGCCGCGCTCATCGAATTGGGGGCTGGTTTTCACCCTGACCTGTCCGGGCGGGACAACATTTATTTGAATGGGGCCATTCTGGGGCTGAAGCGGCGCGAAATCGAAGCTCAATTTGACGCCATTGTGGCCTTTGCCGAGATCGAAAAATTTATAGACACACCGGTGAAACGGTATTCATCGGGTATGTATGTGCGGCTGGCCTTTGCCGTGGCCGCCCATGTACAGGCGGATCTGTTGCTGGTGGATGAAGTGCTCTCGGTAGGGGATGCGGCGTTTCAACAGAAAAGCCTGGACAAGATGCTAGAGATGCGGGATCGGGGGGTAACGATTCTTTTTGTTTCCCATAATCTGTGGAATGTATCCACATTTTGCCACCGGGTACTGTTATTAGATCGCGGCCGCATCGCCGCCGAAGGGGCACCAGGCGCGATTATTCAACAGTACCGACAGATGCAACGGGAGAAACGGCTGTACCAGATTACCCAGGGAGACGCCCCTGAGGGGGAACAGGCGATTATCACCCACATTGAGTTATTAGATGGGGATTTGCGGCCGCAAAAAACCTTCGCTTCCCTCGCCCCACTTATCATCCGCGTCCACTATCAATTCCTGGCTCCCATCACTCACCCCGTTGGCAAAATCCGCCTGCGCCGCGCCGATGGCCTGGTCTGCACCGAGTTACGCACCGAGGGTCTGGTGGGTCAGATGGCCGGTTATTATCAGGCCCATCTGGCCTCACTGCAACTCATGCCCGATTTTTACACGGTTGAGGCCTCCATTATTGATAAGCAAAAACCCATTTTGTACGTTTTGCATTCCGGTGAAACCTTTACCGTGCCCGGCCAATTGGCTGATCAGGAGAGAGGCGGGGTTTTTCAGCCCCAGGTGGAATGGGCTTTTGCCGCCGAGAGCGAAGGGTTCGTAAAAATATAACCAAGAGGCTAAGAACGCTAAGAACGGCTGAACGCCAGAGAAAATCTTGGCGATCTTTGCGTCTTGGCGGTGAAAACTCCCCTGCAAACCATGTCAACCGTCTCGCTCATTATCCCCACTTATAACCGGGCCTGGCTTTTGCCCCAAACGCTGGCCAGTGTCCTGGAGCAAACGTATCCCCACCTGGAAATCATCGTGGTAGATGATGGTTCTACCGATGACACGCCCGCTGTGTTGGCCCAGTATGCGGATCGGGTGAAAACGATTCGCCAGGAAAATCAGGGGGAAACAGCGGCTCGTAATGCAGGCATCGCGGCCGCGACCGGTGCTTATTTCACTTTTTTGGACGATGATGATCTGATTTTTCCCGATAAGATTACCCGGCAAGTCCAACTTCTGGAATCCCGACCCGATGTGGATGTGGTTTATTGCCGCTATTACCACATGGATGTAGAGGGCAATCTGCTCAATAAAACGGGTCTGATGGCCGAAGGGGATGTGTTACCGCAACTTGTCTACGGTAACTTTATTGGCATTGGCGCTCCTTTACTGCCGCGCCGCTGTGTGGAAACCATCGGGCTATTTGATGCGGAGTTGCCTTTTCGGGGCAAATATTCTGAAGATTGGGATTGGTTTTTGCGCCTGGCTTTGGCTGGTTTTCGTTTTGCCTGTATTCAGGAACCACTGTGCGCTTACCGGGTTGTGCCCACAAGCCAGACGGCCAATGTGGCTTCGTCGGAGCAGGGGATTCTGGCAATTTTGACCAAATTGTTTGCCCACCCCCAGTTACCGGCAGAGATCGCGGCCGCGAAAAATCACATCTATGCCGTGCGCCGTCTCTGGCTTAGTGGTCGTTATTATGCCGCCGGGCAATGGGCTGAGGGGCAACGCAACCTGCAAGAAGCCTTCACCCTGCAACCCCATTGGCAGACAGACCCCCATGAGTGGCTGGACTCCTCGCTTAATCAGGCGTTCAGCTATCGCGTGGCCGATCCCCTCAGTTTTGTCCATGACATCTTCACCCACCTGCCGCCAGAAATCGCCTCATTGCACGATTGGCAGGCCCATCAGACCCAACTGTTGAGCCGAATTCATAGCCGTCTGGCCCTGAACGCTTATCAACACGATCATTTTTCGTCGGCACAAGAACATTTAACTGTGGCGATCCAACTGAATCCCGATCTATTGCATGAACCAGAACGACTGGCCGAAGCTGTCGGTCACACCGCTATGCACCTGCCTCTGGCCTCGCCGCTGGTTTATGTGGATAAAGTCTTGGCCCATTTACCTCCGGTTGCCCAGGAATTAACGCGGATGCGGCGCTGGATTTACAGTTATGTCAACATCGCACAGGCCTTTGAGGCCCACGCGCTGGGTCATCGGAACCTTACCCTGCGCTATGTGGGGAAAGCCGTGTATAACCGCCCCGCCTGGTTAAAAAACCGGGGTGTTGTCGCCATTTTCTTGAAGTCCCTGGTGGGATTCTCTGCTCAACCCAATCGTAAAGGTAAGCGTTGAGTTACCCCGCCCGGCGGTCAAACCGCCGGGTTAAAAGGACGAAGCCCTACGGGCTAAAACGTCAGGCCAATGGCCTTTGTAACGATAGCCCGGTCGTTTTACGGCCGGGCGGGCCAGGGAGATGAATTATGAAGGTTAAGAATTTAATACGGTAATACGATTGGTACGGGCTGGCCTCGTGCCTGCCCGGTTGGGCACCACAAGGGTCGCCCGTACATTACCGGTTTATTTTTTGAACATTCATCATTGAGTCTACTGCAAAAAGCCCGGTTTCTGACTAATCTAACCAGCGCTTCCAGAGAGAAAGAAACCGGGCTTTTAACTGTTTTGACCTTTTTTCAGTGGAGTCATAATTCAACTGAATGGTTACTGGAAAAGGATAGATGAAGGGTTAAGCCATGAACACTGCCAACACCTTGCCCCTCGTCTCCATCATCATTCCCACCTACAACCGATGGGCTTTACTGCGGCAGACATTAGCCAGTGTGCTGGCACAAACATACCCGGCCCTGGAAATTATTGTGGTGGATGATGGCTCTACCGATGAGACGATGACCCGGTTGACTGAATATGCCGGAAAGGTGACAGTGATTCAGCAGAGCAATCAGGGGGTCGCGGCCGCACGCAACCAGGGTATCCGTCGTGCCCAGGGCGTTTATCTCACCTTTCTGGATGACGACGACCTCATCGAACCGGCCAAAATCACCCGCCAGGCTAAGCTTTTGCAGAGTCAACCCGCTATAGGCCTGGTTCATTGTGGTTATTACCTCAGCGATAAAGAGGGGCGATTGCGTGATAAGGTGTGGTTGTGGCCCCAGGCCAACCCTTTGCGCCAGTTAGCCTGTCACAATTTCATCTGGTCAGGCGCACCGCTCATCCGTCGTGAATGTTTGACTACCGTCGGGCTTTTTGATGAACAGTTGACCAATGGTCAGGATTGGGATTTATGGCTCAGGTTAGCGCTGGCGGGATATGGTTTTGCAGTGATACCGGAGCCTCTGGGAACCTATCGGTTACAGCCAGACAGTATGGTAACGAACCTGACCCGGTTAGAAGGGGCCATTTTGACGGTGCTAGAGCGAACATTTAGTCATCCGGCTTTGCCGGAATCTGTCGCGGCCGCAAAACCCGAAGCGTACAGCGGCATGCATCTCTGGCTAAGCGGACGAGGTTACGCCACCGGGCAATGGGAATTCGGCCAACGTCATCTGGTAGAGGCCCTCACCTGGCGGCCAGACTGGTGTCAGCAACCCGAGACCTTATTACCTCTGCTACGCAACAGCGCTTTAGATATCCGCGTGGGGGATCCGGTTCAGTGGGTAAAGGATTTCTTCACCTATTTGCCGCCCATAGCTGAGATGCTACACCTCTACCATGCTCAACTTTTGGGGCGTGTTTACAGTGAACTGGCTTTACGAGCGTATGATCAGGAATTTTGGACTGAGGCCAGGCAGTTTTTGCGCCTCGCGGCCGCGTCTGATCCTGCGTTTGTGGCTGATGACCCAAATTTCGTGGCGATGATCACCCATCACGCTATGCGCTTGCCCTTATCGGCACCGGAGCGGTTTGTGGATAAGGTGATGCACCACTTACCGGATGAAAGGCAACTGTGGCGGCGATTGCGGCCGCGGATCTTAAGCCAGGTGCATCTAGCCTGCGCTTTTTCCGCCTATGCCACGGGTCAACGCCGAGACACCATTCGCCATGTTCTGTCCGCTTGCCGTTACGGGCCTGAGTGCCTCAAAAACCGGGGCGTTATCACTATTTTCTTGAAATCATGCTGGCCGTTTACCAGGGGTTCCCCATGAACGGGATGCGCACCAAGCCTGTTGGGGATTTCGTGGGGTACGGGCAACCCTTGTGGTTGCCCCACACTGGGCAGGCACAAGGCCAGCCCCTACAGTTTGTGTCAACCCCCTGAATTCCCAAAGAGCTAGTGTATCTTTAACAAAGACCTTGTGATAAACCTGACAGCAATTCTCAATTTGGCCTGAACATCTAAAAATGTCGCGGCCGCCTGGCCGTAAAACGGGCCGGGCTATGGTTACGAAGGCCGTTGGCCTGCTGGTTTAGTCCGTAGGGCCTGGTATAGATAGCCCGGCGGTTTGACCGCCGGGCGGATTAACGGAACGTTTATCGTTCAAACTGAGAATTGCTGTAAACCTGACAGGTTTTCAGAAACCTGTCAGGTTTGTAAGCATAACAACCTTGTTAAGAGAGCACCAGGAACGCCCTCTTCGCCTCTCAGCCATTTTTTGCCATGATTACCGCTAGCACCTTGCCTCTGGTTTCGCTCATCATTCCCACCTACAACCGGTGTGTTTTGCTACGCCAGACGGTCGCCAGCGCCCTGGCCCAGACCTATCCGGCCTTGGAAATTATCGTGGTGGATGATGGCTCAACAGATGGCACGGTGGAGTGGTTGGCGTCGTACACCGGGCGGATAATGGTGGTGCAACAGGCTAATCAGGGAGTCGCGGCCGCACGCAATCATGGTTTTCACCTTGCCCACGGAGAATACTTCACCTTTCTGGATGATGACGACCTGATCGCCCCCACTAAGATTGCCCGGCAGGTAGCCCATTGCCACCATCACCCGGATGTGGGGCTGGTACATTGTGGTTACGCCAAAGGGGATAGCACAGGGCATTTACTGGAAAACATCTGGCTGTGGCCGCCAGCCGATAACCTGGCTCAACTGCTGGAGAGTAATTTCATCTGGATGGGCGCACCGCTGATACGGCGGGACTGGCTAGAACGAGTCGGAGGGTTTGATGCATCGCCTGAACATGATTTGCATAGTTGCGCCGATTGGGACCTCTGGTTACGGCTGGCTTTGGCGGGTTGCCCTTTTGCCACCGTGCCGGAACCATTGGGCACGTATCGCCTGCAACCAGATAGCATGGTGACAAATCTGGCTCGTTTGGAGGAAGAACTGCTCACCGTTCTCCGCCTGACGTTGGCAAACGCGGCATTACCCGCCCGGCTCGCGGCCGCGAAGCCCCTGGCCTATGCCCAAATGCACCTGTGGCTGAGCGCACGTGGGTTGGCGGGGGGGCAGTCAGAAGCCGCTACCCATCATCTGGTTCAGGCCTTGCACTATCACCCACTCTGGCGTGAGCAACCAGAAACGCTTCTGCCACTTCTGCGCGGCCACGCTCTGGATGCCCGCGTCACCGATCCCCCTCAATTTATGGCTGATCTGTTGGCCCATTTACCCGGTGAGGCGGACTTTTTGCGGCCGCACCAGCCCTGGCTGATGGCGTATGCCCACCTGGGGCTGGCCCTGCGCCAACAGGCCGGTGGCTACATCACCAAAGCCGAGACCGAATTCGCGGCCGCGCTCCAGGTTTACCCCAGCCTGCCCCATCACCCAAACGACCTGGCCCCTTTCCTAACCCAGTACGCCCTGAGTTTGCCCGTGGCTGATCCGGTGGAATTTGCGGCCGCGGTTCTGTCCCACTTGCCCATACCCCCCCCAGCCGTTCGGCCTATCCTGGGTGATGTCGCGCTGGGGTGGGCATTTCAGGGCTACTTTGCCGGAGAAGAGCGAGCTGTTCCCCGGCGCGTGCTGGCCGCCTGGCGTTATCGGCCCACTTTGTTGAAAAACCGGGGATCACTGGCAATTTTGCTCAAATCATTCCGGCATCAGAGGGGTGATCATCATGTTTGAAAAGTCATCCATCCCTCTCGTTTCGGTTATCATTCCCACCTACAACCATGCTCGTTTTATCGCTCAGGCGGTGCAAAGCGCCCTGGTGCAAACCTACCCTCAGGTGGAAATCATCGTTATAGATGATGGCTCTACCGATGAGACGGCGCAGGTGTTGGCCCCATTTGCCGGGCGCATCCGGGTTGTGACACAAAACAATGCGGGTGTTTCGGCCGCTCGGAACCATGGTTTTGCCCTGGCACAGGGACAATACCTGACCTTTTTGGATGCCGATGATCTGTTTTTGCCAGATAAATTGGCGCGGGATGTGGCCCTACTGGAAGGCGATCCGGCGGTGGGGATGGTTTATTGTAGTTGGCGCTATGTGGCCGAAGATGGTGAGCAGGTGTTAGGGGAACTGCGGCCGCAAAAAGCCGGTCAACTTCTGGAAGATTTACTCCTGCGCCGCTTCCATTGTGTGCCCGGAGCCGCCACCATCCGGCGGGAAGCGTTGGAGCGGGTAGGGTTATTTGCCGAACATTGCCCCGCGGCCGCGGATACAGACCTGTGGGTGCGTCTGGCTTATGCCGGGTATCCCTTTGCCTGCGTTGATGAACCCCTTTTGTGTTACCGTACTGTCAGTGGCAGTATGTCCCGGCAGTTACTCCGGCAAGAACATGATGAATTTGCCCGTTTGCATACCTTTTTTGCCACCCCAGATTTACGTCCTGAGGTACGTGCTCTACAGTCACAGGCATATGCCATTTTGACTTACGAATACGCCAGCAAATATTTTCACCAGGGCGAGATGGTGAAGGGGCAAGATTATCTACGTCAGGCCACCTTACACTGTCCTTCTCTGGCGGAAAACGAAGATTGGCTGGTAGAATGGCTGGTAGCATATGCTCTTAGCCCTGGCGTAGCCGATGCCCGGCAACTGTTGGATACCGTGTTAGCCCATCTGCCCCCAGAAGCGGTAACATTGGCCCGATTGCGGCGGCGACTCTATGGGCATGTGCATATTGCGGCCGCGTTTCAGGCCTACCATAACCAACAGTACCTACGGATACGCCCGCATATCTTGCCCGCTCTTTTCTGGTACCCCCGTGCGTTGCTTAACCGGGGGTTTTTACGCATCATGTACCAATCTCTAACAGGTTGATTTTGTATGAGTACTCAGACGGATTCATCTTCTTTCCCCACCGTAACCGTCGTTGTGCCTGTTTACAATGGTGCTATTACCATTGGCAACTGCCTCGAAAGTTTGTTGGCACAAACTTATCCCCCAGACCGATATGAGATTGTAGTGGTTGAAAATGGTTCTACGGATGAAACAACGGCAGTTGTGGAACGGTATCCGGTTCGCCTGCTTCATAACCAGGTGCGAGGCCCCGCGGCCGCACGCAATCGCGGTATTCAGGCCAGCGAGGCCGATTTCATCGCCTTCACCGATGCTGATTGCCTTGTCGCCCCCACCTGGCTGGCAGAACTACTCAAACCATTCCAAGACCTCACCATAGGCGCTGTCGGAGGCGATATTCAACCCTATCGGCACAATAACCGGACCGATGTGGAGCTATTTAATGATGAAAACTCCCCCTGGGTCAACTACCTGAGCGGCAAACACGAATTTTTGCCCCAGATTTATACCCCCAACGCCATTTACCGCCGCTCTTTACTGGTGGCTATCAATGGCTTTAATGAACAGCTTCTCACCGGAGAAGATGTGGAAATGAGTTGGCGAATTCAGATGGAGACCGGCACCCATTTCGCCTACACGCCGCAGGCCGTGGTATACCACCATCATCGGTCTACCCGGCAAGGCCTGAGTCGCCAATACCGGCAATATGGCTTCGGCGAAATCCTCTTAGATACCATGTTTAACCGTTATCCTGGTTATCCGCGCACCTTAAAAACGCAATTGGGGCGATTAGTGAAGCAGATGATGGTTCTGCCCCGTTATGTGGCGTCTGGTTTGTTACGGCGAATAAGGTTAGTACGCGGCCGCGTTACCCCCTACGAAGCCACCACCCCCTGGCTCTGGTTCCTGGCCGAAAGCAGTAACATCCAAGGCAAAATCGAAGGTTTACTCGCCACCCGCTTCATGACCGATGCCACCCCAGCCCTGCACATCAAACCCGACATTTTTATTGCCCGTATGTTTCCCAGCCGGAAATCTTGATATGAAGATCGCTCTCTTAACCCATCATTTCCCCCCTCGCTTCAAAGCTGGGGGTGAGCAATACGCTTACCGCGTTGCTCACGGCTTACACCAACAAGGTTTCACGGTGGAGGTTGTCACCATTGAATCCATCACCCGTGGTGATCTTATCCCTACCTGCCAGACGGATAATCAATTTGGTTTTCCCGTTCATCGCCTCTCCTACAACCTCCACAACGCCCCCAATAGATTCGAATGGAGCTTTCGCCATCCCCAATTAGGTGATTGGATCAAAACCTACCTGGAGAAATTCCAGCCTGACATTGTCCATATCAATAGCGGTTATCTCCTGGGGGGAACAGTCCCCGAAGCCGCCTTTTCTCTAGGCCTGCCTACCGTCTTCACCCTCCATGACTATTGGTATGTCTGTCCCCAAATCACACTCCTGCAATTAAATGGCCGCATCTGCATAGAACCGGTTCCAGCCATCCGCTGTGCCTGGTGCCAACTCTCTGACAAACGGCGCTACCGCCTGCCCGACCAATGGACCAAAGGCCAATTGTCTGATGCTTTTGTTTGGTTAAGCCAATCAGACATCATCACCCGCATGATGGGGTTAACAGAGATGGAAGCCTTAATCGAAGATCGGCGCACCTATTTACACCACGTTTTTGCCCGCTTCAATCTGGTCATCTCCCCGTCACGCTTTCTCATGGAAAAAATGGAGAGTTACGGTCTTAAAACGCAACGGTTCGTCCATTTGCCGATTGGTCTAGATGCCCAACATTTAACCGTTGCCACAACCCCCCGCCGGTCCGGTCATCTGCTACAGATTGGTTACCTGGGACAAATCGCGCCTCACAAAGGCGTCCACCTGCTTATCGAAGCGTTCCGCAGGGTGCGTAAACGCCCAGGTGCCTGTAAACTCGTCCTTTATGGCAATATTGCCCCAGACAACAGCTACCAGCAGAAAATCTTGCAACAAGTAACCCATGATCCAGATATTCAACTGGCTGGTTCTTATCCCAATAAGGAAGTCGGCCAGATTTTAGAGCAACTAGATGCGATTGTTGTTCCCTCTTTGTGGTATGAAAATTACCCGGTGGTGATCGTGGAAGCGATGGCTACCCAAACCCCAGTTATCGCCACACGCTTGGGGGGCATGGCCGAATTGATCACCCACAATCAAAACGGCCTTTTGTTTGAAGTGGGTGACGTAGCTAACTTGACACAACAGTTACAACGCCTGATAGACGAGCCGGATCTCTTATCGCAACTACGTGCCGGTATTCAACCGCATCCCCAACTCAATGATGAATTAAAGACACTCATTGGCTACTACCATGAATTGCTGGCCTGAAGAAATGGGCTTTATTCCTGCCTCGCTTCACCCTCCTCAATTTATCCAATCCAAAAACCGATAGTACCAGGCCGCGAAGGGTAAAAACCAGGGACGGTTACGGTAGAAGAACATGGTTTGCTGTTTGATTTCCGCAAATGGCGTACTTTGTTTTTTGCCTGCGAGAATCAGTCCCATTTCTGTGCCCAGGTAGGTGGCAATGGCGACGCCATGGCCGCCATAGCCGAAGGCATAATGAAGGCCATTTTTGTATCCGGCATGGGGCATCAGGTCAAAAGTAATACCCAGTTGCCCCGTCCATGAGTGGGTGATAGGGATTCCCGCCAGATCAGGGAAGACTTCGACCATACGTTGTTGCAGGCGTTGGGCACTGTCATGTAAGTCGAGATTGGTGCTGAGATTGTTGCGGCCGCCAAACAGCATGCGCCCATCGGGAGTGAGCCGAAAATAATTGAGGAAATGTTTGGAGTCAAAAAACATGCGTCCTTTGGGGCTGAGTTTTTGTTGCTGGTCTGGGGGTAGGGGATCCGTAACGATAATGTAGCTCCCCACAGGGAACACCTGAGGTTTCAGGGCTGGCACAAGCTGATCCGTGTAACCATTGGTGGCAATCAGGATCTCTTTGGCGGTAATGACCCCCTGGCTGGTGTGAAGCCGGTAGCCGCTGGCTAATTTTTCCAGGCGTTGCACGTCCACGTTTTCGCATAGGCAAGCACCGTGACGGGCCACCGCTTGAGCCAACCCATAGACATATTGGGCAGGATGCAGACCCGCACTGAACGTATCCGCCAAACCACCAAAGTAGGCTTCTGAGCCTATTTCCTGGGACATTTCGTTGGGGGCCAGCAGGTAGGCACTCTGATGGTTGAGCGTTTTTTTGTACCAGGTAATGGCGTTTTTCATTTCGGCAAAATGGCTGGGTTTGTAGGCCAGTTCTACATGCCCACAGCGCTCAAAATGACAATCAATCTTCTCGGTTTGTACGATTTGGTCTATTAGATCAATCGCTTCTAGCGAAGCCTGCCAGAAGGTGTGGCCTAAAGTTTCACCGTATTGTTGGAAGACGGTTTTGATGGGGGCTTTGAGACCTACGGTGGCCATGCCTCCATTGCGGGAACTTGCACCCCAGCCAATGGTATGCCGTTCCAGCACGGCAACGGTGGTGTTGTTTTGGGCTAGAACGCGGGCGGCATTCAGCCCGGTGTAGCCTCCGCCAATAACCGCTACATCTACGTGAGTGGGTAGGGGGTGGGTGGGCAAATGTGCCGGACGGGGAAAATCTTCAGTCCAGAAGGGGGTGGTTTTCATGGGCAAGCCTCGTTGGTAAAAGCCAGGGAATAGTATATATACTTGGGATCGAAGGTTAAATGACCTACGAAACTGCTGTGGCCGGTCTTCTGACCGTGTCACTCTTAGGGACTATAAAAGATTAAGTTCCGCCAAGACCTGACAGATTTTCGGAAACCTGTCAGGTCAAAACTGGGAAGTTATATTTTTACGAACCCTTAGTGAGCAGGTTATTTAATTCTAATTCCTTACCCCGGTCATAAAATGACATTTTGTTGTCGGCAACAGATTGGGGAAGCCCAGGCGGAAGCCCCATCCCCCTTCGATCCCACCAGCAAGAGGGAAACCCACCCCGCCAGCAAGAGGGAAACCCATCGGCGCGGTTTGGCGGGCAGACGCCCGCCAAACCGCGCCGGAAATCATTCCCCGCCCCTGGGGGCGGGGTTAGGGGTGGGGGTAGCTACAGACATACCCAACACGGCAACACGGCGAAAAAATGTCAGATTATGCTCGTTGACAGTATAGTAAGTGGGATTTTCCGTTGGGGAAGGGTTTTGGGCAAGAAAGTGAGGATGTATGAATTTTGTGAATGGGCAAGGGGATGAACAGGCAGTTACCGCTTGCGATGCGTTTTTTGTTATTTTTCGTAACCGTTCAGTCCTGTCGTCTCAGTTCCGTAGATTATTTAATCCTTGATCTTTACTATTTTTCCCGCAGGGTGAGGATGGCCAGAGGGACGGAAGAGAGGAGAATGAGTAGCAGGGCGGGCGCGGCCGCACGGGCAAAAAATACTTCGCTGATGGCTGACCAGACAGTGGTAGCCAGGGTGTTGTAGCCGGTGGGGCTGAGGAGCAAGGTTGTCGGCAATTCTTTCATGCAGGTGAGGAAGACGAGAGCACCCCCGGCCAGGACGCCGGGTTGAACCAGAGGAAGGGTGATGCGGTGAAAAACGCCGGTTGAGGAATAACCCAGACTCCGCCCGGCTTCTTCCAGGCTACGGGGTAGTTGCAAGAGAGATGTGCGTACGGTGCCGATGGCCTGGGGAATGAAGAGGATGAGGTAGGCGGCCAGGAGCATGGGTAAGGTTTGGTAAAGCGGCCGCGCATATTGGGCACCAAAAAAGACTAATGCCAGGGCAATAACCAAACCTGGCAGGGCATAACCTGTATAGGCAATACGCTCTATCGAGTGGCTCACCCGAGTGTTTTTGCGTACGGCCAAAATAGCCACAGGCAACGCGGCCGCGACTGTCAACACGGCCGCCGCCAGGGATACCAGTACTGAATGGATGGAAGCGGACCACAGAGATACGAGGGCTTCCCCCTGGGTGAGGCCACGCACCAACCAGTAAATCAGTCCGGTAGCGGGCAAAACCAGTCCCAACAGGATGATCAGGCTTACAAAGGCCAGGGCTGGCCAACGCCACCATCCCAAGGGGATGGGACGGGCTTGTCGGGCTGTGCCCACGGAACGACGAGTGTATTGGGCCTGACCTCGGGTGCGGACATCGAGCCATACAACCAGGGCGGTAAGCAAAATGAGGACAAGGGAAAGCGCGGCCGCGAGTGAACGATCACTAAATGATTGGTATTGTTGGTAAATGAGCCGGGTAAAGGTGGTGTAACGGAGCAACGTTACCGCGCCAAAATCACGCAAAACATACAATGAAACCAGTAAACTGCCTGCCACCAGGGCAGGGCGTAAATGGGGCAGAGTGACTCGCCAGAATGCCTGCCAGGGGGAAAGCCCCAAACTCCGGGCCGCCTCAATGAGAGCCGGATCCAGGCGTTGTAAGGCCGCCCGTACACTTAACAATGTAAACGGGTAACTCATCAGGGTCAGGACGATAAAGGCACCGCTAAAACCATAAATCTCAGGTAGGCGTTCGATACCGGTAAGGGGAAAGAGCCATTGTTGGACCAACCCTTTGGGGCCGAAGGTAGAGACGAAGAGGAAGGCCGCCACATAACTGGGCAAAACGAGGGGGAGCGCGGCCGCGGCCGCCCACATTTTGCGCCCTGGCAAATCTGTACACACCGTCAACCAGGCCAGGGGAACCGCAACCAGGGCTGAAGCTACTGTCACAGCCAACGAAAGCGATATTGTTCGGCCCAATGCCTGTATGGTGCTTGCTTTCACCAGGATATCAAGTGCGGCTGTCCCAGAGCCAGCCGTACGCATCACCAGGTAAAGCGGGGTGAGGAGCATCAGTGCGGCTACGAGTAAACCAATGATATAGAGGCCAAGGGTCGAAAGGCGGAAAGTAGGGAAGCGAAAAGAAAATTGAGGCCAGGGCAGAGAAACCGTTTTGAGGGGGACACTCTTTAAACGCATACGCTGATTATCAAGAAGAAAACCAGAGTAAACAAGCGCAGACGTTAAATTTTGGATAGATGGCTGGAATAAACAAAATTGAACCGAGGTTAAAATTACGAGTGAACGACGGCAGGTTTGGCAATGGTCAGCGTTTGCTCGCCAACCTGCCGCCGATTACATCCTAAAAAGGTAACGACTAAGCCGGTGTCTGAGCTTGTCGAAGGCAATACGAGGCTTCGATAAGTTCAGCCCTCGAGAGCCTTAGTCGTTACCTAAAAAGACGCACTCAAGGGTTAGCTGGTGTTTGTGAAGAACGCAATTGGGCTAATTCTGCTTGCAAACGAGCGATTTCGGCTTCGGCGGTTTGGCGTGCGGCCGCTTCTGTATTAGCACGAGCGGATTCGGCCTCGGCACGAGCGGATTCGGCCTCGGCACGAGCGGATTCAGCCTCGGCACGAACGGATTCGGCTTTAGCACGGGCCGCTTCGGCTTCAGCGCGGGCCGCTTCGGCTTCGGCGCGGGTCGCTTCGGCTTCGGCGCGGGCCGCTTCGGCCTCAGCGATAATGGGAATTAACTGCCCTTCTTCCGTAAAAAAGCGCATCCAGACGGCATCTCGACCAATAAACTTGCCTTCCCACCGACCAATCCAGGCATTTAGAACCCCACTCCACAATCGGCCGGTGATTGGGTCAGGGTCCAAGGCTTCATAACCTCTGGATTGCCGATGCCAGCCAAACAATTCCTGCGTATCTGGGTCATAGCAGTAATATTCAGGTGTGTGGAAAACCTGATCGTAGAGTTCCTTCTTCGTTGTTTTATCCTGGCGAGCCGTAGATGGGGAAAGGAGTTCGATAATCAAATCGGGATAGCGGCCCCCTTCTTCCCAAACAGCCCAATATTTCCGTTCATAGGAACCATCCACTCCTTGAACGATGAAAAAGTCGGGGCCATTGTACTCTCGTTTACGTACTTGTTGGCGACTGTAATAGAGAAACATATTACCCCCGGCATAATAATCAGTACGATCTTGCCAGAAGTAATCCAAGGATTCCAGGAGCAGGTTGATTTGGGCGCGATGCCAGGGCGATTCCAAGGGGACACCATCCTCTGTAGGCAATTCTTCGGGGTCAGGAAACTCAACGATAGGATATAAAGTTTCTTGCTCAAGGAGTTCTGCTTCTTGCATAGTCACCTCCATGATTTAAGTTTATCACACCCCCAGGTCGTCCGCGACCCAGATCATGTTGGTGGATTCCAGTGTGGCACGGGTGGGCACGCCCTGGTTGTCCCAACCAGCCTGCTCGAAATACATGTCCAACCCGGTGTTTAGTTCGGCCTGATCCAGGATGATGCCATCACTTTTGCCCCCGGTGAGTGCCTGACGGAACATTTTCTTGGGCAGGGTGTCTTGATCTCGGTTGAGACCTTCGCGGGCGTTGAAGGCCCGCATCAGGTTGAGACGCCGCCGTCCGATTTCCTGAATTTCGTCTACGCTAACATCCCAGCCGGTGGCCGCGCTCATCAGTTCGGCCATGTCTTGGGGGCCATAGAGTTGCCAGCCGGGGCCGTAGACAAACTGGCAGACGCTGATGGTGTCGGCACTGCTGTAGTTGTATTGGGTTTTGAGGGCGAATTCTACTTTTTCGGCGTTGAGCACTTTGGTGGGTTGCGGCCGCGTTAGACCAATTGGCGCCAAAAACCGTTTCGCGCCAGGGGCCTCAGGTGTACCTTCGTAGGTTTTGGGATGGTACATGGGGTCATGTTCCGAGGATTGGTGGTCGGCCCCAAACGGGTTGACGGCGTAGATGAGAGCCAGGCTACGTTTGACATGGGGCATGTGGGCCGGGAACTCCTGCCCTTTGACTGTCATCAGGTAGTCGTGCCCTTTGCCCAGATAGTCGGCGGCTTTGGCTGACCCCATCGCCAGGGCATGCCCAATACCTTCTTGATTGAGCGTTTTCTGCAAAATGGCGATCATGCCTTCGGCGTTGCCAAAACGAAGATCAATGCCATCCAATTCTTCCTGGGTGAAGACGCCGTGCTCATAACAATCCATGGCCCAGGCCAGCGTCGCCCCGCAGGAGATGGTGTCTACGCCGTACTCGTTGCAAAGCTGATTGGCGTAAGTGACGGCATGTAAATCTTCGATGCCGCAGTAAGAACCAAAGGTGGCGATGGTTTCATATTCTGGACCACCGTATTCAGGTACCAGGGGGACGCCTTGCCATTCCGTTTGCACCACGCGTTTACAGCGGATGATGCAGGCGTAGCAGGTATCACGGCCTAGTTTGTCTTGATTACCGGCTTCTGCGCCGCGCAGGAGTTCGTCGTAGAGCCGTTCGCCGCTGATGAGGTTGGCGGTAGCCATGACGCCTGCATCCCAGTTGTTGGTGGGCAGGCCACCCGCGCCATGATTAGCCATGACGGTGTCGGCGGTGCCGTATTTGCCGAACAGTTCCATGTCGCTACCGGGGAACTCAGCGGCCCCTTTTTTGGAGAGGGCGGCCAGACGGGTTTTGTCGGCGGGGGTGACTTTGTCGCGGCCGCGCACCACAATCGCCTTCAACTTTTTGCTACCCATCACTGCACCCACGCCGGTGCGGCCCCAGGCCCGGTTGGCCATGTTCATCACGGCGGCGAAGTTAGACAATTTTTCCCCGGCGGGGCCAATCTGGGCGATTTCTACTTTGTTGTCGCCTAATTCAGCTTTGAGGGTTTCATCCACCACGAAGGTGGTCTGGCCCCACAGGTGGGAGGCGTCGCGCAGTTCGGCCTTGCCGTCTTCAATCCAGAGATAGACGGGGGTTGCGGCCGCGCCCTTGACCACAATGGCATCAAATCCGGCTCGTTTTAGCTCGGCGGGCCAGAAACCACCCGCCTGACTATCGGCCGCGCCGCCACTGCTAGGGGATTTGCAGGTGAGGGTGCAACGGCTCTGCCCACTGACAGCCATGCCGGTGGGGGCACTCAGGGCAAACACCATCGTATTGTCCGGGCCGAGGGCATCGGCGCCTTTGGGTGTGTTCTTCCACAGGTAGTACAACCCCATGAGGCTCCCACCTACATATTGGCGATAAAACGCCTCGGTGGGCTGTTCGACCTCCAGGGTCTGGTTGGTCAGATCAACATGCAAAACTTTTCCGGCATATCCGTATAACATGACTCACTCCTTTGATTAATGGGCAAATAGCACTGATGACACTGATTGTATTCTGTTGCTCACTTAGCTACAAAAGGTAAAGGGAGTGCGTCCGCTATCTTCTGGCATTGCGATCACCGCGCCCAAAGAAGGAGAGTTGAATCACCTCAGGCGCACCATTGGTTGGGGGCTGATGGGGTGTACGTTCTTCTGACATACCGTTATGGCGTGCGGCCGCGCACACCTCTCCCCAACTGGCAAAATATTCATCATAATACCGAATCGGATATGATCCATGCTGAATCATTTCTTGACGACTTGGTAACTTGCCTAACGCCTGGGCCACCCGTCGTACTTCCAACTGCAATGTCTTTTTAGGTACTTCATACCGTATTGTTGGCATTCGTTCCACTGTGCTGTTTTTTTCTGTTAATTCCCGTTGTTCTTTTCTGAACGGATCAAAGCCCTGCCTGATTTCCTCATGCCGCGATTGAGCTATAGCGAAATATTTTTCTGAAAATTCTATCCCCAAATATTTCCGCCCCAATTGATGTGCCGCCAATGTTGTGGTTCCGGCACCATTAAAACAATCCAAGACCATTTCCCCTGGCTCTGTGAAAAGGGAAATCAGACGGTATAGTAGTTGTGGCGGCAATTGGCAGGGATGATCCACCCGCCGACTGTTATGTTTGAGCCGATGAATGTCCCACCATAGGTCAGTTAGAACTCCACGATCTGTTAAACCAAGTGTTTTTCTTTGTTGGACACAACTAGAACGTAAACAATACCCTTCTGCCAACGGCTCTAATGGTTGGAAAATAGATGCTGTCTGAGGGATAGGCAATGCGTTGGCCTGACCTATCAATCCTGGCAATGGGCGCGGCGTTCCTTTAGTGAAACAGACAATAGCATAGTGGGCTGGCATAATCATTCTGACGGGAAAAGAGAGCGCGTCCCAGGCGATCCAGTTCTGAAAACGAAGGATCGTCTCCATGAACAAGAAATGACGAATGGCCCACAGGGGAATATTGAGGATAGCGACCGTACACCCTGGTCGCAAAATACGTGCTACCTCTGCTATCCATTCATCACACCAGGCAAAATATTCCTGCACCGACAGATCATCCGCATAGCTGTTGTACTTTTTCTTGAGATTGTAAGGGGGATCAATAAAGGCAAAATCCACCGATTCATCCGGGATGCTTCTGAGGTTCTCCAAACAATCCCCTAATACCAGGCGACTTTCTCGGTCAACCGGTTGAGGCAGGGCAAACAGATTCGTTTGGGTTAAATAACCAGGTGGGGGTTCGGCATAATCTGGTGTTGCTTCGTCTATAGGGTCAAAACGTTGTCGCCAATCCAATACTCGAAGCTCTTGATAGGTTTCCAAGCCAAAAAGATCAGCAAAACGTTCAATTACCGCATCCAAAGAGCCATCCAAATCACCCGTAATGTCGCGCCATACATCGGAAAGTAATGTGCCATACGTGTTATAGGTGTGTTTTTTACCACCATAATCTTTTGTTGTTTTGTCACACGCCGGGCAGTAGGTGTATTGGATACGGGTAATTGTATGGTTTAACGAGCCGGTATATTTGGTGTAGATAACAGCACTAAAATGGTTTTCGGGTAAGGCAGTGTGATCAGGTTTGCATTTTGGTTGATCTCGCTTAATTGCCGTCCAAACCTGATACGTCATCAGACCTTCTAAAGCGGCGTGAACATGTACAAGATCATAGGCTTCCCCTAAAACAATCAAAGTGGCTTCTTCTCTTAACGACTTAACTTCATCACGAATAAGTCGTTTCAGATTTTCCTGATAATCAGGCTGTTTAACTGTTGACTCAAAGGGTAATAGAATCAGGCCAACATCAGAGAAACCGATTGGAAAATGTTCTTCCTGAACCTGGTTAATGGTTAAACGGTGACTGTTTTCGGAGAGATGGGTCATTGCAGGTACTCCCGAATGAAATCGCACAAAAGGTTCAATTCGTCAGAAGAAAAAGCGACATTACAATGACTGTAGGCACAAATGGTGGATAATGCTGATACTCGCTGGAAATTCCCTGCACCGTCCAATACATACGCTATTTTGTAACCAGCGTCGTTGATTTGTTGGTAACGAGCTTGCGCCTGGCCCGATTTTCTTTCTACCACACTGTTGGTTGTTACCTGGAAACTCACTTCAATTGCAACAAAACGATCATCTCGGCTGACAACAATGTCAAAAGAGGTCAGTCGGTTGGTTGCCTTATCTGTATGAGCGACGCCTGGCAGGTGTCCATTCGGCTTGATGGTAACACCAGGAACATGTAGATGGTCTACCAAATATTTCTGAACAAATTTCTGCGCCAGTTGGCCTAAATTATTGGATTTTGAACCAGCAACAATACGGCTGACCCAAAGGTAACGCTCCTTAACAAAATTCTCTAATTCTTTTGTTTGTCCTAGATAATGACTGATTTCACACTGGGTTAATACCTCGGCTATTTCGGGGTTGGTACAAACACTGCCGAAGATAAGAATGGCGATGACATCATGCAAAAGAATATTGGTTCGTTGCCCCTGCACTAATTTTTTGCCACTTACACCTAGTCGGTCATTGTTGAGGGATCTGGCAATCGGTAAAGCATGAAAGGTATACTGGTAGGTTTTTCCACGCCATTCATATTCAAGTTGACGTTCGGGAAACAAAAGCGAAAAATTCTTGTTTACTCGTTGCAAAAGTTCGCCACCGAAATCAGCCAAAACCATTAGGTGTTTCAAGAATTGGTTGGTAGGCAAATTAGCGTCATTTATCAGATTAAAGTAATGCTGTGGTGAAGGGAGATCAACACCTAAAATGGAGAGAAACTGCCCTTGTGTCTCTAACAAAAGAGGAAGAACACTTAATTGGGCGGCTTCTTTGGAGAGTTCGGCAGGCCAAAAGAGCGAAGCGACTTCCCGGAGTTGCGGCACTGTTCTTTGATAATTGGTCATGTCACCTCTTTGTGAATGGCTAAACAATAGAACGCATGTATGGATTATAGGGTGTGTTTACCCTCATTACAACCGGCTGAATTTTCAACGCCTATGCTTCCTTCTCCCCGGCCCTTTCCTCTGTGTTCCTCTCCATCTCCTGCTTCTTCAGCCGGTACAACATCTCCTGGGTTAACTGTCGGTGTTTGCTGGCAATATCCGCCTGGATACCGAAGAGGAGAATGAGAACCCCAGCCACGAACAACCCGGAACCGATGGTGATGGATTGGGTGTGGCGGGCCACGCCGGACTGCTCGGTGAGGACGAAGTAGAAAAAGCGGAGCCAGGAACCCACACCGACCAGCAGAAAGGGTAAAGAAATGTAGCCAAAGGTGCGTAACGGCTCATAAAAAGCATAAACGCGTAATATGGTGCTGGCCTGGGCTTTCATAAAATGCCACATGTTCTTCTGCAAACGTGAAGGCCGCTCTGTCTCGTTGGTGTGGATGGGGATGCTGACGATGGTCAGCCCCATTTTGCCTGCCTGGATAATCGTCTCCAGGGTGTAGCTGAAGCGGGAGAGGACGTTGAGCCGCAAGGCCGCTGACCGCGAGTAGGCGCGGAAGCCGCTGACGGCATCGGGCACAGTTGTGCCGCTGATGTTGCGGACGACCTGGCTCCCGATTTTTTGGAACAGCTTTTTCATTGGGGAGAAGTGGGGAATATTTTGCACCTGCCGGTCGCTGATGACCATATCGGCCTCACCGCGCAGGATGGGGGCGACGAGATCGGCGATGTAGTGGGCGGGGTATTGGTTGTCGGCGTCGGTGTTGACGATGATGTCGGCTCCCTGGCGCAGACATTCGTCCAGGCCGTCTTGGAAGGCGCGGGCGAGGCCCTGCCACTGTTTGTGCCGGATGAGGTGATGGACGCCGAGGGCCGCGGCCGCGTTCCCCGTCCCATCCGTACTGCCATCATCTATCACCAGAACCTCTATCTGGTCAATACCAGGAATGTGGGTAGGCAAATCCGCCAGGACAGTGGGCAGGCTGTCGGCTTCGTTCAGGCAAGGGATTTGGATGATCAGTTTCACAAGGGCGATTTTAACGCAGGCGTGGGGTGAGGGCGAAATCAGGAGAAACCCCTTTTACCAGAGTTATTTTCTTTTCCTTAACGCCTAAAAAAGCGTCGCCCAGGTATAGTAGAAGTATCTAATGCTCCTCTCCAAAGTAAAAGGTAGTTCTCTGTGTGAGTTTGAATTATGACAAACACAACCGATCACATTGCCATTACAACAAATATGGTTCTGGTAGAACGTTACCGAATTGAAACATTTTTAGGGTCAGGCAATATGGGTGAGGTTTATCGGGCGGTTGATCTGGAGCAAGATCGCCTTGTGGCTATTAAACGTATTCACCCTCATCTGATGATGGATAAGGATGCGATTCAGCGTTTTCAGCGGGAAGCGAAAGCCCTCAGCCGCCTGAATCATCCTGGTATTGTTAGATTCCATGATTTTTGTGTGACTGATGGGATTTACTTCCTTGTGTTAAATTACCTGGATGGGCAAACCCTGGAAGAAAAACTAGCTGAAGCCCGGGAAAAACAAAAACCCCTCCCTTTAGAAGAAACCCGCACGATTGTCCTGCAATTGTGTGAAACCCTGGCTTATGCCCACAAACGGCATGTTGTGCATCGGGATCTAAAACCGGCCAATGTGATGATTACCCCCCAGGGCCATGCTGTGCTGATGGATTTTGGTATTGCCAAGTTGTTGGATGGTGACAATCTGACGGGGGATGGGCTGTCACCAGGTACACCGGCGTATATGTCACCGGAGATTATTCGCGGCCGCGCCGTTGATCCTCGTTCTGATATTTACACCCTGGGGATTATCCTCTACGAAATGCTGGCTAACCGTCGGCCGTTCCAGGCTACTGGCCGCTATGACACCCTGCACAGTCATCTCTTTGACGCTGTGCCCGATATTCACCAATTTAACTCCCAACTCCCTACCGCCTTAGTCGCCATTATTGAACGAGCATTGGCCAAAGAGCCAGATAAACGTTATCACTCTATAGAGCAGTTAGCCGAGGCATTACAAGAGGTGGAAATTATTTCCACCGATGAACGCCTGCTCCTGGCCCCGGCCCTGTTACCGGATGCGGATGTGGAAGGGGCTGTTTCGTCTAATGGTCAAGCAAAAGAAAACATACCCCCCACCGAGGTTAGCTCGTTTGCGCCGCTTTTCGCCTCAGGGCCAGAACTGATGCCTACCTCTCCCCCGGCTCCTGACTCGCTTGTTGCCCCCAAAACCAACCCCCGACGGCCTTCCTTTTTGAGCCTCTTACCCTGGATAATCATCTTGTGCCTGTTGGGGATGGTAGGTGTTTGGGGAATGATAAACCAGACCAACAATTCGGTGGTTACGGCTACCCCTGAGTCGCCCAGTTTTGGTTTAACGTTAACAGCGTCACGACCAACCGTTACGATGATGCTTAACCCGGCGGTTGAAGAACAAACTTCGCCTACTCCGACAAACACAGTCTCGCCCACATTGGGTATGACATTACCAGATAGTTCTACCCGTAGCTCCGCCGTTATGCCGAATTCGCCTACCCCAGCGATTTCGTCAACGGCGCCCTCGGCTCCTGGGTCAACGTCTATCCCCACCACAACGCCCCTGACTACTCCGACATTTATTGTTGTTACTTCTCTGCCTGACCCGACAGAACCGCCGCGTCCCACTTCTGAACCACCTACCCCCACAAAACCCAAGCCCGATCCCACAGCTACATTAGCCCCCTTGCCGCCTACCGCCACGGCAAAACCACAGGTAGAACCTACCCCCACCCGGAAGGAACAAAAATAAGGGTTCGCTCGAAATTAAGTTGGGTGGCATAGTCAAGAGACCGGCCAAAGTTAGGTTCTTGGGGATTTCGCGGGGTACGGGCAACCCTTGATGTAAGGGTCTCAGCAAAAATGGCTGATACCTGTCATTTATCTGGCGTATCGTTTGATATCTTCGACTAGTTGTTTGACGTTGCCACTGTAGCTTTGCCAGTCAAGTTCCTGGCTGACGAGTTTGAGGAGAATGTCGGTGAGGGCGGTATTGACTGGGGTGGCGATGCCGAGTTCGCGCCCGGCTTTGGCGATGGCCCCATTGTGGTAAAGGATTTCGCTCTGTTTTTTTCCGGCGGTCAGGTCAAGGGCGAAGGAAGGCATTTTGTCACCGCGGCCGCGAGCCACCATCTGGGTCAATATGGGTTTCAGCAGGCCAGGGGGCAAATTTTTTACCCCAAACGCCAGCCACCAGGCCGGTGCCCCCGGTAAATTCACGACCTCCAACTTGAGCCGTTCCATCACCTTCAGCGTCTCGCGGATGGCCGCCAGTTCCATCGCATACATTGCCTCACTCTGGTATACCACCCCGGGATGCCGGTTCAAAATGGCTGAACTGGCATTGCCGATGATGTTCAACAACGCCTTTGACCATTTCAGGCTCTTGTAATTCTTGAGGCTAACCGTCTTGATGCCCGCTTCTTGAAATAATCCTTTCCAGGGGCCGATTTTGCCCTTAGCCTGCGTATGAGCCACACCTACGCCGCGGCCGCTTTTTTCCACCACTATCTCATTTTCGTTTTTCAGACTGACGGGTGTCGTAACCGACCCGGCAATGATCGGGGTTTGGGGGAACTGCTGTTGGAACTGCTCCTCGATACCAATGCCGTTTTGCAGGGTAATCAGCGTTGGCGGCGTGGGGCAAAAGGCAATCATCTCGTCTATGGTCTGATTGATGGAGTACGCCTTCATCGTGAGGAGAAAAGCATCGTAACTGTTGTTGTTGAGCATGGCCTGCCGGAGAGAGGTGACGACCTGCGGCCGCGTCATCACCGTCGCCTCCTTACTCACCACCGTCAGCCCCTCAGCCTGAATCAGCGCCGCTCCCTCTGGCCGTACCACCAACGTCACGTCATTGCCTGCCTGGGCTAACATCCCCCCCAGGTATCGTCCCACCGCGCCCGCACCGTAAATGAGTAGTTTCATGTCTTTAGTGTATTCGTTATTGGTGTACTGGTGTATTGAGCCTTCACGAACACACCAATACACTAATAAACTCTTCTTAACTCAGCCGTGCTGTCAAAAAGTCCCCGCGGCCGCGCACAAACTCCCGCGCTTCCATCACCTTTTTCCCAGCCAACTGGAGTTGGTCCAGGATGATGCCGCCATCACTGGTTAGCACCATCGCCCCATCCGGGTGGGACATGACCTGGCCTGGTTCACCTGCGGAGAGAATGGGGGTGGTTTGCGGCCGCGCCCGCAAAATCTTCACCAGTTGCCCCTCCCAAAAGGTAAACGCCCCCGGCCACGGCGTCATCGCCCGGATGTGCCGGTCAATTTCCACCGCCGCCTTGCCCCAATCAATCTGCCCCGCCTCTTTCTGAATCATCGGCGCGTAGGTCATAAACGTCTCATCCTGCGGCTGAGGCGGGAATCGTCCCGCCAGAATCTCGTCCAGATGTGCCCCGATCATCTCTGCGCCCATCTCTGCCAACCGATCATGGAGCGTTTCCGCCGTGTCATCTGGCCCGATAGGGGTAGCCTTCTGCACGTACATCGGCCCGGTGTCTAGCCCCACATCCATCTGCATGAGGGTGATACCCGTTTCCGCATCCCCGGCCAGGATGGCATGGTGGATAGGGGAAGCCCCGCGCCACCGGGGCAGGAGTGAGGCGTGGACGTTGAGACAGCCATGCGGGGGTAGGTTGAGGAGATGCGGCCGCAAAATCTGCCCAAATGCCGCCACCACAATCACATCGGGGTTCCACTCGCGGATGGGTTCGATGCTTTCCGGGGCCTTGAGCGATTTGGGTTGGTAGAGAGGGATGGCGTGGGACGCGGCCGCGATCTTCACTGGCGACGGGCGCAATTCCTGCCCCCGTCCCGCCGGGCGATCCGGCTGGGTCACAACACCCACCACCTCTTGTGTTTCGATTAACTTCAGGAGAGTAGGGACAGCAAACTCAGGCGTCCCCATAAAAACAATTCGGCTCATAGAGAAGCATTCTAACATGCCCCATTCCTCTGTGACAAGTAACGTCCTCTGAAAACAAGACGCGGCGATGGGGCGAATGGGCGACGCGGCGAAAAAACTCACCGCTCCCTCATCTCAATTCCCCCATTTTCCCCAAATCAGCGATAATTTGCCCTTGCAACTCCTTCCATCCTCTGCGTGGCAGGAACCATCCCGGCGCTCCGCGCCCTTCTGACGCGGAGCGTCCTACCCGACATGCCAACGGAGACCGTCAGCATGAGCGAAAAATCTGTAGGACGATTTTGTAAATCGTCCGGGCGATTTGCCAAATCGCCCTACATTTTCGTAGGAGTTCCCCATGGGCCTACGGCGCACCAAGAGGAATGAAAATAACGCCACCATTTTCATCCCCATCCGTGTTTCTTCCTATCCGTGTTTCCACTATCCGTGGTTATTTTCGTAGGAGTCCCCCATGGGTGCTCACCAAGATGGATGAAAATAACGCCACCATTTTCATCCCCATCCGTGTTTCTTCCTATCCATGTTTCCACCATCAGTAGCTATTTTCGCAGGAGTTCCCCATGCACAACACCCAATTCGTCCCGCAATGGGCCAAAGGCATCATCTGGTATCAAATCTTCCCGGAGCGGTTCCGCAACGGCGACCCGCACAATGATCCCACCCTCGACAGCATCGCCGGTTCCTGGCCCCACAACCAGACACCCCCCTGGCAGGTTCACCCCTGGACATCCGACTGGTACAAACTCCAGCCCTACGAACAAATGACCGGCCTCAACCTCTGGCACAATATCCAGCGGCGGCGTTACGGCGGCGACATTCAGGGCATCCTCGACTCCCTTGATTACCTGCAAGAGTTGGGTGTCGAAGCCATCTACCTCAACCCCGTCTTCATGGCCCCTTCCGCCCACAAATACGACGGAGCCACCTACCACCACATTGACCCGTACTTCGGCCCCGATCCGGCAGGCGACCTGGCCCTCATGGCCCAGGAAAACCCGGCCGACCCATCCACCTGGCTCTGGACAGCCGCCGATAAGCTCATGCTGAAACTCATCGCTGAGGTACACGAGCGCGGCCTGCGGATTGTCTTCGATGGGGTGTTTAACCACATGGGGATCAACAGTTGGGCCTTCCGCGACGTGGTAGCACAAGGGTTGGCCTCGCCTTATGCCGATTGGTTCAAGGTGCAGAGTTGGGAGCCGTTCACCTACGAAGGCTGGTTTGGTGTGCCCGATTTGCCCGAATTACGCCAGGATGAAAATGGCACGGTGGCTGGCCCGCGTGATTATGTGTTTGCCGCCACCCGCCGCTGGCTCGACCCCGATGGGGATGGCGATCCCCGTGATGGCATTGATGGCTGGCGGCTGGATGTGGCCTTCTGTGTGCGCCACCCGTTCTGGAAAGCGTGGCGGCAATTCGTCCGCACTATCAACCCCGAAGCGTATCTGGTGGCCGAGGTGATTGGCACATTGGACGAGGAGAAGGCGTATCTGCAAGGGGATGAGTTCGACGCTATCATGCATTACGACTTTGCCTATGCCTGCGCCGATTTTTTCATCAACCAGCAACGGCGCATCACCGCCAGCCAGTTTGAGGCCCAATTGCGCGACCTGCGGGAGGCATACCCGCCGGAAGTGGCGTATGTCCTGCAAAACCTGTTTGGCAGTCATGACACGCACCGGCTGGCTTCTCACACCGTCAACCGGAACCTACCTTATCGTCACTGGAGCGATGATTGCCACTGGCACAAGGTGGAGAACAATGCGGCCTATGACACGAGCAAACCGTCCGCGGCCGCGCGCCAGATGCAAAAACTCGTTGTCCTCATGCAAATGACCTACCCGGGTGCGCCCATGATTTATTATGGTGACGAGGCTGGCATGTGGGGAGCCAATGATCCCTGTTGCCGCAAGCCGATGGTCTGGCGCGATCTGGCCTACGAGCCGGAAGCGTTCCTGCCCAATGGCACACAGCGCACTACCCCGGATGAGGTCAAGTTTGATGAAGAATTGTTCGTCAGTTACCAGCAACTCATCCGCCTGCGCCGTCAATCGCCCGCCCTGCGCCTGGGGAATTACCAGACCATCCTAACGGACGATGCGCGTTGCCTCTTTGCTTTTGCCCGGCGCTATGAAGGGGAAGAGGTGCTGGTTGTTTTGAATGCGGATGAGCGGGTGCATACCGTAGAATTACCGGCTGGTGGGGAAAGTTGGGTGGAACTGTTGAGTGGGGACGGGTACGAAGTGGCAGAGGGTAAGGTGAAGGTGACGGTGGGAGAAAAGTGGGGGGTGGTGTTGCGGCCGCGCTAACCACAACAGATTTGCGCCAGGAGCGGTTTTTACCGTTCCTGGCCCTGATATAGGTGAGATATGAAGCGAATCTTGCTTGCCTTGTTTGCCCTGATCGGATTGGGCCTATTAGCGGCTTGTGCCACCCCAGATGTGCTCCCCCTTACGCCCACCGTTGGGGAAATACCTGTGGCTCAAAATACGGTGCTTGTCCCGTCCGCGGCCGCGCCCCCCAGCACGTTCACACCAACTTCAGCTCCTACCACCTTGCCTGAACCCCCATTTTCCACGCCGTTACCGGGCTGGCTCTGGTATCAAAGCGGTGATGGTGCATACACCATTACTTACCCCTCGCTGTGGCAGGTGCAAAATAGCGGCGCAGGCGGCACTGTTTTCAGTGCCCCGGAAACGGGTTCACAGGTGCGGATCAGTCGCCGTGTTGTGCCCACTGCCAATGAAGCTGAGGGGAACGCGGCCGCACTGCCCGACGAACCATCTACTACATCCACCCCATCCCCGCCCACCTGCACCGACTGGTTGGCCCGTGTCAGCACCCACCCGAGTGATTTCCCCGGTGTGCCGGTGGGGTTAGAGATGGCGTTGAATGCCACTTTCGGTGGTCAACCGGCCTTCTTTCACTTCAGCCCGGCTCCTGGGGGCGGCGGTGGTTCCAGTGCTGTGTTGCTTTTCTGCGCGGAAGGCACGGTGGTGAGCCTTTATTTTCAAAGTGCGACCGATGCGCTTGTGCCCGATGAAGCGGTCATTTACCAGCAAATGATCACCAGCCTGATATGGCAAGGACACGCGGCCGCATCCCCAGACATTCCCACCGCTTGGATGACCGGCGAAACATTGGTCATCCACTGGCCCCAACTAAAACCGGTTTTCCTCTCGGCTGAAAAACAGCTTTTTTACGAAGCCGGGTTTGCGGCGACGGTGCTTGAATTTGATGTCGGGACGTTTGAGGTGATGACAGATGAGGGAGAGGTAATGAGGGTACGCGGCCGCAGTTACACCTTTAGCCGTCATCTACCACTGGGGCAGGAAAATGGTGCGGCCGCGACCTTCCCCGAACCCGGTGATCATGTTTTTCTGGTCGGGTATCCGGTCACAACCGCCGACGGTGAACCGTTCTTTACAGCGCAATATCTGGCCGTCGAACGAGACGGGCAATGGCAGACGGTTGGCTTCCAGACCACCTTCGACCTGGCTTATGAGTCGCCTGACCCAGATTTGTTCAAACATTATCCCCAAGATCAACCCATTCACCTGCGGTTTCTGGGCACAGTCGCACAAATTATGCCTTATCTGGTTGATGAAACAGGCAACCCCATGACCGAGGATGAGTTGGCAGACATCGCACCATCTCAGTGGGTGCTCGCCTATGGTGTTTTGCTCACCCCGGAAAATCCTCACCTTCAGCTAGAAGAACTTTATGCTCTGGAAGGAACCTGCTACCCTATCGCTGCTGTTGAATTGGATTGTTACCCCTGGCGACACATTTACCCCCCAAATCCCTGAACTGGAGTTTAGAGCGAGAGGAGAGAGGGGAGAGCGAGAGGAAATTACTCTGGAAAACCCGCTAGCTCTGGCTCTGAACTCTAAACTCA
>JAGNBF010000118.1 GCA_018004935.1 Chloroflexota bacterium | reverse complement strand
AAACCCGCAAAATCGCAAACTCGCAACTCTCAAACCCCCAAACTCACAAACTCTCAAACTCGCAACTCGCAAACTCACAACTCGCAAACGCGCAAACTCGCAAACTCGCAACTCGCAACTCGCAACTCGCAAACTCGCAAACTCCCAACTCGCAAACTCCCAAACTCGCAAACTCGCAACTCGCAAACTCCCAACTCCCAACTCCCAACTCCCAACTCCCAAACCATGTCACAAGAACAACCGGAATTTAGCAACTGGCAAGATGCCTGGGAATGGCACGCAAGACAGGCGGCGCAAACATATGACCAACAAGAGGTCGAAGATTTGCTGGAGATGATTCGCCAGCGGCAATATGATCCGTACTACCAGATTTGGTACAACCTGCGCGAAAAAGGGACGCTGGCAACCTGTGCCCCGGTGTTGTTAGAGGTGTTGCGCCGGGAAGCGGGTGAACCGATGATGCTGGTGCGCTATCACTGCGCGGCCGCGTTGTTCCACCTTCTCGGTCATCGTGACGAACCCATTCCCAAACTTCGGGCACGGGTGCAGTGGGATCACGACGGAGAAGAGGCCCGCCAACAGGCCATCCGTGAGTTAGAGAAGCGGATAAAACGGAAACTGGGAAAGACCGAATGAACCACCAACACCTGGCTCCCATTAGCGGCCGCGTTCTACTCTCCGCCCTCACCACCCATGCCGATTTAGCCTCATTACATCACGCCCACCTGGACAGTTGCCACCTGGCCGACTTCCCGCTTGATCTGCTCAGACTGCCCCACCTCATCTCACTCAGCCTGTACGACAACCAATTAAGCCACATCCCCGACGACATCACCCAACTCCGCCACCTGAAAACCCTTAACCTGTCCCAAAATCAGCTAACCGCTATTCCCCATAACCTCGGTAGCCTGGGGCAATTGCAAATGCTCGATCTGGGACATAATCACCTTTGGGCTTTGCCAGACTCCCTGGGCGAGCTTCGCCATCTCGTTTTTCTGTATTTGAGTAACAATCAGTTGCCTCACTTACCCCCTTCATTGGCGGAGCTGAACCAACTTCGTTATCTCAATATCACCGACAACCAGTTTCAAGAGCTTCCCGCCTGGCTGGGCAATCTCAGAACATTGGTGGAATTGCGTGTCTACAACAATTCCCTGGTTACGTTACCCCCAGAAATTGGTAACTTAACAAATCTGGTGGAGCTTCATCTCCAAAAAAATCAGCTTACTACCTTGCCCGAGGCCATAGGTCTACTGTCTTCACTTGTTAAGCTCAATTTGCAGGCGAACCAGCTCACCGAACTCCCCGAAACCATCGGCAATCTGGCCCATCTGACCGAATTGGATTTGCGGTTTAACCGTCTATCGGCTCTTCCAGCCACAATCGTCAATCTTCATGCTCTGGAATATCTCGATCTTCGCGCCAACCAATTAACACATTTACCCGACAATCTCTACTCCCTGCCCCATCTCCGCAAACTCGATTTGCGCTGGAACCGCCTGGAACATAATCCCCCCAGCCTGACGATGCTCGCCCGTCGTGGTTGCCTTGTTTACACCTGAGCCAGCCTTCAGGAGTTCCCCATGAGCCTTTGGCACACCAAGAGGGATGAAAATCTGTAGGACGATTTTGTAAATCGTCCACCGGGCGATTTACAAAATCGCCCTACATTTTCGTAGGAGTTACCATCACTTATGTTGATAGCTAAAAACCCTGATTATAAACAAACTGTCCAGGCCATATTCCGGCAGGCCCCATTTATCCAACATCTAGGCATTGAACTGACTGATATAGGGCCTGGTTGGTGTGAAACAACTCTGGTGGTACGGACTGAACACCTCCAGCAAGATGGATTTATTCATGCCGGGGTACAGGCAACATTGGCAGATCATACGGCGGGCGCGGCCGCAGGTTCACTCATCGCCCCCGGTGAAATTGTGCTCACCGCCGAGTTCAAGATAAATCTGCTCCGTCCGGCCATAGGAGAACATCTCCGCGGCCGCGCCGATGTCCTTCGCGCCGGTAAAACCCTCACCGTCGTCGAATCATCCGTCTATGCCAAAACCCAAGAGGGAGAAAAACTGGTATCTAAGGCAACGGTTACACTGGCCGTGGTTGAGGGTAAAAGTTATTAGTTACTTGAGTTCAGAGCCAGAGCTAGAGGGTTTTCCAGAGTAATTTCCTCTCGCTCTCTCCTCGCGCTCTAAACTCCAGTAGTTATTAGTGTATTGGTTATTGGTGTACAGCAATAACCAATACACTAATAACCCCCTCCCCCCCCTCATTTTCCCCTCATCCAATCGGAAGCACTCCTTTACAACTTCCTCAAACTTTTTTTACAAACAGCCTTCAAAATCAGTAAATAGTGAACAGTAAACAATCTCGTAGTCAGCAAACGCCGGTTCTTTGGGAATTCAGGGGGTTGACAGCAGATGTACGGGCTGGCCTTGTGCCTGCCCAGTGTGGGGCAACCACAAGAGTTGCCCGTACCCCACGAAATCCCGAAGACCCCAAACGCCTTTGTCGGACGGTGGGACCGGTTTCCTAACCCTGTTACTCTGCCTTATCCGACAAACCCTGTGTGTCAGAGTACGAGAACAGTGGCATCACCTATCATTTGATACTTTGTATTGGAGGCTCTCATGGCGAAAAAATCAGTCATACGTATCTTTTTGTTGGCATTGGTCATTAGCACCTTGTTAGGTTGTGGGTTATTGCCTCTGGGGGGGGGCGACAACAGTACCGGTAGCACCGCCGAACCGCTGACCGTACCGGTCGTAGGGTCTGCCATTGAATCACCGGTTATTCAAACCGATTCCCCCACCGTTACTCAGCCGATTACCGGCTACACAGATGAGGAAGCGGCGTTGATCAACCTGTATGAGCTGAACAACCCGTCAGTGGTTCATATTCTCGTCATGTCTAACGCGGGCAGTGGTCAAGGTTCCGGCTTTGTCTATGACACGCAGGGGCACATCGTCACCAACAACCATGTGGTCGAGGGGGCGCAACAGATTGTGGTGACATTTGCTGATGATACGCAAGCGGCCGCTACCGTCGTCGGAACTGATGTGCAGTCTGACCTGGCCGTTATCCAGGTAGATGTTCCGGCTGATGCGCTAAACCCGGTAGATTTGGGCGACTCCGAGGCGTTGCGCGTGGGGCAAACCGTTATCGCCATCGGCAACCCGTTTGGGCTGGAAGGCACAATGACCACCGGCATTGTCTCCGCCCTGGGGCGGCAACTGCCTGCCGGTTCGGAAACGCCCAATGGTTCCCAATATGTCATTCCCGACATTGTGCAGACCGATGCGGCCATTAACCCTGGCAACTCTGGCGGCCCGTTGTTTAACCTGCAAGGGGAAGTGATTGGTGTTAATACGGCCATTGAGTCGGCGGTGCGGAGTTCCTCTGGGGTTGGTTACGCTGTACCCTCGAATATCGTTGCCAATGTGGTGCCGCAATTGATCAGTAGCGGCCGCGTGCAACATCCCTATCTAGGCATCTCCGGCATGACCCTCAGCAGTCAGGTCGCCGAAGCGCTGGGGCTGAGTTCAAACCAACGAGGGGTGTTAATCAGTCAGGTAGTCAATGGTGGCCCGGCGGCACAGGCCGGTTTACGCGGAGCCACACGCCAGGCCGACCTCAATGGGCTGACTATCCCCCTCGGTGGTGACATCATCACCAGTGTGGATGGCATAACCGTAGAGCAGTTTGATGATCTGCTGGGGTACATTGTGCAACACACCCAGGTGGGGCAAACCATCACCCTCGGCGTCCTGCGGGATGGGCAGGCGCAAACGGTGCAACTCACTTTAGCGGCTCGTCCTGGTTAATCCTCTTTCCGCTGGGATCTCAGGCGGATGGGTCTTTCGTGGTAGCCATGCTAAGCCGGTATTATTGGGGAAAACCGCAAAAACCGTTGGACGCCAAAAGCACACTCGAAAAATGGCCTAAGCCGTAGAACAGCCTTTCAGGCTGTTCACCCTTTCGAGAAGATAGCAAAGGGTGTGTTTCAAATGAGTTGAATAATGAGGCTTTGGGAATTCAGGGGGTTGACGGTAGATGTACGGGCAGGCCTTGTGCCTGCCCCGTGTGGGACAACCACAAGGGTTGCCCGTACCCCACGAAACCCCAAAGAACTTATTTTCTTCCTCTCAACCGAAATGAAACACACCCGAAGATGGCAAATGCCAGGAGCAAACCCAATGGAGAATGGCGGTGAAAACCGGAAAACCGGTCAGGTCTTGACGAAACTTAATCTGTAAGGGTTCGCTCAAAATTAAGTTAGGTGGCGCGGTCAGGAGACCGGCCACAGCCGAGATAAGGGTGCCACCCAAACCTGTTCGTACACTTCTTCTACCTGGGCGATATGTTCGGCGATGGTGAAGACGGGCTGAATACCCTGGCGTAAGCCTTGTATAGACTCGGGATGGTGGCTGAGGTGATGTAAAAGGGTGCGGAGCGCGGCCGCGTCTCCCGCCGTAAACAGGAATCCATCCACCCCTTCCCGTACTCGCTCTGGTAAAACCCCTAGCCGGGAAGCGATAACCGGCGTCCCCACAGCAAACGCTTCCTGAACGATGAGCGAAGCGGTTTCGTACCACAGGGTAGGCACAACCAGAAGGTCGCTCTGTTGTAATACCTGCCACACCTGCTCCCGATTAAGCTGGCCCAGAAAATGAATACCGGGATGGGTAGCCTGTTGGCGTAACGCGGCCGCGTATTCCGGTAACGCCGCCATATCCCCCCCAATTAGCAATTCCACGGACTCCGACAACCCATTTACTGCCTCTATCAATACATGCACTCCTTTTGCGGGAGCAATGCCCCCAATGTAGCAGAGGCGTAACGAGGCACGCTGGCTAAGGTCGGGGAAACTGAGAGGGGGGGGCAGTTCACCCTTCACTGTCCCCTGTTCACTGTTTACTATTTCAGGCAATTCAAGGCCATGGGGAATGACGGTTATGTGCTCCGGGGGGATGCCCATCTGGGCGTAAATGTCACGGACGAAACGGGTAGGAGAGATGAGAGCGCGAGCGTGGCGGAGATGCGGCCGCAATAGTTTCTCCCGGTAAGCCAGCATAGGGGCTAACCCGGCCCCCAGCCAGCGCGAATCCCCTTTGCCAGCCCGTGCCAGAGCACAGCGGCCGCAATTCAGCCACCAATCCGGGCCGGAGCATACCGTTTCATCATAATTGGTGCGGAGTTGGGCATTAGCACACAGCCACCAATAATCATGAAGAGTGATCAGATACGGGATTTGTCGCTGACGGAGTAATGTAAGCAGGCTAACGGGTAGCCCCATTAAATGCTGGACATGCACAATATCTGGCTGGAATTCATCTAACACCTGGGCAAAGGCGGCATAGATAGCTGGATCACGCCAGGTCGCCCAAAAGCGGCTAGACGGTGTGACCAGGCCATTCCAGGCTGACCAAACGCGCAGACCATCAGATTCTATCCGTTGACTTATGCCCGTTCCGGCCCGGCTGATGCGGTAAAAAATGGCGTTGGGGTGATGGGGTTGGAGCGCGGCCGCGAGCGTTTGCGTATACATCTCCGTCCCCCCCACATACTCCGGGCCATATTGATGAAGCAGATGCAGAACACGTTTTATTGCCACGCCGTTACTTTATCTAAAGTCGTTTTGTCCTCAGCCGCTAACTTTATGGCCGCCCCTTTGGCTGTGTCATCCCATTGTTCAATGGTATTGGCCCCAATAATGGCTGAAGTCACGGCCGGATTCGCCAGAACCCAGGCAATCGCCATTTGGGCGATGGTCGCTTCGTGGGCCTGACCGATGGTCTCCAGATTGTCTACCGCTGTGAAACCTTGTTCGTTCATATACCGCCGTTGCACCCCTTGTGCCCGTTGTGACTCTGGCAAGGGGGTGTCGCGGCGATATTTACCGGTGAGGAAACCCCCGGCTAAGGGGCTGTAAGGAATCACGCCCACCCCTTGATCCAGACAAAGTGGCTGTAATTCCCGCTCAAATTCGGCCCGATGCACCAGGCTGTAATGGGGTTGCACACTATCAAAACGAACCAGTTGGTGCACGTCGCTCAGCCACAGGGATTTCATCAATAACCAGGCCGGGTAATTGGAACAGCCGATGTAACGAACTTTGCCTGACCGTACCAGATCATTCAGTGCGGTGAGGGTTTCTTCGAGCGGTGTTTCCTCATCCGGCCAATGCACCTGGTACAGATCAATGGTTTCCGTTTGCAGGCGGCGTAAACTATCATGTACGGCATTAAAGATGTGGTGACGAGAGAGGCCCTGTTGGGTGGGCAGGTCACCCATCTGGCCCCGCACTTTGGTGGCAATGATGATGTCGGCACGAGAGACGGCACTGGATTTGAGCCACCGGCCAATGATTTCTTCGCTGATGCCACCGGGGTTATTTTCGGCCCAGCGGGAGTACACATCGGCGGTATCTAAAAAGTTACAGCCTGTTTCCACTGCCCGGCTCAGCACACGGTGGGCAGTGGCTTCATCGGTTGTCCAACCAAATTGCATGGTGCCCAAACAGATGGTGGACACTTTCAAACCTGTTTTACCTAAACGTCGGTATTGCATTTTGTCATTTCCTATTTGCCCCACATATCCAGCACATTGGCGGCCAGGTCGTAGCGGCCAAAAGCGGGAATGAGGTAAACCCCTTGAACAAGATCGCCTAATTCCTCAATGATTTCCTGGGCAATGCGCACTCCTTCGGCCTGGGGATCCGCGGCCGCACGCATCCGTTCTCGTAGCGGGGCAGGAATGCTGATGCCCGGGACTTCATTGTGCAAAAATTCGGCGTTGGCACTGTTGTAAAGGGGCTGAATGCCTACAATGAGGGGGAGCATTTTTTGCCCTGTCTGCTCCTGGTAGCTGGTGATAAATTGCCGGGCGGCGACGGGATCAAACACGGGTTGGGTAAGGGCAAAATCGGCCCCACTCTGGATTTTCTTCTGCAAAAGTTTGATCTCATGGCCCATTTCTTTGGGTTGCAGGCTCATGGCACAGCCAACGACAAAACTGGTGGGTTGGTCAATGGCTTTCCCCGCCTGATCGAGTCCGACATTGAGCTGTTGTTTGATGAGTTGGATGAGGCCGGTAGGCACAATGTCGTAAGTGTCCATCGCTTCTGGGTAATCGCCGATGCGGGCCGGATCACCCATGGTGACGAAGAGGTTGCGCACGTCGAGGGCATAGGCGGCCAGGAGATCTCCTTGAATGCGGAGAAGATTGCGGCCGCGGGTGGGAAAGTGCAAAATTGTTTCTAGCCCTACTTTTTCCTGCACCAGATACGCGGCCGCCCAGGCACTCATCCGCATCCGGGCCAGGGGAAAGTCGGCGACATCCAGGAAGTTTGTCCCGGCATCTTTGAGCATTTGGGCGGCCGCAAGTAGTTTGTGCGGGGAAATCCCTTTCGGTGGCCGCATCTCCACCGTTTTGATAAATGTGCCTGCCGCTAACGCCTCTGCCAGTTGGGTGGGGCGGTCAATCGTCGCTGTAACCGTCTCTTCTTGTTGATGGAGGGTGATGTGGGGTAGCGGCCGTGTCGTTTGTCCCGGCGTGTCCAGGGCATGACGCATAGCGGCGATGTGGGCCGGAGTCGTGCCACAACATCCTCCCACCACACAGACGCCAATCTCTACGAAAGCGCGGGCATAATCGGCAAAATAGTCTGGGGTGGCCGGATACAAAACGCGGCCGCCTTCCGTGCGTTCCGGCCAACCGGCATTGGGAGAGACGGCCAGGGGCAGGTGGGGGGCGATTTCGCGCATGGCGGCCACCAGGCGGAGCAGTTGGGCCGGGCCACCACTACAGTTGACGCCGATGATATCTACATTGAGTTTGGCCAGATACGCGGCCGCATCGGCGGGGGTGTCGCCTAGTAAAGTGCGGTCATCACGGGAGAAGGTCATTTGGGCGATGATGGGAATATCTGAGGAGAGTTCCCGTGCGGCCGCGACCGCCGCCTCTACTTCCATCTTATCTGACATTGTTTCTAGCACCAGAATATCTACCCCGGGTATGGAGCCAGGGTTTAACAATACGGTCATCTGTTCCTGAAAAGCGGCTTGTGCCTGTTCGCGGGTGACACGTCCCAGGGGGGCCAGCCGTACCCCCAATGGCCCCACAGACCCGCCCAATAGGACGGGTTTATAGGCACTGGCAATAACCCGGCGGGCTACCGTGACTGCGGCCGCGTTGATGGCTACCAGTTCATTCTCGCGCCCAAAATCGGCCAGTTTATACCGGTTGGCCCCAAAGCTGTTTGTCTCTAGTAGTTCGGCTCCGGCCTCAATGTAGCCCCGATGCACCTCGGCCACCAGAGCCGGGTTGTCCAGGCATAGAGCGTCAAAACAACCCTCCAGGGACGCACCTTTGCTATGAAGCATTGTTCCCATAGCGCCATCGGTCAAAATGGTTCCTTTCTGGCGCAATAATTCCTGCAATTCGTCTCTTTTCATCTCGGTTTCGTTTCCTTTAACCCGGATTATTTATGAGGCTACCTTCCCGATTTCGGGAATCACCAGGGGGATGGGTTCATTCTGGTCAGTATGCAATCGCCCTGTTCATGCCGTTTCTTTCATTGGCGTGCGGCCGCGAACACATACCCCGGCTGGTTGACCAAAACCCGGCTCACCTGCCCGGCCTCGTCGCGCGCAAACGTCAGGCTAAACCCCGGCTGATCCTTCACCTGGAACTCCGTCCCCCGGTAGGGAACCAGCACCATCGTCTGGTCGGGCAGGCGGGCGTACAGGGTGTTCCCCTTCAGTTCCACCACCAGTTTTAACCCCTGGAGCAGGTACGTACCGGTGAATGGGGCCAGAAAGGCCGGGTCGCTCATCTCTTGTTCCGGGCGGCGGCTGAACTGAAGCTCGCCTACCGAGGGTTCCAACTGGGCATAAAAGCCGCCGATATGCCCCTTCTCGTCGGTGCGGAAGGTGAGTTTGATAGACATTTCAAACGCCTCAAAACGGGCCTCGAAGATGTCATAGTGGTAATGGGTCATGGGCATGACCGTTTTGTTGTTGGCTACCAGTTCAAGAGCATCGGAACGCGGCCGCACGGCATACACCCCATACCCCGGATGTTCATACTCACCCACGTACTCCTCAAGCGCGTGGGAGGGCGTCGAGGGGCGGCGTTCCTCGGCCGTTTTGCTTTTACTTTCTTTTTGCGCTGTGTGCATCTCCTTATACAAGGCCATGTAACGCCCATTCCAATCTGTCGGCTCCAGCCCCAACAACCGGTCATAAATGGTGAAAGAAAGGGTGTGGGGAATGGCGTTGTGTGATCCTTCGCCATTAGACAGGACAACGATACCGATGTTGTGCCGGGGGATGAACGATACCAACGACGAAAACCCGTCCAGGTTGCCGCCGTGTTCCAACAGCATTTGCCCTTTGTAACTGTACATGAACCAGCCCAGCCCATAGCTATAAAAATCAAAACCAAGCCGTTCCCGCGCCTGGGGATCATCAATGAAAAAGTGGGGTTTGTGCATCTCCCCCAGGTTGTGCCGCGAGACCAGATTTTTGTCGCCCCATTGCCCGTGGTTCAGATGCACGGTTAGCCAGCGGGCCATCTCGCTGACACAGGAGTTGATCGTGCCTGCCGGGCCGGTGGCTTCTTTCTCATCCGCGCCGTAGTAAGGCACTTCCCGCAACAATTCATCCCGGTACAGGTAAGGGCGGCTGTGGTTGTCATCCGCCTGGGCGACAGTGGTGGAGGTGTTTGTGCGCCCCAGGCCCAACACGTCAAAGATGCGTTGTTTGATGAACGCTTCCCACGTCTGCCCGGTTACTTCCTGGATCACCAACCCGGCGACCATATACATGATGTTCTGGTACTGCCACGTGCCCCGGAAGGACGCGCTAGGCTCCAAATGGCGCAGGCGATCAAACACCTCTTGCCGGGTGAAGTTGGCGGCGTACCACATGACATCGTGCCGGGGCAGGCCGGAGCGGTGGCAGAGCAGATCGCGGGGCGTCATCAATTCGGTGGCATGGGGATCGTGCAGTTTGAAGGCGGGCAGATAATGGCGCACCGGTTTGTCCCATTCCAGCTTACCCTCGTCTACCAGCAGGGCCAGGCAGGTGGCGGTGAAGGCTTTGGTGCAGGAAGCGATGGGGAATAGGGTGTCGGCGGTGACGGGTAAGTTTTGGGCCAGATTGCGGGAGCCAAAACCGTCGCAAAGGATGGTCTGGCCGTCTTTGATGACAGCCACGGCCACGCCAGGGACGTGCCATTGTTCCAGGGTTTGTTGGATGAAGGATTCGAGTTCGGGGGTGGGGAAGTTGGGATGCATAGGTTTGTTTTATGAACTAGGGATGGCGTTTTTGGGTACACTTCTGGTTATTGGTGTATTGGTGTATTGGTGTATTGGTGTATTGGTGTATTGGTGTATTGCCTCTGGTGCGGTCCATTTCCACCAAAGTTGAGTTATGGATGTGTTTGCGTGTTTAGCTGGTACTTAGCCAACATCTCGCGTACTCTAGGCAGAAGCTCCCAGGGTATTTGTATGACGGTTTCCTGGTTGTCAGCAAAAACGGCTTCATCTTCAGCAACCGCTTCTTCTTCCGTTTGCTTTTCGTAATAGGCAAGCAGTTGCCGTACCTTCTTTTCGCTCCAGCCGGGGGGAAATTGATTTTTCTTCATTGAACTTATTGTAACAGGAAACAAATGGTTGAGGAACGGGTTCAACGCGGCCGCGGGCCAACATCGCATAAGGGCTGATCAAGGTAATCTCACCGAAAATCTCCCAGGTTTTACAACAGGCTTGCCACGCCTGTAAATAAAAGTAGGCGGATTGTAGTGGGGTATATGAGGGGCGTCAATCGCTTAAGTTGAATGGCCTTGGCCCACCCGTATTCATATCTTAACATCCCGTTTGTTCGGTATTGACTGAACAAACGGGATGTACTAATATTCCCGAACTGTCGTGTGCGGATTAACAAGGGAGGCGACTATTTGAGTACTGAAGATGATCATAGACATTATGTGGAAGAGGTAGCCCTTCAGTTTGAACGATTGGGCATATCCCGGTCGGCGGGTCGCATCTTGGGCTGGCTCCTGATTGCCGAGCCACCCCACCAGACGATGAATGACCTGGCTAATGGGTTGCAGGTGAGCAAAAGCTCTGTCAGCACCGCCACCCAATACCTGATACAGCTTGGCCTCATTCAACGCCTCAGCCTGCCAGGGGAACGACCGGATTATTACCGGGTGACGGAAGGGGTGTGGCAAACGACAGTGCGCCAACAGAAGAATCAGGTGGTGGTGTTACGCCAGTTGGCTGAGCAAGGGCTGAATCTCCTGCCGGAACAGCCTGCGGAACGGCGCAATCGTTTAGAAGAAATGCGCGATTTTTACGCGTTTTTTGAGAAAGAAATACCGCTCTTACTGGATCGCTGGGAAGCGGAAAGTAGGCGCGGTGACAAGGAATAGCCAATGAGCGAGAAAGTCATTGAAACACAGGATTTGACCGTCTATTACGGCAAACACCTGGGCATCAAAAATGTCAATTTGACAGTGGAGAAGGGGGAAGCGTTCGGTTTTCTGGGGCCAAACGGAGCGGGCAAAACGACCACCCAGCGGGTTCTGCTGGATGTGATTCGCCCTACAGCGGGCCGCGCCACCATTTTTGGTCTGGATTGCCGGGCGCAGGGGGTTGCCATACGCCAGCGTGTGGGTTATTTGCCGGGAGAACTGGCCCTTTATAAAGACATGCGGGCCAATCAATTTTTTGAGATGTATGAGTATCTGCGGGGGGCCAATGGGGCCAAGGGGTATTGGCGTGAATGTGCCAAACGGCTTGATCTGGATACCAGCCGCAAAATCGGCAATTTCTCACGGGGCAATAAACAAAAAGTGGGCATCGTGGCCGCGTTTATGAGCCGTCCAGACCTGCTCATTCTGGATGAACCGACGGGTGGGTTGGACCCATTGGTGCAACAAACGGTGATGGAGATGGTGCGCGAGGTTAAGGCGGATGGCCGCACGGTTTTCTTCTCCTCACACATTTTGCCTGAAGTGCAGGCCGTTTGTGATCGGGTGGGCATCATCCGGGCCGGGGAGTTGGTGGCGACGCAAGGGGTAGAAGCGTTGATTGCCGCCCGGTTAAAACGGCTGACGTTGACATTTGACCGTGTGCCCCCTGTGGGCACGTTCACGCAGGAAGGGGTGACGGAGTTATCCCGCACGGAGCAGACGGTTATGCTGGAAGTGCGTGACAATTTGGCCCAGGTTCTGGCCGCGGCCGCGCAGTATAGTATTCAAGATATTGAAACCCAAAGCACCAGCCTGGAAGAAATTTTCCTGGATTATTACGGCAAAGGGAATGGAGGTAGCCATGTTTAGGTTAATCTGGCAAGAGTTAAAATTTCGTCGTACCGCCATGATTGGCTGGGGTTTAGGCCTGTGCTTTTTCCCCCTCGTTTACATTGGCATCTACCCATCCGTAGCTGATCAAATGGCGGGTTTCGCGGATTTGGAGATTTATAAGGCCATGGGCATGAGCCTGGGCACGTTTGGCGACTGGGTCGGCTCGATTCTTATTATTTTTATGCCCCTGATCGCGGCGATCTACGCTGTGATTAATGGTACGGGCACATTGGCCGGGGAAGAGGAAGATGGCCGTTTGGAGATGATGGTGACATTGCCTCTGCCACGTTGGCAAATTGTTACGGCTAAAGCGATTGCCCTGACGATTTCGTCCATCATTATCTTCCTTGTGGTTTCAGTCGTTTCTTTGTTGGTGTTTCAGGGTATCGAGAGCCAGATTGAAACAGAGCTGGTGGGGATGGATTTGTTTATGGCGGTTATGTTGTCCTGGCCGTTGGTTTTTGCGATGGGGATGATTAGCCTGTTCCTGGCCGCCTTTTGCTCTAGCCGACGAGTGGCGGCGATGATCGCGGCCGCAATCCTGATCATCAGCTATTTTGGCAGTAACCTGGCTGGTTCGACCCCTGTTCTGGAGTCGTTTGAACCGTTCTTCTTGTTTACCTACCTGGATGCGAGTGGTCAGGCGGTGGTCGAAGGGCAACAAGCTGGCGATATGCTTGTCTTACTCGTCATTGGCCTGGTGGCGTTTGCCCTGGCGCTGGTTTTCTTCCAGCGACGAGATTTGACGGTGGGGGCCTGGCCCTGGCAACGGGCCAAAATTGCCTGACCCTCACCCTGGCCCTCTCCCAGGGGGAGAGGGGAGTCTCTCTCTTCTCCCTCTGGGAGAAGGGCCGGGGATGAGGGGTCTTACCGCACCGCGATCCCTTTCTCGCGTAAATAGGCTTTTACGTCACGAATACGTAGTTCGTTGAAGTGGAAGAGGGATGCCGCCAGGGCCGCGGCCGCGCCGCCTTCTGTCAACGCCTCCGCAAAATGTTCCACCCGGCCCGCTCCCCCAGAGGCAATCACCGGAATATTGACCGCCTCGGCCACCGCCCGCGTCAGGGCAATGTCATAACTCGCCTTCGTGCCATCAGCATCCATGCTCGTCAGCAAAATTTCCCCCGCCCCCCTCTGCTCCGCCTCAATCGCCCACTGCACCACATCCAGACCGGTGGTGACGCGGCCGCCGTTGATGACGACTTCCCAAGAGGGAGACTGGAGAGTGGCAAATGGTGAATGGTGAATGGTGAATGGTGAATGGTGAATGAGGTGCTCCTCACTGCTCACTGCTAACTGTTCACTGTTCACTGTTGACTGCTCACTTCTCTTCCGCCGGGCATCAATTGCCACTACCACTGCCTGACTGCCAAACTCTGCCGCTCCCTGGGTGATGAGGTCGGGGGAGCGCACGGCGGCGGAGTTAAGGCTGATTTTGTCGGCTCCGGCGCGGAGCATGGCCCGCATATCGTCTACGGTGCGGATGCCACCACCCACAGTGAACGGGATGAATACCTGATCGGCGACGGCGCGGGCCATGGCCCGGACGGTCTGCCGGGCTTCGTGGGTGGCGGTGATGTCGAGGAAAACCAGTTCATCGGCCCCCTCGGCATCGTAAACTCGCGCCTGCGCCACCGGATCACCCGCATCAATCAGGTTGACGAAGTTAATCCCCTTGACCACCCGGCCATTGTGAACATCTAAACAAGGAATGAGGCGTTTGGCGAGCATGGTGTACTCCGTGGTAAGCAAGAAAAGAAATTACACAGAGATTCACGGAGAACGGATAGAGATTCACAGAGTTTGCAAAATAAGCCTGGTTTCTTCCTCTGTGAATCTCTATGTATCCTCTGTGCCCTCTGTGTTCCTTATCGTTGCCGTGGGCTAATCCATCTGAGTGCTTCCCGCAAATCTACCTGCCCTTCGTATAGGGCGCGGCCAATGATGAGGCCGCTGAGTCCGGCGTCGTGTGTGGCTTGAACATCAACCAGAGAGGCGACGCCGCCGGAAGCGATGAACTGCAAGCCGGTGGCCTGGGCCAGGAGGGCGGTCGCGGCCGCGTTGACCCCCACCAGCACCCCATCCCGGCCAATATCGGTGTGTATGATCGTTTCTACGCTCAACCCGGCCATGCGTTGAGCCAGTTCCAGGGCGGTAAGGCGCGTCTCCGTCTGCCAGCCCCGTGTTTTGACCAAACCCTCACGGGCGTCAATGCCGATAGCGATGGCCGCAGGGGAGAAGTGGCGGATCGCGGCCGCGACCAATTCCGGCTCTTCCACGGCCACCGTGCCCAAGACCACCCGGCTCACCCCGGCGTTTAAGGCTCGTTCGATGTCGGCCAGGGAGCGCACCCCACCGCCAAATTGCACCTTTGCCCCCAGTCGGGTGAGGTGGGGCAGAACCTGCCAGTTGGCCGCTCCCGCCTGATCAAACGCCCCATCCAGGTTGACGACATGGAGCCATTCCGCGCCCGCGTCTAACCAGCGTTGCGCCGTCGCTACCGGATCATCACTAAAGGTGGTCTGCTGGGTCGGATCGCCGTATTTCAGCCGCACCACCTGGCCGTGCCGTAAATCAATCGCAGGGTAGAGGATAAAAGACATATTCTGGGAAAAAACACGGATGGGAAGGAACACGGATAAATTAAAACCATCCGTGTTCCTTCCTATCCGTGTTATAAACCAACGAAATTCCGCAAAATCTGTAGCCCCACCTGCTGGCTCTTCTCCGGGTGGAACTGGATGCCGTAAATGTTGTCCTGGGCGACGATGGCGGTGAACGGTTGGCCGTAGTCGGTGGTGGCCAGGGTCGCGGCCGCGTCTGTAGGTTCACAATAATAAGAATGGACGAAGTAGCTGTAACTGCCCGGGGCCACACCTGCTAACAAGGGATGTTCCCGCGTGGGTTCAATCTGGTTCCAGCCCATGTGGGGCACGACGAGACCATTGGGGGAGAAACGGATAACGCGGCCGCGTACCAACCCCAACCCCTCATGCGCCCCCATCTCTTCACTGGTCTCAAAGAGGAATTGCATCCCCAGGCAGATGCCCAGGAGCGGAATGGCGTGGTGCGCGGCCGCGCAAACCGCCTCAGCCAATCCTCGTTCGCGTAGGGCTTTCATCCCCGCCCCAAACGCCCCCACACCCGGCAACACCAGCTTCTCCGCCCGCGCCACCCCCGCCGGATCATCTGTCACTGTTACCTGCGCCCCCACAAACTCCAACGCCTTCTGCACCGAACGCAGGTTGCTACCGCCGTAGTCTATCATGGTAATCGTCATGGATAAATCCCGGTCTATTGGTATATTGGTCTATTGGTTTACTAATACACCAATAGACCAATATACCAATAGACCAATACACTAATCTCTCAATCTCCCCTTACTCGACGCCACTCCCACCCGCCGCTCATCCACCGCCACTGCCATTCTCAGGGCGCGGGCCAGGGCTTTGAAGAGGGCTTCGGCTTTGTGGTGGTCATTGCGGCCGCGTACCACCTCGGCGTGTAACGTCAACCGGGCGTGAACAGCCACCGACTCGAAGAAATGTTGTACCAAATCGGTGGGGAACTGCCCGATCATGGGCGTGTTCCATTCGGCGAGAAAGATGGTGTAGGCGCGGCCGCTGATGTCCAACGTCACAAACCCCAACGCCTCATCCATCGGCACATAGGCATGTCCCATGCGTTGGATGCCGCTCCGGTCGCCCAACGCCTTGTCTAACGCCTGCCCTAGCACAATCCCCACATCCTCAATGGTGTGGTGGCTGTCAATGTGCAAATCGCCCACCGCCTGTACCGTCAGATCAAACAACCCATGCACGGCGAAGGCGGTCAGCATGTGGTCGAGGAAACCCACACCCGTTGTCACTTCAGCCTGTCCCGTCCCGTCCAGATTGAGGGTCAGGTGAATATCTGTTTCTTTGGTTTGCCGGTGATTGGTTGCTGTTCGTTTGTTCATGGTCTATTCCAGAATGACATCAACGGATTGAGAGCTTGAGTTTAGAGTTCAGAGCCAGAGCTAGAGGGCTTGCCAGAGTAATATCCTCTCGCTCTCTCCTCTCGCTCTAAACTCCAGTGAGAAAGGAACGGCTTAAAACGCACCCCACACCACGCACCACGTGTCACGTATTATGTATCATCCCCAATGCCTCGATCAGCCGATCTGTGTCCTGCGGCCGCGCCACACTTACTCTTATACAATTCTCCAGCCCCGGTTTGGCAAAGTAGCGTACCAGGATACCTGCTCGTTCCAGGGCCAGCTTCAATGCCAGGGCGTCCTTGCCCACTACCTGGCAAAGGATGAAGTTGGCCTGGCTGGGGGTGGGGATGAGATAAGGGATGGTGCGGAGCGCGGCCGCGAGTCGTTCCCGTTCTTTTACCAACAAATCCCTCTTTTCGCGTAGCCACTCGATGTCCTCTAACGAAGCCAACGCCGCTACCGTTGCCGCTACATTCACGTTGTACGGCTGTTTAATCTTCCACAACTGCTCAATCAACCACAACGGAAACGCCCCATACCCCACGCGCAACCCGGCCAACCCGGCCAACTTGCTAAACGTGCGCAAAACAACCAGGTTGTCATGTTCACGCACCCAGGTGATGCGGCTGGCGGGGGAGAGAGAGACTGGGAGACTGGGAGACTGAGAGACTGGGAGACTGGGAGACTGAGAGACTGGGAGACTGAGAGACTGAGAGACTGGGAGACTGAGAGACTGAGAGACTGGGAGACTGAGAGACTGAGAGACTGGAGACTGGAGACTGGGTAATGGTGAATGGTGAATGGTGAATGGTGAATGGGTAATGGTGAACGGTGAATGGTGAATGGAGCCGGGCGATTGTTCACTGTTCACTGTCCACTGTTCACTGTTCACTGTCCACTGTTCACTGTTCACTGTCCACTGTTCACTGTTCACTGTCAACTGTTCACTAAACTCTATGTACGCCTCATCCAACACCACCAGCAGGGGCAGGGCCAGGATGCGGCGCAGGTCGGTGTCGGAGATGGTGGAGCCGTCGGGGTTGTTGGGGGAGCAGAGGTAGATGAGTTTGGGGGTGGGGGAGTGGGATGCGGCCGCGATAATCCCCTCTACATCTAGCGAAAAATCAGCCCGGCGGGGCACACTGATCAGCCGAGCGCTGTTGACATGAGCCGTGAACGGGTACATACCAAAGCTGGGCGGGCAGTTGATGAGGCCATCACCGGGGTTGATAATCGCCCGCGCCACAAGGTCAATCAGTTCATCCGCCCCTGCTCCCGCCAGCAGATACTCCTTCGGCACACCTGTCAGCCCCACTAACGCTTCCCGCAACTGGTTCGACTCCGGGTCAGGGTAAATGTGGAAAAATTTCCCTTCCGCCAGGGCCGCCAATGCTTTGGGTGAAGGGCCATACGGGTTTTCGTTGGCATCCAGTTTGATGATTTCTGCCACCGGACGCCCCAGCCGCGCCGACAACACCTCAAACGGCACAATCGGGGTATACGGCTCCATCGCTACAATGTCAGGTCTTAAAAGTTGTTGCATATCCATTTCTGTCTATGTCATTCTTGTACGAGATGTTGTACAATGATAATCGCGAATTTGTAGGACGATTTGTCAAATCGTCCAGGAGATTTGCCCAAACGCCTAATATTGCTACAGGAGTGTGTTATGGAAGCAGTCAGTTTATCCGAAGGTCGCCGCCGTCTTTTTGAACTACGGGATTACGTTGTCAACAATGATGATGCGGTGGTGATGACCCACAAAAACGGCAACGTAGTTTTGATCCCCATGTCCGAATGGGAAGCCTATCGTGAAACCTACCGCCTTTTGCGGGACAAAGAAGCCTTGCGAGCCTTATTGGCCTCGTTTGATGCCCATGATACGGGTGAAACACAGGGCAAAACCCCCGAAGAAGTTTTTGAGGATTTGTTATGAGTTGGCAAATCCTCATTTTGCCCAAAGCCCAAGACGATCTGGCCTGGTTTCGCCGCCATGATCGGGCGTTGTACCTGAAATGTTTTGACCTGGTACGCGACCTCAGCCTTGATCCCCGTGCCGGTCTGGGTAAACCCGAACGGCTAAAACATTTTGATCGCGAAGTCTGGTCGCGTCGCGTTTCTCATGAGCATCGGATGGTCTATACTATTTACGGCGATGAGCAAAAGGTGGAAATCGTCTCCTGTAAGTCGCACTACGAAAGTCCTGTATGAGGCAGTGTATTGGTATATTGGTGTATTGGTCTAATACACCAATATACCAATACACCAATAACTAAAGATACAAAACCATGTGGTACTCATCCACATATCGGTCATCCAGTTTCAACGCCTTTTTCTCCTCGGCCCAAATCTGGAAGCCGAAGGATTGATAGAGCCGGATCGCGGCCGCGTTCCCCGTCGCCACACTGAGTTGTACCTGTTCTACCTGGGGAATGTTACGGGCAAATTGCACAATTTCGCGCATGAGGGCCTGGGCAATGGCGCGGCCGCGCCACTGCGGATGCACCATCACTCCCCAAACCTGCGCCTGATGACCCGTCTTTTTGCGGCCGCGGTGATTCAAACTCGTCACCCCGGCCAGTTGCCCGTCCATAAACGCCCCCAGGGTAATGTTATTGGGCAGAACCCGCCGCTCCGCCAACATATCCCGCACCAACGACACATCCTGCTGGCTCTCTTCCTCATACGAACTACCAAACGCTTCCGGGTGCAACTGCAACCCCAACAGCCGCAATTCCCGAAACGCTGCCGCGTCCTCTGGCACTAACTCTCGAATGATCATAACAATTCCTTAAATCGGACACAGAGCAGGAGAAGAAATTTGGACGCGGATTGACACGGATTTCACGGATAAGAAAAAAGCCCGTGTCGTCCCAAAGTCTCAAGTCTCTCAATCTCTCAGTCTCTCAGTCTCTCAATCTCTCAATCTCTCAGTCTCTCCCCTCTTCCTCGCCGCCATCCCATGCCCCATCAACCCTTCCGCCTGCGCCAGCCGCTCCGCCGGGCCGCACAGTTCAGCCGATGTGGCGTCACTCAGGTTGATGAGGCTGATGATTTTGACAAAATCCACCACCGAAAGGGGTGAGGCAAAGCGGGCCGTGCCGCTGGTGGGCATGACATGGCTGGGGCCAGCCACATAATCCCCCAACACCTCGAAGGAGCGTTCGCCCAGGAAGATGCCCCCGGCGTTGTGGATATGCTCGACCCATTCCTGCGGGTTGGCGGTGGCGATACACAGGTGTTCCGGGGCAAACTCTGAGGCCAACTGGGCCGCCTGGGCCACCGATTCGGTCAGCACGATGCCCCCTTGGTGGCTCAATGCGGCCGCGATCACCTCGGCTCTCGGTAACTCTTCTAACTGCCGGGCCACTTCCGCCTGCACCGCTTCTGCCAGCGGCCGCGATGGGGTGAACAAAATGGCCGTCGCCAGCAAATCATGCTCCGCCTGGGCCAGCAAATCGGCCGCGACCCAGGCCGGATTGGCCGTTTCATCGGCGACCACGGCAGTTTCGGTGGGGCCGTACAGCCCATCAATGCCGACGAGGCCGTACACCTGTTGTTTGGCCAGGGTAACGAACAGGTTGCCCGGCCCTACGATTTTGTCCACACGCGAGATGCTCTCTGTGCCGAAGGCCATCGCCCCGACTGCCTGCGCTCCGCCCAACGGAATGATGGTTTCGATGCCGATGAGGTGCGCGGCCGCGAGAATCACATCCGGCACACGACCATCTTTGCCCGGCGGGGTGGCGACGATAATCTCCGGTACGCCTGCCACCTGCGCCGGAATCGCGCCCATCAGCAGGGATGAGGGCAGGGGAGCCGTGCCACCGGGGACGTAGACGCCCACCCGTTGCAACGGCACGATGCGTTGGCCCAACTGCCCATCGGCGGTCATCCAGGAGCGGATCGGTTGCTGGCTGTGGAAGGCGCGGATACGGGTGGCGGAAAGGTGTAGGGCGGAGAGGAGATCGGTGGGCAGGCGAGATGCGGCCGCGCTGATTGCCTCTTGGTCCACAAACAAACTTTCTAGCCGGACGCCATCAATGCGGGCCGTCCACTCCCACAGGGCCGTATCCCCCCGCTGGCGGATATCCTGCAAGATGCGCCGCACCGCCGCTTCTGGCGATAACGGCTCCTTAAACACCCGCAAAATCCCCGCCTTCACCGCTGGCGGCACATCCGGCTCCAACGCCCTATCCCGCCGCAAAATTTTTGCTTGTGCCTGAGCTACCGAATAAATGTTGAGCATAAAACCCTCTTATTTGTACACGGATTCACACGGATAACACGGATTTTTACTGGTCACTGCTTACTGTTCACTGTTCACTGTTCACTTCCCAAAGCCGCCACCATCTGCCGATACCGCTCCGGTTCTTCCTCAAAAATGTAAGTCACAGGGGTGACGATGACCCCACTACCACCGATAGCCCGCAGTTCGGCGATGGTTTGGGTGAGCTGATTTTTCCGCACCACGATATTGATGGCAAACCAACCCGATTCCCCCTGACCACCAGGCGGAAATACCGGGGAGATGGTTGGCCCTTGCAAGCCGCTGAGGTGGGGTTGGGTGGTTAGCCGTTGGGCGATGGTCTGGGGCGAATCGCCGCGTATGTTGGCAAAAACGAGGTGGCATTCCTGAGCACGCAAATGGGCTTCGATGTACTCCAGCAGGTCACGCGCGGCCGCGAGCACCTCACGTCTCTTCTGTAAACTCTCCCGGTGGGCAATCAGGCAGGCCTGGGAATGGAGAATGATGCCATCGGCTAGCGGCCGCAGATGGTTATCGCGCAGTGTCGTGCCACTTGATACCAGGTCAGCAATTAAATCGGCCGTGCCAATGACCGGGGCAATTTCCAGCGTACCCTCGGCGTTGATGAGGCGGTACGGCGCGATGCCGTGTTCATCCAGAAAGCGGCTGGTCAGGTTGGGGAATTTCGTCGCCACGCGCAGGGGGTCGTAGGCTTTGTCGCTGGCCTTCTGGCGCAGACCGTCCAGGTCGGCTACCGCCCATGTTTCGGGGACGGCGATTTGCAGGCGGCAGGGGCCAAAACCCAGGGCGTCGTGCAGGGTGAGGATGGCGTCGTGGCCGTTGCGTTTTTCGGCCAGCATGTCCAGCCCGGTAATGCCAAAATCTACACTCCCCTGTTGCACGCTGGTGACGATGTCGCCGGGGCGTTGGAAGAGGATGGTGAGGGCGGGTAGAGAGGGAATCGCGGCCGCGTACTGGCGCGGATTCGGACGGTACACCTTCAGGCCACAATTGGCGAGAAACTGGTTGGCCTCATCGGCCAAAAGACCTTTGCTAGGGAGTGCGAGACGAATATCAGAACGCATAGGATTTACGATTTACGATTGACGATTTTCGATTGAACAATCGTCAATCGTAAATCCACAATCGTAAATAAAAACACCCTTCCTATTTTGCACAGGAAGGGTGTTGGTCTGTTAC
>JAGNBF010000025.1 GCA_018004935.1 Chloroflexota bacterium | reverse complement strand
GGGGTTCGGCGCGGCCGCGTATCCCCGCCAGGTTCATAAATTCCTGAAGGAAAGCCATCATGTCGGTGTACACATCATAGGCCACATACTCGGTGTCCGGGCCGAAGGGCATCCAAGGGAGCGTGAGGGGGTTGAGGCCGCAGGCCAGGTCGAGCACTTTGCCGATGGGGGGCAGGTCGGCCAGGGTGGTGCGGTAGAAGGTGTCGAGGAGGGGCAGGCGTTCGGCGGTGGATGTGTGCAGGCGCAGGAGTTGGGTGCAGGTGGCCCGGAACGCGGCCGCGTCGCCTGCTGTTTCCCGTAACTGTTGCAAAGCCCGGTCGTAGTTGATTTTGCTTTCCTGGTATGCCCCGGCTACCTGATGTAGTTTGTTTTTGGTGGCTTTGATCGCCTCTTTGAGATTGCCGCGCACGGCCAATTCCCGCTCCCCCAGCCGCCGGATGAGGTCGGGGGTGAGGTGGCGGTATTTGGGGGTGGCCTGGATTGCGGCCGCGAGGTTGTCTAGCTCTGAGTGCATATTATATTAGGCATAGGATAGTAGGTTAAGTTTCTCTAAGATATCAGGTGCAAGTTATGGTTTAGCTTCTCGATCAATTTCGAGATCATCTTTTAATAAATTATCCAAGGATACATTAAAAAAATCCGAAACCTTGACAGCCATTTCTACTGAAGGATCTTTCTCCCCATTTTCAAGTTTACTAATATAGCTGTGTGCTGAGATGCCTAGAGCAACTGCCAATTCTTTCATCGTAACATTATGTGTTTTTCTCAGCATTCGTAATTTCTCGCCGAATCGTTTCATTTTTACCTTGACAGAGATAGAAGAATCTGATAATATTTTCCCCTATAGGGGAAAATATCTTGTGTGGAGAGAACCAAACTATGGGAACAATGCACATTCAAGAGTTGCTACAACAGTGGCAATTGGAGAAAATAACCACGGAAATGACTATTGGTCATCTTATTCAGAATCTTGCCAACATTCAAAGTGCCCTTGATGTGCAAGGCAATGCAATCTATGATCTCAAAAGAGATTTGAAGATCATAATGGAGCGCAAAAGTGAATTAGTGACCAAACTGCCAAGTCAGCAATAGCTTCCAATTATGTTTCATATTACATGAAAATACGGTTAACCACAAAGTTAAGAGTATGATGCAAATGAAGGCACCAACTCAGCTTAACCCAATAGGATAACATGACAGTAATAAACTCCCCTTTTAGATACCCTGGTGGCAAATTTTATGCCAGGAAATTGATACTACAACACATCCCACCACATTCATATTATGTTGAACCCTTCGCCGGAGGTGCCTCTATTTTTTTCGCCAAAACTAAAGTGCCAATGAATTGGCTCAATGATGCTGATCCCGAACTGATCAATGTTTATTTACATATTAGAGATCATGTACAGGCATTGATAGATTTTTTGGATGGTTTACCCGCAACTAAGGAACTCCACAGCTATTATAAAAATGAGTTTAAGCCGCAGAACGCTCTTGAACGGGCTGGTCGTTGGTACTATCTTAACCGCACGTCCTATTCGGGGATTATGAAAGATGTAAATTGTTACTGGGGATATGGACCCGAGTATAGTATGCGACCAGAAAATTGGCCCGATAATTTGCGAAGAACTTCCAAAAAACTAGCCGATGTGAGAATCACAAATTGGGATTTTGAACAAGTTTTGGAAAACGCTGTAGATAATTCATTTTTATTTGTTGATCCGCCTTATTTCAACGCTGACCAAGATAAGTTCTACAATATATCCTTTTCAAAAGAGGAGCATTTTAGGCTATCGAGTGTTTTAGAGCGACATAGCCATCGTCTTAACTATTTAATTACTTACGATAACAGCCGTGAAATCCGCGACTTATATGCTTGGGCCACCGACATGTATGATCGTGAATGGAATTACACGATTAACAGAACGGATGATCAAAAAAACGGAACAAGCCAAAAAGGTAGTAGATACAAAGGAAAAGAAGTGTTTATCGTAAACTATCAATATGCTGTACCAGAACAATTGTCACTTTTGGGGTAAGTTTTTAATTTTGCTGGTTGCGATAAATCTAAACAGGGTACTCCAATCGTTTATCGGAACCCAGGGTGAATAGACTGTTCTTGCATCAAGACTAAACCAGATACTTGGATAATTTGGTATGAATCCACAATGCTCAGGATTCTTGCACTTTTCTCGTGTACAAGTAATCTTATTTGCAGGTCTAATAGCCAAACCAGATGTAGGAGCCGCGTACAGACTAAAAAAGGCAAAATCCCTCCAATTGGTAACTGGTTTTCCCATGCTTAGTTTTTTTAAGAAATCACTTCCTCCTTTGTTTGGTTTCCACTCGAATAGTCCTGTACTTGAATTGGTATCATAAAATGCATTCCCTAGAGAAGTGACCACGATATCAAAATCTTGAGGCCGATATTGATCGTTGTGCGTCATGATTACATCCTTTGGTATGTTCAACTGTTTTGACATTCGTTCGGCAATTGCTTCCCCCACTGTTCGACTTCTCATACATTTTACACGAACCTCATAGCCTATTTTGTCATGCAATCTAAACCTGCCCTTAGCGGCTAATTTACACTCAACACTGATCATGGCTCCTGATGGTTTGTGAATGACAGTGACATCTTGATCGTGCGAGCCGAGTTGGGCGTTCATTGGAGTTTTCTTGATCTCAAATTCATTTTGTGGAAGAACTTTTTGCAGTGCCAGCATTACGGAAAACTCAAATGCTTTCCCTCGAATCATTGGAATAACTTTAGGTTCATTCAGGGTATCAGCCAAATATACCAAAGGTATATTGTAAAATTCACAGAATTTCTCAATTTCATCTTGCCAGTTCATAAGAATTTACTCTGTTAAATCTCTAGCCAAAGACAGTTTAGCCCAATTTTTGTTTGTCATGTGCTAAAGTAAGAATAGTTACCTTGATATTAACTACCCTAACTTACAACATTGTACACTGAGAATTATTCTGGTTTTTCAAGCATAGGCAACTTGCGGCCGCGGCTCTGCAAAATTAAATAAGCCTGAGCTTTACGAAGCATGAGGGCATCCGCTTCGTGGTGGAGATCGGTAAGCCAGTTGCGTCCTTCGGGAGTTAAAGTACCTTCCCGGTTCCGTTCCAACAGGGCATCATACATCGCCACCTTATCCGGGTTCATCGTACTTTGCCCAATAGCCCACAAAGCCTCATCGGACAAAGCTTCCATTGCCTTAAACTCGGTTTGCAAAGATTCAGGAAGCGTGGCTTCAACCGGGGGTGGCAAAGATCGCTGGAGCGCATCCTCAACCAGATGATCAAGGGATTGGTGTGTGGTCTTAGCCTGACGTTGCAGTTTTTTGTACAAATCCGGGGGGAGCGTAACCGTGTAACCTTGCATGGCAACCTCTCTTGTGGAGAAAACTGTAACAACAACAACTGAACCCGTCAAGATGGGTGTGCGTCAAATCTGTGGATGACCAGAGAATTGCTGTGGCCCGTCTCCCGACCGTGCCACTCTGTTTCCACAAAAGTGACGCGCACCCCGTCAAGACAACGCTCTTGTCATCACCCTTTTCTCCCCTTACAATTCAATCAGGTTAGCCATCCAGGAAAAACCATGAACCAGGAAACGAAAGCATCCCTCATCACTTTACTAAAGAAAAACCAGAGCCGTTTGCAGGCTTATGGCGTGGCCCGGTTAGGTTTGTTTGGCTCGTTTGTGCGGGAGCAACAGAAACAAGAGAGTGATGTTGACCTGTTGGTGGAATTTAAACCCGGACAAAAGACGTTTCACAATTTCATGTATTTGGGTATGTTGTTAGAAGATATTCTAGGCCGAGAAGTTGACCTCTTAACCCCCGAATCGCTTAGTCCTTACATTGGCCCCCATATTTTGCGCGAGGTTGAATATGTCTCGTTCAGCCATTGATTATTTGCGCCATATTTTGGATGAGACACGTTACTTGCAGGCTCAAGTGGCTCAGCTTGATAAAAACGCCTTTTTGCAGAACGAAACACTCAAACGCGCCTTTGTCCGCAGTTTGGAGATCATCGGCGAAGCCGCTAAACAAATTCCCCCGATCTGAAAGATAAATACCCGCAGGTTGAATGGCGCCCCATTGCCCGAATGCGTGATCACCTGATTCACCGTTACTTTGGGATTGATTATGAGATTGTGTGGGATGTCGTAAACCGCGAAGTTCCCACCCTACAACGTGAGGGGGAAAAATCATTGCCGTTCTCTCGGCGCAAGAGGGCACGCCAACTGATGACCCCAAATCATAACCACGCTTCGAGTATCTTCTCAATAAAGTGGGGGGACGTTGGTTGAGCCTGTCGAAACCAACCGCCTGCGACAGGCTCAGGCTACGTTTCCCCCGCCATATTGAGAAGATACTTTTTCCCGTAGAGTCATTCGTGTAATTGGTGGTTGATATTCTTGCCCACGGTAAAAGAGGTTGACTCGTAAGGTACAAATGGCCTGGTTGAGAAAATGCCCCACCTCTGGAGTGGGAGGTGGGGAGCAGTTCTTACATATTGTCCACAATTGCCTGAGCGAATTGGGAACAACTGAGCTTAGTAGCCCCTTCAATCTGACGATGCAGGTCGTAGGTAACGGTTTTCGCCTGGATGGTACGGGCCAGACCCAATTCCACCAGTTCGGCCGCTTCTGTCCAGCCCATGTATTCCAGCATCATCATACCACTGAGGATGAGGCTACCGGGGTTGACCATATCTTTACCCGCATATTTGGGGGCGGTGCCGTGGGTGGCTTCAAAAAGCGCAATGCCATCACCGATATTGCCACCGGGGGCCATACCCAAACCACCGACCTGGGCCGCGGCCGCGTCGCTCATGTAATCGCCATTCAGGTTTAATGTGGCAACAACTTCATAATCAGCTGTACGGGTCAGTAATTGTTGGAGCATGTTATCGGCAATTCGGTCTTTAATGACAATTTTGCCTTCGGGCTGTTGGTTGTTGTACTTCTCGTACAACTCATCTTCGGTAATAGTCACATCACCAAATTCCTGAGCGGCCAATTCATAACCCCAATTCTTGAAGGCACCTTCAGTGAATTTCATAATGTTGCCTTTATGAACGATGGTAACGCTTTTGCGGCCGCGGGCCAACGCATGTTCAATGGCCTGGCGTACTAACCGCTTCGTCCCAAATTCACTTACCGGCTTAATACCAATCGCCGAATCTGGGCGTACATTTTTGCCCAATTGTTCGTTCATATATTTGATCAACCCTTGCGCCGCTTCGGAATTGGCAGGCCATTCCACCCCAGAATACACGTCTTCGGTATTCTCACGGAAGATGATAATGTTCATATTTTCCGGTTCGCGGACAGGGCTGGGTGTGCCGGGGATATATTTCACCGGGCGCACACAGGCATACAGGTCTAACACCTGGCGCAGGGTCACATTCAAGCTACGAAACCCACCACCAATGGGGGTTGTTAATGGCCCTTTGATACCAACCAGGTATTCACGCATGGCCTCGAACGTCTCTTCAGGCATGTAATTACCATCGTAGAGCGCGGCCGCTTTCTCGCCCGTGTAGATTTCCATCCAGGCAATTTTACGTTTGCCACCATAGGCTTTAGCCACTGCGGCGTCCCACACCTTCAATGAGGCGGGGGTAATATCTACGCCAATACCATCCCCTTCAATAAAGGCCACGATGGGATTATCAGGCACTTGTAATTTACCATTGACAAAGGTAATTTTTTCGCCATCAGGCACTTGAATATGAGCGAAGGTCATAATAATTCTCCTACTTATTGATAGTTTGGTGAATGGTGCAGTGTATCGGGTACGTAGGGGGAATTACGGAACACGTAACACGCAACGGCGAGGATTATAACCCCATTTGTGATCGTTTTCACATGGGGCCGCCTTAGTAACAGCCATGCTCAATTTGCTTTTCTCCTGGTGTTTGCCGTTTTTGTTTTCTCGAACGGGGGAACAGCCGGAAAGGCTGTTCTACGGCTTGGACCATTTTCGAGTGTGCTTTTGGTGTCCAATGGTTTTAACCGTTGGTTAAATTGAGAATTGCTGGCCTTAGCAATAGTTTATAAGTTTAGGACTTACGGGGTTGCTCGAGCCGGTCTCCTGACCGCGCCACCTATCTTATTTCCGGCATCGTTCAGATCAGCTTTACAAATTTGTAGGACGATTTTGTAAATCGTCTCGTGGGCGATTTACAAAATCGCCCTACAAACTGTTAAGCACCATTTGCCAACTTTTGAACCACGCCTTATTTCCGAACGATTACTAAGTTATGTAATTCTCGGGTTCTTTCGGAATTCGCGGGGTGTGGCTACATGTAGGGGCTGGCCTTGTGCCCTGCCCCACCGAGGGCAACCACAAGGGTTGCCCGTACCCCACGAAACCCCAAAGAACCACTTATTCTTTTACAAACGTAACCATTCAGTCCAGAAACGATTTTGTGCCATTTTGGCTTACTTCAGCGGATTTAGAAAGGAACGGGTTAAAGGCGACCTCTGGAAAATCTGTTTATTTTTTAATCCGTTGATGCAACCTGACTGAACGCTTACTTACAAACGTAAGCGTTCAGTTACCCCGCCCGGCGGTCAAACCGCCGGGCTAAACCTACGGAGCTTTGCGGGCTAAAAACCCAGGCCAGCGGCCTTTGTAACCACAGTCCGGTCGTTTACGACCGGCGGGTCTGGCGGATGAATAGTTTTGACTGAACGCTTACTTACAAATCCTAAGGGTTCACTCGAAATTAAGTTGGGTGGCTCGGTCGGGAGACCGGCCACAACAAACTCAAAAGTTATTTGCAAGCGAACCCTAAGTATAGATACCAAATTAATACGAACCTTAAAAGTAAAACTGGTGACGTAAGGTTTGCCTGGAGAACCGCTATAATTTGTATAAGATTAAGAATTGGCGTTTAGAGCGAAAGTTATCCCGCCCGGCAGTTATTGTAGTTTAAAAAATTAATCAGGTAATGGAATCCCCCCTACCCCCGCCCCTGGGGGCGGGGAACTTTTCTAAGGGGCATTTTTCGGGGCGAATGCCCCGAAAAATGCCCCATTGGAATCCCCCCTTCCCTCGGGAATCGGCAGGGGGGATGGGGTCAATGAAGGCGTTACCCGATTAAAAATTTAATGAACAAAAACTGTCGGGCTAAATAGACGAAGCCCTACGGGCTAAAACGCCAGGCCAACGGCCTTTGTCACGATAGCCCGGTCGTAAAACGACCGGGCTAAGGGTTCGTAAAAATATAATTTCCCGGTTTAGGCTTGACAGCGTTCCGAAAACCTGTCAGACCTTGGCGGAACTTAATCTTTTACAGACCCTAAACGTATGAAGCTCTACTTCCCCCTTGTATAGTTGCTGTTAGCGTTTATCATTGCCATGAAGTTTCCCTACCGTTTTTTACTCCTTATGCTGTTATTGGTAGCCTGCAATGCGACGGCTCCAGGAAATGAGACACCTCCCACATCCACCGTTCAGACTCCGGTGGCAACGCTCACTTCACCCCCCTTAATTACACCACTCCCTGCCTCGCCTACACCAGAATTTCCCCCCACGAATACCTTACCCCCAGTTGATCTGGCGATTGAAGCCCAGCACTTCTTTCTTTACCCGGCTCCCGAAATTTACACAGGGGATCAGGTTACGTTCCAGGTTTTTCCCTTTGTGCCCGAACAACTCAACCCCGCCGATGTGGAAGTACAAATCCGGGTAGATGGGCAGATCGTGATGGATAGTCACCTGACGGGGCGGAATTTGAATGGGGATGCGGTAGGGGTGTATGAATGGGTATGGGATACCACTGGGCTAACGGGTGAACACCAGATTAATGTTGAGTTAGATCCTCGTGACCGCCTGATCCAGGGGGATGAAGATGCGGCGAATAATGAGTTGATTCGTATTATCACCATTGATCCAGCCGCGGCCGCGCCCAGCCAATGGGTCTCCCTGGAAACGGCCCACGCCTTCGTTTTTGCTATCAGTGGCACCGCCGCCGAACGTGACCTGCCTTATCTTTCTGGCGAGGTAGAACGGGCTATCCAACAAGCCACTGATGCCTTACAAGAAACACCGCAGAAAAAATATGAGGTGTATTTTGTAGACCGTGTTGTGGGGCAGGGAGGCTACACGTCTAGCGTCATTACCATTTCCTATCTAGATCGTAATTATGCGGGTGGCGGATTATACGAAGTGTTGGTGCACGAAATGATCCATCTTCTGGACCAGCAATTTGCGGCTAACCGTGTCACCTTTCTGGCCGAAGGGGTGGCGGTATGGGGAACAGGGGGCCATTACAAACAGGAAAACCTGGCCCGCCGTGCGGCCGCGCTCCTGCAAACCGGCTACTATATCCCCCTAACGGATCTCATCAACAGTTTTTATCCGGCCCAACATGAAATCAGTTACCTGGAAGCGGCCAGCTTTTTCAGTTATCTGGTCAACCAATATGGCTGGCCCAGGGTGCGGGAATTCTACGCTACCATTAACCCCCGAGGTGCCCTAAGCCACGCGGCCGCGGTAGATCAACATTTACAGGCTCATTTCCAAAGATCCCTGAGCCAACTGGAAGCCGATTGGTTGGTTTACCTGGCCCAACAGCCCTGGAATAGCACCGACCTCGCCGACTTACTCACCGGCATCCGCACCTACGACACCATTCGCCGTTATCAGAGCCTCTACGATCCTACCGCTTATTATCTTACCGCCTGGTTGCCCTACCCACCGGCCGCCCGCGAACGTGGCCTAACCGCCGACTTGCTCCGCCACCCCCAAGCGCCTGTCAACATCACCCTGGAAGCGATGCTTGTTTCAGTCGATCAGGCATTACGCGGGGGTGATTTCAGCCGCGCCAATGTTTTGTTAGACAGTGTGAACCGGGTACTCGATAACGATGGTGCCTTTCTCGACCCGTTATCAGCTGATTACTGGCGACTGGTACAGTCTGCGGCCGCGGCTGGCTACGAAGTTCAGCGCATCACCATCAGTGGCAATCAGGCCACTCTTCTCACCACCCATCCAGGCGAAAACCGTCTCTTTAACCTGCAATTTACTCTCAATAACCAGGGCTGGGTTCTGGTGCAGTAATAGGGGTACACATCACTCTTGTGCACACAGGGTGACACAGGCAGGAAACCAGACACAACAATTCTCTGGTTAGCCACAGATTTGACACACACCCGTGACCTGATTATGCCGTGATGCTTTTGTAATTTTATGCTACAATGCCTGTGTACTTGAGTTTAGTGCGACAGTCAACGAAAGGGGTTCAACCATGATTGAAGTCGTCATTGATAGCATTCGCATCAGCCTCATCTCCCAACACCGGGTGGTCATGCTCCGTGATGTAGACAGCGAGCGGCAACTGGCTATCTGGATTGGCCCCTGTGAAGCCGAAGCAATTACTATCGAATTGCAAGATACCGAGATGGCGCGGCCGCTTACCCATGATTTACTCGAAAACGTTATCGGGGCAATGGGGGGAAAAGTCTCCCATATCCTCGTCAGCGACCTGAAGACGGACGTATATTACGCGACACTTTTTGTAGACCAGGGGGGCAAATTACTTGAAGTAGACTGTCGCCCATCTGATGCTATTGCCCTGGCGGTGCGTGTGAAATGCCCCATCTTCGTCAACGAAGAAGTGATGGAAGAAGCTGGTGTCTACCCAGAACCAGATATCAGCGAAGCGGAGCAACCAGAACCGGCCACAGCCGAAGATGAGGAAGAGGATATGGGCGGACTAGACGCCTTCAAAGATTTCGTGGACACCCTATCCTTTGATGATGACGAAGAGAAAAAGTAAACCGTAGGTAAGCGTTCAGTTACCTGAGAAAAAGAGCCTTCCGAAGGTTTCCGCAAAGGTGTTGACCCATGGTTCAAACCTTCGGAAGGCTGAACGGTTACAACCGTAGCCTATCGGCTACACGCCTTCTGCACTCCATACCTGGCTTCACAAAAACGTGAAACATGAGACCCCTCATGTTTCACGTTTTTGTGTCATTACTCCACCAGATGGGGTCGAATTTCTCCCAATAACCTGCTGTGAACAAGTTTCACGCCTTTTAATCTTTACCTCGGGGCACATCAGTAGATATTATCGCTATTAATGTTTGCTCAAAAACCTACCACAGGTTTTAACACAGTGTCCACGCATAAAAGCGAACCTGCGTCAGGTTATTGTCATGAACTCTACTGGATTAGGACTTACAGGGTCGCTCGAGCCAGTCGCCTGATCATGCTCGTCGTGGCACGGTGATGACACCGGCCACAGCGTGTAAGTTCTATGGATAATCAACGCATGGATATTGAACGCCTACCTCCCCACAGTATTGAAGCCGAAGAGGCTGTTTTAGGCTCGCTCCTTATTGACCCCGATGCCCTGTTTGAAGTATCTACCTTTTTGCGCCCTGAATTTTTCTACCGGGAACAAAACAAGTGGATTTACCAATCTATTTTAGAATTGCATGACCGCCGTGAACCGGTAGATCTGATCACACTGACAGAAGAGTTACGCCGCCGGGAACAGTTAGAGGAGTTAGGGGGTGAGGCGTATGTAATTGGGCTGATCAACATTGTGCCCACATCGATCAACGCCAAACATTATGGGCGAATTGTTGAGGCAACAGCCCTGAGAAGGCGACTCATCGCGGCCGCGACCCAAATCGCCACCCTCGCCTACACCGAAGATGAAGATGTGAATGTCGTCATAGACCGGGCTGAACAAACCCTGTTTAGCGTCAGTGAAGAGCGCGTCACCCGTGACCTGACCCCGGTCAAACAGATTGCTAAATCCTATCTGGAGCGCATCGAAGACCTGAATGCCAGAGGGTTAGAGATCATCGGAGTACCTACCGGTTTTACTGATATGGATCGCATGTTAGGCGGGCTAAACAAATCAGACTTGATTATTGTGGCGGCCAGGCCAGGTATGGGGAAAACCTCACTCCAGATGTCTATGACGATGACGGCGGCGATGAAGCACCAAAAACGGGTGGCCGTTTTCAGTCTAGAAATGTCGGGGGAGCAGTTGCTCCAGCGCATGATCGCCATTGAGACACGCATTGATTCGCAACGCCTGCGCCGGGGAAATTTGTTTGACCACGAATGGCCTATCTTTTATGAAGCAATTGGGCGTATTTCCGAAACGCACATTTTTATTGATGACACACCCGGGATCACACCGATGCAGTTACGTACAAAATGCCGCCGCCTTTACGCCGAACATGGCATAGACATGGTGCTGATTGATTATCTTCAATTGATGCAAACCGATTTCACCACCAATAACCGGGTACAAGAAATCAGTGAAATTTCACGCTCCTTAAAGGGACTGGCCCGAGAGCTGGATGTGCCGGTAGTCGCGGCCGCGCAGTTGAGCCGTGCCGTAGAACAACGTCAAGATAAACGGCCCATGCTTTCCGACCTGCGTGACTCGGGATCAATTGAACAAGACGCCGACATCGTCATGTTCATTTATCGGGATGATTATTACTACCCAGAAACCAGCGAACGCAAAAACATCGCTGAAATCAATGTCGCCAAACATCGCAACGGCCCTACCGGCTCTGTAGACCTTTTCTGGCATGGGGAATTAGCCACTTTTCGCAATCTCCAACGCCAGGAAGTGCAGTTATGAGTTTAGGACTTACGCGCTGTGGCCGGTCTCCTGACCGTGCTACTCTCAGCGAACAAGTTATTTAGTTCTCATTCCTAAGTTAAGTTGTGTTTATGCTTACGGCTACCGATCTAAACCAGTTTATTACCAGGCATCAGATTGCGGCCCGAATTGTGTTTCTAGAGGATGAAACGCCAACGGTGGCCGCGGCCGCGCTCTCTCTCGGTGTTACCCCTGACCACATCGGTAAATCGGTCCTCTTTTGGGTTAATGACACACCCTGGCTGGTTGTAGCCAATGGGAGGCGCTTCATTGACCACAAAAAGCTGGCTGACCACCTGGGCGTGAGTCGCCGTCGCACCAAATTAGCCAATGCCGAAGAGGTATTGGCCATTACCGGCTATCGGGTGGGCACAGTCCCCCCATTTGGGCATAAAACCAAACTACCGACCCTGCTTGATGCCAATATCCTTAGCCTCACAGAGTTGTACGCCGGGGGCGGCGATATCAACGCTCTGATCCACCTCACCACCGCCGAACTTCGTCGCATCCTCAATGCCGAGCTGGTTGATTTGGCAAGAGTTCCCCATAGACCCTTGGTGCACGAAGATGAATGAAAATCTGTAGGACGATTTTGTAAATCGTCCACTGGGCGATTTACAAAATCGCCCTACATTTTCGTAGGAGTTCCCCATGAGCCTACGGCACACCAAGAGGAATGAAAATAACGCCACCATTTTTCATTCCTATCCGTGTTTCTTCCTATCCGTGTTTCCACTATCCGTGGCTATTTTCTCAGGAGGGGAATGAGGGGGTATGGGGTTTGGATTAGATTAAAAAGGCCTTGAAGGTAATCGTCAATCGCCAATGAACCTGAGTGACATTCGCTACCACCTGCATATTCTTCTGGACGAACGCCAACCGGCGGATGCTATCGAAAGCTATTACGCTTTTCATCATCCGGATAACCGTACGACTCTGCTAACTCTAGGACCGGAGCAAGGGCCAATGCAGGGATATATCGCCTTTTCACAAACAGGCTTTGATTTGTTCCGGCCCATGGTGACGTGGCGGTTACCGATTCAAGATGTCGAGCAGAGTGCCACCTACATTTATCAGGCCATGCCACCGGGGGCCTCAGTCATTTTGGTGACCCCAACCACTTATTTGCCGTTGATACAGGCTTTGTTTACGATAGAGAAAGAAGAACATCTCCATTTGTTAGGGCTAGATCGCGGCCGCTACGAGCCGGTCATCAACGTCCTCGTCACACAGGCCGAATCGGGGAATGAGTGGCCGCGCTATGTTATCCGTGCGGCCAACAACACCATAGCCGCCTCAGCCTTACTCAACTGGGAATCTCGGTATTTTGCCGAAATAGGCGTGCATACGCAGGCCAATTACCGCGGCCGCGGCTGGGGTCGTAGCGTGGTAGCCGCCTTGTGCCAATACGTGCTGGAACGCGGCCGCGTTCCCCTGTATGCTGTCAACCCCACAAACGCCCCCTCTCTTTCCCTGGCTGAACGGGTGGGGTTTGCCGATACTGGGGCACGAGTTGCCATAGTGGAAGCTACATTGCGGCCGCGGCCGTGAAAAACGCGCAAAATTTACTCCATCCTCTCCTGTCCTTGATTGACAGCCCCATTCCCCCATGTTAGATTGAGCACATAAAAGTTGGTCAAACTTCTGTCTATACCAACAACGTATCGGTAGAAACAGAGCATGTGGAGGTAAAGCAGTGAAAAAACAAGGTATTGTCAAATGGTTCAGTCGGTTGAAAGGGTATGGATTTATCAAACCGGATGATGGGACGCAAGAAGTTTTCGTCCACTACTCCGCAATTCACGGCGATGGTTATCGTAATCTAAGCGAAGGCGACCAGGTCGAGTACGAGGAAATTGACAACGGCCGCGGCCCCCAGGCCCGACTCGTCAACAAACGGGCACTCTTTTAAATTACCATCTCCATCCACAAAAATTACCCCTTAAGACCTGCTCTAACGGGCAGGTCTTTTATTTTCAAGGGCGCGGAGCGTCATTTGCCGATGGTTCCATTGGACTATTTGGCGGACGTAGAAACAACCCTATAATGGGATACATGATAAGTCTGGCCAAAGTATTAGTAGTGGACGACGAAGCCTCATTAGTACAACTATGTGAGCTAGTCCTAAAGAGCGCTGGGTTTGCCGTTTTGGGTGCACTCAGTGGCCGTCAGGCTCTCCGCCTGGTGGCAGAAGAGGAGCCAGACCTGGTTTTATTAGATGTAATGATGCCCGGCATGGATGGCATTGAAGTGTGTCGTCTCATTCGGGCCAACAGCAAACGTCCAAAAATGCCTCGTATCATCATGTATACCGCTGACCTGCGCGATCACACCAAACAGCGGAGCCTGGCCGCTGGGGCCGATGATTTCATCACCAAAGACATTCCCATTTATGATTTGCCCTCGCGCATCCGCCATTATCTAACCTGATTCCTCCATTGTGCATCCCCCTAACAAAAAGGCCTGCCCGGCAACGGTGCAGGTCTTTTTGTGTACCGATACAGGTATGTTTGAGGTGATTGCCTACGGGTTTTTCCCCTATTGTTATTTTTTTGTTTAGATACCTGAACCAGCCAAACCCTCACGGTGCAAATAAATTGTTGGTGTAGCTGTACCCCTTTTTAGTCCAGGTTGCCCTCACCCTGATGAATTGGGTATAGTTGATTGTTGGAGTAAACAAATGAAACGTGATGATATTGAAGACAAATTAGACGAAGTACGAGAACGTTTGTTGATGGCCTTAGAGCCATTACCTGACGAGATATTGGTGCAGAAAGGGCTGGTAGGTGAATGGGCTATCAGTGATGTTTTGGCAAATCTGGCTGTTTGGGAAGCCGAATTAGTGACCGGTCTAATGTATTTACGCGAGGGTCAGCGGCCGCAACATCTGCTTAAAGCCTTAGCCGACCCTGATACTTACAATCGCGCCCGTTATGAGGAGTTCAAAGAGCGTGATCTAGATCAAATCTTTGATGATTTGCAGGGGGTTCGAGTGCAACTAGAGGGCTGGCTGACAGAATTCACCGACCGGGAGTTGAACGATGATAAACGCTTCCCTGCCTTGGCCGGTAAACCCCTCTGGCAGGTTATCCAACAATGTAGTTTTGGCCGAGAAGCCCAGCGACTGTTATTGATTGAACGAGTCGCGGCCGCGTACCGTGATGAAGAAGAGTGAAGTCACTCATCATTGACTGGGAGACATCCATGAACGATACCATTATCTTACCCGAAGCCATTAGCGCGGCCGCGCAAGGGGCCATTGTTGTTGATCGCAGTAACCTGGGAATGCTCAAGTTTACAGGGGCTACCCGGCTCGATTTGATCCATCGTATGTCTACCCAACATGTCAAAGATTTGATCAGTGGGCAGGGGGCGGCCACCGTACTCACCAGTGACATTGCCCGCATCATTGACCGCATCATCCTCTATGCCGCTCGTGATGCTGTTTATTGTCTGACCGGGGAAAACAACAACCAGGCAGTAGCACGTTATCTCATGCGTTTTGTTTTCTTCAATGATGATTTCCATATCGAGGATTTAACCGCTACTACCACTATTTGGGGTGTCTATGGGGCCAAAGCGGGCGAACATCTCGCGGCCGCGGGCTTTCCCACCACTGAACTTCCCTTACATCACTGGCGCGAGCTATCCCTGGATGGACTGACCCTTTACTTGCATCGCACGGATCCCGTGGCAGGAGATGGTTATCTGATCATGGGCCAAAAAACCGATCACGCCACTATCGGCCAAAAACTCGTTGCCGCCGGTTGTACCCTGGCCAACGAAGCCACATTTGACTATCTGCGTATTGCTACAGGGCAACCCCGCTTTGGGCATGAACTCACCCAGGAATATATTCCTTTGGAAGCGGGTTTATGGGCCGATGTTTCATTCAAAAAAGGGTGTTATATTGGCCAGGAAATCATTGCCCGCATGGAAAGTCGGGGTAAGCTGGCGAAAAAAATTATGCGCCTACGCCCGGCGGGGCCAGTGGTGGCGGGTATGGAACTCACGACAAGGGATGGGGCTAAAGCGGGGCAAATTAGTTCCGCGGCCGCGGGGCCAGACGACATCGTAGCCCTTGGTTACGTGCGTACCACCGTCCTAAACGAACATCTCACCCTTTATGCGGGCAACATTCCCCTCACCGTATTACCCGAACCCACAACGCCCTAACGGTTTTGCGTAAGCGGCAACCATTTATAGCAAGTTGTAAAAATAAAAGCCATAGACAGCCATCGTCAACACACCATCCACCAGTCCAAATAAAAGCATAAAATAAAGTGGTGAAGCGAAATGGCGACGAATTGTGAACCAATAAGCCATAAAAACACCGACTAATGTAATGAGAATGGGGAACCCATACCGCAAAAGCCCGCTCAAACCCTCAGGAATAATGGGAATCCAGGTCGAAAAGGGGACATACACAAAAATGTTGGGGAGGGAAAATAACTTCACCACCCAATAAGCGGCCATCGCCAGAACAATGCTGATCACGCCGCCTACCGTCAATTGATCTTCATTGTAGCCCCGATGAAAAATAAATGTGAACCCTACAACAATCATCGGCACGATAAGCCAGACAAATACCACCAGAGGTGACAACACAATCCCCGATAGCATACCAAACGCCGCCACCCCCCCCATCTGTGTCAAATCGCTACTTGAAAGCTGATCCAATGCCGCTACCACCTGTGGTGCGGTCGCCGTCATGTAAAGATGAAACCCTGATGGCGTCGCGGCCTCCAGCCAGGTCAGGTAAAGCTCATTATCTGTATTGCTTAACAGAAAAGGCGCATGGGCAGAACCCGTCGAATAGCTGATGAGTTGATAACTGGTAGGAATACCATCCTGCATATATAACAACGCCACCTGGCCGTTTGTCTGGCGTGATTCAAACTGCACATTACTGTTGTGAAAAGCGAGAGGCAACTCTGCCCCAACCGCTTTGTTGACAACAATATCATTCACCGCTCCCGAAATAGGATACTCTTCAGTCAGATTATTCACTCGTGGTCCCACAGCAAATGTTGCCTGAGGCCATTGCACATACGGTAATTCAGCTAATGTAGGGGCAACCAGTCGAGCCACCGGGGAAACAGTCTCCGGTTCACCAGGGGCAAAGGTAACATAACGGCTATCAATAGCGCCCGCTGTAGGGCCAGTACGGACTTCCTCTGTCCAGAAGACATATGTTTTGCCCTCTTCCAACCCCAATTCTGGGCCACGAAAAATGCTGGTTGGATTTACACCTTTCTCCAACAGGACAGTCTGCTGTTCTGGTACATAAATAGCTTGTGGATAATGAGCATACAAAATAGTGGCAGAGCTTCCTCCTTGGGGTTGCCGCGACCAGGCCGCATGAAGGGTATTGGTGGAATCTAAGAGTAAACTGGGCACAACGCCTTGAGCATCCACAAGCGCGGCCGCGTTTTCCGTTTCCCCCTCTGCTAATGTCAACGCATACAAACCCGGCGACCGTTTAGCCCCGGCAAACCAGACATGAGCCTGCCCTTGTTGATCATAGGCAACACTGTAATTATCAATAACCACACCCTCGGGTGATAACATCACAGGCTCAAGCACCAATTCACCCGAGCTATTCATCTCGGCATAGTGAAGCGATCTGTTGCTCAGCCAGAACAACGCCAGACCATCATTCTGCCAGAAGAGGCGCGGCTTATCGGGCAAAATCAAAACCACAGGCACAGGGGTCTCCCACAAGAATGACATAGCGGGTGAATAAGCCCGAATTTGCGGCCGCAACTCCCCTTCCCCTTTTACCAAGAAGAAATAGCTATTACCCACGGCATCCAGGGCCATCGGAGCCGGATCTCCTACCTGAGTCACCCCAATTTCTATGGCCCGGCTCCAACCAGGAGCTTTTACCCATTGATAATTGGTTGTATCACCAGCACAAGCTACCAGCCACAATACCAGCCCCAATCCTAAAAAACGATTTGCTTTTATTCTTACCCACATACACACACCACAGATCAAAACAGGGAGGCGCAATCTCTTTGCCACCTCCCTGTCTATATTTTTGGCTTAACTGGTTTTTCGTTCAGTTAGGTCCTATTCTGCGCCATCTTCCGTCGGCACATTATCTTCTGAGACCCAACCCGTTCCCCCAGAAGTTTCTACCTGATACCAGAACTTATCACCTACTCTTGTTACCTGTACTACTGTAACAATCTCGCCCCGGGCCACCCCACCAACAATCTTGCCGACAGGGCTGGGTGATTCCAAAATATTCACCAAAAGAAGTTTCCCGGAAATCGCAAACGTATCGCCAACTTCCAAAGCACCTTCCAGCAAATTCCCTTCGGTTCCGGCAGAACCTGCCTCTGCTTCCAGATTAGTCGCTCTTACCCAGCCAATCTGACCAGAACTGGTTTCAATCTGATACCAGATTTCCCCATCGGCTTCGGCACTTTGTTGTACCGTAACCGTTGTACCACGTGCCTCACCACCAATAACCCGTCCAGTGGGGTTATCCAAAATATTGACCAATAATTGTTGCCCTATGAGTGTCGCTTTCTCACCAACAGAAATATCCCCTTGAGCAAAATCATCAGGGTTAAATGTAGGAAATGGTGTTGGTTCAGCTCGTCGCGTCGCTTCTTCTGGCGTATATATTTGCCCACTGCGACTACAAGCCAAAATCGTTAGCGCCAGAACAACAATCAGCCATAGGGCCATTTTTCGTGTTTTCATAGTGACAACCTTTTCCTCCCAAAGACAAGTTATATGCGGTAGGGACCTTTTTAATTGTACCAGCGAATGAAAGAAGTTGACCAATTACCCTATTCAGTCTGGCACTCATGTTTTAAGTACTACCGGAGTCGTCAGGGTGAGCAAACTTCAATACATTAACCGGTTAATATTGGCTAACGAAGGTCTCAACCCCAGACAATATTTTCCTACACCAATAATGGAGCATATACTCAGCATGACCATAAACTGGGGCCAGGGGTCAGTCCCGGTCCCAAAAAGCGCAATAACTATCAGCAAGTAGTTTAGGTGTTAATGGCGGCCGCGTTGTCGGGGATCAAATGCATCCCGCAAACCATCCCCCATAAAGTTGAAAGCCAGCGTTGTAAAAACCAGTGCTAATCCTGGAACCAATACCAGATGGGCATTTGATTTTAATCCCGTGTAACCTTCGTTGATCATCGCCCCCCAACTTGGTGTAGGTGGATCAACGCCCAGGCCAATAAAACTCAACGCGGCTTCCAGGAAAATGTATCCCGGTATGGCCAAACTCTCGGCAATGAGCAATGGGCCAATAATATTCGGCAACAAATGGCGGAACATGATACGACTATGACTGGCTCCCATCGCTTGGGCCGCTTCGATAAACTCTTTCCGCACCTGACCTCGGGCCAGACGGGCCAGGCCAATCCAATTCAGCACACCAATCACCAAAAAAACCAAAAACAACCCGCCGGTCAATTGATTTAACCCGAGGATAAATCCAGTGAACCCGGTATGTTCTCCGGAACGTCCTAGCGCTTTAAAGTATACGGACACCAGGATAATAAGGGGTAAGAGGGGCACTGCATATAAGAAATCCACGACTCGCATAATCAGGTTATCAGCCCACCCTCCAACATAACCTGATAACACACCCATAAATACACCAATAGCCAGACTCACTGCGGCCGCGATGATTGCCACTGATAACGATACCCGGCTTCCATACACAACCCGACTCAAAATATCTCGGCCTAAAGAATCAGAGCCAGCCAGGTAAAGTGTACAACCCCATTCAATCGCCGAACCGACCCAATGACACTCATCCAGATGAGTAGTGACAATATCGTAACCAGTTAACGGCTTTTGATAACTAGTCGTAACATTCTGCGTGCGAAAGTTATAGGGTGTTAACACCGGCGCAAACAAAGCAATCAACACTTCAATAACAACAAATACTGTTCCAGCTACCGCTATCTTATTACGTCGGAATTCTCTCAAGGCATCGGTGAAGGGACTACGCCCCTTCCCACCCTGCTCCGTTTTTTTCTCTAGCGAAACAGCCATTACCCCACATCCCAAAAAAAATGCTTGCCTGATTCCCTCTTCAAGCAAGCATTTCCCTAGACAACGTCAATGGACATCCTGATAAAATGATTAATGGCGACCACGTTGACGCGGATCAAACGCATCCCGTAAACCGTCTCCCATAAAGTTAAAGGCCAACGTCGTTAGTACCAAAGCAATACCAGGTACTAATACCAGGTATGCATTGGATTGAATGCCCTGATAGCCTTCATTGATCATCGCTCCCCAGCTCGGCGTAGGAGGATTAACACCCAACCCAATAAAACTCAGTGCCGCTTCCAGGAAAATATATCCGGGAATCGCCAGACTCTCAGCAATGAGCAAGGTACCTAAAATATTAGGCAACAAATGACGGAACATAATCCGGCTATGACCGGCTCCCATCGCATAAGCCGCCTCAATAAATTCCTTACGCTTATATGAAAGCACCTGTCCTCGAGCCAAACGAGCCAGACCAATCCAGTTCAGAATCCCAATGACCACAAACACCAGGAAAAGTCCACCCGAGGCCTGATCTAACCCCAAAATAAACCCGGTGAACCCACCTTCTACCCCAGCCCGGCCCAGTGCTTTAAAGTAAACAGAGACCAGAATAATTAATGGCAAAAGGGGCACGGCATACAAGAAGTCCACAACCCGCATAATCAGGTTGTCCACCCAACCCCCAGCATACCCTGACAACACACCCATAAAAATGCCGATAACCAGGGCCACCATCGAAGCCACAATCGCCACAGATAACGATACCCGGCTCCCATACACCACCCGACTCCACAAATCGCGGCCCAGAGCATCAGATCCGGCAAGATAAATTGTGCACCCCCATTCAATAGGGGAATCAGCCCAATGACACTCATCCAAACGGGTTGTCACAATATCATAACCGGTCAAAGGTTTCTGATAATTAGCGCCTACATTTTGTACCTGATACCCATAAGGAGCCAGAATTGGTGCAAACAATGCAACAAGCACCTCAAAAACCACAAAAATAGCGCCAATAACCGCCACCTTATTACGGCGAAATTCACGGAAAGCATCAGCGGCGGGACTGCGCCCTTTAATTGCCTTATTGGCCTCTGCCTCTAATGTCACTGCCATTTTACCACCTCTCCTGACTTAAGAAGCCACCTATTTCATTGAGTTTATGCCAGTCGTGAAGACTCAGATAATCTGAAACTCAGAAAATTTTGTATCTATACAGTCTTGCTGGAGAAACCGGATTTTGCTTAGGCCAGATCATGCCCTATAAGGGAAAAACACGGTTTCTACACAGGTTCTCGGCTATGCCTGATCTCCAGATCGGGCCACTATCAAGCACAGTTTTGAGACCGGCTCGAGCACCTGAATAGATGCGAAGTTCTTATATGCACACTCAATCGTATCGTATCCGAGGATCGAGCCAGGCATAGAGAATATCAACCATCAAATTACCTAGAATCAGCAAGACTGCAAACAGGAGTGTTAAACTGGTGAGCAAGAAATATTCTCTTTGCCCAATACTTAACACAAATTGTCGTCCCATACCGTTAATAGCAAAGATATTTTCGGTAATAAGGGCACCAGTCACTGCGCCAGCCAATAAGGGGCCTAAAATTGTTGCCACCGGGATGAGTGAATTTTTCAGAGCATGAATACCAACAACCGTTGAAGGTCTCAATCCCTTGGCATATGCCGTGCGAATGTAATCAGAATCTAATACTTCTAACAAACCGGCCCGTGTCAACCTGGCAATACTGGCGGAATAAGCTGTTCCTAAAGCAAACACTGGCATAATCGCCAACTCAAAAAACTTAGCATTCTCACCGAACATTTGATCAAATTTGGGCAAAAAGCCTAATACAAATGGTGGCTCTGCACCCCAACGACCAAAATCAAACCACTTGAGGTAAACACCAAAAATGAGAATTAATAAGGGGCCAAGTACCAGGCTTGGTACAGAAACCCCCATGACAGCAAAGAAGGTAGCCGCATAATCTAATGCGGAGTTGTGGCGTAAGGCGGCCACAACACCTAAAGGTATACCCAGGCTAAACCCAACGATAAGTGACATCATGCCCAACTGAATGGAAACAGGGAAGGTTTCAGAGACAATATCGTTTACGTCACGGCTGGGTGTATTAAACAGCGGGCCGAGTTCCCCTTGCGCTAAATTACCCATATACAAGAAAAACTGCGCGGATAATGGTTCATTCAAACCGTAGCGGTTCTCTAATCGTTCGCGCACAATTTCCGGCATGGGGCGTTCCCCTACGTTATCGAACGGTCCGCCGGGTACGGCGTGAATAAGCAAGAATGTTGATAGAACGATGAAGAATAAAACCGGAATGGAAATGAGCACACGGCGGATGATATAAGTTATCATACCCCACCTCCAGGACCAGGGAGTACGTGAACGAAAGTAAGAGGAAAACCATAGGGAGAGTCAGGTAAACCTGACTCCCCCTATTTTAAAAGACTAAGCTATCAGTTATTGATCGCCGCGGGCGGCCAACTGAGCTTCCTGATCAATGGAGTAGTTATACCATTGATTTCCACCAAACAGGGCAGGAATGTTGCTGTACCAGGAGTGCTGGGCAACATAGGCAATGCGCAAGAAGATGGGCGCGAACGGGAATTCGCCTTCAGGACCGAAGAAGAGTTCTTCAACTTGAGCGTAGAGTTCAACACGGCGAGCCGGATCGGTTTCCACACGGGCTTCTTCAATCAACGTGTCCGCTTCGGAACATTCGCGGTGGTAGCGATTTTCGGGGTTACCACACCAAATCACGTCACCAACCCAGTTGTTTTCGTCAGCGTAGTCAGGACCCCAGCCGAGTGTCCACATGTTCGGGGCGGATTCATCGGGGGCGTCACCAGCTGTGGCGTCCAACAGTTCAGCGAAGGGCAGTTGTTCGATCTGGATCAGGCTAGGATCACAACCCAGGTTTTGGGCCCAGTTCGCTTGAGCGAATTCAATCCAGTTGAGGGTGGATTGGCCGGAGTAACCGAGGAGTGTAACCTGCGGGAAGCCTTCACAGCCAGGATAACCGGCTTCAGCCATTTGCGCGGCCGCATACTCGGGATCAAAACCTACACCAATTTCGTCAATGGCGGGCGCACCGAAGATACCAGGAGGCGCAAAGTGGCGCATGGGCAAACCCTGGCCCTGGCGGACTTCTGTCACGAAGGTGGCACGGTCAAACGCGGCGCTGAAGGCGCGACGGACATGCACATCATCGAAGGGTGGTTTGGATTGACGGAAGGCAATGTAGAACACAGACAGGTCAGGAATCTGGATGGTTTCATCCGGGTAGGTTTCCAGGTGAGCGGCGAGTTCCGCTTCGGGAATACCAGAGGTTTCAACCTGACCATTTAACCACAGAGCATAACCAGTGGTTACGTCGGGGACGATATTAACAACGCGGCGGTCAATGTTACCAGAGCCAGCCAGTTCAGCGGGCATCAAGGGGTTACGCAGGACGGTCACACGCACATTGTGGACCCATTCGTTCAAGACATAACGGCCATTGGTAACGATATTACCGGCTTCTGTCCAGCTTTGGCCATGTTCTTCAATAGCCCATTGGGGTGTCGCATTCAACACCCACATGGGGGTCATGGAGAGGAAGAAACTGGTGGCGCTCTCCAGTTGGATAACCAGAGTTGTGGCATCAGGAGCGCTAACGCCGATAGCATCAATCAATTCTTGGGGTACAGCGGCCGGGTCTTCGTAATTCAATACGTCGGCACAACCCAAAATGATGGGGGCGATAACACTGCTGTAGTAACCACCGGTGTTAGGATCACAAGCCCGTTTGATACCATAGACAAAGTCATTGGCGGTAACGAACAGGGGGTTGCCATCAGCATCCATTTCTTGGGTGGTTTCCATGGTGGCTGGATTGTGGTATACCCACGGAATATTGTCGTGGAGCGTGAAGGTGTAGGTCAGGCCGTCTTCGCTGATTGTCCATTCTTTGGCCGCTTCACCAACGATTTCGGTGGTTTCCAAATCATAGTTCGTCAGAGCCACGAAAAGGTTTTCGATGTAGGCAATACCTACGGTATCTTCCGCGATTTGGGGGTCGAGTTCGGGAATGTCAGTCGTATCAAATTGATACAGGGTGACGGGTTCTTTGACGGTTTCTTCTTCTGTGGCGACAGGAATTTCAACAGTTTCCGTTACAACGCGGGTAACTTCAACAGTCTGGCCTTCTTCTGTAATGGTTTCCGTCACAACACGGGTCACTTCGCTTTCAACTTCAACGACTTTCGTGACCTCGACGACCTGGGGCTGGCAGGCCACGATGAAGATGGCTACCAGTGCGAGCAGGGCAAATAATAAGCCCTTCTTCTTGTTCATCATAGTAAACTCCTCCATTATGCTAAAGGTTTATAACAGTAAAACAGGTTGATCGGGAGTAATTCATTCGGTTTGTGCCTGTAATCACCTCCTCTCAAATGAGGTTTATTGGGTTAACGTGTTCAGTATCGCCCCAAGTTGTAATTTTTAACGACCCGGGGCTGAGGGAATACCAGATTTAGACGAATTTTTCGGCGTGATGGCAAGCCACGCGATGTGGTTGCAATTCAGTACCGAAATTACGCAACTCAGGTTCTTGCTGGCTACAAATATCGGTGCGATAACTGCACCGGGGGTGGAAATTGCAACCAGAGGGTGGATTTGCCGGATTAGGCACATCCCCTTCCAAAATGATGCGCCGACGTGCAGATTCTTTGTCTGGGTCAGGCACTGGAATAGCCGAAAGAAGCGCAATGGTGTAAGGATGCAGTGGGTGGTCATAAACCTCGTCTACTTCACCCATTTCGGCAATCTTACCCAGGTACATAACCGCTACACGATCACTAATGTAACGAATCATGGAGAGGTCATGGGCAATAAACAAGTAGGTAAGTCCTAGTTGCGCTTTCAAATCATCCAGTAAGTTGACGACCTGCGCCTGAATGGAGACATCCAAAGCCGAGATCGGTTCGTCACAAACGATAAACTGGGGATTGGTAGCTAAGGAACGGGCAACACCAATACGTTGCCGTTGCCCCCCGGAAAATTCATGGGGGTACCGATTAATGAAATTGGGATTTAAGCCTACCAGGGCCAAAAGTTCTTGCACACGCTCTTTGCGTTCATTGGTAGTGCCAATATTATGAATTTCCAGCGGTTCCCCGATAATATTCCCCACAGTCATGCGAGGATTGAGGGAAGCATAGGGATCCTGAAAAATCATCTGCATATGGCGGCGCATTTTACGCAATTCGCCTGATTTGAGTTTGGTAAGTTCTTGCCCCTTAAAAAGCACTTCACCAGCGGTTGGCTCTAACAATTGGAGCACCGCTCGCCCGGTCGTAGACTTGCCACAACCACTTTCGCCTACCATACCCAGGGTTTCGCCCTGGCGAATGTCAAAACTCACACCGTCTACCGCATATACATGACCAACAATACGACGGAAAACGCCGCGAGCAATGGGGAAATGTTTTTTCAGGTTAGTAACCTGAAGCAAGACGTCTTTTTCTTTTTTGGTGCCGTTTGTGGGTGTTGTTTCACTCATGATCGCATCCCCGCACGCACTTCTTCCCAACGGAAGCAAGCGGAATAATGATCTGGACCAGCTTCATAGAGGGGTGGTACTTCTTGCCAGCATTTTTCAATAGCAAAGCGGCAACGTGGAGCAAAGGGGCAATGAGTTGGTTTGATAGTCAGATCGGGGGGTAAGCCATCAATGGCGATCAGGCGTTGTCTCTCCCGTTTGGTATCTACTTTAGGCAATGATTGGAGCAAACCCAGTGTGTAGGGGTGGCTGGTGGTGTGATAAAGCTCACGAACTTTGGCTTGCTCCACAATATAGCCACCATACATTACGATTACCTTATCTACCATCCCCGCAATAACACCGAGGTCGTGGGTAATCCAGATGATTGCCATGCCCAATTTTTCTTTCAGACGTAAAACCAGGTCTACGATTTGGGCCTGAATTGTTACGTCCAGGGCGGTGGTTGGCTCATCAGCGATAAGAATAGAGGGGTTACAGGTGAGGGCCATCGCGATCATGATGCGTTGGCGCTGTCCACCAGAAAATTGATGCGGGTAATCGTTGAGGCGGTCGGCGGCGTTGGGCACACCTACCAGACGAAGCATTTCTACGGCTCGTTCGCGGGCTTGATTTTTGTCTAACCCCATGTGGAGCCGAAGCATTTCGGTCATTTGCCGTTCAACAGTGAGAACGGGATTGAGCGAAGTCATGGGGTCCTGGAAGATCATGGCTATTTCGCGGCCGCGAATTTGCCTCATCTCTTCATTGCTTAACTTCAACAGGTCACGCCCATTGTAAACAACTTCACCCCCTTCTATCCGCCCTGGAGGCATAGGGATGAGTCGCATAAGGGTCAGTACACCAACCGATTTTCCTGAACCGCTCTCGCCGACGATGGCCATGGATTCACCTTCGTTCAACGTATAAGAAATCCCGTTGACCGCGTGAACCACGCCACCTTCGGTGTAGAACCTTGTGACGAGGTTTCTTACTTCTAATAAATGTTCCATCACCTTTTCCCCAGTTTGTGTTATGAATAAGACGACCACCAGGTGGGAGTGCCGTGGGGTGGCTTCATTGATATGTCATGTCGTTTACTGGCGACCTGGAATACACCTTACTCAACTTTATATCACAAGCTGGCTTATGCGCAAAACGTGCTCCGATCTATCTTTGTACAAGCACTGTACGAACACGATAATGGCAACACCCTATATTGTTTCCCACCACGCGCCCTGATTGTAAAACAAATTACATAAATAGTCAATACGGTGGCAAGAAAGTGACATTTTGGGGGTAACAGGTGTTTTGCTGGGGTCAAAAGTAAACAAGCTCTATTTTGCCTCTGATTAGAGCATCCGTCAAAAGCAGGTTACAATTTGGCCTACTTACAAACGAAAAAGGGAGTATGCGAGTGGGCGACACGGCGGTTTTTTGCGCCATCGCCCTCTCGCTCCATCGCCCCGTCTTATTTTCAGAGGAGGCAGAAGGATTATGGCTGTTAACTTGTCAGGTAAGAACATCCATTTTGAAAATCTGGAAACGCTCATCGCGACAATGATGCAGATGAAGGATGATCCGCTCTTTGCCGCAGGAACTAATATGGTCATTTGCCGGGGGAATCCAGCGGCCAGGTTTATGATTGTGGGTGAAGCCCCAGGTCCAGAAGAAAACAAACAGGGCAAACCTTTTGTGGGAAGGTCGGGACAATTATTAGACCAGATTTTGCAGGCGGTAAAACTTGATTCCAACCAGGATGTATTTATCAGCAATTCAGTGTTCCGTATGCCCCCCGGGGAAGATGGCAAATCGTTTCGTAAACCAACCCCTAAGGAGATTGAATTCTACAAACCTTATATCCTGGAAATTGTACGCCTCGTGGATCCCAAAGTGATTTTGTTGGCGGGGGGAGTAGCGGCGCAATCATTGTTAGGGGAAACGCAGGGGATTACTAAAATTCGGGGAAAGTGGTATCAATGGCAAGGTCGGTGGGTAATGCCGCTGTTTCACCCTTCGTACTTGCTTCGTAATCCATCTCGGGAACCGGGTTCGCCAAAGGCCCAAACCTGGCAAGATATTCAAGAAGCGCGGCATAAGTTTGATGAATTGATGCAGGAGGCATAATGCATCATTCGGAGAAGGCGGCGGAACGTGGGGAGCCTGGTTATGTGTGGCGGTCTGGGCAAGAGCGACGGCTGGGAATGATCCAGCAGTGGGTTGCGTTAGATGGGGCGGTCATTTTAGACAATGGTTGTGGTTTAGGAACCTATCTGAAGGCGTTGGGGCGGTTTAGTGCCCACCGGTTTGGTCTGGAAGTGGAACATGATCGAGCGGTAGAGGCGATGGCCCAGGCAGAAGGGATTGTAGAGGCGGTGGGGGAGTATCTGCCCTTTCCGGATAACCATTTTGATTTTATTTTGAGTAATGAGGTGCTGGAACATGTGCAAGATGATGCCCTGGCTATGGGGGAAATGGTGCGAGTGGTGAAGAAGCGCGGCCGCATCGTCATCTTCTGCCCTAATCGTTGGTATCCGGTAGAACAACATGGCATTTTCTGGCGCGGCCGCTATCATTTTGGCAATATTCCTCTGGTAAACTATCTACCCGACCCCCTACGTAACCGCCTGGCCCCCCACGTGCGTACCTATAGCAAGCATAAATTGCTGGCGCTGTTGTCAGCGTTACCCGTTAAAGTTATCCATCACCGCCGCATTTATGGCGGCTATGATAATATCGAACGGTCGCGGCCGCGTTTGGGCCGTCTCCTCAAAAACATCATCTACCGTGCGGAAAGAACCCCTCTGGCGCTGTTGGGTCTATCCCATTTTCTGGTGTTAGAAAAGGACGCCTAGAGTTCGTTCGCAAATAACTTTTGAGTTTGCTGTGGCTGGTCTTCCTGACCGGGCTACCCAACTTAATTTTGAGCGAATCCCTAGCCGCCCAAAGGAACCTTTTATGTCACTCCCACTTATTGGCCGAATTGCCTTGATCACCGGGGCCGCCCAACCAGTAGGGCAAGCCATTGCCACGGCTCTGGCAGAAGCAGGAGCCACTGTAGCCCTGAATGATCTAAACCCGGATCGCCTGGAACGTTTAAGCCAGTCTATCCGGGCCAATGGAGGCAACGCTGTCACCATTACCGCCGATGTCGCCAACCGGTTCCAATGTGTGCATCTGGTAGAGACAACACGAGCAGAATGCGGCCGCATTGATATTCTCATCAACGCCGCTACCGTCCGCCCGACTGCGCCTCTTTTGAAAATGGATGAATGGGATTGGGGGCGAGTGTTGGATGTGAATGTGAAAGGGGCTTTTTTGTTGAGCCAGCTTTGCGGCCGCGTCTTTGTCAACCAAAATGAAATGGCCGGGACTCGGCAGGGTGGGGTAATGATTAACCTGGGTGACAACACGACAAATCCAGAACGCCCCCTACACCAGGCCGCTTATTATGCCAGCAAAGCCGCCCTGGCCGCCCTGACGCAGGAATGCGGCCGCGAACTGGCCGCTCATGGAGTAGCCGTCCACCTTTTTTTGGCAGAGGGACAGGCTGTAGACAGCGCGGCCGCGCAAATTGTGGCGCTCTGCCAGGAGGCAACACCCGATTTTCCCACCACAGATTGAATAAATGGCTGGCGTTTAAAGCAAGAGGGAATGACACGGATGAACCCTGCGGTTCTCGTTCCGACACCCTCGCCCAGGGGCGAGGAATTTACCTGGGTGCGGTTTTTCGGTGGCGAGTATGCGAGTGGCGAGTGAACGCTTACTCGCCCACTCGCATACTCACTCTTTTCATTCCACTTGGTGAGCGACATGCTCATGAGGAACTCCTATGAAAAAAAACTGCTTGAACCTGCTCTTTCTGGCCTTCTTCCTCACGGCTTGCCGCAACACCCCTGCCCCGATGTCTACCGCCCTACCCACGCCTACAATCACCGCCGATCCTTCACCCACTCTCCCCTTAACTTCTCCTACTCCGCCACAACCCACTCCCTCTCCAGAACCACCAGTTACTCTGACCATCCTCTACACTAACGATGAACACGGCTGGATGGAAGGTCAGGAACCCGGCCAAAGTGCCGCCAATTTAATGGGTTTATGGCGCGAGGAACAGGGGTTTAGTACCGACGAAAATTTCCTTATCCTTAGCGGGGGGGATAACTGGACAGGGCCAGCCATTTCTACCTGGTTTGATGGTCAAAGCATGGTTGAGGTAATGAACGCCATGCAATACACCGCTTCGGCGGTTGGTAATCACGAATTTGATTTTGGCCTGGAAGCGTTTAGCCAACGGGTAGAAGAGGCCAATTTCCCCTATGTCAGTGCCAATGTGCGCTGGCGCGATACTGGCGCAACACCGCTGGAATTGGGCATTTTGCCTTATGTGATTGTGGAAATCGAAGGAGTTGAGGTTGGTATTACCGGGCTGACAACCACGGCTACCCCGGTGACAACCAATCCGGTAAATGTAAACGAGATGGTATTTTTAGAGTACGCGGCCGCGCTCCATGACGTTGTGCCCCAAATGCAAGCGGAAGGGGCAGATCTGATCCTGGTACCTTCCCATGTGTGCATGAACGAATTGGTAGATTTGATCAATGCGACAGCCGATTTGGAAATTCACTTATTGGGTGCCGGACATTGTAATGAACGTATTGCCGATGAATTTAACGGTGTGGTGATGCTCGGTGCTGGGGCACACCTGGGGCGCTATGCCTTTGTCACCTTCAGTATCAACGAAACAGCAGACACCATTACACCTGTGGAATATGGGGTACGGGTAAATGCGGCCGCGGAAGATGATCCCACAGTTTTAGCCGTAGTAGAAAAGTGGCAGGCCGCGGCCGCGACCGAACTCAACCTGCCCGTCGGTTATCTGGAGCAAGAGATCCCCATTCGCAGTGACACCATGAAAGGCCTCATCACCGAGGCCTGGCTTTGGGCTTACCCCACCGCCGATGTCGCCCTCACCAATAGCGGTGGTATGAGGGACACCTGGCACGCAGGTGAACTTACCTTCGCCGACATTCTAGGCGTTATGCCCTTTGACAATGTTCTGGTTGAAGTTCATCTCACAGGCAGTGAACTCATTCAGCTTCTCAACCGCACCGACGATGCCGTTGCGGGCGTTCAGCGGCAAACGGGCAAGTGGATTTTAGACAAAACCGGGCAAGCCATTGATCGCGGCACCACCTACTCCCTGTTGGTGAATGATTTTATGTATGCGGGCGGAGACGGCTACACCATGCTTGCCATCTTCGACCCAGACGCGTATAACACGGCGATAGATTGGCGACAACCGGTGATTGATTGGATGTTGGCTCAGGCTTCTACACCGGACAGCCCCTTAGATGAGGCCATTGCCACCTTAATCGCAGATTAGTTTAAATTTAGAGGCTCTTTGGGAATTCAGGGGGTTGACACCCAATGTACGGACTGGCCTTGTACCTGCCCCGTGTGGGGCCACCACAAGGGTTGCCCGTACCCCACGAATCCCGCAGACCCTATTTAGACACTGTGGCCACTGTCTCCACCACGCCACGCTTGAGAACAAGTCGTTTAATTCTCAATCCTAACCAGGACAAGGGGAAGGGGGAACCCTGGTGGCGCGGTTTTCGGGGACAAACCGAGGGTGAGGCTGGTCATAAAAACGTCAGTCTGACTTTCGTCATGAGGGTCTCGTTTCCAGTCCCCTGTAAGTTATTTAATTCTCGTTCCTAAGTTCATGAAAAAGATTGATCCCCTAACAGAGGTTATTTTGAGACGACAATACTGGCTTATTCTAGGGCTTTTGCTCTTTTTGGTCGCCTGTGGTCAGGAAAATGACGCTACCTCCACTACCACAACAACCCCCGCGGCCGCACTCAATACGACCCTTACCCCTACGCGGCCGCGGGCTACCACTACCGCCACCTCTTCCCCCACACCCACACCGGAACCAGAACCTGGCCTCAGTGTAGAAACCCAAACGGTGGATGCTACAGGGCAAGTACGGGTCAACAGCGTAACGACCCTTGTACCGGCTGTGTTAGCCCTCTACAGTGATAATAACGGCTCCCCAGATGCCTTCCTCACTTTTGTAGCCCTCTCGCCTGGCACAACCACGGATGTCAGCCTGACGTTGAACCCCCTCCAGGCTACTCCTACCTTGCACGCCCGGCTCTTCGCCGACGAAGATGAGAACGATACGCCGGATGACCCCGACGCCCCCCTGGCCGAGGCCAGTTTCACAGTTACCATCACGGCCGCATTGCCTACACTGGTTGTCACCGATCAGGTAATCAACAATGCCGGAGCGTTGCGTCTGACAGCCGCTACCGTACCAGGACCAGCCTGGGCTGTCATTCACAACGACCAGGATGGCGAATGGGGCGATATCGTGGGGTTTTATCCCCTTACTCCAGAAACCACCTTTCCGCTCACCATGACCCTCCGCTGGCAGGATGCCTTGCCCACATTACAGGCCGTGTTATATCAAGATTTAGGCGAACGCGGCCGCTTCGAGCCTGCCGTTGATTTACCCCTTCTGGTACAAGATCAACCTGTGGCCGTTCCCTTCCGCGCCACCCTACCGCTAGACATCTACATTCTGGATCAGCCATTGATTGATAATGAAATCGTCATTGAAAAAGTAGTGAGTAATGGTCCCGGTTGGGCGGTTGTCTATGCCGACAATGGCGGACGCCCTGGCCTCATCATCGGGTTCGCGCCGCTGGCAGAAGGGTTAAATACCGCCGTAACCATCTCCTTACAAGATACCGATCTCACGGAAACATTATTCATCTGGCTCCATGAAGATACCGGCGATATAGGCGAATTTGAATACCCTCAGGCAGATGATGTGATCCGCGTTGAGGGGCGTCTACCCACCCCCTTTTCAGTCCGTACCAATACCAATAATTACCTCATCGCCCGGGATCAATCATTTGCTGATGGGCAGGTAATCGTTACCCATGTGGTGCTCAACGAACCAGGTTGGGTAGTAGTGCATAACAATGCCAATGGCGAATTGGGAGAACAAATTGGCCAAATGTGGCTTCCCGCCGGGGTAAGCCGGGATGTCGCCATTACGATTGACCTGGAAGGACTGACCACCACGTTGTATCTGGTTTTGTATGACGACCTGGGGGAAGCGGAGGTATTTGAAGCGGTAGATGTGCCGTTTCGGATCAGCGGCCGCGTCATCAGCGTGCCCGTTTTTCGTCTTGAGGAGTAATCAAAGCATCTTCTCAATAAATTCGGGGAAAACGTGGCCTGAGCCTGTCGAAGGTCGTTGGTTTCGACAGACTTAACCCACGATACCCCGCTTTATTGAGAAAATACCCTGCTCACTTAAATCCGGCCAAACTCTTTCGCCAATTGGGCCACCGAGAGATGAATGAGCGTAGGCCGTCCATGAGGGCACGTGTGGGGATTGTGACAGGTTTCCAGTTGGCGGATCAACGCATCCATCTCCTGCGGGGACAATGTTTGTCCGGCTTTAATGGCCGCCGTTTTACAAACCCGCCGGATAATCCGCGCCTCAATTTTGTCCTGCAAAGGTTTATCCCCCTGCTCTAAATCTGCCACAATAGCCTGAAGCGCCTGTGCCGGATCAATCTGGCGCAAGAGAGCAGGCAAGGCCCGCACCATAAAGGTATTGGGGCCAAATGGCTCTACCTGAAACCCCAACTGAACCAACGTGTCCAAATGGTCGGCCAGTAAGGTGGCCTGGGAGGGGATGAGATGTACCGCTACCCCGGTGACGAGACCCTGAGAAGGGAGCGGGGATTGCCCATTGGCCCGTTCCCAGGCGGCCAGAAATTGTTCGTAGAGGATACGCTCGTGGGCGGCATGTTGATCAATGAGGAACATACCATCTGGTCCTTCGGTGATGATGTAGGCGGCCCCAATTTGCCCCACCACCCGCATGATAGGCAGACGGTTGCCCCCCAGGGCAGAAGGTTGAGGGCCGCCAGGGGTTATTGGCTGTTGGGGTGGACGAAACGCGACTGGCTCAGGCCGATCCTCGGTGTCAGCATTAGTCCAATCGGGGATGGTTTCCGGCAGGGGTGGTGGTGCACCCCAATCCAGGTCTAGTGCATGTTGTGGGGTGGGCGAAAACGCGGCCGCGTGTGCCTCACCCTGCCAATAAGCATACGCTTCCGTTTGCGGCCGCTCCCAGCCACCTGCCGCACGCACCGGGGTTCCAGCCAGTAAAGTCTTGCGCACAGCCCGTTGTACCGCACTAAACACCGACACCCCCTGCCGAAATCGTATCTCCGTCTTGGTGGGGTGCACATTCACATCTACCTGCTCATAAGGCAAAGTCACAAACAACACCGACATGGGGTAACGTCCCGTCGGTAAGAGAGTGTGGTACGCCTGAATGATGGCATAAGTAAGCTGGGTATCCTTAACCGGTCGCCCATTCACAAAGAGCATAATCTGCCCACGATTGGCCCAATGTAAACTGGGGGGCCCCACATACCCAAACACCTTCACCTGGTGATCTTCGTCATCTGGCTCGATGAGCAGTAACTCCCGTGTGGTTTCTGGACCATAAACCGCCAGAAGGGCATCTTGCAAGTTACCCGTGCCCTGGTTCTGGAAATTGACCCGGCCATCGTGGCTCAGGCGAAAACGTACTCCAGGATAGGCCAGGGCGTAGCGGGTGACATATTCGTCAATCACTTTACGCTCACTCGTTACGGATTTGAGGAATTTGAGCCGGGCAGGGGTGTTATAAAACAGGTTTTCGATAGCCATAACCGTGCCCTGCGGCGCTCCTACCTGATCACGACTCTGGCGGATACCCCCATGTAATACCAGGCGTGTGCCGGTGGCTTCGCCATTGGCCCGGGTCACCACTGTTAATCGGCTCACAGAAGCAATCGCCGCCAGGGCTTCACCCCGAAAGCCTAATGTCTGAATGGCTTCCAGGTCGGTAGATTGTTGAATCTTGGATGTGGCATGGCGCAAAAAGGCGGTTTCTACTTCAGTGGCCGGGAAGCCACAACCGTTATCGGCTATCTGAATGAGGTCGCGGCCGCCACTACGGATGTCTACATGGATGGTGCTGGCACCGGCATCCAGGGCGTTCTCTAACAGTTCCTTCACCACGGAGGCCGGACGTTCTACCACCTCACCCGCGGCAATCTGGGAAGCCAATTGATCAGGTAAAATACGAATGGTCATAGGTTGTAATTGTACCACAAGGGCAGAGGGTTCAGAGTTTTTCCCTTGCTCCCAGGGCAATTACATACTTGGATTTTCCCCCACCCCTAACCCCGCCCCTGGGGGCGGGGAACTTTTTAAGGGCCGTTTTTCGCGGGCGTTCGCCCACGAAAAACGGCTCCAATGGATTTTTCCCCCCTTCCCAGCGGGAATCGTTAGGGGAATGGGTGTTTCCGATTAGCGACATATCCAATAAACTTGGGAAAAGCCATGCCCTACTCCCCAGCAATTCTCAATTTAACCAACGGTTAGAACCGTTGCCCGCCACAAACACGCTCAAAAAATGACCCAACCCGTAGAACAGCCTTTCAGGCTGTTCCCCCTACACATCCTCGAGGGCTAAGCTTTGCCGAAGCCCGGCTCCGCCTATATAAAGCGCACTGCCTGGAAAGGCTGTGGCTACGCCTAGTTGACCGCCGGGCTATCAGTACCAGGCCCTACGGGCTAAAACAACCGGCCAACGGCCTATGTACTGATAGCCCAGCCCGTTTTACGACCGGGCGGCCTCTCCATTTTGGGAGGCTCAGGTCAAATTGAGAATTTCTGCCTACTCCCCTGGCATCTCGTCAATTCCCCTTGCCGGGCTATAATTTGGATTGTGGGTCAGGTAAGGGCCTGTAAAAGATTAAGTTCTGCCAAGACCTGACAGGATTTCAGAAACCTGTCACGTCTAAACTGGGAAGTTATTTTTAGACACGCATTAAGTAAATGTTATGACCAAGAAAACATCGGTGATTTCTCTCCCCTCACCTATTAATCGGGTGGTACTCTCTTTTTTGTTGCCGTTCGCGGCCGCGACACTTCTCTCCTTCTTCACGGCCACAAACAACGCGGAGAGCCTGGCCGCTACAGCTCTATTCCTTGGGGTGTTGGGGGCGGTGAGTTGGGTGCTGGGGTTACGCTGGTATGGCCTGCCCGCCATGGGCTTACGCGGAGGGCGGCCCTTCTTTGCCAGCATTGGTTTTGCCGTTCTGGCCTGGATCATTCTGTTTCTGGCCCGGTTATACTTTGTGGATAGCAATGGTCTGGGGTCTACGGGCGCGGCCGCGATGTTTTTCCACTTACTCATCTTTGAGGCCTTCTGTGTCCAACTTTATGCCTTTGGCCCTTTTTTCCGTAGCGTTACGGATTGGCTAGGGGCTTTAACTGCGGCCATCACCAGTGGTCTGGTCTTTGCCTTCATTGGCCTGTTTTATTTTACAGAACCCCACACCCTAAGCCTGCAAGCCGTCTTTTATTTTGCTACCTGGGGCATTTTATACGGCCTTATCCGTCTGCGCACCGGAAGCATCCTGGGGACCGTGTTAGTGCAGGCAATGCAGGCGTTTACCGCCTGGTTTGTTTTATTACCCCCTACCTCTCCTGATGTCAACTGGCTAAACTGGATGAGTATTGCCGTCGGGGGGCTATTTATTGTTGTTATCTGGCGTTTGTGGCCTAAAACAGAGGAAGATTACCGTGTCTGAAGTCAAAGTAACTGTAGATAATCGCGTGCGGTTAGTCGCGGCCGCACTCGCGGCCAGTGATTGGGTTGAAAAAGAACAAGAATTGGCGGGACGACATGCCGTTCATCCCCATGCCAAACAAACGCGCCAATATCTAGGCGATTTTGTCGCCCACCCCCTCATCGCTACGCTTAATGAGGCGGTCGCCAGCGGGGCTTCATTGGCCGAGTTGTTCACTGTCGCTGTGTCCTGCAACTGGCCCACCTTTGCTGTGGAAGGGACGTTACCTGAAAAGTACGCCAATGGCCTGCTGGCCGAACAATTGGCTGATTTTTATGTAGATACAGCAATTGCGGCCTTTTTCTGGTCTGAACACGCGGCCGCGTGGCAGGAAGCTGAACGGGATTTACAGGCCATTTTTCGCACAAATCTGCTGGCGACGTTTATGGGGCAACTTCACGGTGAACCCTTAAACGAAATGATTATGGTCGTGCCTAATTTACTTTACCCGGTGCGTCATTCCCTCGTGGCCAGCACCCGCCAGGCCCATTACCTCATCCTCTCGTTGCCCCCGGCCTGGGGTGAATCGGCCCCCTGGCCGTTCCATGATGGGGTAGACTGGACGCTCAGTGAAGCCTGTCGCACCCTTTGTGATGTCGTTTTGGCCGAGGAATTGGCACCGCTAGATGACACTCAAAAAACCTTACTCAAACACGCGGCCGCGACGCTTTTCCTTGACCAGACCATTGGCGAACCAGCGGCTATGTCTTATCTGGTGCAAACCAAAAAAGCACAAAAATTACCCCAACTCCCGGTCATTGTTGATAAATTGCGGACACTGATCGCAAGCAAGGAGCGCGGCCGCGATTTCCTTCCCCTCTTCGCCTGACCCTCTGCCGGACAGGAAAGATAAAATAGGTTTTCCCTTCCGCTGAAATACACCCTTTGGCAAATTTCAGGTCTACCTATGAGGGTTTCCCCACCCCACCCCAGGGGCGGGAACTTTCTCCTGTGCGGGTTTTTGAGCGCGGCCGCGCTCAAAAACCCGCCCTCCTGGTATTTCCCCCTTCCCACCGGAAACCGTAATTGTCTTCGTAAGCGAGTAACGTTATAGTACTTAAGTTTGTAGTACTCTGGTTTCAAAAACACCCTTGCCACCCATTTTGTCACTTTACCCAACCATTCGCCTTTTTTAACAAGAGTCTGGCGTTGTTTGTTTGCACCAGAAGGCAAACCATCTGGAATGACTGTTTAGGGCGATTACATACTCGAGTTTTGCCCCCTCGCCCCAGGGGCGGGGTACCTTTTGTTGGCCTTCTTTCGCGGGCGGACGCTCGCGAAAACGACCCCCATTGATTTCCCCCTCCCTGTGGGAATCGCCAGAGGAATGGGTGCATTAGGGAAAGTGGGCAATTGCCCTAAAGGCTATTTCCCGTAGTGGACCTGATATTGGCCAAAGTCGTGTTGTTAATTTATTCACCTGAGTGGGTTTAAACATACCGTTAAGGAACTTGAGTTTAAAGTTCAGAGCCAGAGCTAGAGGGTTTTCCAGAGTAATTTCCTCTTGCTCTCTCCTCTCGCTCTAAACTCCAGTAAGGAATGAGACCTAAATAACCTGGCTCTTTGGAAATTCAGGGAGTTGACACCATACGTACGGGCTGGCCTTGTGCCTGCCCAGTGTGGGGCAATCACAAGGGTTGCCCGTACCCCACGAAATCCCGAAGACTAAATAACTTGTTCGCTGGGCGTGGCACGGTCAGGAGACCGACCACAGTAAATGTTCAAGTTATTTGATCGCTGATCCTAAGCGGTGGATCAACGTTTAGAGGAGCATTTTATGCGACACCTGACTACTTTGCGCGGACGAATCATTATTTTAATGTTTTTATCAGCCCTTTTTTTTAACCAGTGGAGCCAACAACTTACACAGGCCAGCCCTACCCCAGCCCCCATTGCTGTAGTTGTTAATGACACAGCCCCATCTCCGTTTGGCCGTTACCTGGGTGAAATTCTGCGGGCCGAAGGGTTAAATGAATTTGTATTTGTACCTTTAACCGGTCTGACCTTAACGGAATTGAACACGCATCAACTGGTGATTTTGGCGGAGACGCCATTGACCAGCGGTCAGGCCAGCATCATCAACAGCTATGTCACGGGCGGCGGCCGCATCATTGCCATGCGTCCCGACAGCCAGATCACCCCTCTGTTTGGTCTGGCCAGCTCTGCTGGAACACAAACGGATGGCTACCTTAAACTAGAAAACGCGGCCGCGCTCAATGGTACAATTCCCTCAGCCGGTCTTACCACGCAAACTCTACAAATTCACGGCCAGAGTAGCCGCTACAACCTCTCCGCCGGAGCCACCGTTCTGGCAACACTATATAGCAACGCCACGACCGCCACGGCTTACCCGGCTGTGGTCAGCAGTGCTTCCGGGCAAGCAGTTGCCTTCACCTATGATCTGGCCCGCAACGTCATCTACACCCGCCAGGGCAATCCGGCTAATGGAGATGTAGACGTAGACGGCGATGGTGTTTTGCGCACAATTGACCTGTTCCAAACCAGTGGAGGGGGTGCTCCCTGGGTAGATCGAGATCGTGTTCCCGTTCCCCAGGCAGATGAACAACAACGGCTCCTGGCCCGACTGGTACGCACCCTCACCCCTGCTCCTCTGCCCCAGTTGTGGTACTTCCCTAACCAAAACAAAACCATGCTCATTCTGACGGGGGATGCTCACGCCAATCCTTCCAACACCTACCAAAATTTGATCAACAGTGTGGACAGCTACGGTGGCGACATCACTATTTATCTCTCTATTGGCAACCCGCTCTCGAATGCCTTTATGCAGAGTGCGCGTGGGTTGGGGCACGAATTTGGTCTACACCCTTACTGGTATCGCCCTGATAGTTACCAGCCTTATAACGTTACTAACCTTAATGAAGGCTACCAGGCGGCGAAAACCTTCTGGAATGCCAGTGGTTACACGAGCACCTGGTCCCGTACGGTACGCCATCATCAGGTTCATTGGCGGGGCTGGACCGACGCGGCCGCGACCGCTGTCAGTCATGGTATGGCTATGGATACCAACTTCTACCATTGGGGTGGCTGGCTTAAAAAAGCGGACAACACCTGGCCTCATGGTTACATTACCGGGAGCGGTCAACCCATGAAGTTCATCACGGCCAGTGGCTCCATTCTGCCTTACTATCAGCAATTAACCCAACTGGTAGATGAACAATTTTTTGCCTCAGCGGGTGGGGTAGAGGCCCTTTCGGCCGCCCAGGCGATTGCGGTGTCGCAACAACTGATCAATGCCAGCCAAAACGGGGATTATGCGGCCTTGATGACCCAGTTCCATATTGATTATTACGGCTTTGGGTCTCCCCAGGTATGGGCTGAAGGCACAATGGCGTATGCCCAAAGTCTGGATATTCCTCTTTGGAACGCTGACCGCTGGTTGAGTTTTACGGAAACCCGCCACGATGCGGAATACAACAATGTAGACTGGCAGAATGGCACCGGCATTTTAACTTTTGATCTGGCCGCGGCCGCGACTCCATCCCTTAATCTCACCACCATCCTACCCCTCACCTATAGCGGCCGCACCCTGCAAACCGTCACAGTAGACAATGCCCCTGCCAGTTTCACCATTCAAACCATCAAGGGCACACAGGTTGCCTTTGTCAACACCACGGCTGGCAACCACACCTTCCAGGCCACCTATCAAACCTTAGCCCCTACGCTAACACCCACGGCTGGCCCTTCACCCACACCTACCCCAACAGCTACCGCCACCCATACACCCACAGCTACCGCCACCCCCACCATCGGCCCATCACCCACCCCGACGGCTACTGTTACTAATACACCCCTTCCTGGCCCCACCAACACGCCCAATCCCAGTGGCTTCCCCTCTACGGGAATTCTGGACACCTTCAACCGGGCTAATGGCAACCTGGGCAGTAATTGGAACGGTTCCATTGGTGGTTATGCCATCAACAATAACCGGCTAGATGTAGGCACTGGTGATGATATTTACTGGTCAACAACAGCCTTTGGGGCGGATCAAGAGATATTTGTCACCCTCAACACCATAGACACGGCCGCATCTGAAATCGATCTGCTCCTGAAAGGGCAACTATCAACCTATTGGGGCAATGGCCTGCTGGAAGTCTGGTACGATGCCGCAAATCATCGCGCCCAGGTCTGGTCTTTTGCGCCTGGCCAGGGATGGGTACAGTATGGAGCGGACATCGCCCTCACCTTGCTCAATGGGGATCAATTCGGGGCGCGGGCGACCGCCGCCGGTCAGGTTTCGGTATATCACAATGGGACACTGGTAGGCACACGGAGTGTAACCAGTTGGCCTTACAATGCCAGTGGGGGCTATATTGGTCTCTGGTTTGTCTCAGCCAGTAACAGCCTGCTGGATGATTTCGGTGGAGGAAATGCCGGTTCACAACCCGTAGCCACCGCCACCAACACCCCTCTGCCGCCCACGCCCACCTTCACCCCAACCATTGGCCCTTCGCCCACACCGAGCCACACACCGACACCCTCTAACACACCTACGGCTACGGCCACGGCGACAGCCACCGCCACACCCACCAACACCCCAACCGCCACAGCCACTCCGGTTACACCTTCGCTGAGCCATACCACCTCGGCCGATTTTGGTCAAAGTTGTGTCACTATGGTGAATACCCAGGTAACGGAGGCGGGAGATGGGGCTGTGTCGCTCGCGGCCGCGTTCTCAGACCACTTCACTTCTACCCCCCTCAATCCTGCCCTCTGGTCAGCCGGAACCTGGGTAGGGGGAGGGTATACACCTATCCTCAGTAATAGCCAGATGACCATAGCCGGAAATGACGGCGCCTGGGTGCGCTCCCAGACCACCTATACCCATGCCGTTATGGAAATAGTAGCCACCTTTGGGCCAGGAGCCTGGCAACATATTGGTTTTGCCAGCAATGGCTTTGAATCTAGTCGTTACCTCATCTTCAGTACCCTGGCTGGTGATGGTAATCTGTACGCTCGGGCCAATAACAACAGCAGTGAACAGGCCCTTAATCTGGGACCACTGCCCACGGGAGCGCATCGCTACCGCCTGGAATGGGCTGTACTTAATGCCACAACCGACCGGGTGAGCTTCTATTTGGATGGGCTATTCCAGGCCCAATTTGATCTCCCCAGTGCCGGAGCCACCAATTTGTATGTATACCTGAGTAACAACGGCGCGGCCGCGCTCCAGGTAGATTCTGTCCAGGTTGCTCCCCCCTATCAGGCCAACGGCCATTACACCAGTTGCGTCCTCGATGCTGGCCTCGACTACACCTGGCAAACCCTCAGTTGGTTAGCCGATCTTCCAGTAAACACCGGTCTCACCGCCGAATACCAAACATCCGCTGATGGCCTCACCTGGAGTAGTTGGGCGACGGCTACGACCAGTAGCGGCACACCCCTCAGCCCCACCGCCCGCTACCTGCAATATCGTTTCACCTTCACTTCGGCTGATGGGTTGAATAGTCCATTGCTCCAGACGGTTTCCCTCAACCGGACAACTGGCCCTGCACCAACAACAACGGCGACACCTGTCTTACCCCCAGCAACGGTGACAGCGACAGCGACACCCACTAGTACACCGACAAATACACCAGTTCCTCCAACCGCGACACCCACCAATACACCAACGCCTACGGCAACGCCGCAGAGTACTTTCTTATATATCAGCGCGGCCGCGAACGGTACAGTCGGCGGGGTAGCCTACGCCGATGAAGACATCGTCCGCTACAATCCAACGACCGCCACCTGGAGCCTGTACTTTGATGGGTCAGATGTAGGGCTGGGAGCTACCGATATGGATGCCTTCGAAATGCTCAGCGATGGTTCCCTTCTGCTCAGCCCGGATACAGCCGTCACCCTCACCGGTGTGGGCGCAGTAGATGATTCCGACATCGTCCGCTTCACCCCCACCAGCACCGGAAGCAATACCGCCGGAACTTACACCTGGTACTTCGATGGCTCCGACGTGGAACTTAGCTTGGACGCCGAAGATATTGATGCGCTCAACATCCTGGCCGATGGGCGCATCGTCATCAGCACCCTGACCTCTTTCACCGTAACCGGAGCCTCAGGGCTGGACGAAGATTTGTTAGCCTTCACCCCCACCAGCCTGGGCAGTACCACCGCTGGCTCATGGGCCATCTATTTTGATGGTTCAGATGTAGGATTGTCTACTAACAGCAACGAAAATGTGAACGGCGCCTGGACAGCCAGCAACGGTTCCCTTTACCTGTCCACAGTGGGAGCCTTTGCCGTCACAGGTCTTAGCGGCGATGGAGCCGACATTTTCATTTGCACCCCGGGTTCTTTTGGCAGTACAACCGCCTGCACCTTTACGCTCTACTGGGATGGTTCGGTCAATGGCTTCGCCGGTGCCGTAGATGCCTTTGCGATCACTCCTTAGAGGGGACTTTTTCTCCTGTCATTTTTCGCGGGCGTCTGCCCGCGAAAAATGACACGAATGAGGTTTCCCCCTTCAATAATTCTCAATTCAACCAACGGTTAAAATCGTTGCCCGCCACAAGCACGCTCGAAAAATGGCCCAACCCGTAGCCCAGTTGACCGCCGGGCGGCCGCACCATTTTTAGACATTCAGGCCAAATTGAGAATTGCTGTCCTCCCCTCCCCGCTTGTTGATTAAATTATTAATCGGGTAATGAGTTGATTCGCCCATCCCCCTGCGCTTTCCGGCAGGAAGGGGGCGGGGTTAGGGGTGGGGGAAACCCTATTACCTGACTATTTTTTAAAACAACCACTGGAAAGGGGTGTTACCGTCCAGGTGGCGGATTGAGGCAGTGAAAGGTTTCCCCTTCCCGCTGGGATCGCCGGGGAATGGGTCTTTCGTGAAGAGCCATGCTATGCTTGTACTATTGCAGAAAAACGTAACGACTAAGCCGTTGCCTGAGCTTGTCGAAGGCAACACAAGGCTTTGACAAGCTCAGCCATCGAAAGGGTTAGTAGTTACCCAAAAACGCCAAACTCAAGGTAGTTATACAGGTATACCGGGGGTAATTGCCCATATGAACGAATTAGCCCACTATCGCGCCGAAATCAATCAATTTATGAAACTCCATCCCGAATCCCCATTGGAGCCAGAAGAGCGGGGAGCATTTACGGGTTTAGCCTATTACGATTTTGACCCGGCCTTCGTCCATGAAGTAAATGTGGAACGCTATCCGGCCAATGAACCACTGACAACGATGCAAACCAGCACCGGTGACAGCCGCCAATACCGTCGTTGGGGACATTTCACTTTTGCGGTGGAAGGGCAAACAGGGGAACTGACGATTTATGCCGATACCTATGGCAGTGATCTTTTTATGCCCTTCAAAGACAGCACGAATGGGGATGAAACGTATGGGGCCGGGCGGTACATGGACAATCACCGTCCGGCGATTCAACGGGTAAAAGGTGATCTATACCGGATTGACTTCAACTTCTGTTACAACCCCTACTGCGCCTACAGCCCCTACTTTAGTTGCCCCCTGCCCCCACGGGAAAACTGGCTCAAGCTCCCCATCCGCGCCGGGGAGAAGGATTTCCATTAAAACGACTTGACTTGTCCGTTATAATTGTCATGGTAGTTTAACCCTGAAAAATTAGGGCAAGGCGAGATTGACTCATATTGTCAGGAAGGATTGTATGATGAACCAACCTGTTACTATTCAAACCCTAACGACACGGCTAGGTAAAGTGGAAGCCGAACTTTTAGCTTTGCGCCGTGATCTACATACGTTACACAAACAAAATCGAAGTGAACAGCAAAAACCATTTGCCTGGTCTGATAAACAAATGTTAGCCAAAACAGTGGAAAACTTTATTAGTGAGTTTGAGATTACAGGGGAAGCAGTGGAGCCAGAACAGTTACAACAGCAGATGGCCACAGCAATGCTGGAACCTCATGAATTAAGTCAGGGAATCATCGAAGCACGTGAGGAGTAAAGACGTGATGTGGGTGTACTTTGATGCCAGTGCTTTAGTCAAACGGTATTCTTCAGAAGTGGATGTGACCCTAATCAATGAAATATTTCAGCAAATTTCACGCAACCAAATGACCTGTTCGACCATCGGTGTTTTGGAGATGATTTCGATTCTGGTGCGAAAACGAAATGATGGTCGCCTGCCGACAGATTTATACAATCAAGCCGTTTTGACCTTAAATCAGGAACTCATTCAAGATAAAGAGTTCCGGATTGCTCCGGTTAATGATGATTTGTTGTTGTCGGCTATTGAACTTATCGCTAAACACAACCTCAATGCAACGGATACGGTGATTCTACGCTCTTGCTTAGATTTACGCACTTACCTTCAAACGGAAAGACGATCCATATTTCTTTGTAGCTGTGACAAACGATTACTTCGTGCGGCTCAACAAGAAGGTCTGCACACGTTTAATCCAGAAGTAGATAACCTCTCCGATCTCAGAAATTTGCTTGACACCCCCTAATCCATCTGGCGTAACAAGGGTAGATAGTTGTGGTGGGAAACAGTGAGGGTGGCGGTGGCCTGACTCGCGGCCGCGCCGCCATCCACTGTCCACATCGCTTCATGAGAGCCACTTTGCTGGGCCGGTAGGGTGATCGTGTACTGGGTACTGGCCCCCGGCGCTAACACATAACTCCAGTTGTTCAGCAGGGTTCCCAGAACGCTGTCCACCAGCGTATGGCTGGTCACGGTGACAGGAGCCGTGTTGCTCACCGTGTAGCAGTAGGTGACAGGCGTCCCGGCAGGTACGGTGAGGTTGCCAGACGGGCCGCAACTGCCATCGGTGCTGAGGGTAAAATCGAGTTGGATCGCGGCCGCGCACGCCTGCCCCAAACCCTCTACCAACAAATTCGCCGTCTCGGACAACGTCACACTGCCGGGGTTGTCGGTACTGTGGGCCAGTGTGTTCGTCAGGGGGATGGTGGTGGCTGTGCCCAGGCAGAGTAGCGGGTCCACCATGACCTGATAGGTAATCGTCACCGGTTCACTCTGCCATACCGGCAAAACCCCACTCCACCAGACCCAGCTAATCACATCACCTACCTGCACCGTCGCCCCACCCGTCACCGAGCCATCCACATAACGCAAGCCGAAGGGAATGGTGTTGGTGAGGGCGTAGGTGACATCCTGGGCCATGACGTTAGGCTGGATGGTCAGGGTGTAGGTGAGGGTATCGCTGATGGTAGCCGTAGTAGCACTACCTTCGATGCTGACATCATCGGCAAACCGTTCCAGGCGCACCGGCAGGCGGCCGATATTGCCGGGATTGCCCCCGTCCGTGCCCAATTCCACCACACCGTAATACAAATCGCCAGGAGTGAGGGGTGGCATATCCCAGAACAAATCCAGGTCAAACGAGGTGTACGCGGGCACACTGGTCGGCCCGCTGATGGTTAGCTGACCGTTATCCTGGTCGGTGATGAGGGCCAGGGCGAGGGTGAGGGCATCGGGCGCGGCCGCGGACTGTTGATAATTTTGCACCACGACCCACACCGTTGCCGGGGCTGGCCCATCCAACCGGCACATCTCCCGCCAATCCGACTTACCCCCGGCGCACAACAATTCACTCGCCGAGGGCAGGCCATTCAGGTCGTTATCCACCCCCACGTACAAATCCAAATCAGGGGCTTCCGAGGCGATGAGTTCAGCCACCATTTGTTCGGTGTTGGCGGGAACGGTCAGCGTCAGGTAGAGGGTTGTGCCATCGTTGAGGTTGTCGTAGGGGTTGTTGCGCGTGGGGTCTTGACTGAGCAGAGCCAGGGTTTTGCTGACGGGAACCAGGCCGAAGGTATCCACGGTCAGATTGGTGATGGTTTGCGCTTGCAGGTTGTGCAGGCGGATAGAACCCTGATCGCGCCGGGTGTTGATCTGCACATCGGGGGGCAGGTCGCTGGCAGTGGGGCGAATGACCAGGGGGAAATGGGCGTCCGGGGCGGCGTTGCTTTGCCAGACGAGATGGGCGAAGACCCAGGTTCCGAGGGGCAGGGCGGACGCATCAGCGGTGACGGTGAAGATTTGGGTTCCACCCGCCGGGATGGTGAAGCTGGTCGGGGTGACGGTGAGGGTGAGACCGGCAGTGCTGGTGATGAGGGCGTTCCAGGTCGCGGCCGCGTCCAGAGCATTACTCACCGTTCTTGTCCAGGTACAGGCCCCGGCGCAGGAGCCATTACTGAGCGAGGGCAGGTTGAGTCTGGTGGGGTCGCCGCCGGTGTGGGGATTCGCGGCCGCAAAGCCATTGACCGTCTCATCGAGCAACAAACCGGCCTGGGCCGCTACCGTCAAATCCACCCGCCCCGCTCCCTGTTGCAGAGGATTAGCCGGGGTGGCCCAATCGTCCGCCCGGATGGGGGCGAACAGGGCGGTCGTCATCAGGGCGGATTGTAGTTGGCCGGGTGTCCAGGTGGGGTGGAGCGCGTGCAGAAGCGCGGCCGCGCCCGCCACATGGGGACTGGCCTGCGACGTGCCGATGTACTGGTTAATGGCCCGATCTGCCCACGTTACCGGCAGATGCCACGCCCCCTGGATGAGATAACCAGGGGCGATGAGGTCGGGTTTGAGGACATCGCCCGTGCTGGGATTGGGGCCACGGGAGCTGTTGCTGTACACCACATCCCCCAAATTGTTGGGGAAGGCCGGGAAGTAAGAGCCGGTGATCGTGGCCGTGTGTGTACCCCCGGCGGTGAGCCAGCTTTTGAGCAGAAGGCCATCGGTGTAGCTGAGGTGGGCGGCGGGCAGGTTGTGGATGTTCCAGACGCGCCAGTTGGGGATGGACGAGACGCTCATGATGACCACGCCCCCCGCTCCCCCCGCCAGGACGTTGTTGCCTTTGGCCTTGTTGGTGTTGCTGTTGAGGTTGCCCCCTTCGCACAAAACAATTTCGCTCTGGGTCCAGGTTCCGGCGGGAAAAGCGGCTGTGCAGTTGGCGTTGCCGTAATTCCCGGCCCAGACGATGGGGGCGGGGCCGTGTCCCGCGCTCATACTGACGCCGATCAGATCGGGTGGGGGTGGGGTGACACCGCCGGACAGGTTCACGACCGCGCTGGCGTAGGGGCGGCCATGATTGCTGTTGCCGATGGTGGTGAGCCAGGGGGCGTCGGCGGGGGCGTTGATGGTGGCCGAGGTGGGGCCATCGTTGCCAGCCGCGGCCGCGACAAAAACCCCCGCCTCACGCACGGCCAACATGGCCTGGGCCACCGGGTTGCGCCAGGGATCGCTGGCTGGGCCACCGATGGAGAAGTTGATCACGTCCGCGCCATCGAGAATGACCTGATCGAGGGCCGCCAGGATGCCGCTTTCGGCGCAACTGCTGTCACTGCCAGTGCAAACATCGTAAAAGACGAGGTTGGCGTGGGGAGCGACGCCGGAAAAGGTGGTGGGGATGTTGATCGTGGGAGCGAGAATGGTGACGGAGAAGAAGTTGCCCACGGCGATACTGGCGACGTGCGTGCCGTGCCCGTCGTTGTCCCGGGGGCCATCGGCGAAGTTCCAGGCCGCGATCAGTTTGTCGTTGCAGGGGAAGGTGGGGTCGTAATCGGGGCTGGCCGGGTCACAGACGCCGCGATAGATGCCCGCGCCCCAGGGGTTGGTGTGGTTGTAGCCGTCTTCGCCCACGTCGGCAAAGGCGATGTGTTCGGGCGTGATGCCAGTGTCTAGCACCCCAACGATGACCCCTTCACCGGATGTGCCGGGCAAACCGCCGGTCGTCGTGCCGTTCCAAACGCCATCCGCGCCAATCCAGCGGGGGCCGCCGTGAATGAGGGGCTGGTACTGGGTCTGCGGCCGCGCCAATACCACCTCATCCCAACCTTGCACCAGGGCTAACTCAGCCTCGCTCAAAGAAACGGCTACGCCGTTGAAGGCCAGTTGGTATTGGTATAGGAAGGAGATGGGACGGTTTGCGGCCGCGCTCAACCGCTGGCGGAACTGTTCTTGTTGGGCGGCGAGGGTGGCCCGGTAACTGCGGCTGGCGGAACTGTCCAGGTCGTCGCCCATGGCCAAAGCCAGGGGCGGGTCAACCAGTTGGATAATGACAACGCTAGTTTCGGGGGTGGCCTGGGTATGGGCGAGGGGAAAGAGGAACGCGGCCGCGAACAGGGCCAATAATCCCAACGGCAGTAACGGGCGGACCAAACTTCGTTTCATACATCACCTGTGAATCTATACCTACCAGGGTAAGCGTTCAGTTGGGTTCCATCAACGGATTGTAACTATTCAGTGCCTAACCCTCTCCCCAGGGAGAGGGGCCGGGGGTGAGGGTCAGCCATTGCCTATGCTCATTCCACGCTCTGCGTGGGGATGAGTTCTGATGCCTCCATAGTTACAACGGATTAAGAAATAAACGGGTTTTCCAGAGGTCGTCTTTAATCCGTTCCTTTCTAAATTCGTTGAAGTCATCCAAAATGGCCTAAAATTGTCTCTGAACTGAACGGTTACTTACCAGGGTCATAAAGTGAAATTTTATTAGCGGCAACAGATTGGGTAGGTTTGAGCTGAGGCCCCCTTCTCCATCCCCTTTCCTCTGAGAAGGGGAGAATCCTACCACCGGCGCGGTTTGGGGGCGGGATTAGGGGTGGGAGTGGCCTCGGATATACTCAACGTAGCGACACGGCGACAGGGCGAAAAATGTCAGATTATGTCCGTTGGCAGTATATATGACTGAACGCTTACAGTTTCACTGAAGAAACCGGGTTTTCATTTAGTGAACATCTAAAAATAACTTCCCGGTTTAGACCTGACAGGTTTTCGGAAACCTGTCAGGTCTGCGCGGAACTTATTCTTGGACGATTACTTAGGTCAATGCATACCCTACAAAAGAAAAACGGCTCTTTCGGAATTCGTGGGGTGCGGCTAGATGTAGGGGCTGGCCTTGTGCCTGCCCCGCCGAGGGCAACCACAAGGGTTGCCCCTACAGATGGTGTCAACCCCCTGAAATCCCAAAGACCCAGAAAAACCCGGTTTCTGACGTGTATAGTTACCAAAGTTGTTTGTAAATGAACCCTTAACTTTAATATGGCCCAGGTGGTGTCTCCGTAGGCGGCGGAATCTCTGGGGTTGGGGTATTGGTCGGGAAGACGACCGTTGCCGGAGGTGGTAATGTCTCCGTGGCAGTAGGCGTGGGGGTAAAGAGCGGCGTCTCCGTCATGGTGGGAGTCAACGAGGGTGTTGGCGAAACAGTTGGAGTTTCGGTAGGAGTGCTGGTGGGCGTCGGTGTTTCGGTGGGAGCCATGAGCATGAGTGGTACGCGTGCTTCCAGTGTTACCCGGTCATCTTCTGGGGTGTAGGGGTTATCCGGCCCATACACAATCAACCGAATGGCGATAGGGCCACCAGCAATGGGACTGGTATCCCAACTGGCCAGAACATTGTCTTCAATTTGATTAGTTTGTAAGCCCAAGAGTTCGCCCCAGCCGCCCGGATCATGGCTCAATCCGAACTCCAGGCGATACCCGGCATAATTTGGCCCTTTGGCCGTGCCCCGTATTTCAAAGATGCCACTTACCTCACCATCGGCAAAGGGGAAGGTAATGGCGGCGACAGGTCGGGGTGTATCAGGGGTACAGCTTTCGGTGGGGGGCAGGCGTAGGGGTAAGGCAATGTTGCGTGCCCCTGCCCAGCCTTGCCCATCGGGGGTGTCTTGAATCCAGGCGATAGCATTGGTGCGTTCTCGCTCTCGCACCTCTTCACGCACGGTGGCGATGGGGCTAAAGAAGCTGGCCGGGAAAATGGCTTCGCCGCAGTTTTCATTGGCGACCAGATTGGTCCAGAGGTCAACCGGGACAGTTTGCAGAAAATCCTGATCGGCAGGCAGAGGGGGTTGATCACCAGCGAATAGCTCCGTCACCCGGTTAGCGCAATCATTGCCTGGCTCTGTGCCCGAATCGGCGCAAATGCTCATGTCCACAACACCCGGCGGCCGCACAAAGTCCAATGGCTGGCGACCGGTATGGTAAGCGGTCATAAACTCATTCCAGATGGGGGCCGCACTATTGCCCCCGGAGACACCCTGAGCCAGTGGTTCGGGGATAGTGTTGCCTACCCAGACAGCGGTGACAACGTAGGGGGTATAGCCGATGGTCCAGCTATCACGTACATCAAAGGCGGTGGAACCCGAGGTGCCGGTTTTGGCGGCCGCGGTGAAACCCGGAAGCATCAGCCAGTTGTTCAACCCAAATGAGGGTTGCCGGGCGGCATTATCGGAGAGGATATTTGTCAGCAGGTAGGCATGTTCGGGCCGCATGACCTGGGACGCGGCCGCGTCGGGGGCTGTTCGTTGGAACAGGATTTCTCCGCTCCGGTTTTCAATGCGCTCAATTGCATATGGATCGGGTTGTTGCCCCAGGTTCGCCAATGTAGCAAACGAGGTCGCCATATCCAATGCACTTACCTCTACCCCCCCCAAGGCCATTGCTAACCCCACATTGCGGGGCTGATCCGATTCATCACAACCGGGGTCTGAGAGGGTTTCCAGGCCATATTCTCTGGCCCGGTCAATAAAGTTGCAGACACCCACATATTCCAGGGCCTTAACGGCAGGGATGTTGTAGGAGTTGCCCAAAGCATAACGCAGGCGGATGGGGCCATGAAAACGATCGTCGTAATTTTTAGGCACATAGGCCCCATTGACCCCATCAGGGAAGCTGGTAGGTACATCCCAGAAGAGGGTGGCGGGGGTCATACCTTCCTCAAACGCGGCCGCATAGACCAATGGTTTAATCGTCGAGCCGGTCTGGCGAGGTTGCAGGGCCATGTTCACCTGCCCACTGATCGCTTCATCATTAAAATCCACACTCCCTACCAGGGCCAAAATCTCCCCACTATCTGGTTTAATCGCTACCAGGGCGGCATTATTCGCCCCAATACTGTTGATCGCTTCTTGCCGATTGGCCAATGTTTGTTCAGCCAATTGTTGCGCCGTAGGATCTACCGTGGTGTAAATACGTAACCCCCCCCGGTAGATAGATTGTGCCCCTAACAACCGCTCCGATTCCGTGAGGACGTAGAAAGTGAAGTGCGGATAACGGATGGTTACTTCTGGTGCTTTCATCTGGTAGCGCACATAATTAGCCGAATCATTCAGGGCCACCTGTGCTTCTTCAGGGGTAATATACCCTTCCTGACGCATGAGGAAGAGGACTTCACTCTGGCGGCCCAGGGCCAGTTCGGGGGCGGTGATGGGGTCCCAGGCGGCCGGGGCCTGGGGTAAACCGGCCAGGAGTGAGGCTTCGGCCAGCGTTAAATCACGGGCTGATTTGCCGTAATAGGTTTGCGCGGCCGCTTCGATGCCATAGGCCAGGTTGCCGTAATAAATTTCATTCAGATACAGTTCCAGAATCTCATCTTTCTCATAGCGGCGGTAAATTTCCGCTGACAGGATGATTTCGCGTACCTTACGGTTGAAGGTGCGTTGGGTGCGCTCTTCTTCATCCAAAACAATAGCCCGCACCAGTTGTTGGGTGATCGTACTGGCCCCGGAGACAAATTCGCCTTCGCGGGCCGCCTGCCACACCGCCCGCAATATGCCAATCGGGTCAAAGCCGGGGTTGGTATAGAAGCGGGAATCCTCAGTGGCGATGGTAGCATCAATAAGATAGGGGCTGATTTGATCCAGGGTGACATAGGTGCGGTTGCCCATGCTAGGATCGGCCAGGGAGTAAAGTACCTGCCCATTGCGATCATAAATAATGGCGGTCTCAAACTGGCTGGCGTTGGCGCGTAAGTCGGCCAGTTCGGGCAGGTCGGTGGCAATGCTGGCATAGGCGATGATCAGCCCCATGCCCAATAGGGCAAACCCAATAACACCAAAGACTAATCCCCAAAGGAAAAGTCGTTTGAACGTCTGGCCCCAACTGCGCCGGGGTTGGGGTTTAGGGGGACGGCGGCGTACAGGCGCGGCCGCTTCAGGGGGAATGTATTGGGTGGGCCGTTCGGCGGGGGTATCACGCACTGGCTGGCTGGCAGGCCGGGCGGGGGGATCACGGCGGATGGGCTGAGTAGGGGGATATTGGGGGGAAGGTTGCGGCCGCGCCCCCTGTCCCTGGGCTGATTGTTCCGGGCGTTGCGGCCGCTGGAGTATCTGCGTGGTTCGCTCTGAGGGGGGTGTTGTGGGTGGCTCCAACTGTGTTTGTCCGGGGAAGGCTACCCGTGGTTGCACTTTTGTGGCCCCCATATCCTGGGCGGGTGGTGGGGGTTGCCGGGGCGTTTCATGGCGGGCCGGTGGCACCATTGGGGCGGGGGCCGGGGTCGCACCGGGCCTGACACCGGTTGTTGTAGGGGCATTGCCCAGATCGTCTTCAGGGGGAACGGTGATAACCAGGGGGGAAGGTGTTTGGACACGCCCGGCTGGCGGTTTTTCCCCGCTTATCTCGTCCATTAAATCTAATAGGGAGATGGTCTCTTCTTTCTTTTCTTCTGGTTTGGGTTGGGCCGACTGCGGAGTGCGGCCGCGGGTTGTTTCATCGTTCATAAGGCATTCTAATGAATACGCCGATCCTTAGAGCGGCGATCCCTGAGTGGGAATTTGGCGAAACTCGTCAGAACTCAGAGGAACTCCAGGAACTCAGTCCTCGGCACTCAGCACTTTGTACTTAGTGAACATCTAAAAATAATTCCCCGATTTAGATCTGACAGGTTTCCGAAAACCTGTCAGGTCTGCGCGGGACTTATTTTTGGACGATTATTTACTGGAGTTTAGAGCGAGAGGAGAGCGCGAGAGGAAATTACTCTGGAAAACCCTCTAGCTCTGGCACTGAACTCTAAACTCAAGGTATTTAGGGTTCGCTCAAAATTAAGTTGGGGGGCAGGGTCAGGAGACCGACCACAGCAAACGCAACCGTTATTTACGAGCAAACCCTTAACCTTAGCCCTAGCCCTCGTGACTTTTTACTAACATGACCCATTCGCCCCGCTGGACGACTTCATGCTTATGATTAATAACACTGATCTTCATGGTAACGTTCCCGCCGCCTAGCCGACGAAACGCCTTCGTTTCTACTACTTCTAATTCCACATGGACTGTATCCCCAATGAAAACGGGCAAACTGAATTTACAAGAGAGTTCGCGGAAAGCCAATACCGTGTCTTCAATGACACCGGTACGCACGGCCAAGCCGGTGGCGATAGATTGCACCAGCAGGCCATGGGCCACACGTTGCCCGAAGGGGGCCGCGGCCGCGTAAACTGCATCGGTGTGGATGCGGTTAAAATCCCCAGAAAGTCCGGCAAATGCCATAATATCGGACTCTGTAATGGTACGGCCTACGGTAAGCACTTTATCGCCTACATTAAATTCTTCAAAGTACCGTCCTCTTGACATAAGTAATTCCTTGTAGTCGGTGAATTTTAATTCTTCCTCGACATTGGCGTTTTTACTTTCACCAGAGAATGCACAGCCTGGAAAGGCTGTACTACGTCCAGAGGTTGTGCGCCAATTCGCCAGGGTTAATTCTTCGTAACTATACAGCCTCGCTGGAAAAACCGAGTTTTTGCTTAGGCCAACTCATGCCCTATCCGAGAAAACCCGGTTTCTGATGTGTATATACTGCCAAAAGGCATAATCTGACATTTTTTCGCCGTGTCACCGTGTCACCGTGTCGCTTTATCGCCGCGTCGGATTTGTTTGGGGCCACCCCCACCCCTAACCCCGCCCCCAGGGGCGGGGAATTTTTCTCGGCGCAGTTTGGCGGGCAGACGCCCGCCAAACTGCGCCGGTGGGTTATCCCCTTTCCCTCTGGGAGGGGAAAGGGGAATGGGTTTTCAGCCAAACATACCTAAACTGTTGCCGCAAACAAAATGTCACTTTATAACCATGTCCGCCCGCCAAACTGCGCCGGTGGGTTATCCCCTTTCCCTCTGGGAAGGGGAAGGGGAATGGGTTTTCAGCCAAACGTACCTAAACTGTTGCCGCAAACAAAATGTCACTTTATAACCGTGGTAAGTATAGTTACTTTTCTTCTAATGCGGCTAATTTGGCTGATTGATCAGCGATGGTGAGCGCATCAATAAATGGCTCCAGGCCACCATCCATCACCCCCTGCAAATTATAACTGGTGTAACCAACCCGATGGTCGGTGACACGGTTTTGGGGGTAGTTGTAGGTGCGGATTTTTTCACTGCGTTCCCCCGACCCGACCTGCGCTTTCCGTTCAGCGGCGACGGCGGCATCCCGCTTGTTCTCTTCCATTTCTTGCAGGCGCGATTGGAGAATTTGAAGGGCCAGGAGTTTGTTTTGGGTAAGACTCCGCTGTGATTGGATGCGGATCATGATGCCGGTGGGTTTGTGGACCACGCGAGCGGCGGTGGCGTTTTTCTGCATATGCTGGCCGCCTGGGCCAGCAGAGAAGGTGTTGGTGATTTCCAGGTCACGGTCGTCCAGAACAATGTCTACTTCTTCCAGTTCGGGCATGACGGCCACGGTGATGGTACTGGTGTGGATACGTCCTTGGGATTCGGTGGCAGGAACACGCTGGACACGATGTACGCCGCTTTCATATTTGAAGCGGGAGTAGGCTCCTTTACCTTTTACTTGCAGGATGACTTCTTTGTACCCACCAACACCTGTGCGGTTTTCATCTACTATTTCCACCTTCCAGTTTTGGGCTTCGGCGTAACGGGTGTACATACGGAGCAAATCAGCGGCAAAAAGGCCTGCTTCATCCCCACCTGCTCCGGCGCGGATTTCAATGTAGACGTTTTTATCGTCGCGGGGGTTTTTGGGAACCAGGAGCTGGCGCATTTCGGCTTCCAGGGCGGTGAGTTGTTCGTTTAGGGCAGTGACTTCTTCTTGGGCCATCTCTTTGAGGCCGGGGTCGGTTTCCTGCTCTACCATTTCCTGGGCGGAAAGTAGTTGGTGCATCGCGGCCGCGTGCGCCTGATACGCCTGTACAATGGGTTCAATATCTGACCGTTCCTGGGCCAGTTCCGTAAGTTTACTGTAATCCGCCAGAATATCTGGTTCGGTCATTTGCCGTTCCAGTTCTTCATAGCGGGCCACGATTTGAGCGATTTGATGCAACATAGATTTGTTCGATTTTGCGTCTGGGTCATGATTCAGTCCCAGCGCCTGACGGGTACTTTTCCCATCCGGTTAGTTGATGAATAGGCCATCTAATAGGGTCTGGCCTTCAGGTGTTTAGATGTAAGTAATCGTTCGGAAATAAGATAGGTGGCTCGGTCAGGAGACCGGCCACAGCAAATCGCTAAGTTAAAAACGAACGATTACTAAGCGTTCAGTTATCCCGCCCGGCGGTCAAACCGCCGGGCTAAACATACCAGGCCCTGTGGGCTAAAACCCCAGGCCAGCGGCCTTTGTCACCATAGCCCGGTCGTTTTACGTTCGGGCGGGTCTGGCGGATGGATTTGTATGACTGAACGCTTACGTTTAGATCACCTCTTTTTTCGTTTTAGCAATCCGGTCTGCCAGTACCATTCCAGGGTTATTTTAGCACCAATAGCAAAAGGCGTAGCCTGAAAACCTAATTCTTGCTCTGCTTTAATGTTAGAAACAACCCAATCACCAAATATATAGGGTTCAAGCCCCATGGGATAAAACGGTTCGCGTCCAGTGTAACGGGAGAGGGCGGTCCAAATACGCGCCAATGGAACCATGAGGGATTTGGGTGCAGAGAGGCGGAAATGGCTAATGCCAGCCAGGTCACTGACGATAGCATTGAGGGAATTATGATCCAGGGATTGGCCGCAGATGTTATAAATTTCGCCAGTGCGCCCTTTTTGCAGGGCCAAACCAATTCCTCGGGCTACATCTGGAACAAAAACAGGGAAGGTAACGTGTTTTCCGCCATCAATTTTGGCCCGCCAGCCCCGCAAAGGTTCTTCAAAGAAGAGCCGATTGAAGGCGTAGCGACCCCAAGGGCCATAGAAAGCTCCGGGACGAAGAACGGTGACGGGTAAGCCTCGTTCACGGTGATAAGCCAGGGCCAGTTGTTCGCCTTCTAATTTGGTACGCTGATAAGGGCCAATGGGTTTGGCGGGATAAGTTTCGTCAATGGTTTGTTCGCCAGCGGGATGACCCGCAACGGCAATTGTGGAGATATGGATGTAGCGACGAATGGGGTGTTTCGCGGCCGCGGCGAGCACCGTCGCTGTGCCCCCTACATTGGTTTGCCAGAATTCGGCCCAATTTCCCCAAAAACGAAAATGACCGGCGGCATGAATGACCGCCCCACAGCCTTCCATGGCCCGATTAATGGCCGGTTCATCATTAATATCCTGGGCATAGGCCAGGTCTACACCCTGTTCTAAGAGAAAACGAGTATCACTTTGCGGCCGCACCAACGCCCGTATTTGGTACCCCTGCGCTCTTAAATGCGGAATCAAATTATGGCCGAGGAAGCCCGTTGCACCTGTGACGAGGATCATGTTGTGTTTACAGTGAACAATGAACGGCAAATCATGAACTGTGTCTGGTCCTGAGTGCGTGTCTAAAAATAACTTGGGCGGCGCGGTCAGGAAGCCGACCACAGCAAAAAGGTAAGCTATTCTTAGACAGTTCCTAAGTAATCGTTCAAAAACAACCTGGGTGGCGCGGTCAGGAGACCCGCTACAGCGAACCGCTAAGTCAAAAACGAACGATTACTAAGTCGTCATTATCCAACCTCAAGCCAGTCAGCAACCATCAATTCCCCTCAGTTCCTACGAGTATCCGATAAAAAAAGCGACCGCTGGAAACGGTCGCTACGATATTATGCCCCAGGAGGGAATCGAACCCCCAACCTGCGGATTAGCTTACCACTACAGTTTTCACTGCCATACAAGAAAATGCATGTTTGTGGTCTGGACTATATCTTCACCATCTCAGGTGCAATACGTATAGTCTCTACGGAACCCGTAAGAAGCCCTTAACCTGATGAAGGTCTTACATTCGACTTTTCTTTGGTATATCTACCCACACCTGTCGCGGCTTTACCTTTGTCGGGCCAAAACACTGTGCGCCTTGAATATACCAGGAGCACCTTTTTCATGGGATACACAAAAAGGGTGCTCGACGGTTTCCTCGGTATTGCCACTTGTTTTCTTAGGAATGGGATTTAAATAACTTGTTCTTAAGCGTGGCAGGGTCACGAGACCGACCACAGCAACTGTTTAAGTTATTTAATTGCTAAACCTTAAAAACAAAAAGGGTTTACCGATACAGTACTGTTCACTCTATACATTCCGTTTCTGTATAGAGGCTCCATTTGTTAAAGTCCGTTGCTCTATCCTTTGAGCTACTGGGGCATTACTAATGAGAATTCTAAACTTACCAGGGGTTAGCGTCAACCTGTCGCCGAGACATTATTTTACGCGGCACCACCGGCAGAAGGGGGGAATATCGCTAATTTGTCACCGGATTGGAGCGGCATATCAAGGGCAACATTTTGGTTATTAATCGCGGCCGCGGCCACCATCCCCTCATCTATACCCAGCCGAGTCATGATAGAGGCCACCGTATCCCCCGCCACACCAACAAAAACAAACGGATGATGGGGTGCGCCCGTCCGATCCCCCGGACGGTGACGGCGTAATACACCATACAACTTGACTTCGACTTCCACCAGGACTCCTCATCTGACCATCAAGCCGTAGTAGCTATACAGCCTCACTGGAGAAACCGGGTTTTTGCTGAGGCCAACTCATGTCCTACAAGAGAAAAACCCGGTTTCTGACGTATATAGTTACAAACCGTAATCACCCGTCACATACGTCACCGACTCCCGCTTTGGTAACAACGGCTATAATCTCCCACCATTTACTTACCACTACTCTTCATCAAACAGAGGACGGATGCCATGATAAACCTGTGAACTACCAAAGGTCTTGACGATGATCTGTGGATCACGTCGAACCTTAGCGGCAATTTCCAGGCCAGTCATGGGCTGATTGGCATTGGCCAGCAGGATACAAAAAACTGCATCCACCAGAGAAGAACGGGCAATAAATTCATCCGTCAGTTCACTGAAATAAACCTGCATCATAAACTGGAACCCATCCACCCGCTGTACTTCTCCCGTTTGGGGATTAACCAGATCAACTTCTTCCATATCACTGGCTGTCAGGTTTTCGTTCTGCAATTGCAGGCGGGAGAGAACAAACCCTTTCAAATCAAGCTCAGTTGTTTCCCACCAGTTGTAATCAATGTAAAACTTGGTTTCAGGGGTAACAATATTGAGCTTGGGGGTAGCGAATTTGGGACGTGGATTACTCATAATGGCATAATGTGAACAACATACGACAATTACTGCTTACTTCTTCATCATCAGTAAACTGTTCACGATCTCCTCTTCTACCATCTCTGCGGGTTGAATTGCCAGTAATGATCACCTACTGCCACAAAGGCCGAATGGCGAACCAGTTCTGAGAACAAGGGTCCTGGCGGAACACGGCGAAGCATATTAATGGCGCTATACAGCGTTTTGGCGTGAACGGTATTCTGGGGATTCAAACCCGCCAGTTCCGGGAAAAGATCGGCTAACAAATCGGCAACGGATTGCTGACGGGCTTCCATACGCCGGAATAAAGCATCTATGGCCACACCAAAATCGGTGCCCACAATCATCAGATCATCAAAACCACCACTGATGTTGCGTTTATTATGTTCAAAGCGAATGCGGTTCTGGTTATGTTCATCTACGGAAGCCAGGCGCACATATTCCCGTTGCGGCCGCCGACGTTCATAATCCAAAGAGATAACCCCTGGTTCCGATCCCGGCTGAAGCATAATATAGCCACCTACCGGGAAATTATGCTCCTGAAACCATTCGCGAAAACCGGTGATATAACGCCCCTCTTTCACCACCCAGCTGATCACTTCTTGCCCTGTTACCTGATCCACAAAGCGGAAACGTTGACGGGGTGTTTCCCCTAAAGGCAAAATGGCTTTAATGCGAGAACTGAGGGGAATTGTGCCCGAAGTCCGGTGGGGGTAGGTAAGGGTAAATGAGACTGGTTGTTGCGAGGGATAAGATTCCAGGTTAGACCACTCGTCGTCGAGTTCTCGTTCCAGGAGGAGCAACTGGGGACTGAGGAGCGCACGATCGTAAGGAATAGAGCGGTAACGAAGCCGTTCGGGGGTTTCACGGACATCTTCTGGCTCCATTTTACGCAGGAACCAGGCCACATGCCCTCTGGGAGCCACCTCATCAAAGCGGTCATCTTCACGTAACGCTTGATTCAGGGCAAAGATACCAACTTCAGGATTGCGGCCGCTGTCCAAATCCAAATGGGGGAGAATCTCTTCCGTTGGCAAAGGGCCACCCTCATACATCTCCAACACCGCATGCGCCAGATGGCGATGCCCCGTATTAATTTCGGGGAGCAGGCTTTTAGCAAACCAATACCCTGAAAGACGCACAAACTCAGATTGCTTTTGCAGATGGATGTTAATTTTACGGGTAACATCGGCCCCAAATTGTGCTACCAACCCCTCTACATCCACATCGGCAACGGGATTCCAGCTTTCCCCATTTGATTGATTAAGGACATGTTGGTTATCTAACTCGGCGGCGAACTCACGTACCTTCTGGTTAATTTCTACGCCAATGACTTTGAAGGTTCCATCTTGTGGATTGTTACCTTCACGGATGGCAACCACCTTGCCATAGGCGAATTTTAGAGCAGGAAAAACAAGTTCCTGCCCCACCTGATACGATTTGGCGGGTTGGTAGAGAATGCGGCCGCTTAAACGACGCTCAATCTCATTTTTTTCTTCAATCACCCGGCTTGTCATCACCTGCCGGGTAATCTCTTCAATCGTCAGGGGTTTCTCTTTTTCTAGGAAGAGGTTATAGATTTGTTCAATGTCCGCTTCTGTCAGCGTAAACTGAGTACCCCAGTATTTTTCGGTCAGGGTCTGAGGCTTATTCACGAAGCACTCCTATATGGGCGGGGATTATAGCCTGTAATGACTGGAATGAATGGGGAACGATTAAGCATTGGCTGATATGACCTCTGGCTTATGAGTGTTGGTTCCTGAAAATTATCTGAATTCCGCACATAGTTTGTTACGCCAAACGCCTTGACCACTTTCCAGGCAAACAGTGTAATTCTACCAAAGGGAACGGGATAAAAAGGGTCTTGAGGCTTGGGGCAATGAGACAAACCACTTGAAATCCCCGCTCGGAACATTTTCCCAATCAGAACGGTAGACTCAACGGAATGAAGATTATACCAATCGCTCAGGGGGTTGACAAAACAGGTAAAACAAAAACAGCCTGGCAAACCCTTTATTTGCCAGGCTTTCTTATGACCACGAAGGGAACATCCGTAGAAAAACTTGTCTTGCAGATGAGTTTTCTGGTTGGTCATCCGACCGTACCCGTCATATCCCCAGCGAACGACCCACCGGAAGCGGGTTATTTTTAATGGGTTTTGTATCTATACAGATGGGGGGTACGGCTCTGCCTGAGCTTGTCGGAGGCGAAGCCGGGCTTCGACAAGCTCAGCCCCCGAGGATGTGTATAGCTACTGGGTTTTTACGTTATCCTCAGGACTTTTCTGCTCGTTGGTTTCCTCTTTGCCTTCTCGCACGCCCTCGCGAAAAGCGCGGATGCCTTTACCCAATTCACTACCAATCTTACTAATGCGGCCTACACCAAAAACGAGGACCACAATTACCAGAATGATGACCCATTCCCAGCCACCTAAACTTGCCATGTTACCATCTCCTTTGCTGAAATGTCGGTGCAAGGGATTGCCCGACAAGGAGCATTTTATAGCATTGACCCCAGCTATGGCAACCAACGTTCATAGAGAGGGTGTGCGTCACTTTTGGGCACCTGGTGACATGAGCGGGAGACCGCCCCAGAGATTGGGTGATTGGTTATTCCCCAAAATGAACCCATCTCCCTGAGACCCCCAAGGGGGCCGTTTTTCGCGGGCGGACACCTGCGAAAAGCACCCCATAAAAGGTTCCGTGCCCCTAAAGGCGGGGAACTTTTCTCGGTGTACTGGCCTTTTTTGTGTCAGTCGCCTGTTCAGTATAAACTTTGTGTGTCTTTGTGTGATGATGATAAACAAGGATAAATTTTTGTTCCCGGAATTTTCTCTGCGTCAACGGCTTGCGTTGCCTGAATGCTCTTGATAAACGCTATGCTAAACCATTTTTCCCTCAATAATTTGGTTACCCTCTCGGCCCGTATACGATCGGAAAGTTTGGCGCTGGAAGAGTATCTAGAACATCTGGAAATGATGTTTGCCGAGCGGGAACCGGAAATTTTGGCTTTTGTGCCGGAAGAAGGGCGGTTTGAGCGATTGCGGCGGGAAGCGGAGATCTTGCGCCAACAATATCCGGAGCTTCCTTCGCGGCCGCAACTGTTTGGCATTCCTGTGGGTGTTAAAGACATTTTCCATGTTGAGGGATTCACCACTCAGGCCGGGAGCAAAGTCCCCGCCGAAGTGTTGCAAGGTAAAGAGGCGGTTAGCGTTACCCGCTTGAAACAAGCCGGTGCTTTGATTCTCGGGAAAACGGTGACAACCGAGTTTGCCTACTTCGGCCCCGGCCCTACCCGCAACCCGTATGACCTGGAACACACCCCTGGGGGATCGAGTAGCGGCTCCGCGGCCGCAGTCGCCGCCGGTCTCGCTCCTTTTACATTAGGCACCCAAACCATTGGTTCGGTAAACCGGCCCGCCGCTTATTGTGGTGTGGTGGGGTTCAAACCCAGTTATGGCCGCGTACCCACCACTGGCATCATCCCCCTCTCGGCTTCGCTGGATCATGTGGGGCTATTTACTCACACCGTCGCCGGGGCTGAACTGGGAGCCAGTATCCTTATCCCCGAATGGCATCTGGTGATAGACAAACATCGGCCCGTGCTAGGTATACCCGATGGCCCTTATCTAACTCACACCTCATCAGAGGGGCTGGTTCACTTTTGGGCCACCGTGGATAGGTTAGAACATGCTGGTTACACCATTAAACTGATTCCGGCTATGACCGATTTTGAAGCGATTGCCGCCCGGCATGTGTTGATTGTGGATGGGGAGATTGCCCAGCATCATGCCCAGTGGTATGGGCAGTTTGCCCCTTTGTATCAAGAAAAGACAAAAGAGCATATCGAACGCGGCCGCACCATTACCGTCGGGCAGTTGGCCGATGCGTTGCAAGGCCGTTTTAAGCTCCGCGCCGAACTCACCCACCTGATGGACGAGTATGGCCTGGATTTGTGGCTTTCCCCCTCAGCCCCTGGCCCGGCCCCTCTCGGCCTGGAGAGTACAGGCAACCCGGTGATGAATCTGCCCTGGACTCATGCGGGACTGCCCACGCTCACCATTCCTTCCGGTTTTCATGATGGGCTACCTCTGGGGTTACAGCTTTGCGGCCGCTGGTACACCGATGAAGCCCTGCTGGAGTGGAGCGAAGAGATTGAACAAATCGTAACACCCTGGTAATGCAGTGAACAGTGAACTAACTACCGCACAGTTTTGTGTGAGGAGTAAGGCGTTCCCATCTACCGTAAGTGGTAAACCGTTCGCGCGTGGGCGTGCTCACTCCTCAGTTTGTGAAACTGTCCGGTAGATAGAATAGTGAATAGTCACCAGTTATGGCCCAATACCCCACACTACCCCTCACCGACCCCGATGTGATTGCACTAAACCGGCAAGGGATCATCCCCCCTGAGCAACAGCAAGTTTTACGTTTTTATGTACCCTGGCCCTTTTGGGGCTGTTTTAGCTGGTTTATCCTGGTTGGGTTACTGCTTGTTCCCTTCTGGTGGCCGGGGTCGGAGCAGTTGCCAGACTTTATGATGCCGCTTTATGTGATGATTTTTGGTGGGGGCGCATTCCTGACGACAGTAATGTTTGGCTGGCAGGTCTGGAAGAGTTTGCGGCAACGGCAGGAAATTCAGCGTGGCCCGGTGGTGTGGGCGGATGGGGAAGTGGTGGCGCAAGGGGGGCGGTTTGAAGTGTTGATTGCCACTGGCCGTCTGAAAAGCCCTACCTACAAAATTGCCCTCATCCCGGGCCGGTATCGGTTCTACTTTTTGCCCCGCAGCAAATTTTTGCTTTCGGCGGAGTCGCTGGAGCCGGTGCAGATAACGGTGGGGGAGGACGCGGCCGCGATCATCGCCCATCCCCTCACCCCCGACCCCACCAACGCCCTGGATACGTTACGGCAAACTTTCCGCTTTAACGAAAATGACCTGGCGCGGAACCGGGAGGGGCGGTTGACGGGGCGACAGCAACTTCGCATTTTGTGGAAGGCCAGTTTTTATGTGGGCTTTTTCCTGATGGTTTGTTTGATAGCGGGGCTGTTCGCGGCCGCGAACCTGCTCAACTTGTCCCCTACCCCCCCCCCCGAAATTGTGGAGTCCGGGCTGGCACAGGCGTGGCAGATGTTTTGTCTGGCGGCGTTTGGCCTGTTCGCCTTTGGCTGGCCGCTCTGGAACATTGGTACGAGGTTCCTAGATATTGTGAGCGGACGGGTACGGGTCGTCTCAGGCCCCATCCATTTCAGTGTGCGTGGCGGCCGCAATTCCACCTGTTACTATATCGTCCAGGGCAAAGAGTTCCAGGTCAGCCCCCACGCCTACTACAGCTTCATCGAAAACATGACCTACCGTGTTTACTACACCCCGTTTTCTAAAGAGATTGTCAGCCTGGAACCGGCAGGAAGTGGTTATTAGTGGATTAGTGTATTGGTGTATTGGTGGATTAGTGTATTGGTGTATTGGTGTCAGAACTCATTCCACGCTCTTGTTGATTAAATTATTAAGGGTCTTTAGGAATTCAGGTGGTTGACACCAGATGTACGGGCTGGCCTTGTGCCTGCCCGGTGTGGAGCAACCACGAGGGTTGCCCGTACCCTACGTGTTCTCAAAGACCCATTATTAATTGGGTCATGAGTTGAGTCGCCTCTCCTTCTGCGATTTGCGGCGGGAAAGGGGAAACACCAGGCGTGCCGATTATTGAACGCGGCCGCGTTCGATAACCGGCACAGGAGAAAGTTTCCCGGCCTTGGGGGCGAGATTAGGGCGAGGGGCTGTATAGTTACAAAAATCCCCCTACCCCCAGGCCCTGGCGTAGGCTTGCAGGATTGTGTCTATGGTGTTGTCAAGCGTTTTGTCTATGACCTGGCGGGAAGGATCGGCATCGTACCAGGCCATGATTTCACGAGCACCCTGCTCAAAGGGGATGGTGGCCACATAGTCAGGGACAAGACGTTTGATTTTGCTGTTGTCAAATATCATGCTGTGAGCTTTGTCGCCTAAAAGGCCCGCCCCCCAATCGGGGTCGAGTTGATTGATGAAGTCAGAGGGGATGTGAACAATGTCGGCTTCGGTGTGCGCGGCCGCGGCCACCATCGTGAATATCTGGTTCCACGTTAGCCATTCATCAGAGGTAATTTGGAACGTATCGCCCATAGCCTGGCTATTGCCTAACAACCCCACAAACCCACGCGCAAAATCCCGATGATGGGTCATCGTCCAAAGGGATGTGCCATCACCATGAACAATAACTTTCTTGCCCTGACGCATCCGGTTGACAATGGTATAACCACCATGCATAGGCAAGAGCGTCTTATCATAGGTGTGGGATGGCCGCACAATCGTCATAGGAAACCCCTCATCCCGATAAGCCCGCATCAGCCGTTCTTCACAGGCAATCTTATTACGAGAATAGGCCCAATAGGGATTGTGGAGTGGGGTGGATTCGGTAACGGGCAGGTAGCGCGGCGGTGTCTGGTAAGCCGAGGCTGAACTGATAAAAATGTACTGGTTAGTGCGTCCCCGGAACAATTGGATGTCCGTTTCGATATGGTCAGGGGTGAAAGCGATCCAGTTCACCACAGCGTCGAACTGATGACCGGCAATGGCCGTGCGAACCGATTCCGGGTCACGAATGTCGCCGTTAAGGATTTTAGCGCCAGGCGTAGGGGCACGATAGCTCCGTCCCCGGTTGAGCAGATAAAGATCAAAACCCCGTTCAATTGCTAACTGCGAACAAGCGGAACTGATGATGCCTGTGCCGCCGATGAATAATAGTTTTAGCATATTTCTCCTTTGTACTTTTAAGGCTCTCGAGGGCTGAGCTTGTCGGAGCCGCGTGTTGCCTTCGACAAGCTCAGGCAACGGCTTAGTAATCGTTCGGAAATAAGATAAGTGGCGCAGTCAAGAGACCGACCACAGCAAATCGCTAAGTTAAATACGGTCAATTACTTAGTAGTTTTACTTACCACGGTCATAAAGTGACATTTTGTTGGCGGCCACAGCCTGAGTAGGTTGGGGCTGAAGACCTATCCCCCTTCGATCCCAGAGGGAAAGGGAGAAATCCACCAGCGCGGTTTGGATGGTGGACACCCCCAAACTGCGCCAAAAAAAGTTCCCCGCCCCTGGAGGCGGGGTTAGGGGTGGGGGTGGCTTCGGATATTCCCAGCACGGCGATAAACGACACGGCGTCACGGCGGGAAAAAGTCAGATTATGCCCTTTGGCAATATACTTGCCTTTTATTTATACCATGAGTGAACCATAATATCTTGAGTCTTTGGGAATTCAGAGGGTTGATAGCAGATGTACGAGCTGGCCTTGCGCCTGCCCAGTGTGGGGCAACCCCAAGGGTTGCCCGCACCCCACGAAATCCCCGAGAACCTATATCTTTATGCACCCAACCCCCTTACCTCTCACCGATCCTACTGTAGTAGCTGTCAACCGTGCCGGTTTGTTGACACCCTCACAGCGGGAACAGTTGCTCCGCCAGACCCCTTTGCCCATCTGGGGGACGGTGATGTGGACGGTGATGCTCGGCATGATGACCGTCCCCCTCTGGTCATCTCCCCCCAAAGAGGTCGTCTATTCGGTCTCATTTCTGTTGGTGCTGGGGGGTGGATATACGGTAATCCTGGCAACCCGGTATTGGCGGCAAGCCCTGACCCGACGGCGCGAAATCGAAACAGGGCAGGTCGTGTCCATCTCCGGGGAACTACTGGCGACACCAAAGGGGTACATCGCCCAAACCTCTGATGGTCCACTCCGCAGTATTAGCTACAAAATTGATCTGATCCCTGGCTCGTATCGCTTTTATTATCTGCCGCAGAGCCGATTGCTCGTTGCGGCGGAGAAGGTGAACACTCCAGCTACTCATCGTGAATCAGCCGTAGGCTATGCGGCGATTGTGCAGGCGTTGGGGCAGGCGTTCAAGTTTAATGATGAGGAACTGACGGTGAACCGCGGCCGCAAACTGTCCCCCCGCCAACGCCAACGGTTAGTACAAGATGCGGGTCTGTACGCGGCCGCGGCCCTGTTCACCTCCTTCATCATCTACGTCATGCTGGCCGGTTCAGGAACCGCTAACGGAACCACAACCACTGTCCCCTGGCAGGCCCTTCTTTTCAGCCTGCTTCTGGTAGCCTTGGCCTTTTATCTCGCACGACAGGGCTGGTTACATGGCCTGGACGCCCGCAATGGCGTTGCCACCCAGGTTGAAGGGCGTATTGCTTTGCGTGTTAGTAGCGGGGCGCGGCGCAGTACCACCATCTACTACCTCATTCGAGGGATGGAGTTTGTTGTGCCGATAGCGGCCTACTCAGCCTTAGTTGAGGGGCTGAATTACCGACTCTACTACACGCCACACGCTAAAAAGGTTCTCAGCGTCGAGCCATTGGGGAAACGATAGCCGTGTAGGATGTGTTATACTGGCAGGGATTAGAGACTATTGCGTTGATCCGGAAGTCTTTGGTAGGTTTAGGCAGAAGACCCATCCCCTGGCCCCTACCCGACGGGAAGGGGGAAAATCAGTTGGGCCATTTTTCGCCCCCCGAGGCGGGGTTAGGGGTGGGGGCAAATCTACGACGGGCTTCCGTTTAGCTGTCCTCGAGACTAACCAGTCTCATCAAATTGCCAGTTCGCGGCCGCGATCATCGCATTTTCCATCACAACCAATCCAATTGCGTCACTCATTTCAGGTCGTATTCCGTGTCCCCACGCAATATGCACCACGCAAAATCAGGAGGAGAGATGGCTACAGTTAGCGATATTTTACGAGGCAAAGGGCAAGATGTGTGGGCAGTTAGCCCGGATGATACCGTTTTGAGTGCGCTCCAGGTAATGGCCGAAAAAGGGATTGGGGCGGTGTTGGTGTTAGAAGCTGGCCTTGTGCGCGGCATCCTTTCCGAACGAGATTACGCCCGCAAAGTGGTACTCCAGGGGCGCAGTTCAGCCAACACACCCGTCAAAGAGATCATGACCAGCCGCGTCTTTGCCGTCACTCCCAGCCATACCGTCGAAAATTGCATCTCTCTGATGACCGAAAAACGCATCCGCCACCTGCCGGTGATGGATGGGGGTAAACTGGTGGGCGTCATTTCCATTGGCGATGTGGTTAAAATGATGCTGACAGAGAAAAGCATCATCATTGACCAGTTGACCAGTTACATCACAACAGGTGGTTACAGTTAAGTATGAGATCCGATGCTTTGTTTTACGAGCTATTTCAGGCGGCTCCCTGGACATTTTTTGAACTGATGCAGTTGACACCGCCCTGTCCTTATCGTTTTGAGAGTATCACGGTCAAGACAACCGAAAAACGGATAGATGGTGTTCTGGAGCCGGAACAGGCAGGTGAACGCATCTACTTTTTAGAAGTGCAGGCACAACCTGACGTCACGATTTATTGGCGCACCCTGCGAGAAGTGGCTACCTATTTTGAACAGCGGCCGCAACAACCGGATAACTGGCAGGCGGTCGTGTTATACTTGAACATCACCGACGATCCGGGGTTTAGCTCTTTGTCTCCTCTGGCTAAAGGAGCAGACCCCCGGCTGGTAGCCGCTGATATACTGGATTTACTGAAGCAATTAACAGATGATTCACTGGTGCTAAATGTATTGCGGCCGCTGGTCACGATTAGCGAAAAAGAAGTCCGGCAAAACGTTATCACCTGGGCTAATAACATTCAACAGTTGCCCGGATTGAGCTATGAACTCAAACAACGTTTGGTCACAATCCTGGCGCAACTGGTCATGCAAAAGTTTGCCCGGTTGACCTACAAGGAGTTGGGACGTATGTTGCGGTTAATCCCTCTAGAAGAAACAATTGATGGCAAAGAGCTAATACACGATCACAACGTCAAAATATTGCTCAAGCTAATTCGGAAGAAATTTGTGCTTACTGAAGCCGAATTAGAAAGCATAACGGACCACCTCAACCAACTTGATGCTATCGATCAAGGTGATTTGATAGAAGATGTTTTGGAAATAGAAACGTTAGACGAGTTAGTTGCCTGGTTGGAACAGCGTGTCAATTAAAATAGGTGTGTATTTATGACGGCCACACAAAGTGAAATTCGGGCGGGGGCGTATTATGATTCGGTGGTGTTGATGCAGTTGCAGAAGGCGTTGGCCGGTCTGCCGGGGGTGGTGGATGCCGGGGTGGTGATGGCGACGCCCGCCAACCTGGAGCTACTAGAAGCCGGTGGTCTGCTTACCCCGGAGGCCAAAACAGCCAAAGCAGATGATTTGCTGATCGTGGTGAAAGGAGAGGATGCCGCGGCCGCAACCCACGCCCTCTCTCAAGTAGACCAACTCCTGCAACGCCGCCGGGCCACCACCAATCAGACCTTCCGCCCGAAGAGTTTGTCTGCGGCCGCGAAGCAACTCCCCCAGGCCCAATGGGTACTCATCTCCGTGCCGGGCCGTTTTGCCGCCGGGGTTGCCCGTGACGCCCTCGACCTGGGCAAGCACGTTTTCCTCTACAGCGACAACGTCACCCTGACCGACGAAATTCAACTGAAACAGACCGCCCGTGACAAGGGTCTGTTGGTGATGGGGCCGGATTGTGGCACGGCCATCATCAACGGCGTGGGGTTGGGGTTTGCTAATCGGGTGCGCCGCGGCCGCATCGGCCTGGTTGCCGCTTCAGGAACGGGTTTGCAGGCGGTCAGCACCCACATCCACAACCTGGGTGGCGGCATCTCCCAGGCGTTCGGCACCGGCGGCCGCGACCTCAAGGCCGATGTGGGCGCGATCACCACGCACCAGGGGCTACAGTTCCTGGCCCACGACCCCGACACCGAGGTGATTGTGCTCATCTCCAAACCCCCTGCACCGCAAGTGGTGACAGGATTGGTCGCGGCCGCGCAACAGATCAACAAACCCGTCATCATCAACTTCATCGGCTACCCACCCCCCGCCCGGCAGTTGGGCAATGTATTTTTTGCCACCACGTTGGCGGAAGCGGCGGAGTTGGCCGTGAGCCGCGAGCCGTTAGCCGCTGGCAAAACAGCCAACAGTCAGCCGCCAGCCTCCAGCGGCTATCTCCGCGGCCTCTTCTCCGGCGGCACCCTCGCCTACGAAGCGGTGCTAGGGTTGCAGGCGGTGTTATCGCCTCTGTTCAGCAACGTGCCCATCACCGCCGAGCAAAAGCTGGCCGATCCGCTGGTTAGCCAGGGGCACACCATCCTCGATTTGGGTGAGGATATTTTCACCCAGGGGCGTCTGCACCCCATGATGGACAATGATTTGCGCCTGCGTCGTTTGCGTCAGGAAGCCGCCGACCCGGAAACCGGCCTCATCTGGTTGGATGTAGTGCTGGGCGAAGGAGCGCACCCCGACCCGGCACAGGAGTTGGCCCCGGCCATCGCCGTCATCAAACAAGACCGCCCCGACCTGGAAGTGGTCGTGTTGATCATTGGCACGGACGAAGACCCGCAGGATGTAAACAGGCAGATGGAAGCGTTCGCGGCCGCAGACGCCACCCTCTTCCGCCACCCCACCGAAGCCCTACTCCACATCACCCGCCACTTCCTCACCAATGACCAATACACCAATACACCAATAACCCTTTCCTCGCCTCTCTCTGCTCTAAATGTCGGCGTCGAATCCTTCCACGACAGTCTCATCGGGCAAGGGGCTGAGGCGTTGCAGGTGGAATGGCGTCCCCCGGCGGGTGGCAATGAGAAGTTGATGGCTCTGCTGGCGAAGATGAAAAGGTGAATCTCTTTTTTGGTGATGAGCGGCCGGTGGTGCGGAGAACGGGGGTGAGGGTCGCGGCCGCGCACCCACCCCACCACCTTCTCCACGAAAAGCCAGATAGTTGAGCCAACCATTTTTCTGCCATAAACCTTCTGTCGTCTTCTTATCCCTTCACGGGTATCTTTTCAATAAAGCACAGTAACGTTGGCTGAGCCTGCCGAAACCAACGGCCTTCGACAAACTCCGGCTTTGTTTGCTCCGAAATATTGAGAAAATACCTTCGCGACATGGTAATCCCCATCAGGTATTTTCTTTTCTCGAGGGAAAGAGCTTGATGAATTGAATAGGAAAGTGTATCTTTGTTGTAGATACAAAAGGAGATACCTTATGCTCACAAAAGTCCAGAAATGGGGCAATAGTCTTGCCTTGAGAATTCCAAAAGCGTTTGCACGCGATGCACAGTTAGAAAATGATTCGGCTGTTGAAATCTCATTCGTTGATGGTCAAATTGTCATCAAGCCAGTATCCACGCCCACCTGGACGCTGGAAAAATTGTTAGCTGGCGTTAATAGCGACAACATCCATCACGAAACTGATACGGGTAATGCTGTAGGCAATGAAATTTGGTGAATCTATGGCATACATTCCGAATCGCGGTGATATTGTATGGATAACTTTCAATCCACAAGCTGGACATGAGCAAGCAGGGCGAAGACCAGCGTTAGTTTTGTCTCCGACAGCTTATAACGGCAAGGTCGGTTTGGCGATTTTATGTCCGATTACGAGTCAAATCAAAAATTATCCCTTTGAAGTATTAATACCGGAAGGTTTAAAAATTGGTGGCGCGATTTTGTCAGACCAGATAAAAAGTCTTGATTGGAAAGCACGACAAGCAGAGTTTGTGTGTAAGTTGCCATCTTCCACCCTCAATGAAGTTTTGCAGAAACTTGGCACCTTGATAGATCAATAAAAAACGGCCCACAATTCTCAATTTAACCAACAGTTAAAACCGTTGCCCGCCAAATGCACACCCGAAAAATGGCCCAACCCGTAACCCAGTTGACCGTCTGGCTATCAATACCAGGCCCTACAGACTAAAACAGCAGGCCAACGGCCTTCGTAACCATAGCCCGGCCCGTTTTACGGCCGGGCGGCCGCACCATATCCTAAAAGTTGCTCAAAGCATGAACGAACTGGAAACGCTTGCTCAAGCTATCGTCGCCCTCGAATCCCAACGACCCGTTTTAGGTGACGCCATCATAGATGCGATGCTCGCCCCAGCGTGCGAAAAACTGGCGGCGCTTCAAGCGCAGGCACACACCAATGCGGATCGGCGCAAACACATCACGGTGTTGTTTGCCGATGTCTCCGGCTTTACCGCCCTGTCTGAGACGCTCGATGCCGAGGATATGCGCGACACGATGAACATACTGTGGCAACAAATTGACGCCACTATCACCACACACGGCGGCAAGATAGACAAACACATTGGTGATGCGGTGATGGCGTTGTGGGGTGCCGATGCTACCCGCGAAGATGATCCGGAACGCGCCATCAGAGCCGCCCTGGTGATGCAAACCATCCTGCAAAATTTTTCCGAAACCCAGGGTTTTCCCCTGCAAATGCGGATTGGCTTGAATACCGGGCTGGTGTTACTCGGCGCGGTCGGCTCAACTCATGAGTACACCGCCATGGGCGACACGGTCAACGTGGCTTCGCGGCTGGAACACGCCGCGCCCATCGGCGGTATTCTCATCGCGCACGACACCTACCGCCAGGTACGCGGCGTCTTTGATGTGGTCGCCCAGCCGCCGTTGATGGTCAAGGGCAAAACCGAGTTGTTGGAAACGTATCTCGTCCAACGCGCCAAACCCCGCGCCTTCCGAATGTTAATTCGCGGTGTAGAAGGGGTAGAGACCAAGATGGTGGGGCGCGACGCCGAGATGACGCAATTGCAAACCATCTGCAAAGAAGTGTGGGCGGGTCAGGTGTTACGAGCGTTGACGGTGGTTGCCGATGCGGGTCTGGGCAAGTCGCGGCTGATGCAAGAATTTCTCCATTGGGCGGAAGTATCAGGGACAGACTTTTACCTCTTCCGCGGCCGCACGACTCCCAGTTCGAGCGATACGCCTTTTGCCCTGTTGCGCGACATATTATCGTTTCGCTTTGAAATCTTGGAAAGCGATTCCCTGGAATCAGCACGCGCCAAACTCGAAAACGGAATGGCGGCATTATGCCCTGCCGATGAAAAAAGCCAGGAAAAAGCGCACTTTATCGGTCATCTGGCGGGCTGGGATTTTTCCGCCAGTCCCCACCTGCGTGGCATCCTGAGCGACACGCTCCAAATCCGCGCCATCGCCCTGCACTTTCTCACCCTCTTTTTCCAAAATGTCGCCAGCGCACAACCCGTTATGTTTGTTCTGGAAGACTTACACTGGGCTGACCGTGGCTCAATTGAGGCGTTGCGGCACGTCTTGAGTAACCTGCCCGCGAACACCCCACTACTTGTACTTGCCAATGCGCGTCCGACTTTGTTTGAACGGGACCTCGGCTGGCAGACGGTTCGTCTGGATTTGCGCCCGCTCACGGAGGCAGACAGCATCGCGTTAGTAGCAAATATTTTGCGCCACATTTCAGACCTGCCTCTTGCCTTGCGCGACCTGATCGTGCGCCAGTCCGACGGCAATCCGTTTTACGCTGAAGAACTGATCAAGATGCTGATTGACGAGAAAGTGATCCTGCCCGGTGAACCCGAATGGCGGGTGCAGACGGAACGGCTGGCAACGTTGCGTGTACCACCAACATTAACCGGCATCTTGCAAGCGCGGCTCGACAGCTTGCCTGCGGCGGAACGCCTCGCTATTCAGCGTGCGGCGGTGATCGGCAGAACATTTTGGGATGCCGCCGTGCACGCGTTAAGCCAGGAGAAGGTTTCGCTGACAGAACTGCATGCCTGGTTAGAGGCATTGGCACAGCGTGAGCTCGTGTTTCAGAACCTGAAACCCGCGTTTGCCGGGACGCACGAACATCGCTTCAAACATGCGATGTTGCGCGATGTGGCGTATGAGACCGTGTTGAAACGCGAGCGTGCTGGTTATCATGCACGCGTGGCAGAATGGTTGGAAAGCATTAGCGGGGCGCGGCGCAACGAATACCTGCCCCAAATCGCGGAGCATTACGCCAAGGCGGGCAACCTCGCACAAGCCGCTCGTTGCTTCGCGCAAGCGGGCGACCAGGCCATGCGGGTCAGCGCTTTTACTGACGCCGTGCGCTTTTATCGTCAGGTTCACGCGCCAAACATGACCTGCTGGCTGAAGCTGGCTGAAGCCCATTACTACCTGGGCGAATTTCCAGCGGCACGTACTGCCCTGGAGCAGGCCCGAAGTGCGGCCCGTGCTGATGGGGAGCGTGCCGCCGTACTGGCGTTGTGGGGCGAGATCGCCAGCGAGCTGGGCGATTATACGCAGGCGCAGGAAACGCTCGCCGAGGCAATTCCGTTAGCGCGGGCGAGTGGCGACCACTTAACTTTGTGCCGCGCCCTGTATGTGCTGGGGGACGTGAACTGGCGCGTGGGCAACTTGGAGGAAGCACGCGCCGCTTTGGCAGAAAGCGTGGCCCTGGCGCGTACCCTGGGCGATGTCACACGCACGTTATTCGCGCTCAACCGCTTGGCGATGACATCGGCCAGTGCGGATGAGGAAGAACGACTGTACCACAAAGTATACAATTTGGCCGTGGAGGCGGGCAACCGGGAACGGGCAATGACGGCGCTCAACAATCTCGGTGTATTGGTGGGGTATAAAGACCAGGTAAAGGCACGGGACTATTACCGGCAGGCACTTGCAATTGCCCGTGATCTAGGCACCCAACATCACATCGTTCACTACCTCATCAACCTGGTAACCATCAATATCGAACTTGGCGAGTTTAGTGCGGCGCGTGTCGGCTTGCGAGAAGGGTTGGCGATGGCACTCCAGCTTGGCACGCCTCCCCGTGTGATCACGGCTGTAAAAAACTTTGGCTATCTGGCTCAGCAAGAGGGACAAACTGAGCGAGCACTGGCACTGTACGGTTTGGCACGCCGTCATCCGGCGTGGAGCAACGATCATCAACGCCAGGTAAATGAGGCACTCGCCGAGTTGGCGCTCGACCCGTCCCTACTAGAAGCGGGATTGAAGCGGGGCGAGGCGTTGGATTGGGATGCAACGATCCATGAGTTGCTGGTGACCTGAAGTTAATTTTAATCCGGCTCTTTGGGAATTCAGGGGGTTGACACCCAATGTACGGGCTGGCCTTGTGCCTGCCCCGTCGAGGGCAACCACAAGGGTTGCCCGTACCCTACGGAATCCTGAAGACCCATTTTAATCCCATGAACTCACCCCGCGCTTTCCGGTTTCTCCCGGGCCAAAAGGGGCGGTTTCGCACTCATCCGGGATACACCTGACGTGTGGAGATTCTGCGGTATTTTTAAGCATTTTTCATAACTGTAAGGATGTTATCTCATGAAAATGGCCCAAATCGAAACCGCGATCCGCGTGGTGATGGAATTCAATGAGGCGTTCAACCGGCATGATGTGGCTGGCCTGATGCAGTTGATGAGTGAGGATTGCCGCTTCGAGAACACATCCCCTGCCCCCGATGGTACGAGATACTCTGGCAAAGAGGCAGTCACGCAGTTTTGGCAGGATTTCTTCCAGGCATCCCCCCAGGCGCACATCGAAATTGAAGATATTTTCGGCTTCAAGTACCAGTGTGTCATGCGTTGGCGGTATAGTTGGGTGGATGGGGCAGGCCAACCGGGGCATGTGCGCGGGGTGGATGTGTTTCAGGTGCGGGAGGGGTTGATTACAGAGAAGTTGTCGTATGTGAAGGGGTGAAGGAGAAGGGGTTGCGGCCGCAACCCCTCACCTTCTCCACGAAAAGCCAGATAGTTGAGCCAACAATTTTGCTACTTCAGCCTTCTGGCCTGTTTTTATCCCTTCGTTGTGTGATGATCTCCCAAAAACAAGGTGTTATCCGACCAAACCAATTACAGGAAACAAGTCGCGCCATGAGCAAACCACCCAAACGAATTCGCATCAATCACGACGATTACCACGCCAGTCTGATTGGCAAGACAAAAGATGGTCGTCAGTTCTTCATTACCCAACCATTCGTTCCTTGGGGCCACGATTTCGTAGCGTGTTACCTGTTTGACAAAGACGGTGCTTTTATTGACGCAAAGATCCATGACCTGGGTAAACGCAATGCCGACATGCTCCCGGGTAATGCACTTATAGACGACGGAAATGTTGCGACAGTACAAAAGCAAATGCTGGCGGAACTTGGTGATACAAAATTCTGCAACATTCAGGTGTGTCCCTTTGCACACGAATGGAACGGGATCACCTTTGGACTCATCACACAAGCCCCTCAAGATGACGACGATGAATGGAACGTGATAGCAGAGCCGGGAGACTACATGGCGTTTTACTCGCCGTGGGATGGAGACTATGACACCTGAACCAATTGTCGGATAACCACGCAATGCCACCGGGTCCCAAAGTTGGGTATTTTGACAGACGTAGCACAGCCTTTCCAGGCTGTGCATTCTCTGGTGAAAACAAAACCCGTCAATGTCGAGTCCGACATTGTTGCGCAAGTTTCATTTTTTGTTCAACTCATTTTTTGTAACTATTCAGACCCTAAAGGTTTTGACCTCTGGTGATTCTGGCCTCATGTTAATCAAAACCTTTAGGGTCTCTCTGGCAAAAGTGCCACCTGAATAGTTACCATTTTTTACATAGGCAAA
>JAGNBF010000207.1 GCA_018004935.1 Chloroflexota bacterium | reverse complement strand
GGGTTTAATGTGATGTTGCTGGTGGGCGTATTATTAAAACTGCTAGAGCCATTAGCCGGTAAACAGTATGCGGCCGCACTGGCTTTCATAGGCATTGCCGTGTACGCCCTTCTCGTCGGTGCCGATGCTTCCGTTGTACGGGCCACTATCATGGGCGGATTGTACTTGTTCTCAAGCCGATTTTTGGGCCGTACCACCATGCCTCTGGCATCCCTCTTTGTCGCCGGATTCCTGATGACCCTACTCGATCCTTTCACCTTACAGGATGTGGGTTTCCAATTGAGTTTCATGGCCACCTTAGGGCTAATGCTTTATGCTGACCGGCTGAGCCAATGGGTGCAAAACCGGCTGTCGCACACCTTAAACGAAAAGGCTACCACCTGGGTCATGGCCCTACTCTCCGAAGCCATATTGGTCACATTAGCGGCTCAAATACTTACCCTACCCCTGATGATGGCCTATTTTGGACAACTATCACTCATCAGCCTGGTGGCAAATGTATTGATCTTGCCCGTGCAACCGGCCATAATGACCTGGGGTGGGCTGGCAACCCTCATAGGGCTAGGACTACCGGCGGTGGGGCAGGTTTTAGGCTGGGTGGCCTGGTTATTGTTAGGATACACAATTGGGGTAGTACGGGCGTTAGCTGATGTGCCCGCGGCCGCAATTCCCCTCACCCTCTCACCCACAGGCGCACTCCTCATTTACGCCGCCATTTTGGCGGCCACCTGGTGGTTCAGCCAGGAAAAAGATCGGCGCGAACGATTATGGCAGAGTGTCCGGCACAACCTGAACCAAAAACTAGCCGTAGCGGGTACAACGGCTCTCGCTCTACTGACTCTGATCTGGGGCAACACCAGGGCCGATGGCTACTTGCATGTGCAGTTTTTTGACGTGGGCCAGGGTGATGCCATTTTCATTCAGACTCCCACCGGACGCCAGATTTTGGTAGACGGTGGGTTATATCCCTCAGTACTGAATGATCACCTGGGGCGGCAGATGCCTTTCTGGGATCAGGAACTGGATGTAGTGATCGCCACCCACCCAGATGCCGACCATGTGACGGGTTTGCCCGGTATATGGAACCATTACACAGTAGGGCAACTCATTACCAATGGAACCGAAGGGGAGTCACCTGTGTTTGCCGCCCTACTGCAAGCCGCGGCCGCGAGCCAGACGCCCATTCATCACGCCATTGCCGGGGAAACCGTCATCATTGAGGATGGGGTACGCCTGGAAGTTTTACACCCCGGTAACTCTCTGACCCCAGACAACGAGAATGATGCTTCGGTGGCCGTGCGGCTGGTATATGGCAATTTTACCCTCTTGCTCACAGGAGATGCCGAGGTGGCCGGGGAACAGGCAATGCTAGACAGCGGCCACAATCTGCGTGCCCTCATCCTAAAAGCCGGTCATCATGGCTCCAACACCTCCAGTAGCGCCGCATTTTTGGCCGCCGTGCGGCCGCGTATTGTCATTATCTCCGCCGGTCAGGATAATCGTTATGGGCATCCCCATCAGGAAGTATTGGAACGCGTGGCCCAAATAGGTGCCGTCCTTCTCCGCACGGATGAATTGGGTACAATTGAGGTTCTCTCCGATGGGCAAGAGATGTGGCTTCAGGCATATGGGCCATAAGATACCCACCGATGGTAAATTGTCCACCAGGCGATGGTTCTTTGGGAATTTAGGGGGGTGATACCAGATGTAGGGGCTGGCCTTGTGCCTGCCCCGTGTGGGGCAACCACAAGGGTTGCCCGTACCCCACGAAACCCCAAAGAACCCAGGCGATTTACCAAAGGGTGTGTTTCATTTCGGTTGCGTCGTAGGGGCGGGACAACCGGGGGAAATGTGGGCTGATCACCCCAACTTATTCTCCCGGTTGTCTCGCCCACCGGCTCCAGCAATGCCTGGTCTGCTACCAGGGTGAGGCAGGTGGGAGATGCGGCAAGGGTGAAAGGATGAGGCCAACCCCATCTGCCCTACCCCTACCCATTGTGACAATGGAGAATGACTGTTATTCAACTCATTTGAAACACACCCTTTACCAAATCGCCCTACACTTTCGCAGGAGTTCCCCATGTGCCTTTGGCACACCAAGAGGGATGAAAATCTGTAGGACGATTTTGTAAATCGTCCACTGGGCGATTTACAAAATCGCCCTACATTTTCGTAGGAGGCGTTCCTCATGGGCCAACGGCGCACTAAATCCGCCCTGAGCTTGCCGAAGGGATGAATGAAAATAACGCCACCATTTTCATCCTCATCCGTGTTTCTTCCTATCCGTGTTCCCATTATCCGTGACTATTTTCAGAGGAGAAGTCGAACGTGAACGAAAATCAAACAAACTCAAAATCGTACAATGACCTGGTAAAATTTGGTGTTTTACTCCTAATTTTTGCCGTGGTAATTTTAGTCGTCTCGATGGTGCGGCCGCTGATCTTTGGACGTATTGTCCCGGCGGTCATGGGTTCCGGGCAGGTTCCCGTAACCAGCGAACAGACGGATCCCACCGTGCCTACACCCCCCACCGAAAGCCTCCCCGCAAGTAGCTATCCGGCTCCAGAAAGCGCCGTGACAACAACAACAATTCCTTTTAACACCGGAACCATAACAGAAACCGTCCCCCCGGAAATCCCGACCCTGGTAGTTACCACCCCGATAACCCATACCCTGCAACCGGGTGAAAATTTAACCACCATTGCCCAACAATATGGCGTTACCGTTCAAGCCATAATCCAGGCCAATAACCTGCCCAACCCAGATCGTATCCAGGCCGGAACGGTATTGATCATCCCAGCAAACACCGAACCATAAGTTCATCAGGGTTCAAGCGCCCATAACTTCCCGATTTGAACCTGACAGGGCATCTTCTCCATATTTCGGGAAAACGTGGCCTGAGCCTGTCGAAGGCCGATGGTTTCGACAAGCTCAAACCAACGTCACCCTGCATTTCGGGAAAACATGGCCTGAGCTTGTCGAAGGCCGCTGGTTTCGACAAGCTCAAACCAACATCACCCTGCTTTAACCTGGAAAGAAGTCACTCTTGTGAACCCGACACTTGTTATTTTCATCACCTATATTCTCCCCATGTTTGCCGGGTTAATCGGGCTGTTCGTTCCTGGTTATGGGGGGCAACGAGCGTGGCGGGAAGCGCGAAACAAAGCCAGAGTGATGGCGGTGGTGAACGATGTTTCCGCCAGCCTGCCACCTGCCACCCTGGATAAACCTCTTAGCCAGTTACTGCCCTTGTGTTACCAAAATGGGGCGCTCCCAGCCTTATTTTCCATCGAAGGGTTGGGGCTTTTATACACAAGGCGATTCTACGAGCACAACTTACCCCGCCAGAATATTTTGACCGACCCCAAGCTGGCATCCATACCGGCAAACAGTCTGACCATGCTCCATGCCGGTATGGGGTTGAGTTTTGCCAGCCGCACTCTGGCCGGTCTGAAAAAAGAAAGTACCCCGGCAGAAATAACGTCCCGACTGACAACATTTCTTGATTTATGCCAACACTCGTCGCGACCGGGTTATACCGGCTGTGCCCTGGAAATGCTGGGTATCCCCGTAGTGATTCTACATGGGTTGGCCCTGACGCAGAGAGTGGGCCAGCAGTTAGAAGGGATGAACGCGGCCGCGGCCGCATATCTGTGGCGTGGTGTGGGGCGGGCACTCTATTTCTACCCACCCCACTTCATCCCCAGGTACAACAATCCCTGGCCTGGCTTCGACGCGGCCGCACGTCTCGCCCCCACCGAACTGGCCCGAAAAAATATGATCGCCGGGCTGGCCTGGGCCTGTACCCTCGTCAACATCCGTCACCCCGAAATCATGGCCGCATTAATCAGCCACCGACAGGCTCATGATGCCGATCTTGATGCCCTGGTCAATGGGGTAACATCAGCCATCATGATGTATCACGACACCGCCCCCGACGATGTTCACTTACAAAACTTTATCCACCACCAACCAATAGGAAATTCAGCACAGGCAAAGTTATGGGCAGAAATGATTCAGCAACCCTGCGAACAGGCCCTACAAGAAATCTATCCGCTGTTGAAACAAAAACAGATGTTAGAAGAACTTTTCCGCTACCAATCCCTATTCGCCTTGCGCGACAAGTAGTTCGATAGACATTTATAACTATACACGTCAGAAACCAGGTTTTTCTCTTGTAGGGCATGAATTAGCCTAAGCCAAAACCTGGTTTCTCCAGCGAGGCAGTATAGTGACAACATTTATAACCATACTGCCAACGGGCATAATCTGACATTTTTTCGTCCTGTCGCCGTGTTGCTTTATCGCCGCGTTGGGTTTATCCCAGGCTACCCTCACCCCTAGAACTTCTCTCGGCGCGGTTTGGGGGCGGACACCCCCAAACCGCGCGGGCAGGTGGTTCTTTGGGGTTTTATGGGGTACGGGCAACCCCTTGTGGTTGCCCCACACGGGGCAGGCACAAGGCCAGCCGTGTCAACCGCCTGAATTCCCAAAGAACAAGGAACCCACTATCCCATGCAACGTACAAATGAAAAATTGAATCTGTGGCAGAAATTAGCCTACGGTGTGGGCGGCATTTACAGCGGTGGTGCCAGTATCATCGTCAATTTTTATTATCTGATTTTTCTGACAGATGTCGTGCAAATTCGCCCCGGCCTCGCCGGACTGATTATCCTCATCAGCAAACTATACGATGCCCTCACCGATCCCCTCGAAGGAGTGATCTCAGATCGTACTCGTACCAAACTGGGGCGACGCAAACCCTATATTCTGGCCGCTATTCCCCTGGTGGCGTTATCCTTCCTGGCCCTTTTTTACCCCTATGGGACAACAAATGAGAGCTGGCGCTTCGCCTTCGTCCTATTGGCTAACCTGTTTTATTCCACCATCACCAGCATTGTGGGGTTAAACTATACTGCACTAAACTCAGAACTTTCCCTCGACTATAATGAACGCACCAGCCTCAGTTCCACCTCCATGTTGTTCAATTCGATCTCTTCAGTTATCTGTGCCATTATCCCCGGTGCGGTCGTTCAGGGGTTTGACGATATACGCACCGGTTATATCGTTATGGGCCTGAGCTTTGGCCTTTTCTTTGCCTTACCATTTATCTTGGTTGTGGTAATCACGCACGAACGCCCGGAGTTCTTAAAGCCACCCACTCCTTTCGACTGGCGTGACAGTTTCTTAACGCCATTAAAGATACGTACCTTTACCATTGCCCTGATGATGTTCCTTCTCCCAGTGGCCGCTTTTGATGTGGTGAGCAGTATCATGGGCTATTTTCTCACCCATTATCTGGGTAGAGGGGACGAGCTGGGCGCAACGATTGGGTTAATGATTCTGGCACAAATCCTTTCCCTACCCCTATTTGCCTACCTCAGCCGCCGGTTCGACAAAAAGTGGGGTTATATCCTGGGGGCATTTACATTTGTCCTGGTCATGCTCTTTGCCTGGTTCATCTCACCCCAACAACCCCCCTACCTGTTTTATCTCCTGGCGTTCTTTATCGGCTTTACCTCTGGTGGTGTGGTGATGATGATCTCCGCCATTTTGTCCGATATTCCTGATGTGGATGAATTGGTGAGCGGGGAACGGCGCGAGGGTGTTTACGCCGCCATCCGTACCTTCATGCGGAAACTGGCATCAGCATTGGCTTTGTTCATTGTGGGGCAAGCGTTGGAATTTTCCGGTTATGTACCGCCCGTTAAATCATTGGTAGATGGAGTGACGGTATTGACCGATCAGGCTCAACCTGATTCATTTCTTCTAATTCTGATGGATTTTGTGGTAAGGGATAGATTGGGGCAATATTGACTGCAAACCTTCGCCAAGGATGCGTCAATATGCCCCAAAGAAAGTGTACCAAAACCAAAGTGAATGTCACAAGAGCG
>JAGNBF010000117.1 GCA_018004935.1 Chloroflexota bacterium | reverse complement strand
GCCATGTGACACCCTTATCTGGGCTACAAGAGAAGCTTCTTGCTTTGTTAGAATTGCCTCCCGACATTTACACCAGACTTGTTACCGTATCAACAAACTCGACCTAAAAATGACCGAACCATAAGTTTACCAGAATTGTTTACGATCAATATACAAGGGGAACCATTTCCCGTTATCTGGGCCATCATTGGGTCGGCATTGTTCACAGCGGTTTTGGGCATTTTTTCGCGGCCGCGGCGTGCCCTCTGACGTTCAGGCCAAATTGAGAATTACTGGTTACAGATTATGCCCATTGACAGTATAGGACTTACGGGATGCTCGAGCCGGTCTCCTGACCGTGCTCGTTGTGGCTCGGTGGGGACACCGGCCACAGCAGGTAAGTCCTGAGTATAAAGAGTATACAGATGATAGAACAACTGCAGGTTTTACTACATATTTTGTTGGCGATGGGTCTGGGGGGCATTGTAGGGTATGAGCGGGAGCAGGCAGACAAACCTGCCGGTTTACGTACCCACATGCTGGTAGCGGGCGCGGCCGCGTTGCTCACAACTTTAGGTAATATTGTCGTCGGGGCGATCCGCACTGAAGACGTACACCTGACAACTGATCCCATCCGCATTTTAGAGGCCATTGTAACTGCTGTTGGCTTCTTGGGCGCCGGTACGATTATGCGTCAACGTGATGGCACCCAAATCGAAGGCTTAACCACTGCCGCATCCCTGCTCCTAACCGCCGGAGTTGGCATCGGTGTGGGACTGAGACAATATGTTTTAGCGATTGGGGTAGTCATATTGACCTTACTAGTCCTCCGCAGTGTCAAAATCTTCGTCGTAGAAAAAATCAATGAGGACGTTTTACACGAACGTCCGCCCGCGAAAAACGGCCCATAAAAGGTTCCCTGCCCCGGGGAATCGGGAGGGGATTTGGTTCTTTGATCTCCGGAGTGAGGAGAGTGTCTTGTGTTTTTATCTCTTTCTGTGCCCCAGTTACTTTTGTTACTCATTTTGGTGGGTGTATTTGCTTTATTACTCAGCGAACGGATACGCATTGATCTCACAGCCATCCTCATCATCATTACCCTGGCCATTAGTCGCATTTTGACCCCAGAAGAGGCCCTGGCGGGTTTTAGCAGTGAACCAGCTCTGGTAATTGCCTCCATCTTTGTCCTGAGCGAAGCACTTTTCCGCACCGGACTTTCCGACAAATTGGGGGATTGGATTGGCCGTCTGGCAGGTAATGGCTACAACCGGATGCTCGTCGTGATTATGCTGGCCGTCTCTGTTTTGGCGGCTTTTACCCACCACGTTACCCTCACAGCTATCATGTTACCCATCACCCTCAAATTGAGCCGCGAACATAACATTTCACCTTCACGCCTGCTCATGCCGATGTCCTTTGCCGCTTCTCTGGGCACTACCATCACCATTCTGGGCGCACCGGCCTTCCTCATTGCCCATGATTTGCTCAAACAGGTTGGCCGACCGGGATTGGGCATCTTCGTGATTGCGCCCATTGGGTTAAGCATCTCCGTGGCGGGAGCGTTATTCATGTTGCTCCTGGGCCGTTTTTTGTTGCCAGAACGTGGGGAAGCTGAGGAGAATAATGGCCAATTTCGGCTTAACAATTACTACACAGAAGTGATGATATTGCCTGACTCACGCCTGGAAGGGCAGACAGTGGCCCAGATTGAGGCCGATGATACCCAGGCCATGCGTATCGTGAACTGGTTGCGGCATGGTCGCCCCCGTAGTCGCCCCTTCAACGAAGAACCTATACAGGCCGGGGATGTTTTATTGGTACGCACAACATCCGATGGCCTGGCCGCTATTCAAGAGGCTCCAGGTGTGGCCTTGCATCCGGTGCTTCAATATGGCGAAGAGAATACAGCCCTTAGTAATGGCACACAGGATGATGAAGAAAATGCGTCCCACCTGGCCCAGGCCATTATTGCTCCTGGTTCCCCTCTGGTGGGGCAAACCGTGGCCCAGGCAAATTTCCGTCAACAATATAACACGCTGGTTGTGGGCATCTGGCGGCGCAAAGGGTGGCTCCAGACAGAGTTATCCCGCATTAAATTAAGGGCTGGGGATGTTTTGGTGTTATTGGGGGATGAAGGAACATTGACCCGACTGGGTGAGGATCGCTCTTTTTTGGTGCTTGTGCCTTTTCACGGGCAACCATTACGCCGCCACAAAGCCTCCCTCGCCGGGGGTATTATGGTAGTCACCATTCTACTTGCGGCTTTTAATATTCTCTCGTTAGAGATTTCTCTGTTGTTGGGGGTAGCTTTGGTGCTTCTCACCCGGTGTCTGACGGCTCAGCAGGCTTACCAGGCAATTGACATGCGTATTTACGTCTTTATTGCGGGAGCCATTCCTCTGGGGCTGGCTATGGTTAAAACGGGGGCCGCCGAGTTATTGGCTACCTGGTTAGAAAGATCTGTTGCTGGCTGGCCTCCCACCTTGTTGTTATTGCTGTTATTTATGGTCGCGGCCGCGACCACCCAACTTATGTCTGACTCCGCCACCACTGCCCTCTTAGGCCCGGTGGCTCTGGCCCTGGCTACCGCCCTCCATCGTGCCCCCGAGCCTTTTGTCGTCACAGTAGCCATGGCGGCGGTGGCCTCATTTTTCACCCCCATCGGTCATCATGGCAATCTGCTCATTTATGGCCCTGGGCGTTATCAGTTCCGCGATTTTTTGCGCGTGGGAACTCCTCTCACGTTCGTCGTGGCCCTGATTGTCAGCTTGTTAACCCCATTACTTTGGCCTGAATAGGTCTGAATTAAACAACGCCATCCCCCCTTCTCGTCTAAAAGGGGAGGCAGAAAATTGGTTCTTTCGGAATTCGCGGAGTGTGGCTACAGCCGTCGAGGGGCAACCACAAGGGTTGCCCCTCCAGATAGTGTCAACCCCCTGAAATCCTGAAGACCCAGAAAATTAAGCCCTGTCTCATATTGATTATGAGACAGGGAATTCAGCGCGGCCGCATCTGTGAACATGCCGTGAAAGGGAGAGCCGCCCGGCTCCCCCTTTTGTTTCTCTCTTTTGACCATTTTCCAGAGAACGTCAGGAAATATCATTACTGTAAGGGGAATTGTAAGGTCAGGGGGTCATGGCCTATCTTTCCTATATGCCATTGCTAATGGGCGTCGTTATAGTGGCAATGGATTTCGGGAACAAAAAGTTTTTTTACTGAATGCCCTGAAGGACCTCACAAATGCCTATGCCTTATCATTCCGCTTAGTCAGCAGAAACCCAAAGCTCCCTTCTACAGTTTTGGGACCCCCCCAATACCTACAACTTGTTATCACCCCTGACACGGGTAAACCGGCTTGAGTTTGCGGCCGCGTCTTTTCTTGTCTCGTCTCCCAGGCCAAATCTTTTTGCCTGCACGGGGTTCCAGGTTGTTGGCTATAAGGGCAAATTTTATGTCAACTAACGAGCGTTAACATAGGCTTTTACAGGAACAACAGCAGGCGCACAGATTCCACAGGTAACGCTTCAAACCCACGGGCTTACAGCCCCTTTTTCAGTGCACTTACAACCACTTACTCTGTGGATCATTATCAAGGAGAACGAATATGGAACAGCTCATTAATAGACTGCAAAACAAAAAGAATAAAGGAGTCATCGGCATCCTGGCTGGTGTCGTTTTGTTCGTTTTGTTTTTGTCAGTCAATCAGGTGCAGGCCCAATCCAGCACCATCACCCTATCAGGCAACCAGATCGTATCTGCATTATGCACTGGCCGTCGGCTAGAAATGAACCGCATCTCGGCGACGGAAGTGCGCCTGACCTGTCAGCCTCATAACGCCACAACTACCCCACCACCCAGTGCTACCCCCACCCGTACACCTACCCGCACACCAGCCGCCGCCACATCCACTCCCACCCGCACGCCCACACGTACCCCAGTAGCCGCTACCCCCACGGCCTCCCCTGTGCCACCAACAGCCACCGCTACACCCGGTACAGGCCCCACGGCTACACCACCAGCGCAAGCGGGCCAGCTTTGCCCGGACTGGGTACACGCCCGCCACACCACCACTGGCCCAGACGGCAATTCCTACCCTACCTGGCATCCGCCAATAGATCCTACCTATAGTTGCTACTTTAATCATGACCATGGTGTTGATCCACGCACATCCAGTGTTAATTCCGCATTACCTGCCTTCGGTTATGTGGGCATGCGGGCGGGCATGGAAGAAGCTCATCCCGGATTTAAGGTGTTTAACTATGAATGTGGCGAAGCAGGGGATCAGGGGCCAAATCGGATTGCGGCCCGTTTTGTAATGCACATGGGCACATCTGGCACGATGCGGTTCCACATGCCCTTCCATAGTATTCACTACACAGCCCGGGCCTGTGACGGCTCATGGTCAATGGATGTGATGGGAATGGCCTTCTTTGGTGATGCCACGGGTTCTATTTGTGACAATCCACGGCAAGGCGGCCGCGACTTTGCTACGATTGGCTGTCTTAGCGCCGGTCATCCAGAAAGTGCTTACGAAATCTGGTCTGGGGTATTCCAGATTATCCATCCCAATGATCCTTACAGCGGATTATTCCAATCACGGGCTTTTATCGCCCTGACTCCCGCCGTCTTTGATCCCGTGACCGCACTAAACCCGGCCGATACACACCAGGTTGTTTATACCGCAGATATTGTCTATCCCGGTCAATACAATCCGCTGAGCGCCCAAAGCCCGTTCCGTGGTTGCCGGATGGAAGCCTACCAGGGGCCGGTAAGCATCAATAACGCGGGGCGGCCGCAGACTTATGTAACCGATGTCTACGGCAACGTCCTGCCCAATGCCAATCCAGGGGATCCGGGAACACTGACCCAGACCATCTCCGCAGTACGAGTTGATGGTACGGCCAGCAACGCCAGCGCCAATGGGGCTCAATTCAAAAAGGTGTTCGATCAGTGCAATCCCTATATCACTGCCCCTAACTAGCAGACTGTTGGGGAAAAACAACGGCGCGGTTTGGTGAGCATACGCCCGCCAAACCGCGCCAGAAATAGTTCCCCCCTGGGATGGGGTTAGGGGTGGTCTCGGAGAAGGTGTTGAGTGACTATTCTCCTCTCTGCCCTTACACCCGAATAATACTGGGCAAGACTACCGGCCGTGACTGCGTTTCCCGATAGAAGAAATTCTGTAACGTTTCGCTGATTGCTTCCTGGGCCATACCTCTACCCCGTTTGAACTGTTGCTTGATCTCTTTACGTGCTCCCAGCAACAACTCATTCGACCGGTGAGCCGGTACAAACCCCCGACTAATAATTTCCGGTTCTCCCGCCAGTTTATTGTGGGCATTCACCCGAATAACCGCCACAATAAAGCCATCCTGAGATAACCTCTGGCGATCTTGCATCACCAATGGGCCAATTTCCCCAATCAGACGCCCATCTACCAGGACATCATTCGTCGGTACCGCTTTATCCTGCCACGCCTTTACGCCATCCGTTGCCCAAACGGCCCCGTTCTTTAGGATAAAGACATTAGCGGCGGCCATCCCAATACTTTCAGCCAGACGAGCATGCAGGTAGAGATGACGTGTCTCTCCATGTACGGGAATCAGGAATTTGGGGCGCACCGTTTGCAGAATAGTCTGCATCTCATCACGGCTACCATGCCCAGACACATGAACGGTGGCCAGCTTCCCATAAATCACGTTGGCCCCCCGCTCAAATAACTTGTTAAGCATACGGCCTACATCTTCCTCATTACCAGGAATCGTGCCCGCCGAAACAATAATCGTGTCGCCCTGTTTCACCTGCACCTGCCGATGTTCACCCAGCGCCATTCGGTTGAGGGCCGAACGGGGTTCGCCCTGAGCACCCGTGGCAATGATAAGCAGTTTCTTATCAGGAATGGGGGCATCTGTGGCTACGAGCAATTGCTCCGGAATTTTCAGATAACCCATTTCACGGGCCAGCGTTACTGTTTCTTCCAGACTACGGCCGGTCAGGGCTACTTTGCGCCCATGTTTTTGCGCCAGGGCTATGATTTCCTGCAACCGTGTTAGCAAAGAAGCGAAGGTAGCAATAATGATGCGCCCTTCGGTGGCTTCGGCAAACAAACGATCTAGTTCATCGGCGACTAGTTTTTCTGTGGGAGTGCGACCGGGTTTGTCGGCATTGGTGCTATCGGCCAGTAAAGCCAGCACCCCATTGGGGGTTAAACGACGCAAACGAGCCAGGTCTGTGGTGCGGCCGCCGGTGGGTGTTTCATCTAGTTTATAGTCACCGGTATGCACCACGGCCCCTACAGGGGTATCAATCACCAGACCCACAGAACCAGGGATCGAGTGGGCGACAGGAAACAGGCTAATTTTGAACGGGCCAAGCTGAAAAATTGCTTTGTCTTGTTTGATCTGTAAATCAGCCTGGTGCAGTAGTTTCGCTTCTTCGAGTTTGCGCTTGACCATACCAATGGTCAAATCGGTGCCGTATATAGTTGTTTTGACTTGCCGCATGAGGTAAGGCAATCCACCAATATGGTCCAGGTGGCCATGGGTTAAAACAATACCATGCAAACGATCCTGATTTTGCACCACATAATCGAATTGGGGCAGAACCAGGTCAATACCATACATTTCGCTATCGGGGAACATAACCCCACAATCAACCACTATCATATGGCGGCCATATTCAAGAACGGTCATGTTCTTGCCAATTTCCCCCAGGCCGCCCAGGGGGATAATTCTTAACTTCTTAGTCATATCTGTTGTTTTTTCTCTTTGGTGTTGGGAATAGTTTACCACGCCCCAGGCAACACAAAACCACTGGGGATGGTGTTTTTCCAGTCACGTTTGCCACTGCTTTTGTTTTATCAAGAAAGAGGGGGATCAAACATTTCGCGGAATTCAACGAGGGGATTATAACCTAAATAATATTTTTTGACGAATAGCGCAGAATTAATATAGAGCAATTGTATACTCAGCCAAATGAACCCACCACCCGTAAACGTTCAGTTCCCTGCGAAAAAGAGCCTTCTGAAGGTTGCCGCAAAGGTGTTGACCAGTGGTACAAACCTTCGGAAGGCGGAACGATTACCACCGCCCTAAAGATTCCCGGCAGGAAGAGAAAAAACCAATTGGGGCTGGTTATCGAGCGCGGCCGCGCTCGATAACCAGCTCTTCTGGTATTTCCCCTCTTCCCCCGGGGAATCGCCAGGGGTTTTAGTAGTTAGCGGTGAGGGAAGGAAAAATCTGGGTCTTCGGAATTTCAAGGGGTTGACACCATCTGTAGGGGCAATTCTTGTGGTTGCCCTCGGCGGGGCAGGCACAAGGCCAGCCCCACCATGTAGCCCCCCCCCGCGAATTCCGAAAGACCCAAAAAATCTCAGGCACTGGGAGGGGGATCACCAGGGCCGTTCATTTGAATGACGGAGAAAACGGCTCCTTGAGGGTCCTGAATGATGGCGAATGAGCCAATTTCGCCAGCCGGGGTGGCGGGCATAATGATTTTGCCGCCCAGTTCTTGGGCCTTGGCGACGGTTTGGGCCAGGTCATCTACGGCAAAATAAACGGTCCAATTGGCAGGAATACTTGGATCCCAGGTGCTATCCATTTGCATCAACCCGGCGTGGCGGCGACCATTCAGGATAAAGGTGGTGTAACCCTGCGCATCTGCTTCACCGGCCCAGCCAAAGACGGCGTTATAGAATGTTTTCGCGGCCGCGGCGTCTCGTGTTGCCAATTCATTCCAAACTAATGTATTGGCTATGTTCACTAATTCAGCTCCGATGTGTCTACGCGGTTGCCATACACCAAACGTGGCTCCCGTTGGGTCTATAGCCATCAACATACGCCCTTCTTCCATAACGTCCATGGGGGGCATCACCAGTGTACCCCCAGCGGCGGTGATACGTGCGGCCATGGCGTCGGCATCGTCATGTTTGACATAGGACATCCAAGTTGTGGGCATACCGTTAGCCTGCATTTCTGGGCTTATCTGTCCCCCACCGGCTACGCCATGTCCGTTTATGCTGAAATTGGTGTAAGACCCTCCCATATCGCTCGATATCGGTATATCGGTAGCTTCCCAGCCAAAAATGCCTCGATAAAAAGCTTTCGCGCCTTCAATATCTGTGGTAGATAAATCTACCCAATTGAAAATGCCATTGGGATATTGCGTCACAATTTGCATAAAGATTCTCCTTGTGTGTTCAGTAGATAAAAAGGGGTTGTTGGAGGAAAGATAGAGAATCATTATAGCGCATTTAGAACATCTGGTCTACAGGCAGTTTGGTCGGGAATATACCCACAAATTGTGGAGCACAAACCTGACAGGTTTTATTGTTGATTACATGATTAAGCGGGTAATGAGTTGATTCGCCCCTCCCCCCTGCGCTTTCCGACGGGAAGGGGAGAACACCAGGCGTGCGGGTTATGGAACGCGGCCGCGCTCCATAACCGGTTCCCCGCCCTTTGTAGTTTAAAAAATTAATCAGGTAATAGAATCCCCCCTCCCCTAACCCCGCCCCCAGGGGCGGGGAGCTTTTCTAAGGGGCATTTTTCGGAGCGAATGCCCCGAAAAATGCCCCATGGGAATTCCCCCCTTCCCTTGGGAATCGGCAGGGGAGATGGGGTCCATGAAGGCGTTACCCGATTAAAAATTTAATGAACAATGGGGCGGGGTTAGGGGTGGGTGTCACTTTTTGTGTAATCAGGGGCTATTTTGCCTTTGTGTACGCCAAACTTGACAATGAAAATCGGGGCATTATAATTTAGGTATACCTAAACTTTATTTTTATCATATTTAACTTACTTGAGCTTAGAGTTCAGAGCCAGAGTTAGAGAGTTTTCCAAAGTAATTTCCTCTCGCTCTCTTCTCTCGCTCTAAACTCCAGTAACTTATCTTCTCGATATTTTGGGAAGCCCCGTTGCCTGCGACAAGCTCAGGCAACGGGCTTAGTCGTTACGAAGTTACTGTTTAACCAGTGAAAGGCCACAAAGACGGCGGGCGAAAAGGATCCGGGTAATGTCAATAAAACAAGGATTATCACGACGTGATTTTCTCAAAGTAAGTGGAGCCAGTATGGTGGGTCTGGCCGGGGTGGCTGGGGGGCTGGGGTTATCTCCTCAGCCAGAGACGCATCACCCCGCGGCCGCGTCTACAGAGCACGCCAGCGCCCACGGGGGTAACGCCACAGTGGGGCTGGTGGATCATGCGGCCAATGGGTTTCATCCCCTTGAGATGGTGACTGATTTTGATTATGGGGAGGTGAAGGAGGAAAACGGCCGCACGGTGCGTGAATGGCATATATTGGCAATGGATAAGGAAATCGAAATTGCCCCAGGGATCTTCTTTCCAGCCTGGGCGTATGGCAGTAGCACAACCGTTGAATCCCGACGTGCCGGTCATATTGTGGGGCGCGTGCCCGGCCCGGCTTTGCGCTGTGTGGAAGGGGAGTTGCTCCGCATTCATTTTACCAACGCCGGATCACATCCTCACACCATCCACTTTCATGGTATCCATTCGGCGGCGATGGATGGTATACCGGGGGTTGGTCGGGGCATGATTTACACCAGTGAGAGTTTCACTTACGAATTTGAAGCGAAACCGTTTGGGTGTCATCTCTACCACTGCCACGCGACTCCTCTCAAGCGGCATATCCACAAAGGGTTGTATGGGGCATTTATTATTGACCCGGATCCCGCTCAGTATACGGGGGAAGAAAAGGAAATCGCCAAAACCCGTAATCACCAATACGCCGAGAATCAGGCGGTTCAGGAGATGGTGATGGTTACGAATGCTTTTGATACCAACTTTGATGGGGGTAACGAGGTGTATGCGGCGAATTCTATTGCCTTCGGCTATATGAACAACCCTATTCCTGTTCAGCGGCCGCAACTCCAGCGGCTTTATCTGGTCAACATCCTGGAATTTGATCTCATTAACTCCTTTCATCTTCATGCTAACTTCTTCGATTATTATGATCACGGCACCACGTTGAAACCCACGTTAAAAACGGTAGATACTATCATCCAGGCTCAGGCCCAACGGGGCATTTTGGAGTTTTCTTATGCCAATCATGAACCCGGGCTGTATATGTTCCATGCCCACATCAGCGAGTTTACCGAGTTAGGCTGGATGGGGTTTTTCGACGTTATGTAGGCCAGCATCTACTTCTTGTATCACCGCCCCAGAATGTCCCAAGTAACCATCAATAGACATTATCGGCAATAGCATTTGGACACCTTCCGAAGGTTTGTACCTTTGAGTAGTTAGTTGACATAAACTTTCGGAAGGGTATTACCGATAAACTCTAATATATGCTTCAGGAGTAAATATGACCAAACCACAACCTGCTTCTACGCCATCCCGGGTCAATTTAGTTATGGCTTTACTCCCTTTATTATTGTTGGTGGCCCTCGTTGCGGCTTTTTTGTGGCTGAATCCGCTGGCCTTTTTTACCGGGGCTTTTCCCCCCCTGGAAGAATTATCTATACAGCAGGTGCGTTTTCCTACAGAGGGGCAGATTGAACTTCACGTGATTAATGGGGGACCGGATCCGGTGACGATTGCGCAGGTTTTAGTAGATGATGCTTATTGGCAATTCACCATTGAACCCGGCAATACTCTAGACCGGTTGGGCAGGGCGACGATAGCCCTTGCCTACCCGTGGGTCAAAGATGAACCCCTGCCCATTACTCTGGTGACCTCTACGGGGACAACGTTCGCGGCCGCGGCCAATGTCGCTGTCGAATCACCCCATATAGATAGCCGAACGTTCCTGGCTTATGGTTTACTGGGCTTTTATGTGGGGGTGGTGCCTGTCACGCTGGGCATGTTGTGGTATCCCTTTATGCGGCGCATAAACCGCAAATGGATGAATGCTATTCTGGCTCTGACAGTGGGGTTACTCGTTTTCCTTTTTGTGGATACGCTTCTCGAAGCAGTGGAACTGGCCGCTGAAGTACCTGGTGTGTTTCAGGGAGTGCCGTTGGTTTTCCTGGTAACGCTGTTGACTCTGGGTGTTTTGCTGGCCGTGGGCCAACGGCAAGGGCCAACATCACCTCTACGGGTTGCCACGCTCATTGCTCTGGGAATTGGGTTACATAATCTAGGGGAAGGGCTGGCGATTGGGGCGGCATTTGCCACGGGCGCGGCCGCGTTGGGGTCTTTTCTTGTAGTTGGTTTCACCTTACACAACATCACTGAAGGCGTAGGGATTGTCGCACCACTCCTGCGCGGCGAACAACCCAAACTCAAAACCTTCATCGGCTTAGCCCTGTTAGCTGGAGGCCCCGCCATTTTGGGCACCTGGATTGGTAGCCTGGCTTTTTCACCCTTCCTGGCTACTCTGTTTCTGAGTATTGGTGCTGGAGCCATATTGCAGGTGATTTGGGAAGTGGGCAAATTATTGACCCACGAAGCCCAGCGCCAAAAAGAATCCGCCCTCTCCTGGTTGAATTTTGGTGGCCTGGCCGCCGGAATTTTGATCATGTATTTGACGGCTTTTTTGGTAAATTAAGCGGCTACTCAGCAGTTGCCTGCGTCCCCAAATGCACCCATACATTTTTATGAATAGTAACGATTCACATCAGAAACCGGGTTTTTCCCTTGTAGGACATGCGTTGGCCTAAACAAAAACCCGGTTTCTCCAACGAGGCTGTATAGTTACCATGAATATTTATGAAACAATCTAACTGGCCGCTGGCTCTGTGGCTCATTTTTTGGTTAATCGGTTGTCAGCGTGATGTACCGGCAACCATCCTACCTGCATCCTCCCCCCATGTGGCGACCATTATCCCCTTACCGGGTACGCAAGTGGTGACGGCAACCCCCTCAGACAGGCAATTTTATGCCCCTCTGTTAAGCAACACCCAGGCCACACCCATATCATCAGTTACATCGGCGACCCCCCTCATACCATCGGTTACACCAGCGGCGACCCTCATACCATCAGTTACACCAGCGGCCACCGTGATAGCAACCGCTACCCTCACGTCTCCTCTATATGTTGGCCCGCCCTTAAGCCGGAGCAGTATGGGTATACAAATTTATCTACACCGGGAGGATGTGCCCCATCTAATGGGTCAATTGCGTGAACTAGGTGTCGGTTGGGTCAAAGTACAAGTCTCCTGGAAGTTGTATCAGCCCGCCCCGGATCAATATTCGGATGAACTATTTGGTGAACTGGATGAACTGGTGCATGCGGCGGGGGCGAATAATATTGCGGTGTTGTTGAGCGTGAGCAAAGCGCCGGAATGGAGCCGCCCCACGACAGAGTTAGATGGCCCACCACTGGATAATGCCCTGTTTCAGCAGTTTATGGCGAAACTGGCCCAGCGCTATGAAGGGCAGGTGGCGGCTTATGAATTGTGGAATGAGCCTAATTTGCAAAGGGAATGGAATGGGATGCCGTTGGACGCGGCCGCATTGCTTACCCTCATTCAGGCAGGCGCAGAAGGGGCACGCTCTGCCGACCCCACCGCCCTCATTATTAGCGCCGCACCTGCCGTCACCGGCATCAATGATGGTCTTAGCGCCATTGACGACAGGGTTTACTTTCGGGCCATGTTGTCTGGGGGGCTGGCGGAGATTGTAGATGGTTTTGGGGTGCACCCTTATGGGTGGGCAAACCCACCTGAGACAACGGTTGCGGCACCCGATGCCTCTATACCCAGCCACAATAACCATCCCAGCTTCTTTTTTCGGGACACATTACAGGATTATGGTGCCCTACTCAACGAATGGCATATCACCGACAAAAAATTGTGGGTGACTGAGTTTGGTTGGGGCAGTTTTGAAGGATTGGGTGAGCCTCCCCCGCCAGAAGCCACATTTATGGCTTATGTCTCAGAATGGCAACAGGCGCTCTACACCCAACAGGCTTTTGCCCTGGCACACACCTGGCCCTGGGTGGGGCCGATGATGCTCTGGAATCTCAATTTTTCCCCCTGGATTGGACCAGCTTTTAGTGAATCAGGTTATAGTTTATTGCGTCCTGATGGCTCCCCACGGCCAGCTTATTTTGCTTTGATGGCTATTCCCAAAGATTGACTGTATGAATTTACTATATGGGTGATTAGTCCTAACGGCGGCGCTCCACAACGGGAACGCCGATCGAATAGGTATTTTTCACTATAAATATATTTGTTTCGTCATCACATTATCGTTAATATGTAATAAGCAAGACAACTGGGAAATCGTAGTGAGGGCATGATGTTCCCAACAAATTGTCCCCTGTTTTAATCCACTTAAATGGATAAGTATATGATCGAACCACTACGAACCAGGAAGTTTTGGCTTCAGCTATTCGTCAAGCAATATGAGGTAGCCCACCTTATCGCTCTGCTCCGGGCTGTTCACTGGGTAGTGTTAGCGCTGGCGTTATTTGTCTGTTTGTTACTGGCACTCCTTCATCCCCAAGATGGAACCTATGCTTTGTTAATTGGTTTGATAGGAATCTCTGTTGTGGTCAGATTTGTCTGGTTTCACCGCGGCCGCACCCTGGAGGTAACAAGCTGGCAAAAAGCCCAGGAAAATGCGCTCCTATTCCAGGCTACACTGGAGGCCACGCTCCAACATATTGGTCTTTTATCTCCTGAAGGAGCAATCTGGGAAGTCAATGAGGCCACCCTCACGTTTATGGGGGTGAAACGCGCCCAGGTACTCAATAAATTTGTCTGGGACACCTCGTTATGGCAACATGCCCCGGAAGAACGAAAGAAATTACAACGAGCGGTACAGCGTGCGGCCGCGGGCGAATTGGTACGTTATGAATCAGCCGTTGTGGGCAAAAATGGCGTCAAAGCCGTCATTGAGCTATGCCTTCATGCCGTCTATGATCCCCGAGGCCAGATTAAGTTCATCACCATCGAAGGCTGGGACATCACCGACCGAAAAAAGGCGGAAGAACAGCTTCATTTTCAAACCAGACTGCTCGAACAAATTACCGATGCTGTTATTACAACCGATCTAGATTTCCGTGTTATGACCTGGAATAAGGGAGCCGAAACCTTATATGGCTGGCAAGAGGCCGAGGTGTCAGGTCAGCCGCTGAACGCCCTTTTCCGACCCTATTTTCCTAATAGTAGCCAGGAACATATGGAACGAAGCTATCAAAACAAGGGGCAATGGCAAGGTGAGGCAGTCCATCAACGGAAAGATTGCTCCTGGTGTTTTGTTTCATCTTCGTTCACATTGATGCGTGATAGCCAGGGGAAACCAATAAGATGCATTGTGATTAACCGGGATATTGGCGGACAAAAAGAAGACGAATATCGTTATCACGAATTATTTGAAGCCGCCCCCATCATGTATGTTGTGACCCATCATGGCAACGGTAATCCTATTATTACTCAGTCTAACCGCCTCTTTGCCCAAAATATGGGGTACCAACGGGAAGAGTTGGTAGGACGCCCCCTCGTGGATTTCCTTTACCGGGACCCGCAAGCTAATCATAGGGCCGACGATGACGAAATTTCTCTGAGGGGCAAAATTGGTCATGAAGAGCAAATATTGATCACGCGGACGAGGGAGCGTATTGAGACAATGTTGCATACCATTCCCCATACCGATTCACTGGGGAATATAACGGGTACGCTTTCTATGTATGTGAATATTACCGGGCGTAAACAAGCGGAGCGGCAAGTCCAGGAATATGCGGACTTGCTGGAACAACGGGTGATTGAACGTACATGGCAATTGGCCCAATCAGAAGAGGTGTTGCGCCACCGAACACGAATTCTGGCGACGATTTTGGATAGTATGGCCGATGGTGTGATTGTGGCGGATGAGTTGGGACAGTTTTTGCTCTTTAACGCGGCCGCGACCCAAATCATTGGCATGGGTATCACCAATACACCCCCCGAAGCGTGGGCCTCCATGTATGGTGTGTATCTACCCGATAAAATAACCCTCTGCCCCCCGGCCCAAAACCCCTTGATCCGTGCCATATCGGGAGAAGCCGTAGACCTGCAAGAGCTTTACATTCATAACGACCAGGTCCCCCAAGGCCTCTGGATCGAAGCCAATGCGCGGCCGCTTCAGAATGATGTGGCCCACTTCTCACAGGGGGGAGTAGTCGTCTTTCGCGATATTACCAAAACCAAACAAACGGCCGAAGCCTTGCAACAACAAACATTGGCGCTACAAGAGCAAAATGCCGAACTGGATGCCTTCGCCCATTCGGTCGCTCATGATCTTAAGAACCCATTGAGTCACATCACCGGTTATGCGGAATTGCTTAAATCAGAATATAGAGAAATGACCGAGGCTGAACAACAAAAAGCTCTGGATTATATTGTTATCAGTGGTTTCAAAATGAACACCATTGTGCAAGAACTGCTTCTCTTAGCCAGTGTCCGCAAAGAAGATGTGGAATTAGAGCCGGTAAATATGAACGATGTCGTTTCAGAAGCGATATTGCGCCTCTATACCCTGATAGAACAAGGCCAGGCCCAGATTATTGTGCCAGAAAGCTGGCCTCTGGCCCTCAGTTATGGACCCTGGCTGGAAGAAGTGTGGGCTAATTATCTGAGCAATGCGTTGCAGTATGGGGGTATACCCCCGCACATCGAACTGGGTTACACGGTGCAAGCGGATAGCCGGGTGGCCTATTGGGTGAAAGATAATGGAATGGGCCTGACCCCCGAACAAAAAGCCCGTATGTTTGTGCAATTTACGCGCCTGGATCGCGGCCGCGCCAAAGGGCATGGTCTCGGTCTCTCCATTGTTCAGCGTATTCTGGCAAAACTAGGGGGGGAAGTCTTTGTGGAAAGTGAATCCGGCCAGGGGAGTACTTTTGGCTTTATTCTACCGGCCTTCCCTCTCAATATTACGGGGGCAACGTAGCCTCAGCCTGTCGCAGGCGGTTAGTTTCGACAAGCTCTAACGATATTCTTGCCCATTCATTACCAGCCGCTCCACATAAAGAATCTCGCAACTGGAATCACCCTCATCTGAACGGGTGAGCGAGGTGTGATATCGTTGTGTTCGTCCGGCAACGCCCCCCTCAACATCTACCAATAAACCTTCCATGACAACCATATCATTCGTTTTTAACTGCAACAGCGCGTCCGCGATGTCTTGTGTCGCTGGTATAACATGAACATTGGCCGAGTGCTCACGAATATAACTTTGGGAAAGAGGGGCATTACGCGGCCGCTGATAAAAATACCACCTATCTGCCTGCCACCATTCAATCCATTTATCCACAGCCGGATCACTTACTTTACCCCACCCCAAGGCCACATCTAACGGCACGAAATGCGCCTGCCAATCGCTATAGGACTGACTATGCAAAACTCTGGCCGCAATGAGGTAAGTAGCCTGAGGCGACATGCGCCAGATATACCCCTCTTTTTCCAGAGTAATAGCCGCCAAATTGGGCACAATTGTTTGCCACGGATCAGGTATACCCACTTTCTGAGCTTCAGCTACCAGGCCAGAAAATTGGGCGGCTATCCCCATAAACCATACACAAACAACCAGAATAATTCCGGATACTCGTTGGACTGACCGAAGAGAACGCATAACAAAATCGTACCAAATCGTTTGTCCAAACCAATAAGTTATAGGTCACATGTAGGGTAAACGTAGGCTGGGACCAACAAATAATATAATGGTTCTTTGGGGTTTCGTGGGGTACGGGCAACCCTCAGCCATTCTCACTTTGGCCTGAACGTCTAAAAATGGTGCGGCCAGTCATGACGTTCTGCCTATCCCACCCATGTCATTGTTCACTACGTCACAATTGAATTATCTGCCATACTCCAAAAAATAAACTGGCAAAAAAGAATGGGTTTCGTAAGAAATCCATTTTCTTTGTGTAGTGGCAGGGTTTTCCAATCGGGAAAAGTGGCTTCTCAATATTTCGCGGGAAACGTAGTCTGAGCCTGTTGCAGGCGGTTGGTTGCGACAAGCTCAACCAACGTCACCACGGTTTTTGGGGAATTCAGGGAGTTGACACCAGATGTAGGGGCAACTCCCTGAAATCCCAAAGACCCAAATTTCTAAAGAGCCAGGAATTTGACACGAAAGGTAACATGATGACTGAAGATCCTCGTATTCTCGAATTACGCGCCATGCGTGAACGCGCCCGGCAAGGTGGCGGCCGCGACCGCGTAGCCGCCCAACATGCCAAAGGCAAACTCACGGCCCGTGAACGTATTCTTCTCCTCCTTGACCCCGGCACCTTCAATGAATTAGAGCCATTTATTGTGCATGAGAAGGATGAAATGGGGCTGGCGACAGAACAGTTTCTAGGTGATGGCGTTATTACCGGTTATGGCCACATTGATGGTCGGATTGTTTATGTATATGCTCAAGATTTTACCGTCTATGGGGGCACGCTAGGCGAGATGCACAGTCGTAAAATATGCCGGGTGATGGACCTGGCAGTGCGTAATGGGGTGCCCATTATTGGTTTACTTGATTCTGGCGGTGCTCGCATCCAGGAAGGGGTCAAGAGTATGGGCGGTTATGCGGAAATTTTCCGGCGGAATGCCCTTTATTCTGGTGTCGTGCCCCAAATCAGCGTCATGCTTGGCCCCTGCGCCGGTGGCGCGGCTTACTCCCCAGCCCTCACCGATGTCATTATTATGGTCCAGAAACAATCTTTTATGTTTCTTACCGGGCCAGAAGTGATCAGGGCGGTAACAGGCGAAACTGTGGACGCGGAAAGTTTGGGGGGGGCAGATGTGCACATGAGTATCAGCGGCACGGCATCCCTCGCGGCCGCGACCGAAGCGGAAGCCCTGGCCCTCTGTCGCCACACCCTGAGCTACCTTCCCTCAAATAACGTCGAAAATCCTCCCTATATCCCTGGCACGGATGACCCTCTGCGCATGGCTTCCGCCCTCAACTCAATTGTGCCCCTTGACCCCAGCGAACCCTACCAGATGCACGAAGTCATTCATCATCTGGTAGATGCAGGTTCATTCCTGGAGCTACAACCCACCTGGGCCGAAAATGTAATCGTAGGGTTGGCCCGTTTAGGCGGACACAGCGTTGGCATTGTCGCCCAGGAACCTGGCGTTATGGCAGGTGTAATTGACATTGACGCCGCCGACAAGATGTGCCGCTTTGTCCGCATGTGCGATTGCTTCAATATTCCACTGGTAACATTGGTAGATTCGCCGGGGTTTTTACCCGGGGTAGATCAGGAGCACCGGGGCATTATTCGCCACGGGGCCAAAGTGTTGTATGCCTATTCTGAGGCCACCGTGCCTAAGGTGACGGTCATTACGCGCAAGGCATATGGCGGAGCTTATGTGGTGATGAGTAGTAAATATCTGGGTACGGATGTAACCTACGCCTGGCCCAGTGCCGAAATTGCTGTATTGGGAGCGGAAGGAGCGGTCAATATTTTGTTTAAAAAACAGATCGCGGCCGCGGCTGACCCCATCGCGGCACGCGCCCAACTGGCTACCGATTATCGGGAGCGGTTTAATAACCCGTACTACGCCGCCAAAGCCGGTTATGTAGACGATATCCTGGAACCAGCGGAGACCCGTCCCAAGATTATTGCGGCACTGGGAGCCTTGCGCGACAAATATGCCCCTGCCCCACGGCGCAAACACGGTAACATCCCTGTTTAAACCCTTCATGACCAGAAAATCGGCCCCACATGGACACGGATGAAGAAAAAATGGCTCTTTGGGAAAAACAATGTCAGTAGAAAATATCCTTATCGCACTTCAAATTACACTCATTGGTATGGGACTGGTGCTGGTTATGATCATGCTATTGTGGGGCATGATTGCTATTCTCGTGCGGTTGACCACGCAAGCCACAGCCGCACCCCTCACCCCTATTGTTACCGGCGTCAACTCCACGGAAGTAACCCCCACCGATTGGCTAGAACGAGACGCGGCCGCGGTTGCGGTCACTATCGCCCTGGCCCTTGACCAACAAGAAAAACCGCATGTTCCTCCTCTGCCAGCCACGGCTCTGGTCAGTGCCTGGCAAGCCGTTTTACGCACAACAATGCTCAACAAACGGGGTAATGTGCGCTGAAGAAAGAGGTGCTACCCTACACCCTTAATACCTGTAAAAGATTAAGTTCCGTCAAGACCTGACAGGTTTCCGAAAACCTGTCAGGTCTAAACCAGGAAGTTATATTTTTACGAACCCTTAGTAATTGTCCAAGAATAACTTCCCGTTTGCTGTAGCCGGTCTCCTGACCACGCCACCCAACTTAATTTTGAGCAAACCCTAAGTTATTGAATCGTCACTCCCATAAACCCCATATTGTTATAGGTATCTAACCATGAAATTCAAAGTCCAGGTAGAAGGACAAACATTCACCGTAGACGTAGGTGATTTACATACCCGTCCCATCATTGCTACGCTCAATGAAAAGGTGTTTGCCGTATGGCCGGAAGAAATGGAAGTTGAACGGATCGCGGCCGCGCCAATTGTCCCCACACCCTCCCCAAAACCAGCGCCGCAACCCAGTGCCCCCATTCAAGGCAACGGCCATATCATTCGGGCACCCATCCCCGGCATTGTCAATCGCATTGCCGTCTCTGAAGGAGCCACGGTTGCTGTAGGCCAAGACTTATGCGTCTTAGAAGCCATGAAAATGAACAACGTCATTCGCGCCACCCGTGCCGGTAAGGTCAAGGCCATTCCCATCATAACCGGCCAGCACGTCCGCCATGGAGATGCACTGATTGAACTGGAAGATTAACGATACACCCCTCACCCTAACCCTCTCCCACGGGGCGCAGAAACGGACTTCTTTCTCCCGGCGAGGGAAAAGGGCCAGAGATAAGAGTGAATAGTTATTTAATTCTCAGTATTTATACAGGTGGGGCACAGCGATGCCTGAGCTTGTCCAAGGCAGAGCCGGACTTCGGCAAGCTCAACCCTTGAGGACGTGTATCGTTACCGTTCTCATACCTTAATGGCAACACACAGATATGGACTACTCTCTTCTCTTCAATGAACTCTTCAAAGGGTTAAACAACTTTACCCTCGGTCACGCGATTATGATCCTGGTCGGCGGGGTGTTGATTGGCCTGGCTGTGGTTAAAAAATACGAACCAATCTTACTCCTACCCATTGGCTTCGGCTGTATTTTGGCCAATATTCCCCTCACCGGCATGAATGAAGGGGATGGTCTCTTCGCCTTACTGTACAACGTGGGCATCAGTACCGAACTGTTTCCCCTGCTCATTTTCATTGGTGTAGGGGCAATGATAGATTTCAGCCCGCTCCTCTCCCAACCCCAGATGGTGATTTTGGGAGCGGCCGGGCAATTTGGTATTTTTGGTACACTCATACTAGCCACCGCACTCGGGTTTCCACTCAATGAAGCCGCTTCCATTGGCATCATCGGAGCGATTGACGGCCCCACCTCCATTTTTGTCGCCTCTAAATTGGCTCCAGAACTTCTGGCTCCCATTGCGGTAGCCGCCTACTCCTATATGAGCCTGGTTCCTATCATTCAGCCGCCCCTCATGCGACTGCTCACCACCAAAAAAGAGCGGCAAATCCGCATGACATATGCCCCTTATCCCATCTCCAAACGGGCACGTATTCTTTTTCCGATTATCGTTACCCTGGGGGTGGGCCTGCTCATTCCCGACGCCACCCCGCTGATCAGTATGCTCATGTTGGGCAATTTACTTCGGGAAAGCAGTGTTGTGGAAGGGCTAAGCCAATCAGCCCAGAAGGAAATTGCCAATATTGCCACCCTGTTTCTAGGGGTGACAATTGGTTCAACAATGAACGCGGCCGCGTTTCTACAGTGGGATACACTGGGCATTCTGGTCTTGGGACTAATCGCTTTCATGCTAGACACCGTAGCCGGGTTGCTCATTGGCAAACTGCTATCCGTGCTTAGCGGCCGCACCATCAACCCACTCCTTGGTGCCGCTGGTATCAGTGCCTTTCCTATGGCTGGCCGCCTCGTCGCCCAAATGGCGCAAGACGAAGATTTTGATAATTTCTTGCTGATGCACGCTATGGGAGCCAATACGGCGGGGCAATTGGGTAGTGTCATGGCCGGGGGTATCTTACTGTCCATTGTCACCGGCCTGATATAGATTTCACCTGCCCCAGGGCAAGGAATTTGATAAAGTGTCGTTTTTTGAGGGCGTACGCCCTCAAAAAACGACACAAATAGGTTCCCCGTCGGCGGGCAAAATCGAGGGGCACAGACCTGACAGGTTTTAGAAATCTGTCAGGTCTTCCACAAAACGTGGATATACTCCCCCTAACTAGGGCGATTGCATACTCACCAGAATGAACCCATCCCCCTCCCCCCTTCCCGAAATCGGGAAGGGGAAACCCACTCGGCGGGCAAAATCGGGGCTTCGCCCCGATTTTGCCCGCCTTAAAAAACTCCCCGCCCCTGGGGTTGGGGGTGGGGGAAATCCGAATATGCAATCGCCCTGTCCCCCTAACCAGGGCGATTGCATCCTCACCCCAATGAACCCAGCCCCCTAACAATTCCTGGCCTGAAGGGGAAAAAACCAATTTGAGCCGTTTTTCGCGGGCATCGCCCGTGAAAAACGGCTCTTAAAAAGTTCCCCGCCCCTGGGGGCGGGGTTAGGGGTGGAGGAAATCCGAGTATGCAATCGCCCTATCCCCCTAACTCGACGGGTTGGCGGATTGGAACACAAGTGCTATGATTGGCGGGTTGTTTACCGATCCAACGTAACGACTAAACCTGTTACCTGCACTTGCCGAAGGCAAAACGGACTTCACAAGCTCAGTCCTGGAGAGGCCTGGCTGTTACGCTCCGACACCATTTACTGAGACTATGAGCCGAGTTATCAACGTCAATAATCCCACAAAGGTGCGCAATTATGCCCGGCGCACCATTGCCGAAATTCTGTACCTGCTCCCCCGCAAACAAAAGTTTGATGAGGAAGCCAAAGATATGGCGGCCGCGATTGTTTATTGCCTGCGTGAAATTGAGGGCACAGTAGAAACATCGGCAGTGGCCTGGGAAAAACGGGACTACTGGATGAAAGCCGAGCGGTTTATGCGGGAATGGGAATGGACGAAAGAAATGGCCGCTAACTATGAAGATATTATTCGTGAAGAGGCCTGGGATTTATTGCCTGAACTTCTGGCTGATTTGATGTCTCATTTTACTGATATGGATGTCAAGAGTTTTATGCGCAAACCAGACGCCTGGCAGGGGGCTTACAAACGGTTATTGGCGGATACCCCCAGAACAACTCCCTGGAGTTAAAATCGCAATGCTCATAAATACGGGTTTAGGTGTCACCCGGCATTGTTTTCTCCTCTGTGTGGTTATGGCCTATCTGGGAGTGGTGGGGTGCCAGGGAGAGATAGAGCAGACGGTTGTTACCCCGGTCGCGGCCGCGGCAACCCTCATTCCCCCTACTCCTGACCCAGCCCCACCCTCACCCTCCGCCACCATTCCCCCCACCTACACCCCAACCTCCTCCCCCTCGGCT
>JAGNBF010000116.1:21102-22406 GCA_018004935.1 Chloroflexota bacterium | reverse complement strand
TCTTGGTGTGCCAAAGGCTCATGGGGAACTCCTGAGAAAATAGCCACTGATGGTGAAAACACGGATAGGAAAAAACACGGATAGGAATGAAAAATGGTGGCGTTATTTTCATCCATCTTGGTGCGCCCAAAGTCCATGGGGAACTCCTGTAAAGCGCTCCAAATCTGATGTGAAAACCTGGTTTGTATTTTCGCCAATATGCTTATAAACCTGACAGGTTTCTGAAAACCTGTCAGGTTTATCACAAGCTCTTTGTTAAAGATGCACTAACGTATTTTAGCCCTGGTCGGTTTGAAAAGTGAAACTGTGTTGCCCCAATTGCAGGCGAAAGCCTGATTTGAGTCTGTGGGGACCAGCAATGGCACGGCCATGCACCCAGGTTTGTTGACTACCCAGGTCGTATAAGATGTACCCTTCAGGTTGGTGGCGGATTTCAGCATGATGAGGGGACAATCCGGGTAGAACGAGTTGATTATCCGGGGCACTGCCCAGGCGGGTGATGGAAACAGTGAGGGGATGGGATTGTTGGTTAGCTTCGCTGAGTAACCAGGCATGAGGAATAGCAGGCGCGGCCGCAACTGGTGCGGCTATGGTCGCACCAACAACGGATGCTGGGGGTGGCTCCGGGGTCAGCAGACGGGTAACGCGATCAGGGGCAATATCGGTCGCGGCCGCAAGTTTATGCGGCATATTCGCATCTGTCTTTTCTTCCAGGTAGACCACAAAACCACCGGTAAGGGCAGAGAGGAGATTGTACGCGGCCGCGAATACCACACCCCCCACACTCCCCATCAGGAGCCACCAGAACAGGGTGATAAACCATATCAGCATCAGAGAAATCAGGGTGCCTTCATCCAGACTGGTCAATAACAAATCTTGCAAAAGGCCGGGTACAGCCGGGGCCTCCCCCAGAATGGGAAAAAGTCCAGCTAACACCCCTCCTAAAAAGCCAAAAAACAGGCCAAACTTCAACCCAGACCCTATAGATACTCTTCGTAGTTCATAAAACATGATCATACCTGACCTGTATCTTCGCAAAAGGCGAAGACCTTGACTCTGAGGTCGTCCTGGGAACAGTTACAAAGTCAAACCACTCCCACAAATTATCGAAAAGATGCATAACAACTAACCCTCTCGTGGGCTGAGCTTGTCGAAGCCCCTTTGCCTTCGACAAGCTCAAGCAACGGGTTTAGTAGTTACGAAGGCAATGAAACACACCCTTACAATTATTCAGGTTCTTTGGGAATTCAGGGGATTGACACCAGATGTAGGGGCTGGCCTTGTGCCTGCCCCGTGTGGGCAAC
>JAGNBF010000116.1:0-21002 GCA_018004935.1 Chloroflexota bacterium | reverse complement strand
CAAGCAACGGGTTTAGTAGTTACGAAGGCAATGAAACACACCCTTACAATTATTCAGGTTCTTTGGGAATTCAGGGGATTGACACCAGATGTAGGGGCTGGCCTTGTGCCTGCCCCGTGTGGGCAACTACAAGCGGACTGGGGTCGCCGGACGGGTAGTTATGCGCCAGCGGGCCTGTGCCTGCCCCATGTGGGCAACCACAAGGATTGCCCGTACCCCACGAAACCCCAAAGAACCCAATTATTCATTAACCACAAACGTATAACTGGTTTGACCAAAACGAATAATCGAACCATTTTTGAGAGCATTCATTTTGTGAACCGCCCGTTCAAACCCTGGATCGCCGTTGTAACAAACAAACGTCCCATTGTCACTACCTAAATCTTCCACAATCCAACGTCCCTCATGTTGGCGAATAATGGCATGGGTACGCGAAACCGAAGGATGATTGATCACTAAATCACAGGCGGGATTCCGGCCAACAAGCAAGGCTTCTTTTTCAATATGCTTCACCGCAGTAGAAAACTCATGCCCCAGAGATACTAACATACGCACGATGGGTTTCTGAAAATCATCTTCACCCATACGTACCGTCAGATCCTCAGCATCAGGGGGATCAACATGCCAGCGAGTTAATTTAAGAAGGCGGGGAATTTGTCGTAATTCATCACCATCTAATTCAGGTCCTGTCCGGTTACGGATCACCAATTCGGCCCTAAATTTGTCAAATCCCATGGCATGCACCGGTTGCTCGCCTATTTTAATGTCACTTTTGGCGTGTAATTCAGGAAAGACGACGATGTATTCATAAGGCTCCAACAAACGAAAATTCCGTTTAATCGTTTCCATCTTCTCTAATAATTCAGCCTGGGCCTTGCACCAATCTTTCCAGGCAAAAACATTAGCGCGGACTTGTTTAAACGGATTACGCATATTTTTCTTGCTTCCATCCTTCTCCGTATATGTCCAATCCCCCTCTTTTTCGCCAACGAGAGGGGTGGCGTAATTTTTTAGCTCAACCAGAAAAATGGCGTTCCGTTTAATAACCATGAGATCTATCTCGTTACTCAGTCCGGCATAAAAATTAGCCATCAAAATATATAGACCGGGACGTGGCTTCAGATAGTCGTAGAGTTCTATCAGAACACTCTGTTCACCATAATTGGTTGGTTTGGAGCCGTACCATAGTTCAACCGTCATGTTATTTTTCCTTCACCCATCTTTTTTTTAACGTTTCAAAGTAGCTTCTCAAAATTTCGGGTACCGAGGTCTGAGCTTGTCGAAGGCTGTTGGTTTCGACAGGCTCAACCAACGTCCACTGCACATGAACGAGAAGATACGTTTTATACTTAACCACAGTCATAAAATGACATACAACAGCTTGGGTAGGTTTAGGCTGAAGACCCATCCCCCTACCCCCATTCGTATCATTTTTCGCGGGCGGACGCCCGCGAAAAATGATACGAGAAAAAGTTCCCCGCCCTTGGGGCGGAGTTAAGGTTCCGCGTCTGGTTGAGGTGTTATACAGCAATTCTCAATTTAACCAACGGTTAATGAATGTTCAAAAAATAAACCGGTAATGTACGGGCGACCCTTGTGGTTGCCCAACCGGACAGGCACAAGGCCAGCCCGTACCAATCGTATTGACGTATTAAATTCTTAACTTTCATAAACCGTTGCCCGCCAAAAGCACACTCGAAAAATAACCCAACCCGTAGAACAGCCTTTCAGGCTGTTCGCCCTACACATCCTCGAGGACTGAGCTTTGCCGAAGCCCGGATCCGCCTGTATAGAGAGCGCACAGCCGGGAAAGGCTGTGCCTAGTTGACCGCCGGGCTATCAGTACCAGGCCCTACGGGCTAAAACAACAGGCCAACGGCCTTCGTACTGATAGCCCAGCTCGTTTTACGACCGGGCGGCCTCTCCATTTTTGAAGGCTCAGGTCAAATTGAGAATTGCTGGGTGTTATAGCGTTGTCTTGTAAAGTTGGGCGATGAGATTGTACTGGTATAAAGCCAGATAAAAGGAAACCATCAGGGTAATAGGGATGGTGCAGATCAAGCCAATAATCAAAACCGCACCAATGGCATTCACCAGGCTAATAATGAAGATGCCCACGAACAAGGCAAAAAAGGCTAATAAGCAATTCCCTATATAACGGAATGGATTATTTAAGATGCGCCCAAAGGCTTTGGGAATATTTAACCCATCCATAAAATGGCCGCTTTCCGCATATTGGCCCAATCCAAGCGGTAACAGCAAGTAAATAAACAGGGTTCCCAGGAGTGCCCCCACTATACCGATAAGTCCCCCTGTTTCTTCCTCGCCCACCAGGGTGATGAGTAAACCAGGGAGGGAAAAGAGGATAAGAATAACAAAGACATAAATAAATGTGAGGGCGAATAAGATCAAGCCATCCTTAAATTTTTGGCCCCACTCATCCCACACGGGCATTGGCTCTGGATGTTCATTAAGGGTGCGGCGCATCACTTCAAGGTAAAACCCACCATTGAAAATAATGCCTAATGGCACAATGAACAAAACACCACCAATAAGCAGGGTTCCTAACCAGTTGGGGCTTTGAAAGGGAAAGCCTAAAGCCTGGGAAAGGTTTAAACCGGATTGTGGTTTGGCCGAAGTTTGCGCCGGGGTGTCGTAGCCACGGAATGCAGGCGGAGCGAAAGAGGGATAAGCGACCGGAGGTTTATACGGGGGTGAGGAGGCGACAGGGCTATACGAAGCGGGATTGTTCTGAATGGGAGGGGTGTAGACGGGTGGTGTGTACGCCTCAGGTGAGGGTTGCGGGGGTTTAGGCGGAGTAGAGGGGTAAACTGGGGGATGTGCAGGTGGTTGAACCGCGGCCGCGAGTTTGTTCCCACATTTACTACAAAATTTCGCCCCATCCCGGTTGGCCGTATGGCAGGCAGGGCAGGTGTTGCTTGAAACAGGGGGTATGTATGGACTCATTGTGTCATTCCTTTTTATGGGACAGTCCCAGTTTGGGCGATGATAGTTCCATCCTGTGCTGTCAGACGCAAACCGAGGGGGGCCGTGTTACCTTGCGGCCGCGTCCAGGTGGCTTGAAAAGCGGTAGCCGGATACAGGAGCATCGGCCAACTGACGACTGTCTGCCCACCGGTATAGAGGGTTAATGTACCGTTGAGAGTTGTACTAACTGCGGCCGCGATCTCTACCTGATCGCCATTTTCTTGGAGACGTAACGCCGCCAGACGATTGGCTTCATTAAATCCACCCATACCATGTACAGGATACCAATACTCAGTCCAGCTAAACGACTCTCCGGCATTTAATGTGGCATAACTCCAAAAACTACTGGTTGCGCCACTCCACAACTCCAAATAATTACTACTGTCATCCGTCCAATAAGAGGGATCAAGGGTGCCGGGACCAAAAATTTTGCTTCCGGCTGGCCAGCCTGGGTTAAACGCACGGACAATTCCCTGGTTGAGCGCATGATCATAAATACCCACAAAACCACGTGGCGGGTCAGGTATAAAAAAACCAAGATACCCTTGCCAATTACTATACCAACTCATGTCGCGGCTACCATAAAAAGGCCAACTCATCATGCCCCCGCCTCCAGGCACACCACCATCACTGGTGCTATGAATTAAAACCTCATTAACGGGCAGAATAATCTGCGTGGCCCCAGAAACAGTGTTGTTATTAAAGGCTAACATGGCATTGAGCCATAACTGATAAGGGTGACTTTCTGGTGTGTTATTACGTGCCCAGGGCTGGATAACCGCATAAGCATGACCCCCATCTAATGAAATCGTTGCTCCTACTTCCATCCCAGTACGATCATCCACATTACTAACCGTCACACTCAATCCATAGGCCGTAGAACCGGTGCTAACCGTCCAGGGTCGCCATTCGTTAAGGCCATGCTCTTCCACGGGAAAAGCCCATTCGATACCCCCAGCCGCCAGCCACCAACCCCGATACCCCCAACTGGTAGGTTTGATGACCGGGTTTTCATACAAGAGATGACGCCCGGTGGCTTTATCTACCCAACGATAAATGCGGCCGCCTAATTCTGGCAAGATGGTGAGAGCCACATAGCCATTTTCCAATACAATGGCCCGGTAGGAGCGAGAAACCGGCCCCGTGACCAGGGCAAAATCCAGGTGAGGGTAAGGGAAAATGGGATCATCTGGGGTAGTGGGCAGGAAACCAGCTTCATAACCATAAGTGGGAATAGTGAGTGTGGTTTCATAAATTTGCGGCGCGGCCGCGCCCACAGCCGCTGGGGGCAAGGATGTCACTATCACACTGGGAGGCACAGTAGGTGCTGGCGTAGCCGTAAACAAAGAGGGCAAAGTGGGGCTAGGCCAGGCAGTCGCAGAAGTGGCAAGAGGAGCGATGGCTATCGTGGCGGCTGGGGACTCCGTAGCCGTAGCCACCAGAGGGGTGATGAAATGATTTGCCAGAGGTTCTGTCGCGCTGGGGGTGAGTGAAGGGGTGGGGGTTTGCGGCCGCGGCGTATTCACCTGCGCAATAGCCGTAAAAGTTACGGGGATCGCGGTAACAATAGGTAGTGGCGTACTAGTCACAACTTGTGTTACCAGACGCACAAGCGGCGTCAGGGTTGCCGTTGCCACGGGTGTGTTACTGCGGCAACCAATGAGGGCAGTGCCACAAACAACCACCCAAAAATAGCGGTAAAAAAACACCATAACCGGGACTTTCATCTCATGGTAAAGCCCAGACTGTGAACCCAGTAAATTCTGTACTTTGGCCGCTTACTTGATTTCCAACAAACGCACCAGTAACCACAGCAACATCGCCGGAAAAATGCCGGGTTGACAGATCGTGGGTATTTATCAATTTGCCGTTGACATAAAATGTTCCCACATCATCCTGATAAAACCACACCATATGATTTGATTGCCCATAAAAATTTCTTAAAGAAGGTATTTGTCCAATATCAAACATGGCATACCCTGTACCAAAACGAATCCCTAATCGCCACAACTGCTCCGAAAAAAACAGTAAACGTAATTGTTCATCAGAAATGCTATCCCCAAAAAGAAAGCCATAATCCCAGGAACTGAGATCGCGCGAATACGGATTCACAAAAGTAGCTTCAACCAGAAAATTTTCCACGTCAACACCCGCAGAATATGTTTCTGGACGCCCATTATCTTGATGAACGAGAGATCCATCTACAGGACCAAAAACCAACTGTGCCGCAGAAATCGTTAATCCTGTTTCCGCCTCAATCTCCTCTAAACGGAAGGTAGAAATAGCTTCCACCGTACTGGTCGCATTCGCACTTGCTGTTTCAGCAATGGCCGTAAGCGTATCCGCTGTGCCGGTTGCATTTACTTTAGCCAGGGCGGCGATAGCGGTAGCTGTAGCCGCATTACTCGCCGTAACTTGTTTATCCTTCGCGAAGAGGATTCCCCCCACAATTAATAACAATACCAACAAAACGCTCCCTCCCAACGGCAATCCATAAGTCCCTAGCCATATTTTTACCTTATCAGTACTCGCAACTTTTGCCTGACGCATATCTGAGCCAGGTGTGTGAACAAGGGCGGGTGACTTTTGTTTTAACCTGGGAGTGACCGGCTTTGGCGGGGTAGCTACACCGGGTGTTTTTGGGGAGGCTGGCGCGGGAGCCGCTATTTTAGGGGGAATCGCCGGGACAGTCAGTGCCGAGATAAACGCTTTGGTAGATTGGTAGCGTTGCGAAGGGTTCAAGGCCATGGCCTGTTCCAGAACCAGCGCCAGATGATGAGACACGAGGGGGTTTAGAGTATCCACGGGTATTAAGGGATCCCCCACAACCCGTTGGATACTTTCAGTAGGGTCTTGACCGGTCAACAACGTGTACAACGTGGCCGCCAATGCATAAATATCGGTGCGATGATCGGTGGTTCCCCGACCATATTGCTCTGGTGGCGAATATCCTGGGGTTACGGCTCGTGCCCCAATGGTTGTCTTCAAATGAATGTCGTACACCTTCACCAAACCAAAATCCACCAGCATGGCCTTGCCTTCGGGGGTGATGCGAATATTGGCGGGTTTGATGTCGCGGTGAATGACCGGTTGTGGCTGATTATGGAGATAGACCAGGGCATCTGCCACCTGGGTCATCCAGGTAAGGGCTTGTTCTTCTGTGACCCGTTCTCCACGGGCAATAAACGACGCCAGGTCTTCACCTTCAACAAAATCCATGACCAGATATTGCCCCTGTCCCGGCACAATAAAATGGTCAGTAACACGGGGCAAGTGGGGGTGAATGAGGCCAGCCAGGATTTGGGCTTCGCGTTCAAATTGACGTTGTGCTTCCTGGGATGTGTCCAGGTTTTCTTTGAGAGCACAGGGACGGTTGAGGCTGGTATCCCAGGCGCGGTAAACGGCACCAAACCCACCCTGACCAATAAGTCGGGCAATACGATAGCGATTATGAATGAGAGTTCCAGTGTTGAGGGGCATGGTTGGGCTACGGGTATGGGTAAGAAGTAGGTTCTTGAGTCGGATGGACAGTAGGGACATCCGTAGGGGATGGGGTATTGGTAGGGGGTACGGGGGTAGAGGGTACAGCAGTGGGTGGCGCAGATGTAGGCGGTTCAGATGTAGGCGGCACTGGGGTAGGGGGCACTAGGGTTGCTATGGGCGTGAAGGTGGGTGTATTTCGCGGCCGCGTTCTTGTTGGAGTTGGGGTTGGAGTATAAGTCAATGTATTGGCTACCATTCTTGTGGCGGCTATCGTCGCCGTGGGTACAAGACGAGCAAAGAAATAGGGTGCATAAAGCGTATCATCATCTGCCTGGGGCTGACCGGAAGAACTAACAAAACCAGACTCTCCAGCTAACAACAATAGTTGTCCCCCTAAATCACCCTGGAGCAAACAAGACCCGACAAAACAACTAAGCTCAAACTTAAGTGGCGTTTCCGTATAATGAACACCGGCTAAACCCTGTTCCCATTGAGCCGCCATCCCAAACGGGGTTCTGACCATCACCGGTAAACTCCCGGCCTGCCATACAAGCGTCCCAGTCTGAATCTCTACCATAATCAGCGGGTCTTCTGTAGGGGTAATGATAATTTCTGTGTTTGCCCCCAAAAACAATCGTCCCCCATCAGATAAAATCAATTCGGTTGGTTCCGCGTCGGCAGTCATTAAAACGGCCTGCGCTGAGTTAATTTCTAATTGTTCACCAGTGGTAGGAAGTAAATTGCGCAATCCATCCTGCCAACGAAAACCACCGGCTGATTCTACCACCGTAAATTGATACAGTGTAGTTAAATCCAGTACCGTCGCGGTAGGAGAAGGGGTGGCGGTGGTGGTAGTGGTGGCCGTTAATGTTTTCGTATCTTCAATCAGGGCCACCAAATTCTCCGTTACTGTGACCGTTATCGTTGGTGTTTGCCCGGAGACTAAAACCAGGGCAAAAATAACCATAACAAGAAGCAATAACCCAACTCCCCCTAATCCAATTAAGGGCCAGGCAATACGACGGCTAACTGTTTTTTGTGTGGCAGGGGGAACATGTGGCTCCCCTATTTTTTGGGAACGTCCAGGGAAATACAAAGCCGCTAAAAATTCTTCGGCCGACTGGAAGCGTTGCGAAGGGTTCAATGCCATAGCCTGTTCTAGTGCTATAGCTGTATGATGAGAGATTTGCGGGTTGACGATATGCGCGGGTGTCATAGCCTCCCCCACCACGCGGCGAACACTTTCCGGGGGCGTCTGGCATGTGAGCAAGGTATACAACGTTGCCGCCAAGGCATAAATGTCCGTACGGTGATCGGTAATGCCCAGGCTATATTGTTCTGGCGGAGAGTAGCCGGGTGTGATCGCACGGGCACCAATTGTCGTTTTCAAATGTTCGTCATACACCTTCACCAGGCCAAAATCTACTAACATGGCCTGTTTTTGCGGTGTGATGCGGATATTAGCGGGTTTAATATCCCGATGAATAACAGGGTGTGGCTGACCATGCAAATAGACCAGGGCTTCGGCGACCTGGCTAATCCAGGTGAGGGCTTGTTCTTCTGTAACCTGCTCCCCACGGGCAATTAAGGAGGCGAGGTCTTCTCCTTCCACAAAATCCATGATCAGATATTGGCCTTGTCCAGGCACAACAAAATGATCGGTTACACGGGGCAAGTGAGGGTGAATGAGGCCTGCCAGAATTTTGGCTTCGCGTTCAAATTGGCGTTGGGCCTCTTGAGATATGTCTAAGTTTTCTTTGAGGGCGCAGGGACGGTTGAGATTGGTGTCCCAGGCACGATAAACAGCCCCAAAACCGCCCTGACCAATTAATTTAGCAATACGATAACGGCTATTAATGAGTATGCCAGTTTTGAGCGTCATAAGGATCCCCTTTAGGTGGGAGGGGCAGTAGCGGTAGGTGTGTTTGTAGGCCGCGGCCGCGTATTAGTTGCCGTGGGTGAGGGTGTAGGGGTTGGTGTGGGCACAACCAGAGCAAATAGATATAACTCACTTTTTAGACCAGATGGATCTAGCGCTGGTTGCCCACTACTTCCCACAAACCCGGATTGTCCGGCTTCTAAGACCAATTCTCCACCCAGATCACCATGCAAAACACAAGGCCCGGCAAAACAATTCACAACAAAACGAAATGGGTTTACCGTATTTGTCACTCCAACCAGGCCATTTTGTACTTCAACAAAAACCTTGAATTCATTTTGAATCTTAATCAATTGTCCCGTGGTCTGTAACACGAGCTTCCCCTGTCCGATTTCCAAAACAAGGCGTTCACTTTCCAGAGCTGTAAACTGCACATCTGTCTTCTGTCCCAGAAAAAGGCGCGTTCCATCAGGCCATTGCAACTCTGTAGGCTCGGCCACATCTGTCATAATCTGGTTCTGTGCGCTGGGGTCTGCGTGCATTTGGCCCACAATCAGGGATGAACCATCATGCCAATGGGACCCTGCGGCCGCGTTCACGACCATAATACCCGAGGCGGGTATCATTGGCGTCGCCGTCTCACTCATGATTGCCGTCACCGTTATTTCACCGGAGGGGCTTTCCTCAGTCACAACCGTTTCTGCGGCCGCGTCAGTCACCTCATTACTTGTATCCGGTACAAACGAACTAACGAGAAAATAAGATGACAACACAAACAGGGTGATAAACATAAACGCTCCCCCAAACGTCAATCCCCGGCTTAACAACCAGGAAATGCGTCGCCGTGAGTCACTATCGGTGGGTGATGTCGTCACGACTGGAGTTGATGGGGGGGCCGAGGGGGTTTTCGTTTTGACTGGTTCTCCTTTAGAAGGAGAAAATACACCTGGAGTAATACCTATGGGAGAGAATGGCGTGTTGACCTTGACCGGGGACACTAAATCCGGTTTCATAACGATAGTCGTTTCTGACCTGATGGGAGGCAATGGCTCCGTTTTTAGGGCTGAATCATCTGGGGTATGCAACGCAACCACAAAATCCAATGCAGACTGAAATCGTTGCTCCGGGTTGATAGCCATGGCCTGTTCTATGGCTTTTGCCGTAGCCGGAGAAATGCGCGGATTTTCCCGATGTGCCGGTACCAGGGTATCTTTAATCACTCTTTGGATACTTTCGGCCGGTTCTTTCCCGGTCAGCAAATTGTAAAGGGTAGCCGCCAGGGCATAAATATCGGTACGGGCATCGGTAGCCCCACGTCCATACTGCTCTGGGGGTGAATAGCCTGGTGTAACCGCACGGGCACCAATAGTAGTCTTACTCTGCTCATCATATATTTTTACCAGGCCAAAATCTACTAACATGGCCTTGCCCTCAGGCGTAATGCGTATATTGGCAGGTTTAATGTCCCGATGAATGATAGGTTGAGATTGCGTGTGTAAATATTCCAACCCATTGGCAACCTGGCTGATCCAGGTTAGCGCCATTGCTTCAGGCACTTCCCCCATTTGCCCGGCCAATGATTCCAGGTTATCTCCTTCAATTAAATCCATTACCAGGTACTGGCCTTGTCCCGGCAAAACAAAATGATCGGTCACGCGGGCCAGGTGTGGATGATTGACGGTGGAGAGAATTTGGGCCTCTCGTTCAAATTGACGATGGGCCATAGGAGAAGTGTCCAGGTTTTCTTTGAGGGCGCAGGGGCGATTATGATGGGTATCCCAGGCGCGATAAACAGCGCCAAACCCACCCTTGCCAATCAATTTGACAATGCGATAACGATTATGGATGAGTGTTCCGGTGTTGTGCGGCATAGAGATAATGTGTAACGACTGAGGCTCTCGAGGGCTGAGCTTGTCGAACTCCCACGTTACCTTCGACAAGCTCAGGCAACGACTTAGTAGTTACGATAATATGTTGATTGTTACCGCCAGGTGCCATCTGTAAACATGATAAAGGTTAGCCCGGCATCAGTGCGCCAGATAAGACCGCCAGCAAAGTCCTGGATGGTGGCGGTTAAGGCCCATTCATAGTTGGTAGCATTGCCCAAACCTGATTGTACCTGGGAATAGGTACACCAGATTTTGCCAAAACCGCGCCGGGGAGTAGGTGGACTTTCGGGTACACCACAACTAAACTCAGCATTCCCTTCAACCCAGGTATCATTGTAAATAGACCAGCCGCCCCCGTTGTAAATGACGTACATTTTGTCGTTACTTTCCCGCCAGAACATACGCCCATATTGAAAATCTTCCTGGACAACGGTGCCGGTACGCGCCGCACTACTGGGGCAACCCAGGCGCGATTCGTTGTTGGTGTAGGCGGTTTGGAAGTTGCTATTAACAGCTACAGCACAGGCAGTCGGTACAGGGGTATTGGTGGGTGGGCGGGTTGTCGGAACAGGGGTGCGGCTGGGGGTGAGGGTAGGCTGTACGGTGGCTGTGGGTTGGGCTTCGGTGGTAAGGGTAAGGGATTCGGCGGTGAGGGTAAGGGATTCGTTCGCGGCCGCAACCGCCACACTGGTGCTTTCCTGCGCGGCCGCGACCGCCGCCTCAAATGTTACTTCATAGATAGCCGTCATCGTCAAGTGACCCACGGTAGGAGAAGGCGTATAAGTAGCCGTAACAACGACAACCTGCGTAACCTCCGCCGGGGAAACGGCAACCTCTGTTTCTGTGCCATCATCTCCACCCGAACTAGCCAAAATGACCGCCAATACTACCAGGAACAAAAGACCCACCACCGCCAAACCGCCTCCGATGAGCCAACCGGCCAGCTTTCGCTGGTGGGGCGGCGGGGGCAGTGGGCCGGTGCCATTGGGTATTTCTGGCAATAACACCCCGGAAATGGAGATACGGAGCGCGGCCGCGAACTCCCGCATTGAAGTAAACCGTTGCCCAGGATCCACAGATAACGCCCGATTCACCGCCAGGGCCACATGATCTGATACTTGCGGTTGCAACTGTTTGATCGACGGCAAATTCATCGGCGTCAGCCCGGGATCATAACCCGTCAGTAATTGGTGCAAAACCACTCCCAGGCTATACACATCGGAGCGAGCATCTGTTTGCCCACGGCCATACTGCTCCGGCGCGGCATAACCCGGCGTTCCCAGACTGACCGTATCTTGCCGTTGTCCCGGCTTAAAGAAACGAGCTATCCCAAAATCAATCAGTTTTAAGGTACCATCCGCCTGAACCATAATATTGCCTGGTTTCAGGTCCCGAAAAATGATAGGCGGGTTTTGGTGGTGCAAATAATCCAACACGCTCCCTAATTGGCTTCCCCATAGAAGCACCTGAGACTCCACAAAACCCTGATTATGGCGCGTCAGGGCAGATTCCAATGTTTCCCCTTTCACAAATTCCATCACCAGATACCACATCTGGTTTTCATAAAAGAAATCCATGACACGGGCAATATTGGGATGGTTAAGCCGGGCTAACACCTGCGCTTCTTGTTCAAAGGCAGTTAAGATCCAATCCCGATCCTGGACGGGCACATGGGTGGGATTCATCTGTTTAATCGCTACCTGCCGTCCCCCCAGGCGGCTATCGGTAGCCAGATATACGGCTCCCATTCCCCCCTGGCTGATAAATTGTTGAATATGATACCGACCTTGTAGTGGGTCGCCTGGTTGAAGCATTTTCTACCTCGCAGACAAATTGAAAAAAGGGGCAAAAATTGACCTTTTGTATCCTTACTGCCAAAAGGCATAATCTAACATTTTCTCAGCGTGTGGCGATTCAGCAATTCTCAATTTGGTTTGCTCCTGGCGTTTGCCGGTTTTTGTTTTCTCGAGAGGGCGAACAGCCTAAAACGCTGTTCTACGGTTTGGCCCATTTTTCGAGCGTGCTGTTGGCGGGCAATGGTTTTAACCGTTGGTTAAATTGAGAATTGCGTGTGGCGATTGAGGTCATTCCATAATCGCCACACACTCAACCATCATAGCGAGAATGAAACCCTGTTTTTGTGATCCGTCTCAGGAATAGTTTATCTGGGACCACCCCCACCCCAGGGGCGGAGTTAGGGGTGGGGGGGATTCCATTGCCTGATTAATTTTTTAAACTACAACTGGGAAGGGGTTGAGGGCGTGTATAGTTACAGTCTTTTTGCCGATAGCTTGTTGTATCTATATTTATGGCGATAAAGAAGGGGATTCTTACGAACGAGTTATTTAGTTCTCATTCCGTAAGCGTTCAGTCATATAAACCCATCCGCCAGACCCGCCCGGACGTAAAACGACCGGGCTATGGTTACAAAGGCCGCTGGCCTGGGGTTTTAGCCCGTAGGGCCTGGTATGTTTAGCCCGGCGGTTGGATCGCCAGGCGGGATAACTGAACGCTTACCGCATTCCTCATGGTTCGCTCACAATTAAGTCAGGTGGGGCCGTCAGGAGACCGGCCACAGTAAACTCAAAAGTTATTTGCGCGTGAACCCTAGGGGCTTGTGTAAAGCGGTACTAAAGTTTAAAACGAAAAGAGCTTACGGAGTATCATCCTCGGATAGTTTGACGGTCTTACGGCTTTGTAACTTCATCGTTTTGCGCCCTTCATTGGAAAGGCCGTGCCCCTGTTCTAGTCGTCGGGCTTCGGTTAAAACCGTTTGAGCCAGTTCTAGCTCCCCCTGCTCTAACAAGCGGGTGTGGGCGGCGCGTAATTTTTGGGTGGCACCGGCGATATTGCCCGCGGCCGCGTCGTCTAACGCCTGTGTTTGTAAGCGAAAGGCCGTTACTTTTTCGACAATATTCATGACCGTCCCATTAACCTGGTTCAACTTCATAGGATCAGGTGTCACTTCCGCCATCAGGTTAATGCGTTCTTTTTGATCCATCAGCCGTTGGGTAGGCACGTTGTATCCTATTTCGGCCTGGGCAAAGCGGTAACTTCCTGCATTACGTGGGGGAATAAGCAACTCGATAAGAAATGCGGCCCCACTCTCCGCCAATTCCGGCAGAGAAACAGCTACCGTGCGTCCCTGAATCGTACCAAAGGAAATATCTTTGATGAGGGGAGATACCTGCCACACCCGACGGGCTTCTACTCCCTGCACTAAGAGTAAACGAAAAGCCAGGTCTTGAGCCACCACCTTCATCTGGTTTAGCACTTCCTGGAAAATACCAGCCACATCTTCAGGCCGTTTGATCAGATCCGCATAGCCGTTAGCGCCCCCCCGGGCAACCAGATCTTCCAATAATGTTTCATTCCAATCTGTGCCCAACCCCAGGGCGATGATAGGTACACCTTGTCGGCCCGCTTCATCCGCCTGACGTTGACACTCTTTTTCATTATTGGTTTCGCCATCGGTCAGCAGAATCAGCCGGTTAATCTTATCGGGAGTAGCTACCTTATGAATTTCACCCAGGCCTACCTTCATCGCTGGCCCTATATCTGTTCCACCATCTGCTTTGAGACGATCTATTTTATTTTTGAGGTTTTCTTTGTGCGCCGCCGAGGTCGCGGCCGCGAGCAGTTCCGTTTTGGTATTAAAAGCAATAAGCGAGACAAAATCCTCTGGCTGAAGTTGATCCAGCACCCTTTTGACCGCCTCCCGCAAATGTTTAATCTTCTCCCCAGACATGGAACCACTCCGGTCTAGTAACAAACTAAAATTGAGCGGGGCATGAGAGGTTGCGGCCGCGCGATTAGGCCTAATCTCAAAATACGCATAGAGCAATTGCGGCTGAGACATAAGCCCCAAAAACTCCTTATTAAACAGACCTTGAAAATGAAGTACCTGGGACATAAAGACCCCCTATTCAATATGCACCACAATCACACTAATATTATCCTTGCCCCCATTCTGATTAGCCCCCTGAATCAACATATCACAGGCCATTTGCGGTGAAGTAGCCCGGGCTAATATTTGTGCCATATCCGGATCACGCACCATTTCCCACAACCCATCAGAACAAAGTAGCAACTTATCTCCCGCTTGTAATTCTGCAACAAAACTATCTACTTCAATCTTTTCCCGTTCCCCTAGAGAACGATAGATTTCATGCCGTTGCGGATGAGAATAAATCGCCTCCCGACTGATCTCTCCAGCCTGATACAACCCATAAACCAGCGAATGATCCAGGGTAATCTGGCGCAACTCTCCTTGACGCCACAAATAGGTACGACTATCGCCCACATTTGCCACAATCGCTTTCCCCCCGATTACCAGCGCCACCGTCATTGTCGTTCCCTGATTAGAATGGCTTCTTTGATTCGCCTCATACACCAACCGATTGGCTTCCTGCACCAATTTCTGCAAATCCTGGCGTGCTTCCTCATCACTTTGCGGGTTAAGTCCTCGGGTTTGTCGGGCCTGCAAAGCCGGTAAAATACGCAGATTGATAAAATTAAGCAACGATTGTTTGCCTGATTCTTTGCTTGCCCGCTCACCGGCCGCCTGCCCCCCCATCCCATCTGCTACCAGGTACAAACCAATAGGGCTGACAACGCCGCTTTGATCCAGGCTAAAATCCAATTTGGCCACAAAATCTTCATTATGACCACGTACCCGCCCGGTATGGGTAGCCGTACCCGCACTCTGGCGCAAATGGCGCCAGTAGGCTGGGGCCGGAGCCTGCATCTGGCTTTGGGCCAACTCGTCTAACATGGTACGAATATGCTCATACTGGCCGGTATATCCTCGTTGGATAATGGTGCGAATGACCGGGTCTGCCCCGGAAGCTATTCCAGCTTCATCCAACGGTTTGCCTGTATGAAGCCGGTACAAGATATGCGCCAGGAAACCGGTAATCAGAGAAACTGGGGGCTTGCCCGGTTGGGCTAAGGTAACATCCATGAGGAAGGCATTATCATTGACGATGAGAACCCCTTCCACACCAGTCAGGTCTGTGGGGAAGAAGCCAAATTCGGCATTACGCAAACCGCGCAACGCATGCCCAATCTGCAAAGTCCATTGAATAATCTGACGCAAATAGGGTACAGGGGTTGGTATGGCGCTCAGAGGTTGCCATTCTGCACTGGGGTATTCGTAAGCGACATATCGCACGCCCTGGAAGGTAATGAAACGGAGGGCGCGAGGAATGTTGGGGATGTTATTTTGTTCAAGCAAGTCCCGGTAATGGCCCGTTGGCACCACACGACGAGAGTTTGACGCGATGCTGTGCCTGACCAGGTAAAAACGGTTAGGGGTAGCCAAATCCGCGGCCGCGTAGTAATGGCACGTTTTTAAAGGATAAACCTCTTCGACTTGAAGCTGGCCCCCAATTTCATACCCTTTGGGATGTACCGGAGGAGCCGGTGTCAATGAAGGCAGATAGGCAAATGGCTCAATCATTTTCATAAAAGCTGGCTGTAGAGCTACAGTCGGCGCAGAACTCTCCGCAGGGGAAACATGCACTGAGGGTATAGTGGGTGGCAAATCTGGACGTTTTGGCAACCCTAAAAAGGCTTCAACCTTCGCTTCCAGTAGATCAAGAAAGCCACCCGGTTTGTCTGATAATGAGGACAGTTCAGGAGGTGATTTTTGCCGGGACGTGGTGTGCCCCTTAAACATATAGCCACACTTCTGACAGATCAATACACCTTCAGGGTTCTTATGTTGGCATTGCGGGCAGAGGATATGGATAGGCATAGAAGAAGCCATAACAGACCGATCCTTTAGGGGTTGCCCATAAATTTAGGACTTATACTTATCATAGTCATAAAATGACATTTTGTTGGCGGCAACAGATTAGGTAAGCTCAGGTTGAAGACCTATCCCCCTTCCCCTTTCTAAAGGGAAGGGGGAAAGCCAACGGCGCGGGTTAAGGGGTGGCCGCCCCTCCAGCGAACAAGTTATTTAGTTCTCATCCCTAAGAAAACACTCCACCTAACAATCCTCTGTGCGACAGATGGTTGTATTATCCTGGTAATAGTTAAGGACTGCCTGAATACCAGCGCGGTTTTTCAGCCATTGGGAATCAAAGTGATCTAACAATTCCACAGAAATAGAGGGAATGCCTTGGGATGATAACCAATCACTGGCATCACCGGTGATCTCATAGGCGGCAAAACCCTGAGTGGGGTACTCAGCCGCCAGACCATAAATTTCAGCCAGTTGCACTGAAGGGGGATGCGCTTCCTCACCGCACTGTCCTGGGGCCACGAGGTCGGCCGCACTATGCCAGAAAATAACCGCTAACACATCCGGTCGGGTCACAAAATCACGCAAAATCTGGTTTTCCACTTCCGAAAAAGGTGCCGTACCGCCACTCACTTCCTGATCCCGCCAGAGGGCGGTTGAGGCCCAATTACAATCCCAATTTCGGTTGAGATCTACATTGTGCGCGTTAAAGCGACCAGGCAAGGCATCGGTAGGGTTGCTACTGGGTATATCATTCGCAGTAAAACGACCTACCTTGCCAGTGATGGCGTAAATACCATCAGGATTGGCTGACGGAATGATATCTAAGGTGAGTGAGGCAGGAATGAGGGAAGGGTTGGCATTAAAATAATCAATAGCCTCATAGGCCAGGATGGTGGTGTTCCATTCGTAACCACCATGAATACTACCAACAAACACAACATGAGCAGAGCCATTACCAAAAGAGTATAGCTCAATAGGGCGACCCTCTACAGAATTGCCGAGGCTGGTTTTGGTGTAGTTGAGTGTACTGCTGATAGGGGTAGGGACAAAGCCGCTGTTAGGGTCAGGGATAATAAGTTGCTGGCCTTCATAAATGCTGTCAATGTTGGTTAAATTGTTGGCCTGGGCAATTAAAGCGGTAGATACATTGTAAAGGGTGGCAATCCCTTCGACTGTTTCCCCGCTGGCAACGATGTGAATGATGGGGGTGGGAACGGGGGTCGCGGCCGCATTGGCGGTCACTGTGCCTAGAGGCAGGGTTATCGTGGAAGTAGGTGGCGTATTCGTTACGGGAAGCAAAAGAGCCACGGTGGCCGGGCCGATGGGCGTACTAGTCAGCATGAGGGTGGTTGGAGGTAACGCGGCCGCGATTGGCTCCGCTGTTGGTGGGTACAATAACCGCAGAGCCACAATACCAGCAACGGAACCACACAATAACAATACCCCCAACACCAGGGGAACCAAAAAACGAGGCGACGTGAAAGGAGAAGATTTCATCATAAGATTAGTCGTAATAGCTTAACGTTGCTTCAATAGCATCCCGATTATCTATCCATTCACTGCTCGACAATACTTCATAATCTCGCAGTAAAATGGAGATTGTGGCTACCCCTTGTGAAACCAGCCAATCAGAACCATCCCCGGTCAGACTAAATCCGGTATACAGTTCATAATTCACCTGGCGTAAATACACATCCGCCAATTCTCCAGAACTACTCGTCTGCCCATTGCAGTTGCCGGGAGCCACCATACCATTGGTAGCTTTGGCCTCATAAAAAATTGCCGCTACCGGGTCTATCTGATTCACAAAATTCCGCAACGCCTGGGTCTCTGGCTCCGAAAAAGCAGATGTCCCGGGATTCACCTCCTGGTTGCGCCAGGTAGCTTCAGTACTCCAGTTACAACCAAAATTACGGTTCAAATCCACCCCATTACCATTCAGTCGCCCGCCCAACTCACCCGGATCATAGCGACTATCGGGATTGGCATTGGGGATGATGTACAGAGTAACACCATCTGGCACTGGGGTATCAGTGAAATAACTTATGGCTCGTTCGGCCAGGTCCACCCCGGCGGGCGCAAAACCAGAATGAAGTCCCCCCACCAGTAACACTGCCTGGGGGCCGCTACCATATTGATATACTTGAATATCGGTGCCATTGGCAGAACTACCCACGGTGGATAACAAGGGATACGCTATATCGGGGGTAGCGGTGGAAGGGATGGGGGTTTTTGTCGCCGGGCGGGGTGTGGGTGACGCAGGGTCTTCCGCTGTATTATCTCTGATCACCAGGGAATCGTTGGCCTCAGTATCATCAGCTATGGCGGATTCTGCTTCGACAGAATCGGCACTGTTCGTGACGACAACAATCTGAACGGTTGTGCCAGGGGTAGGCGTTGGCGCGGATGGTTGGAGCAGGAAAGAGATAATAATCGCGGCCGCGATCACCGCCACCACCCCTCCAACTGTCGGCACCAGCCAACGCGGTAAAGGCGTCCGGGGAGGGGGTAAGGGAGTGGTGAGGGCGGCCTTAAAATCGGCGGCACTGGCAAAACGATTGTTGGGGTCTAGCGCCATTGCCCGGAGCATGGCCGAGGTGATGTGTGTTGGCACCCCTACCGGATGGGGTAGAGTGGCATTACTTGCTAACCGATACACACTTTCGGGAGGGTCCTGCCCTGTAAGCAAGGCATACAAGGTAGCCCCCAGGGCATAAATATCCGTTTGATGATTGGTGGCCCCGTGCCCATACTGTTCTGGGGGTGAAAACCCTGGCGTAACGGCTCTGGCCCCTTGTGTGGTCAGCCGATGGGATTCAAAGACTTTGGCAATACCAAAATCCACCAGCACCGCCCGGCCATCGGGGGTTATTTTGATGTTTGCTGGTTTGATGTCTCGATGAATGATGGGATGAGGCTGATTGTGCAAGTAGGTGAGGGCATCACAAATTTGCTGGATGTAAGGAATTACTTCGACATCCGTTAAGCGGCCGCGTTGCTCCAGCACTTCCTGCAAATCCTGCCCTTCCACAAACTCCATCACCAGATATTGCCCCATATTAGGAAGCACAAACTGATCAATGACCCGGGGTAGGCTGGGATGGGCCAGTTGGGCCATCATCATCGCCTCTTGCATAAACTGCCGCTGAGCTTCGGCCGATGTCTCCAGATTTTCCTTAACTGCACACGGTGTTTTTAAGTTCAGGTCCCAAGCCCGATAAACAGACCCCATTCCCCCCTGCTTAATGTTGCTAACAATCCGGTAGCGATTAAGAAGAACATAACCTTGTGATAGGGTCATAATATGGCTCTTTATAAAGCGAGAGATTACAACAACGGTTCGCACGCCCAGCAAGCTAGAGAAATTTCCTCTAGCCCCATCCTGGGGGGAAGAAAATCGGCCCAGGCGATATTATCACCCTTTGGCCAGATGCGCCCCAGAGAGGTGAACAACGGGAGAGCCAGAGGCATACACGGAAGAAACAGGGGGGAGTGGCTGACCGAAGAGCGCTTCATGCATCGCGGCCGCGGTCTGATGCCGATTCTCTGGTAAGCGCTGTACGGCTTTATCTATAGCCCGGCACACCCTCTCCGGCACATCCGATTTAAATGTTTGAATGGGGGGATAAGTAAACGGCGTATGCTTTTGCGGGTTCACCCCGGTCAACAAATGATGGAGGGTAGCCCCTAGCCCATATAAATCACTTCGGGCATCGGTCTGGCGATCTCCATACTGCTCTGGGGCCGCATAACCAAATGTGCCCACCAAAATCGTATCACTACGTTGACCCCCTTTAAAACGGCGGGCAATCCCAAAATCAATGAGCTTAATGCGATTTGTGGCCGTCTCCAACATGATATTGGCTGGCTTCAGATCCCGATAAATAATGGGGGGGGATTGGTGATGCAGATAATGTAGCACCTGGCAAAGTTGCCGCGCCCACTCTAACACTTCATGAACCGTTAATAGTTCCGGTTGGTGCACCAACAATTGGGCCAATGTGTGCCCTTCCACAAATTCCATCACCATATAATGCCGGTGTTTATCCGCAAACACATCAATCAATTGCGGCAAATAGATATGGTGCAATGTTTGCAAATAGCGGGCTTCTTCATGGAACGCTTCAATGGCTCGTGCCCGCCCAAACGACCCTAAAGCCGACTCACTCATTTCCTTGAGGGCCCAGCGGGTTTGATCCCGCGCCCGGAGCACCTTGTATACGGCCCCCATTCCCCCCTTCGCTACCATGCTGACAACCAGATATTCTTCCCCGTTTGTGCCCTGTAATTTAAAGTGCAGGGGGAGTTTACCTGTCTCATGTTTTTGGGCTAAACGCTGGCTGGTGCGGGTGGGTGGCTCGCCACAATGTTCACAGAAGTGGCTACTTTTGGCTGTATCGCGGCCGCAGTGCAAACAAACCGTTACCCCTTTCACTGCCGGGTCAGGCGGAGCTACTGATTGTGTGGGGTCAACCTGTGTGTGCAAAGCTGAGCCACAGTTTTGACAAAAACGGGAAACTAACCGATTGGCAGACTGACAACGAGGGCACAAATTAAAGGGGTGACGGCATTTCTGACAATAGCGAGCTTCAGGGCGATTTGGCACCTGACAAAAAGGACATTCTGTCCCTGATGGTCTGGGCGTAAACAAGGTTGTTTGTACATACCCCCCACACCGGGTGCAGAAACGAACATCCAGACGCAAAGGTGCATTACATTGCGGACAGATACGACTCATTTCACTGTGTCCACATTGAACACAAGAAGTAGCCGTTTCCGAATTGACACTGTGGCAGTTCTGACAGAGTAAGCTCATAGTAATTTCTCAGTTTAGCGTTGTTCCCATGTCCCATCGCTATAACAAATAAAAATAGCTCCATAATCAGTAGCTACCTAAATTTGGCGCAAATTAGCGACAGTTCCATCACGTGCGAGAAAAGAGGCAAAGGCCGCGATAAAAGAAGCAGCTAATTCATGAGCTTGATTGAGTGAAACTTGTACGATATGACCC
>JAGNBF010000024.1 GCA_018004935.1 Chloroflexota bacterium | reverse complement strand
GGGTTGGGGGTGGGGGAACGCCACGTAGGCAATCGCCCTAGAGCGTCTACCGCTTCATGAACAGTTCAACAGTTCAACAATTAGTTATTCAACTCATTTGAAACACACCCTTTGGCAAATCGCCCGGACGATTTACCAAATCGTCCTACAGATTTTTATTCCTCTTGGTGTGCCGCAGGCCCATGGGGAACTCCTGCGAAAATGTAGGGCGATTTGGCAAATCGCCCGGACGATTTACCAAATCGTCCTACAGATTTTCATCCCGCTTGGTGTGCCAAAGGCCCATGGGGAACCCCTGCGAAAAAAACGCCGTGTCGCCGTGTCCCTGTGTCGCCCCTTCGGGTTTTCATTCAGCAGTCGAATACTGACCAGCAGATGTCGTTTCGCCGTCGCTGATCATCCAGGACAAGGTCACGGATCGCTTCTGGCAGTTGCTCACGTTGCCATTGGCATTCAAGTGGGCCTGCGCTCTCGCCCGCGGCCGCACGCACAGCCTTGATCGCATACGCGGCCGCACCCAGTTCATGTGCCGCAACGTGGGCTACCAGTGCCGCCTGAGCGGCCGCATACGCCGCATAACGTTCTGCACCACGCAGGTTTCTGGCCGCGGCGTTGGCGTGGCCGCCCGCCGCACGGGCCTGGGACATTATCACCTCGCCCCGTACCCAGGCACGAGCTTGCTCAATGGCGTGTCGCGGCCGCGGGTCATCAGGTCGGACCATCTCAAAAAGGGGCAAGACATGTTCGGCACACGCGGCCGCCCACAAAGCCAGGAGCTTATGGTCGGAGTCCGTAAGCGTCCCGCCACGGCGGATGGCAATGAAGCGCGGGTCGCGCTCTTTCGGTAGGATCATGGTTGCCGCATCATTAGGGCGTAAACAGTTTCCACTGCCCCTCGGAGATGACTTCGATGGAGCCGTCAACCACTTTGATGGCGGTTTCATCGTCCATCGCGTACCCTGGCACGGACAGAGGCGCAGCCCACTTCTCGGCGTTGGCCAGGGTGTTCTCTGGCAATTCCACGTGATTCAGGTGCGGAAACATGGCGAAATCAACCAGTCCCAACCCGCTGTCGCCACCGGTGGGTGGACGCCAGCCAACGAACTCTTCCCCGATGTTGGGGGCCATCACCATGCTCCCCGCGCTCAGTCCCACCCAGACTATCTGGCGCAATGACGGCAAAAGGTCTGCCAGTCCGGACTGCTGCATCCAGTAACGCAGGTACAGAGGATCGCCCCCGTTTACCAGCAGAACGTCCGCCTCTTGAACCCAGGAGACCCAGCGTTCTTTTTCGATGCTGGGCAGGGCGGTGAGTTCCAAAATGCCCACAGAGTTCCAACCCAGTTCGCACATGGGAGTGTCGGGTTCTTGCCCACTGATGAACTTCCAGGCCTGGACAGGAGTGACCATGGTATGCCCGTACGATGCGGTGGGAATGCAGAGGGCGTTGCATTCGGCAATCGGTTTGCCGAGCAGGTCAAGCAGGGCGTTGTGGATGCTGGGGTTTCTGATGCCAGCGGATGTGAGTAGAAATTTCATGATGCTTCTCCTTGATGATTTGATGGGAGTCGAAAGGCCCCTCTAGCCCTTCTCGTTCACACGCCTTTAGAGTCCGTAGAAATATAACTGCCCGGATTAGACCTGACAGGTTTCTGAAAACCTGTCAGGTCTTGGGTGTATCCAACTCACGAATGATCGCGGCCGCGTGCTCCATTTCCTCTGCCATCGCTACCCGTTCTCCGTCTGTCAGTTCGATTGAGTGGGCTAAGGCGAGGGATGATTGGGCCAGATCACGGTTGTGGGTGCGTACCGCCAACTCGGCCTGGTACAGATACGCTTTTACGCGATCAACCGCGGCCGCGTCCGGGAACCGCTTCAGCCCATTTGCCAACGTTTTCAGGGCCATCGCCTCATCCCCGCGGGCATCCCCCAGCCGGGCGGCCACTTTGATGATTTGGGCCAACCCTTCGGTTTTTTCCTCGGCGGCATCTTCTTCGGTATCGCCCAGTTTGTAGATGCGTAGCCAGTTACCACCGGGGTCTACTACCGAAAAACCGGTGACGGTGCCATATTTTTTACGCGGCCGCAAAATGCGTGGTATGCCCGCCACCGGTAATTTACCATAGACTGCCCGCAATGCGGCCGCGAACGATTGGTAAAGCATGTCCGGATCAGGCACGGTAATGATGACACTGCCATAGGAATCTTCTGGCTTAAATCCCTCAATGCCTGCAAGATGAATGTGGATGTCCTCAAGGGCCACCACAGCACAAGGATTGGGCCGGAGTTGTCGGTAAGTTCTCTTGAATCCCAGCGTCTCGTAAAACGAGATAGATTCGTCCAGTTCGCGACACGGTAAAATTGCGTAAGTCCGTTCGTTTGCCATGAGGTGCTCCTTATCAGTTTACAGCCGCCATCACCTGCGACTGTAACAACGGTTCACGAATCGCGGCCGCATCCACCCTCGCCGCGCCGAGAAAGGTGACAAAGCGGGCAAACCCACGCGCCAACGCGGCCGCGAACGCCTCATCGTTCCCCAAAGCCGCATCTTCCAACCACAATCCCAGAATGATAAAGGTGTTGGTTGTGCGGTCGAGTTTACTGTCGAAGCGGGCCACGAGCCGGTCCCCCCACAAAATGGGCAGGGTGTAGTAACCGAATTTGCGCTGGGGTTCTGGTTTGTATACTTCCCAAATGTAATCGAAGTTAAAAATGGGTTTGGCGCGGCCGCGGGCACTTACCGGATCAAGCGGGGCCAGAAAAACGACCTCTTCCGTGGTGGTGGTGGCGACCGGTTGCCACGCCTCTGGCACCCGGCCCGCGCTCAACTCGTGGAGCAGGGGGACATCGCTGGCAAGGGCGTAATGTTTCTGCTTCCACCCCTCAACCTGCACCTCGACGAGAACCCCATCGGCCAATAATGTTCCGGCGGTCTGCCCGGTCTGGCTGAAGGGCACACCGCGAAAGAAGGCATCACTGGTGCGTTGCACCCGTGAGAGACCGGCAAAGCTGATTTCTTTCTGGATGAGGAAACGATCCGCCTCAACTTCATCACTTTCCCGGATGAGGTGGGGCGGGGCGACCATTTCGGTGAGGGCGTAGACGCGCTCGAATTTCTCGCGGTGGTGGGTCATCACTTCCCCGGTGCGCCACAGGTAGTAGAGGGCGAGTGAGCTATCTTTGCGGCCGCGATAACTTTCCGTCCGTTGCCGTGAGGCCATCTTGAAGTCGCGGTTGCTCACCTTGCCTCGTTCGCGCAAGATGGAGCGCATTTCCACAATCGCCTCGGCATGTTCTTCCCCCATCTGGCGAATCCGCGTGGCCGCATCCCGCTCCCGCCGCATGACGACGCGCCAATGGGGTAACTCCGCCATGGGTCGAGCGGCCAGCCAGCCCCCCCAATCAAAAAATTGGCGTTGTTGGTAAGTCACATCTTCCCAGAGGCCGGGGGTGTAATCGAGGACGCGGCTGTGGAGCAGGATGTCGTGACTGCGGGCGATGATTTGCAGGGGGTCGAGTTGTAAATAGTCTATGGCACGCATAGCCTGGTCTGTGCCGTCGCGGCCGCGCCAGCGCCGCCCCGGCCACAGACCTTGTTTACCCAGGATAAAACGGCGGGCTATTTCCAGATTGATAGTCAGCATCAAGGTTACTCCCGTATGGTATTGACAATGTACCGCATTTGTTTTAGGAAGGGGGATGGTGCGGCCGCGAGCAAGGTGAGAATTGGCTCAATGGTGAATGAGCGTGAGGCCATGTTCTATCTCCTTGAGCTTTGGGCTTCCGTCTCTTCTTCAAGGTCAGGTGATGCCCTTTGGCAGTAGATATTCTAACCTCATTAGAACGGTTGTGCTACCGAATATTTAAAGGCAATTTTATTCTGGCAACGGGTACAATCTGACCTTTTTGCTAGAAGTGGCATGGTCGGGAGACCGAGCACAGCGATTCTCTGGTTATCCACAGATGTGACGCCTCCAGCGGCTGATAATTAACTCGAATTTGGTGGATTTCAGGTCTACATCTGGATGTAGCACGGCCTTTCCAGGCTGTAGTACATCCTCTGTTGAAACCAAAAAACACCAAACTCCAGTAATTAACGACAGGCAACCTGGTAAGCATCTAACTCCCAGTTTTTATGAAGGGCATTAAATCCCATTTCATTCGCTGTGGCGCAAAAATCTGCGGGCGCTAATTCATACTCAATAACAAAAATCGGCTTTCCCGCATCCTGAAACGGTTGGAGCAGTTGGCATTCCTGGTAGGTAAAACATGATTCATTGATAATCCAATCAAAATAAGTAACCAAATCGGGAATTTGTTCCAGGTCATTCTTAAGCCCAACAGCCATCCCTCTTTCATGGCTTTCTGAGGCAATGTACTGGTTATAGAGCAGTTGATCCTCGTAAGTCAAAGGAAGTCCCGTATTATTTTCATAGCCATTTACGTTGTCAGGGTCTACCCCGTCACAACCCTTTTGGTCAGCTAAGTCGAGCCGTGCTTCCATAATTGGAGCCAGCAGATCCAGACGTCGAATATCCAGCCATTTTTCTCCAGGCCAGCCTTCCATATTTCTGCCTAAAACTTCAGGGGAGAATTGAGAGGCATCGGGACGCCATTCCTCGTACGAACCGGCACTGAAATAGCACATCACGAAAATACCTCGCTGGTGCATTTCTTGTATGAGGGAAGTTGGCGCATCAAACAAGTCTAAATTAAATAGATCAACATCTAAATCAGTGTTTATTTCCCCTGTGTACTGAATTTGCCAGGAAACTTCTTGAGGCCAGAGAGGGGTAGTTGTCCCGGCAAATGGTACCGGCAACACAGTAGGCATGGGGGGATTTGTGGCAACAGGTGCAAACACCGTCTTATCTGTAGATTGTCCCGATGCACAGGCAAATAACAAAAAGGCAAACAGTAGGAAACCCAGAGTTATGTTCCTCATTTCGTCACATCTTCTCCAGCAAACAGTCTACGCTACCAAAGCTGTCGCCTGTAACCACGTGTTATGCATCCTCCTGAGAAAATAGCCACGGATAATGGAAACACGGATAGGAAAAAACACGGATAGGAATGAAAAATGGTGGCGTTATTTTCATTCATCTTGGTGTGCCGTAGGCTCATGGGGAACTCCTACGAAAATAGCCACTGATAATGGAAACACGGATGGGAAGGAACACGGATAGGAATGAAAAATGGCGGCGTTATTTTCATTCCTCTTGGTGCGCCGCAGGCCCATGGGGAACTCCTGCGAAAATAAGTTTCCAGTTTCGAGTTTCCCTGAGTTCCCCTGAGTTCCTACGAGTTCCCACTCCCAAACCCCTCACATCCGCGCCATCTCGTCCAGGTGGCGGTCAATGGCGCGGCGGAAGAGGAGAGAGATGAGCCACAGGAAGGGGCGGGTCAGGGAACTGGTGGCGACCAATTGGAAACGACGGGTGACATCGGTTCCGCCGGTGGTGGGTTGCAGGCTCCATTCTTCGGTGAAATGGGACGCCAGGCGGCTAAGGGGTGGGGTGAATTCTTGAAACTTCATCGCCACCGCCTGCCCCGGAACCCAGCGGTAAATTTCTTCGACATGGCCTGAGCCGTCGGTGTTGCGTACACGAATGCACGAGCCAACCATGTTATCGGTGCGTTTGTCGTAGGTGGCACTTTGGATGCCGGGTAGGACTCCGTAGCCCCCGAACTGGCTCCAGGCGTCCACATTGGCGATGGCGTTGCAGATTTCTTCTCCGGTGTGGGGGATGTGTTTCTGGCATTGGAAAGTGATGGGTTTCATGGGAACGCTCCACGTTATTGGGGATCAAGGTAGACAAATTTGAAACCGTCCATGTATTGCACACAGTGGGGGGTGAAGTGCAGGGAACGGTACACCGTGTCACCAAAACTCAGGTTGTCGCGGCCGCGATCAAAATAACGTATCACATTGACCTCATTTTTGGTGTGGGCCTGGGCGATGGCGTTCCGCTCAAGCACGACCCCCACCGGATTCACCACATTCATGCTCACCCAGGGCCGTTGCGTCACTTCCCGGGTGGCACGCAGGCCAATTTGCCCCATCAGGGCCAGGGGGGCCGTGAAGGATGCTTTCTGGGGGTTGTTGATTTGCCCGGAGAGGATAGGTGTACCGGTTGCCTGATCCAGGTAGCGGAAACGGAGGGCGTGGGCGTCCCGCTCAATGTGGCTATCGGTGAGCATGGCGTTGAGGCTGAGGTGTTCCCGATTGTAGGCGACGACGGTGGGGGTGTTGTTCCACAGGCCATAACAGACCATCCGAATATCGGGGTGGGTGAGCATGAGGGCGAGGGTGTTGAGGCGGTGGAAGGGAACGGGGTTTGTGTCTCGTTCTGTGACGAAGAAGGAGAATTGCAACTCATGGTGTGCACCTAAGCTGGCCTCGAGAAAATCACAAATCCAGATACCCATGATGGCTTTGCCGTTAGTGGTGGTGAGGGGAACAACGGCTTCGTTTTTGAGCAGGCTCTGGGCGACCGCTAAATCGGCTTCGCCGCCGATGAACAGGCCGTAACCGTCGTAGATGTGGTAGGGGGTGGGCACGTTACCGAGGGATAACGCGGCCGCGCCGCTTATCGGATACGTCTTAAATAGTTGGTGGTCTCTAGGGTTCATAGCTACTCCGATGAGTGAGGAACGGGTGTTTGGCGTTTTTTTAGCCGTCCTACTGGTTATTGGTGTATGGGTGTATTCGTTATTACCTGTGGTGAAACCAATTTTCACCACAGGCCAATGAGAAACAGTTTTAAGACACGTAAGTTTGCACTATGGTGCGGATACGGGCCAGGGCCTCCCGGCTTTCGGGGAGCGTATCGCCAAAGGCCTGGAAATCGTGTGTCATCTGGGGCCAGATATCGAGTTTTACGCGGCCGCCTTGTTTTTCCATCCGCTCCGCCAGGACACAGATCATATCGTACAAAATTTCGGCACTACCAACCTGGATATAAACGGGGGGTAAGCCGCGCAAATCGGCATGGATGGGGGAAATCAAGGGATTGCGGGCATCTTGTCCCTGCAAAAACCATTCGGCCCACTGATCCGCCATTCGTTTCTCGATCCAATCGTAAGGGGCGTTTTGGCTCATGCTCGCGCCGGAGTTCGCCACATCGGTCCAGGGAGCCAGGCAAATAGCCAGAGCCGGGAGTGGCAGTTGGGCTTCACGCAAGGCAAGAAGCAAGGCCAATGTCAGATTGCCCCCCGCCGAATCGCCTGCCACCACCAACCGTTCCGGTGCCACACCGCTAGCCAATAACCAGCGATAAGCCGCCAGGGCATCCTCCAGTTGGGCCGGGAAAGGATGCTCCGGGATAAGCCGGTAATCGAGGGCAAAGGTGCGGGATTGGCAGGCCAGTGTAACCAGGGCGATCAGGTTGTGGTGGGCCTGGGAGTAGTAGGCGTAACCGCCGCCGTGTAAATAGAGTAGGGTGACGGGGCCGGTTCCGGCCTGGGGCTGATACCAATGCCCTTTCAGGGGTGAAGCCACCGGTTCGATGTTCACCTGGGCCACCGCCGGAGAAGCAAAGATGAACGCATCTTCGTATTCGCGCGCGGCCGCGGGGCTGGGTTGGGCAAAAGCAGTTCTGGCCTGGGCTTTGATAAAGTAGGTGGACGCTTCGAGCATCCAACTCCAGTTGGGCAGGCGTGGCCCCCGGAACAGGCGACGCACGGACACATAGAGGAATGACCAGTAAAGGGTGAAAAGAGATTGTAAGCGGTAGGATACGCGGCCGCTTAGGATGAAGGGTAATCTACTCTTTTTTTGCATGTTGTCGGCCTCTGTTGTAGATGGCTCTTATGGTACAACCGGTACGTCCGAAAAGCGTCCAAACTAATGGACTTCCAGATAAACCGTAACTTCGTCACCCGCCTCAAGTTTCTCTGTTTTGCGGACATGCGCCTTGATCGGCACAATGTAGAGTCCATCTTTGGGAAACAGGGAAGTTTGCCACCGTGTCTGGCCGATGCGGACATGAACGGGAATCATGCCCCAGCCATAGGTCACAAAGCTGGAGATGGCTTTCAGTTCGCCGCACTGCTCCTCGGGAACGGTGACAAAATACCAGGGGGCGGGACCTTTCCAGAACCAAATTTTGCCGTTGAATTCGATATTCATAGGGGTTATCCGTGAAGAGGATGAGGGGGAAAGCTGTAGGAATTCGTGGGAACTCGTAGGAACTCAGGGGAATTCACCTTGTCACCCTGTCACCCCATCACCTTGTCGCGGCGGGTGAAGCGGCGCACGGCGATGTCATACGCTTCTGCGAGTAGTTCTTGCACTTTTCCTGAAGTTGCTTCACCGGGGGAGAGCACGCAGATGAAGTTTTGCGGTGCATATTCAGGGTGGGGCATGATCACATCCAGGGCGGTGTAATCGTAATGGCTGACATCAACTTTGGCCGTACCAAACAGGGTCTGAAACGTCTCGCGGCTGATGCCGATGTTCAGACGAAAGACACCAGGGCGATCCAGGTTAGAGATACGATCATATTCGTTGTCGGCGGCGATGAGGGTAGCGAAGGGGAGTTGGCGTTCGGAGCGGTAGAAGAAGAAGATGTAGCCAAAGTCGGTACTGGTTTCGACATCGGGAAATATCGTTGTGATGTACTCTACAGTTTCTGATTCGTTCATAAGCCAAATGTTACTGCGCCAGAATTATTTCTGCCAAGCCAATTTGCCACGTTATCACGTTCCGTTCGGGGACCGCGAGCGGCCAAACCAACGATGGACGGACGCGGTATAGGCACGATATTTCTCGCCGAACTTGGCGGAGAGGTATTTCTCTTCAGGCAATATCAGAACGTAGTGGCAGGCGACAAGGGCCGGAATGAGTAGTACGAAAAACCAGGCAAGATGTGCGACAAACGCGATCCCCAAGAAAACACATACGCCGCCCAGGTAAAGGGGGTTTCTGGAGATTGAGAAAACACCGGTTGTGACAACCTGGCTGGTAGGACGCCCCGGATCTGTGGGCTGGCGGTAGCGGGCCAACTCCCGGCGTGCCAGGATAATGAGGGTTACACCTATGGCGATGAGGAGAATCCCTGCCGGGACGCTGGCTTGTGTCAGGAAACCAGGGGGGAATGAGAGGGGTACGGCGAATTGTAAACCGATAGCCACGAGGAAGGGGAGTCCTGCTATAACCTCGAAGATTTGCCACCAACTTTTATGTGCAGTATCGGTTGTCATTCTGGCTAACTCCGGCGTTTTCCGGTTCACCTTCAAGCTGAATACCAGTCCAACACGCGCAAGGCACGCAGTGTATTCCACCGGCTTGGCTGGCCCTCAACCTCATCCATCTCGACCGGCATCTGGTCGGGATGCCGAACTTCAAGCAACCACCGCCCGCCGCCATCGCGCTTGGACTCAACCAACGCAATCGCCTTAGCCACTCGTTCATCGGGTTTGACACCCGCACGGCGCAAATACTCAAGCCCTCGTAGCACGTCGTAGTGCCACCATGTCGGGAAGGCAAAACGAGTCCAATCTGCCCCATCCGCTTTGCGATCTGTGATCACCTCGCCAGTTGAACGGCGACGGAAGAGGTGACGTTCGAGGAGATATTCCTGCCCTGGCAAGCGGACTTCTGTAACAGCGGTGTTGCTTCCGCCAGCCAATTCGTATTCGAGCAGGGCTTCCAACACGCAGATCGTCGTGTGGAATGATGAGCGCGTCGAGCCGTTGGCGGCTTCGCAGTTCCAGCCGCCGTCGGGCAGTTGCTCAGCGAGCAGGCGGGCCACAATCCGCTGGATGTCCTGGCCGAAGTAGGCCCCACTCGCCCCGACCTGCCCGTTGATGCACGGCTCGACTTCGCCTGCGAAAAAGGGATTGCCGTCGAATTCCGGTCCCCGCCACGACCCATCCCAATCCCAACCGCGCCACGTCACGCGGCCGCGCACCAGATCCACCGCCCGACGCGCCTCATCGCTCGTGGGATCGAGACCCATGTCGCGCAGTAGCGACAGGGCGTGCATGGTCGCGTCCCACGCACCCGGCCACGACCCATCGGCCTGTTGTAGAGCGAGGAGTTGTGCGCCCCAGCCTTCTGTGGCGACTTTGGCACGTGCGGCCGCGACCTCCTCGGCGGGCGTATCCGTCAGATCGCGCATCGTTTGCCACCGGATGGCAGGGTCAGAATCAAGTAGCCAGGCTATCACCGAATTTTTTGGTTTTGGTACGGGCCGTTTAGGTGCGTTGGTTGCCATTTGTTGACGCTCCTTACTAGGGTTAAAAGAGGTAGTTAGTGCCTCAATTTGTTGTACCACGCTCGATTGGCGGGGTCAGCTTTGGGGGAGATGCTACCATGTTTTGGGGCAGATTAGCAGGGGAGATGGTTGCGGCGGGATGCAGAAAATTGTAAATGGTGAAGGGTGAAGGGGGGAACGCGGCCGCGACGGTGGAATGGTCAATGGGCAATGAAAAAGATGGGGGGGGGACGCGGCCGCATCTCACATATACTATATCAAGTCTAACGCCGCCGTAAGGTGCGCTGGCGCGGGTTTCCAACGCCTTTGCCAATCACCAAACAGGTGGCCGCCCGAGGCATCGCGCCAGCGCCAGCTTGACGGAATGTTAGGCGGGGCGCCTGACCAACACTTTGTTAGCCTACTTTTCGCGCCGGTACAGTGGCTTTCCAAAGATACCGCCGATGACGCACCGCCACACCTTCTGCGTCACCATACTCAGCGAATATCCGCTCTAGTAGGGGGCGAGTTTCTGCAAACGAAGCCACTTCATCCACTAAATTACCCCATGTAAGCCAGGTGTACATTTGCTCTGGGTCTGGAAATATCTCCGGTACGTCGAAGCTCCACCAGCTATGAATGGTTAATCCAATTGCAGCCAATCGTTGCTCAATAGCTGGACGCGCCCAGTACGGGTCTGAAAAAATCTGCCATTGCAGAGACTCAGGCAACAAAGAATGCCACGTAGTTACTGGGGTTGCATCGGGCACAAGCATGAGAAGTACAGCACCTGGCCGAGCAACTCGTCGGGCATCCTCGATCCAATGAAATGGCCCTTTACTACAAATCAAGAGGTCGAATGATTGGTTGGATGCTGGTATACGAGCTTGCCCGTCATTAGCAGAAGGCGAAGAATCGTGACAGACGAAGTTGACGTTTGTTACTCCCAGCTTTACAGCACTTTGCTGTGCCAGGTTGACCCATGAAGCTGTTCGATCATATCCGAGCACAGAGCGACAAAACGGCGCAATCCCATTGGCTATATCACCATGACCACAAGCGACATCCAGTACATCCATATCAGAGCGGAGGTGTCGCTGGACAAGCGACAAGTACTGATCTTCTCCATTCCAGTAGTCAAGTTGTGATGACCAGGGGTAGTAATATCCTTCTTGCAGCGTGGCTAAACGATCATACCACGCCGCTGTCTGTCGCATTAAACGCATTTATTTAGCCTTCATCGCCTTCAGGTACGAAAGTGCCTGACGCCACCATCAGCCGCGTCATCGCGGGTCACCAAAACCTTTGCCATTCACCAAAACGCCAGCCGTCCGAGGCATCGCGCTGGCGTCGGCAGGATCGCGTGTTAGGTGGCAACAAGCCTTTCAACCCTAAATGCTTGCTGAGTCTGTCTGGTAAGCCATAAATCATATTGTGTCTGTTGATTGAGCCAGCTTTCCGCAGAGGTATCAAAAGCTATAGATAGTCTGATTGCCATTTCTGGACTGATACCTGCACGCCCATTCAATATGGCCGACAACGTCTTGCGACTCACACCAAGAGCTTCTGCCGCTCTAGTAACGGTTAGCCCCAGTGGTTCTAGGCACAACTCTTTGATTATTTCTCCAGGATGAGGAGGGTTATACATCTGCATCATATTATTCAACCTCAATGGTAGTCCTCGTAATTGACAACCGTTGCGTCAGGGCCATCAAATCGAAATGTGACCCGCCAATTCCCACTCACTTTAACTGACCATGTGCCTTGCCTATCCCCTTTCAGTTCATGCAAGTATAAACCGGGCAAGTTCATGTCACGCGTACTGGTTGAAGCATTTAAGCGACCCAAAATGAGTCGTAACTTATTCGCATGAGCAACCTGAATTCCCGCTCTTGATCCAGTTAAGAAGAACTTTTCCAAACCTTTGTGCTTGAACTCTTTGATCACAACAAAAGTGTAACTTGTAACGTTACGGGTTGCAAGCAGGAACACGAGTTTCTTTACAAATGGCCTTTGTTTTGATGAAGGTGCCGCCCCTAACGAATTAAGAGATTGATGCGGCGCGATAAAGGCAAAAATGACCAAAGCGGATAATGAGCCGCCGCATAATCTTTGTTGAACGAAGCCGGGTGTGAGGTCTCGTTTCGTTTGAGAATTAAGGCCCAATTTATGGTTAATTCTGGGTGACACGGGACCGCCAGTGAACAAAAGTATAGCCAGGAGAGACAGAACCTGTCAATGAACGTGGATGACCCTAGCCCTATCTGGTTATCGTGTTCGCCAACGAGCCGAAAAATGAGTCGAAGGACAGTCAGAATCAGAAAGTAGGCTGGTATCAGGCAGGGGTAGACACTGGCCAAGGCCAGAAAAGTCAGAGCGGGTGAATGGGGTCAACAATATCAAGTTCATGGTGGATAACGGGAACGCGGCCGCAACTCGTCCTTTCTCGTAGGCATAACAAAAATTGTGAATGGTGAATTGGGAATGGTGAATTGTGAACGGGGGGAACGCGGCCGCGAAACATGTAACCTTAACTAGGTTGGTTTTACCAAAACACCTAAACACTCGGATACAATCTGTTGATACTGCAAGTACTCTAATTGAGAAACACTCCATGCAAGAAAATTAGCCGATCCTGGATGTGAAACTTGATTTGTGTTCCTTCGGTCAAAAAGTCTTCGGACACCAATACACACATGATGTGAGATGCCTTGTGTTTGGAGAAACTGAACAACCTGATTAGCATCATATTCTTTACTCTTTTTCCCAATATCATCAATTTGATAGCAAATGCCGTGCAATTCGTTTAGCAAATGATTCAAAGCCACTGAATACGAGCCAATTCTTTCATTAAATACTCTGTGACGTATTTGTTCTATTACATCAGTCATTGAACATAATCGCTGCACTTGACCACTATGCAAACCATAGTAGCCAGGTTGCAAATGGGCCAAATCACAACTTGTAATCTTTGAGATAATCTTGCTCATTGGAAGGTACTTTTCCATTAATCTAAGGACACTGTTGTCTGTGAAATCGTTTTGACAAAGATAAGTCAACATTAAATCCACATCTTTAGATGTAATGTTTTTTCGGTTTAGTAGATACGCTCGGAAAGCATCTTCCACCGTTTTATCCTTCAAAATAACGATAATCATCGGCAACGGGTACTCTTTGACTCTGTTAAAATCAAAATTTCTGAAAATTTCGCGAATTCGTTTTTTGTTTTCCGCTTTTTCTAACACTTGTGCCACGCGTTTGTCAAAAATCTCCTTTAGTATCTCATCGGCCAATTCATGCTCAAAAGTTTCTGGCTCCAAGTTGGACTTTTTGAGCTTTCTTAACTCGTCAAATATATTGTGTACTTTGTTTTCCAAAGTCTCGTCGTCAATCTCGTCTAAGCCTGAATAATACTGTGGTGATACTTTCTTTAGAGATGTTTTCAAATCTTCTAAATGCTTGGGATTATCAAGCCAGAAAAACCGGGTCTTTGGGTTCAATCTCAACCCCAATTTATAAAAGAGTAAATCAGAAATTCTTGCCCCAATCGATTCGATGTATTCCTTTTGCTCGCTATTTGTTACACTGTTTTTAAACTTTAGTGACACAAAAACATCATCCACATACCTAATAATCTTGTAGCGTTCAAGAATGTCAGCATCTTTTCTAAGTTCACTGTCAATCACTAAATCTCCAAAGACCAAATACAAGTGGCCAATAATGCTAGAAATGATGCTGTTGTCTGACTGAGGGATTCCCCTACTAGCATTCGCTAAAAACCGAAAGAAAAACGCTATCTGTTCCTCTGTGGTAGTATCAAAATTTAGCCTTGCTTTTTCACTATCTTTATAATTTTGTCGAAACTGCTCCAACAAAATCGGGATAGATATTTCGTCGTAATAATTCTGGATGTCAATTCTGATGATTACCCTGTTATCTTCATCAGCTTTTAGCTCTTTCCTGATCTCATTACGAAACTTGCGGTAATATGATGAAAAGTAAATGTTGTTCTTGGTGATAACAAGCCTATCATTTTCAAAATGTATACCGCCACCGTAGAAGGATCGAATATTTGAGTTCTTGCGATAGTAATTTATCAGGAATTCATCAGACAGTTTGAGCAAGTACAATCCGATAGAATCATAAATTGCCCGCATTGGATAAGTGAAGAATTTGTAGTTTCGTAATCCTAGCCCTGACTTGGGTATAACATACGAATAAATAGCAAATTCACTTTCCAATCCATAAAACAAATTATTGGTTACATAGCTTTCAAAAAAGTCTATTGTTTCTAACTGCTTAACAGAACTCCCTAACTTCTTATAATAGATCATGCTTAGGGTCTTGAAGTGCTTATTGCTTTCTTGACCTTCAACTTGAGCATTGAGCAATCTTAATGCATCTTGCCAAATTTCGTAAGTCAAAAAATACCCGAGGTTTTTGTCGCCGTTGCCCATGAGGTTTATGCTTTAAAAGAGTATCCGGTGCAAAACAATAAAAAAAGCAAATTGCATTACCAAGCCATTTCTGCATGATACGCTGTTGTTGGGAATGTTATCACGCCCGCTTTGGTGTGTAAACTTATGCACGTCTATCAAATTTATCCTAGTAAACAAAGGGCATTCCTTGTAACTCCCCTGTAACCGCCGGGGATACAGTTCACCCTGAGCAACCATCCCTGGCCTCACCCACCTTTTCATCCTTCATAATTCATAATTCATCCTTCCCAGAGGTTTCCCATGTTCACCTTTGACTGGTTAGCCAAACAAGCTGAGTTACACCCCCACAAAACTGCGCTGGTGGACGCGGCCGCGAACCGCCGCTTTACTTACCCTGAGTTTCATCTGCGGGCCAGCCGGGTGGCGGAGTTTTTGCGTGATGAGTGGCATATCCAACCGGGAGACCGGGTGGCTCTGCTGGCGCATAACTCTTCTGATTACATGGAAATTTTGTATGGCTGTGGCAAGATTGGGGCGTTGCTGGTCTGCCTGAACTGGCGGTTGGCCGTGCCGGAACTGGCCTACATCATCCAGGACTCGGCCCCGGTGGCGTTGATTTATGATGAGGCGTTTGCGGAGAACGCGGCCGCGCTCTCCCACCCCACTCTCGCCCACCGTCTACCCCTCGGCCCACAGTACGAAGCCGCCCTCGCCCACGCATCCGACCAACCCCTCGTCATGCCCCCCACCCCGCTCGATACCCCCTGGTACATCCTCTACACCTCTGGCACAACCGGGCGGCCCAAAGGAGTGATCCAGACGCACGGCATGGCCCACTACAACGCCCTCAACATCGGCCTGCCCACCGGCCTGAGCGAAAACGACACCACCCTGAACCTGCTCCCGTTTTTCCACACTGGCGGCCTCAACCTGTACACCATCCCCACCTTCATGTTTGGCGGCACGGCCATCATCCAGCGCACCTTCGACCCCGCCGAAACGTTCCGCCTGCTGGCTACCGAAACGACCACCTTTTTTGGGGTTCCGGCGGTCTACCTGTTCCTCAGCCAACACCCCGATTTCGCCAAAACGGATTTCTCCCGCCTGCGCTCCTGGGCCTGTGGCGGTTCGTCTATGCCCGTCAGCCTGCTCCAACAGTACGCCGAGCGGGGCATCATCATCCAGCAAGGGTTTGGCATGACGGAAACCGGCCCGACGGTGTTCCTGGTGGACAAAGAGCACGCCCTTAGCAAAGCCGGTTCGGTAGGCAAACCCCAGCTTTTTGTCGAGGTGCGTATCGCCGACCGGGAGGGGAACGATGTACCGCCGGGTGAAATGGGGGAATTGTTGATCAAAGGCCCCGGCGTGACCCCCGGCTACTGGCAAAAACCGGACATCACCGCCCAATCCATCGTCAATGGCTGGCTCCATTCCGGCGATGTGGCCCGCTGTGATGACGAGGGGTACTACTATATCGTGGATCGCTGGAAGGATATGTTCATCTCCGGCGGCGAAAATGTGTACCCCGCCGAAGTCGAAAACGTGCTCTTCGCCCATCCCGCCATCGCCGAAGTCGCCGTCATCGGGGTGCCGGATGAGAAATGGGGCGAAGTGGGCAAAGCCATCGCCGTTTTGAAGGCTGACCAGACCGCCACCCCGGAAGAACTGCTCGCCTTCTGCCAGGGCCAACTGGCCCGCTACAAAATCCCCAAAGCCGTCGCCTTCACCGACAAACTCCCCCGCACCCCGGCGGGGAAGGTAGTGAAGACGGAATTGCGGGAAAAGTTTGGGCAGTGAGCAGTGAACAGTAAGCAGTGAACAGTAAACAGTGAGCAGTGAGCAGTCTTCCGTTCACCATTCACCATTCACCATTCACCATTCACAATTTCTTAGTCTCCCCATGACCCACTCCACCACCTTCACCCTCACCCAGGCCGATTTTGATGCGTTTGCGCGGTTGAGCGGGGATGACAACCCGATTCATGTGGACCCGGCATTTGCGGCGCGGACGCGTTTTGGCCGCACGGTCAGTCACGGCATGTTGTTGTATAGCGTGTTGTGCGGCTTCCTCAACCAGCAGTTCCCCGGGGCGGTGCAGGTGAGCCAATCATTCACCTTCCGCGCTCCCACCTACGCCGACGAACCGAGCACCTTGCAATTGACGGTGCTGGAACATCTGCCGGAGAATCAGGTGCGGCTGGGGGTAGTGATGGCGCGGCTGGATGGCACGGTGACGGTGGAGGGGGAGACGGTGGTCATGATGCTCACGAATTACATCAAGTAAATGTTCGGAATAAATCAAGGTGATGGTGGTAGGTTCTCGGTTTCAAATTGATGACACCAAAGGCCGAAGATGTCACATTGAAAAACGACGATGGTAGGTTCCTCATATTGGTAGTTTGGGGCGTAGGTGATACGGTGATAGACGCGGCCGCGTTCCCCATCAGAGCCATAGTACCCGGTAAGTTTGTTAAGTAAGCCCGGTGTTGCTTCTAAATGCTCTGCCACATAGTAACTTTGCACCAGGGGAACAATTCTGTTGATCTGTGGCCCCAACAACACGACAAGTGCCAGGCACAGGACTATCAACACAATACCTATACCCAGGTCTGTCCAGTTAAAGGAGCCATACATAATCCAGCGTAGCACCAGGAAAATGGGGATGATGAGGCAAAGAATCGGTAGTAAGAGCATGGTCAAGTCACAAAAAACGAAGAGCCAGAAGATACCACCGGCGTTGCCACTCACAAATAATGGTTTCCACATCACCGTCACAAAGAAGTTGAAAAAAAAGTACAGGCAAAACCATACGATGGGGGGAATTTTTGATAGGAAAAGCCATTGCGCTTTCATGATAGCCTCACTTTGTCTTTTGGGTGTGGTGCCAAAGTCAGCCAATTGTGTTTAACAGTCCGAAAAAACCACTATATTTTTATCACACAGATATAGTTGGTCCAAAGGATTAAGCCTCGAAAACATACCCACCCTGAGCAAGAGGGGCGAGAGGGCAAGTGCCCCTGAGTTCCTAGAGTTCCTTCCGAAAAACTAACTTATGGCCCTTATTTTGACTGAATTTCGTGAACAGGTGGCGGTGGTGACGTTGAACCGCCCGGAGCGGCACAACAGCCTGGTTGCGGCGTTGCTGGAAGAGCTGTTGGCGGGGCTGGCGGAGGTAGCCCGGTCAGAGACGTGCCGGGTGATGGTGCTGACAGCCCGCGGCCGCAACTTCTCCACCGGCGGCGATGTGCGGGCGTTCTACGAGCACCAGGCCAACCTCGAAAGTTACGCGCATCATCTGGTGGGCTTGCTCAACCAAACCATTCTGGCCCTGCTGGAAATGCCCATGCCGGTCATCGCGGCCGCGCCCGGCATCATCACCGGCGGGTCACTGGGGCTACTCCTGGCCTCAGACATCACCTTCATCACCCCGGAGACGACGATCACCCCCTACTACAACGTCGTGGGCTTCAGCCCCGACGGGGGTTGGACGGCCATCCTACCCCAGATCATCGGGGCGCGGCGCGTGGCCGATATTTTGTTGCGTAATTTGAGCATCACGGCGGAGCAGGCGGTGGCCTGGGGGTTGGCCGGGCAGGTGGTGGCGCGAGAGAAGCTGATGGATGTGGCGCTCGCAGCCGCGGACACCCTCATTCACCACCAGCCCGGCAGTATGCGCCACACCCGCCAACTGCTCCGGGGCAATCTGCCCACCATCGCCGCCCGCCTGGAAGCCGAACGGGCGCATTTCGTGCAACAAATCCTGACGCCAGAGGCACTGGCGGGGATGAAGCGGTTTTTGGGGGAGTGAGTTATTGGTATACTGGTATATTAGTATATTAGTATATTGATCGCGGTGAACCAATACACCAATACACCAATACACCAATACACCAATACACCAATACACCAATACACCAATACACCAATACACCAATACACCAATACACCAATACACCAATACACCAATACACCACCCACTGAGGATTAATCCATGAAAGGTCTCACCGTTGGGCAACACGCCACTCTGACACGAACGTTTGCGGCTGAGGACGCGGCCGCGTACCGTTCCCTCTCCGGCGACCAGGGCTTATTCGGCCCCGACCCTACCGCAGTGCCCGGCCCTTTGTTAGCCGGTCTTTTCTCCTGTCTGCTGGGAACCCAACTCCCCGGCCGCGGCACGAACTGGCTCAAACAATCCCTCACCTTCCCCCACCCCGCCCACCTGGACGAACCCATCACCGCCACCGTCACCATCACCCGCCTGCGCCCCGACAAAAACCTCGTCAACCTGCAAACCACCTGCACCAGTCAGGGGGAAATCGTCTGCACCGGTGAGGCGTTGGTGTTCGTGCAGGATTTGGAAGGGAGCAGTGAACAGCAGTAAGCAGTAAACAGTAAACAGTGAGCAGTGAAGCACAATTCACAATTCATAATTCATAATTCATTGACAATTGTCAATTAACCATTGACCATTCATCATCCCACCCCCTGTCACCCTGCCCATTCCTGACGTATAATTCCCCCATTCTCACAACTTCCCAGGTGTTCCTCTGAGTCCCCCTGAGTTCCCATCTCCAAAGGAGTTTTTCCATGTTCGACTTCATCACCGATGAACACAAAATGATCCAACAGGCGGCCCGTGAGTTCGCCCAAAACGAAATCGCCCCCATCGCCGCCGAACACGACGAAAGCGGCGAATTCCCCATCAACACCATCCGCAAGATGGGCAAACTGGGCTTCATGGGCATCGAAGTGCCCGAAGAGTACGGCGGTGCAGGTATGGACACCCTGGCCTATGCCCTCGCCCTCACCGAAATCTGCAAAGCCGACGCCAGCCACGGCACGATCATGTCCGTCAACAACTCCCTCTTCTGTCATGGCCTGATGAAATACGGCACTGAAGAACAGCGGCAAAAATACCTCGTGCCAGTGGCCTCGGGCGACAAAATCGGCGCGTATAGTCTGACCGAGCCGATGAGCGGCAGTGATGCCGGAACGATGAAAAGCCGCGCCGTCCTTAACGAAGCGGGAACCCATTACGTTATCAACGGGCGCAAATCATGGGTCACTTCTGCGCCGTATGCCGATTTCATTGTCCTGTTCACTATGACCCAGCCGGAGAAAAAGCATCAGGGCATCAGTGCCTTTATGATTGAGACAGACAAAGCGGGTTTTGAGCGGGGTAAAAAGGAGCCGAAGATGGGCATTCGGGCCAGTGCTACCAGCGAAATTATCTTCGATAATTACGAATGCCCGGTGGAAAATCGGTTAGGTAAAGAGGGTGAAGGGTTCAAAATCGCCATGACGGTACTGGATGCGGGGCGCATCGGCATTGCCTCACAGGCGTTGGGCATCGCTGAGGCGGCTCTGGAAGCCAGCATTAGCTACGCGAAGGAACGCGAGGCATTTGGACAAAAGATCGGCGAATTCCAGATGATCCAGCAGAAGTTGGCGGATATGAAATGCCGGGTTGAGGCGAGCCGGTTGTTGATTTATCAGGCGTGTCTGGCCAAGAAAGCGGCCGCGACAAACAAAGGTCGTTATTCCTTAGAAGCCAGCATGGCCAAACTTTACGCCAGCGAAACAGCCGTCTTCGTCACCCATCAGGCGGTGCAGATTCACGGCGGCATGGGGTACAGCAAAGAGATGCCCCTGGAACGTTACTACCGTGACGCCAAAATCACCGAAATTTACGAAGGCACCAGCGAAATCCAACGTATGGTCATCGCCCGCCAGCTCACCGGCCTGCGCTAAAAAACAACCGCATCCCAACTGCCGGATTATGTCCGGCACCAGTAGATAATTCCCCCAAGTCGCCAGGAAAATGCCGGGTGACTTGGGGGGATTTTGTTAGAGCCGGTAACGATAGAGCTTAAGATAATGATTTTGGGTATGGGCTGGCCTTATGCCTGCCCCGTGTAGGGCAACCACAAGGGTTGCCCGTACCCCACGAAACCCCAAAGAACCACTTTTGAGTTTGCTGTGGCTGGTCTCCTGACCGCGCCACCCAACTTAATCTTGAGTGAACCCTAAGTTACTAAAGCAGGCTAATAATGAGACGCTCTAACAAGCTAATGAGGAAGAAGGCGATGATAGGGCTGAAATCAAGGCCACCCGTCGCCGGAAGTAAACGGCGAATAGGCGCTAAAAGCGGTTCAGTGATTTGATGAATGAAGCGTATGATCGGCCCCCAGGTCGGATCATACGGACTGACCCGTACCCAAGACAACAAAACACGCGCCAGCAAAATGATGTAGAAAATGGTAAACAGTAAAGAAACAATTTGTCGCATTTCCAATTCCTTAAGTATCTTCTCGAAATTTCGGGGGCAACGAGGCCTGAGCTTGTCGAAGGCTGTTGGTTTCGACAGGCTCAACCCACGTCACCGCGCTTTATTGAGGAGATACTTCCTTAACGAGAAGTGTAACCGTTCAGAACACAAACCAGGGTTTTCACAGGCTGATATTCACACTAGATACGCTAAAAACCTGGTTTCTCCAGAGCCACTGAATAATTACCGAGAGGTTAAAGGGAGATAAACATTCATGATCTGATCCAAAACCGCCACCACAAAGGTCTGCTCGGTTTGTAAACTACCCGGATCCGTCACGCTCACCGTAACCTGAGTAACACCTGTCCAGACAGGATCGGGGAAAATGTCAATGTAACGGTTGCCCTCTATACTGACACCCGCTCCTGAATTGGGACTATTAGCAATCGTAAAAATCAACGCTGTATCTGCCGATTGGGCATCCGAGGCATAAGCCCAAAGATCAATGGCATTATTACGGGTAGTGCCCTGGAGCAAAAGTTGCCCCGGTAAGGTGTTCATCGTGGGGGCGGTATTTTGATTCGCTAAAATCCAACCCATGTCTTGAAACATTCCCAAGGTAATCGGGCCAGGATTATGGTTAGCTTCGCCGTTATAGATGATAGGTGTCATCAAGGCGTTGCTCGTTCCCCCGACAAATGTGCTTTCGTCCAGGTGGGAATAACTGGAACCTTGTTGCCAGATGCCAGGGGCATATAGATGCGGCCGACTTCCACCATTAGCGGCGTTCGCCTGCGGGGCATCAAAATAGACAGTACCGCTGGTTAGTTGCCCTGCCAGGGCGACAGAATAGTTGGCGTAATTTAAGAGAGGGGTCCCCCCACCATTTTCCGTAAAACGATCATAGATAAACGGATAAGCCGTTCCCGAACCCCAATAACCTACCCCCGAAGCCACGCGCATCGAACCAACAAAACCCAAACCGTGCCCCAGTTCATGGAGAACGACACTGACAAAATCGTAATCACTATCTGGGGGGTTGCCATCGGTGCCAAAATACCAATCAGAAAATGTACTGCTAAAGGCGGCGTCAATCTCAGGATCCGTCCCATTCAAATCAGAGCCAGCGCGTTCATTGGCAATGGCCGCAGGATACCAGGTATTGGCCTGGGGGGCATTGGTAAAATCACGCCAGAAAGTATATGGCCCAGCACCACCCAATGCGCCTGGGGGCAAACTGGAACTCCATTCCGCGTCTACTTCTACAGTAACCGTAGAAACAAGTAAACCTTCCCAGATGGAGACGGCATATTCAAATGCCGCCTGGGCCTGGGAGTTCCAACTACCAATATAGTTGACTGTGATATTGGCTGTTGGTGTCTGGGGAATCAGTTCGAAAGGCGAGGGAACATAAGGCACGATTCTGTCACTTTGGCCCGCCCAAATGTATATCAGTTGTTGATTATCGGCCGATTGTCCGATATTTTCTTGAGCGGTTATGGGTGATTGGCTCAGACCCATCACCAAAAATAACAATAAAAGTCGAGTTACTATACACGTCAGAAACCGGGTTTTTCTGTTGTAGGGCATGAGTTGGCCTAAGCAAAAACCCGGTTTCTCCAGCGAAACTGTATATTGACAAAGTCGAAATATTTTTTTTGACATCTTTAACTCCTGCGAAAATGTAGGACGATTGGGTAAATCGTCCGGGCGATTTACCAAAGGGTGGGTTTCATTTCGGTTGAGAGGAAGAAAATAATGAATCGGTGAATTTGTGAATTGTTGAATGATTAACGAGGGAAGCGTCTACCGCTTCATTAACCATTCAACCATTCAACTGTTCAACAATTAATTATTCAACTCATTTGAAACACGCCCTTTACCAAATCGCCCTACAAATTTTTATTCCATTTGGTGAGCGCCCGCTCATGGGGAACTCCTACGAAAATGTAGGATGATTTTGTAAATCGCCCGGTGGACGATTTACAAAATCGTCCTACAGATTTTCATCCCTCTTGGTGTGCCAAAGGTACATGGGAAACTCCTGCGAAAAGGCAGGGGATGGGTTTTCGGCCTCGATCTGTTCCAGCCATTATGGCGGGAATGAGGCCATGGGTTTGTGCCCCATCTCCGCATCAGTTTTTCCGAGGCTACCCCACCTCTAACCCCGCCCCCAGGGGCGGGGAACTTTTCTCGGCGCGGTTTGGGGGTCGCCCCCCAAACCGCGCCCTTGGGTTTCTCCCCTTCCCCCTTGTCGTTTAAAAAATTAATCAGGTAATGGAATCCCCCCCACCCCTAACCTAGGGCGGGGAACTTTTCTAAGGGGCATTTTTCGGGGCGAATGCCCCGAAAAATGCCCCATTGGAATTTCCCCCTTCCCTCGGGAATCGGCAGGGGGGATGGGGTCAATGAAGTCGTTACCCGATTAAAAATTTAATGAACAACTGGGAAGGGGCAGGGGATGGGTCTTCGGCTTCAACCTATCCCAACCATTGCCATCATGCTCATGGCAACACCAATAGGGTGGCTATTGGAGTTGCAAGCTAGGCACCACATCAAAATGGAGAGAAGAAAAAGCTCCTCGCAAGAAATAAAAATGGCCCGCGGCCGCAATCATGGCCGCATTATCCGTACACAAAATAGGTGGTGGGTAATGCACCGGCATAGCCAATCGTTCCGACATCACCTGGCGCAGGCCCCGGTTTGCAGAAACACCCCCCGCCAGGTGCACAGCCGTAACCTGATGAGCTTTCGCGGCCGCGTTCGTCTTTGTCACCAGAGCATCTACCACTGCCGCCTGGAAACTGGCCGCCATATCGGCCACAGGCAAACGGCCCGCGCCATACTTTTGCACCTCCCGTAACACCGCTGTTTTTAACCCACTAAAACTAAAGTTAAACCCATCGGTCATCACGGCACGGGGAAAGGCAAAGGCCGCCGGATTGCCATCACGGGCGGCCTGATCAATGGCTGGCCCTCCAGGGAAAGGCAACCCCAATAACCGCCCCACCTTGTCAAACGCTTCCCCCGCCGCATCATCTAGCGTTCCCCCCAGGTGTTCGTACTGGCCATGACCTCTCATCAGATATAGTTCAGTATGCCCCCCACTGACAACCAGCGTCAGAATGGGAAACTCAATCGTCGCGGCCGCAGGCGTCAGCCACAATGAATAAACGTGCCCTTCAATATGGTTAACCCCAATGAGCGGTTTGTTACGGGCCAGGGCAATCCCTTTAGCGGCATTCACCCCTACCAAAAGCGATCCCACCAGCCCCGGCCCCTTAGTCACGGCAATAGCATCCAGATCATCATAACCCAGGTGAGCCTGGGCCATCGCTTGCTGGATAACGGAATAAATCACCTCAATATGTTTGCGCGAGGCAACTTCCGGGAAGACGCCACCATATTGGGCGTGCAGGTCGGTCTGGCTGGCAATGACGTTACTGAGGATGGTCGTACCATTTTCTACGACTGCGGCCGCGGTCTCATCACAAGATGTTTCAATGCCTAAAATGCGGGTAACGGGATGGGTCATAGGGTTATCAGTGTATTAATAATTGGTGTATTAGCGTTTATCGGTAATAACCTTCCGAAGGTTTATGTCAACTGCTCACTCAGGAGTACAAGAAGATTGCCAAATCTTCTTGGGTCATTTTTCGTGGGCGTCTACCCGCAAAAAATGACCCAAGAAAAAATTCCCTGCCCCTACAGGCGGGGTTAGGGGTGGAGGAAGCCCTATACCGGTATTAATTTGTTCAATCGCAATTACCGCTGGCAAAACCCACACCCGGTTCAAATTGAGAATTGCTGATAAAGCCATACCCCTCACGCCCTAACGCCTTGCAGGCATTATACGGAGATTGACAGATTGCGTAAAGCAATAAAGGGTTCTTTGGGGTTTCGTAGGGTACGGGCAACCCGTGTGGTTGCTCCACACGGGGCAGGCACAAGACCAGTCCCAACATCTGATGTCAACCCCCTGAATTCCCCAAGAACTCAATAAGGCTGGCCATAAGATGAGTCTCTTGTTCGGGCAAAACGGTACGGGGGTCAAGCAAGAATTGATCGGCGGTGATGCGGCCAATGATAGGCAGAGGGGCGTGACGAAGCGCGGCCGCGAACTCATCCACCTTCGCCACCTTTAACGCCACCAACCGGGTAGCCAACATCGCCCCCGGCAAACTCCCCCCACCCACCGTAGATTCACCGGCAATCACCTCAGCAGGAATGTTATGCGCGACGAGATGGGCCACCCACGCGGCCGCACGCCGTTCCAGTTCCACCAGGGGCAGGGCGATCATCTGCCAGACGGGAATGTGGCGCGTGGCTTCCCCTCGCAAATAATGGGTTAATGTAGCCGTCAAACCTGCCAGACCCAGTTTATCGGCCCGGACAGCCCGCGCTAACGGGTGCTTTTTCAGGTGGGCAATAAGGTCAGCTCGCCCTACCAGGATACCCGCCTGCGGCCCACCCAACAATTTATCCCCACTAAAAGCGACAACATCCGCCCCCGCCTGTAACCCGGCCAAGACAGTAGGTTCAGGGTCAAGACCATAAACCGAGCTGTCTAACAGCGCCCCACTCCCCTGGTCATAAAGCAAAGATAAACCATGTTCATGGGCCAATTCGGCCAATTCAGCCAGCGGTGGTTCGGTGGTGAAGCCGATAATTTTGAAGTTGGAATGATGGGCAACAAGAATGGCGGCGGTGTTAGCCGTGATAGCGTTAGCATAATCACGCCGATGAGTGCGGTTAGTTGTACCCACTTCCACCAGTTTGGCCCCAGATTGAGCCATCACATCCGGCACCCGAAAACCACCCCCAATTTCTACCAGTTGTCCCCGGCTAATGATGACTTCTCGCCCCTGGCATAAACCAGTAAGCATAAGCAGAACCGCGGCCGCGTTGTTATTCACCACGAATGCCGCTTCTGCCCCGGTCAGCCGGGTGAGCAACTTCTCCGCGTGCACGGTGCGGGAACCCCGCTGTCCAGCGTCCAGGTCATACTCCAGGGTGGAATAACCCTCGGCCACACTCTGCATGGCTTGAATCGCGGCCGCGCTAAGAGGCGCACGGCCTAAATTGGTATGCACGATAACCCCCGTAGCGTTGATGACCGGGCGCAAGGTAGGCCGGGCCAACAGGTCTAACCAGGTGGCACTTTCATCCAGAATGGTTTCATCCGCAGGTAAAGTCGGGTGTCCCTGGCTGAGCCGCAGGCGTGTTTCTGCGAGAACGGCACGGATGGCCTCCGTGACAAGGGGGCGGGTATAAGTGGCGACGAGGGGCGCGGCCGCGGCCAGCCGCAACAATTTATCTACACTGGGTAACTGCCGAAGCAAAATTTGTGTGTCCGCCATAACCATCTGAGCAGTCAGGAGACCGCCACAGCAAAGATCTCCTGACCGGGCAACTCTATTATTCCGCACGAGCACTATTTGCACTTACCAGCGGCTGAACCGCCCGGAAAGACCGTTTTGCCCCCAGAAGAGCACCCTGTTCATAGGCCGTTGGTTCCCCAGCGGGCGTACAAATCAGTTCCTGATACAACTCCACCATCCGGCGCACAATGCGGTTCCAATCATATTGTCGGGCATACTCCTGGGCCTGCCGCCCTAACAAATTACGACAGTCACTATTACTCAGAATGTCAAAAAGACGGGCGGCTAAGGCTTCATGGTCGCGGGCAGGAATATGGAATCCCGTCTCCCCATCTTTGACCAAAAAAGCCAGCCCGCCCACCTCAGAAGCGATCACCGGTGTGCCCATAGCCATGGCTTCCAGAGCCACCAGGCCAAAACTTTCATAATGAGAAGGCATCACAACAGCGTCCGCGGCCGCGTAGTAATAAGGTAACTCATTCTGATCCTTCGATCCCAAAAAGGTGACAAAATCATGGATGTCCAGATCATGCCGTAAATCCTGCAAACGAGTCATTTCCGCATCAGGTGTATCAGCCCAGGGATCCCCCCCAATAATGGCCACACACAGGTTGCGCGTTTCTTCCGGGAACCGCTCCCGCAACAAAGAGATGGCTAACAGCAGGGTATCAATCCCTTTGAGTGGCTCAATGCGCCCGGCAAAGACAATATTCTTGTCAGAGATGGGAATGCCCAAATGGGCCTTAGCCTCCGCCTGGGGGAGTGGTTTAAACCGTTCCAGGTCTACCCCCGGGGGAATAATGACCACTTTGTCCAGGTCAGCCTGATACAGCCAGCGGAGTTGGGCCTGCTCGGCTGGGGTGGCGGCCACTACACAGTCAGCAACATGGTGAATAAGGTAATTTTCACCGTTTAACCGGTCTTGGGGAGCGCGTTCACTTGAGAGGGTAGCAATGCGGTTTTTCATGTGCCCCAGAGTATGAAACATCTGCACAATGGGGATGTGTGCCCCCCAGGCCGCACGTAAGCCTTCCGCGACCAATCCAGAAAGCCAGTAATGGCTGTGAATGAGGTCGTAATGGAGACCCTCTGCCCGGGCAAAATTTACCATCCCCTGAATGAATTCAGCCGTATATTGGCCGACTTCGGCCACGGGGATGGGTTTTTCGGGACCGGCGGGAATGTGGATAACGCGGCCGCCAAATCCCAAATCGTGGTTGACATAGGGCACACAATCATCCTGGGAGCGGGTAAAAACATCTACCTGAATACCCAGGCGGCCTAACGCCCGGCTCAGATCGCGCACATAAACATTCATGCCTCCTGTTTTCTTGCCCCCCAGCATGGCCAGGGGACAGGTGTGAACAGAGAGCATGGCAATACGAAGGGGTTCATTCCCTGGTAACTTCATGGTTTAACTTCCTGCCTGGCGGTGCATCTCCAGCCGGTGTACCGTCGTATTTTGCGCCCCAAACCGATATTTGTACTCTTCGTTACCGCGTAGGAAATCGAAAGTATGGTTGCCATGAGCAATGGCGGTTTCGATGGCGCGGGCGGTCAGAACGACCCCCAGACTTAAATGGCCAAAACTGGCGGGATCGAGGCCGGAGTTGTAGACCCATACTCGCCCCGCATACTCGAAATTGAAGAGCGCGGCCGCTTTTTGCCCATCTACTTCCATAAACATAAGCTGTAAAGTCCCATCGGCCTGGGCCGCGGCCGCGGTTTCATAAAACACGGCTCGTCGCCCCTCGTTAAGCCAGGCCTGTTTTTCCATCGTACTTTTCTGCAAAAGCACGAGAAAAGCATCTACGGCTTCTTGGATGTCATCAGCCGCACCAATGACAACCAATCTGGCATCGGCCCCTTCCGCCCGGCGTAGTTTACGCCGAATCTCATGCCGTTGTTTTTTGTCCAGTTGGGTTTCCAGATAGGTTTCAAAGCTACCAGGCAACGGGATAACGGGACAAACTTCGTGGATGCTCTCAACAAAAGAAAAGCCCCGACTGGCGGCCAGACGGGGCAGAATGGTACGTGAAGGGGAAACGGCGGGAATGTTACACAGGTCAAGGGCGTGCCATCCTGCCACGCTGGTACATAAGCAGTCTAAGACGGCTAACCAGGCGGCTTCGGCATGTTCCGGGCGTACAATCAAATCCAGATAATCGGTTTCCTGGGTACAACCATTGAAATACAAAACGCCTTCCAAATTATAGAAGGGAGCCAGGGCTATCAGATCACCGGCTTCATCGTGAACGGCAATGGTATACAGTTCACCGGGGCCGAGATGCGTCCACCAGGCACGTTGATAAGACAAAAACTGGAAGGGGGTAGCAGTCATACCCGCATGAGCCAGGGCATCCCAGTCAGGGGCAAATTGGGTAAAGGCATCGCGGCCGCAGACGATAGTTGTTGTCAGGGCAATGGTTTCAGCGTTCAAAGCATCTCTCCGGTTGAGTTTGTGGTAGAACAAAAAGCAGTGTATAGACGTACCTGCCTGAAGAAATATTACCGGAAAGTCGCTCTGATGAAAATTGGAATGTTGTTAGCAGGTGGCGTCAACTCGGTGCCTGACCAGAGAATCGCTATGATCACTCTCCCGACCATGCCACCAGTCGCCCCAAAAGTGACACACAGCCGTTATTAACAAGCGGCTTTGAGCGAGCGGCCGCACGCCACTCATACCAGGCTCACACAACGAAACCCTACCGTCACATGGTGGCGGTCTGTGGGTAACAGGCGGGTGTTGGGGTCACGGGGGGAGCGATTGGCGGCGCGTAGACTCATCAGGCTGTCACTGCTCCAGCACCCGCCGCGCAACAACCGATGCTCCCCAGCCACTGGCTCCGTCTGGCCGCTTTCCCAACTGGTCAGACACCACTCCCACACATTACCGCACATATCCATCACCCCATATGGGCTGGCTCCCGCCGGATAATGGCCCACCGGGGTGGTCTCATCTACCTGACGATTCCAGTTACACAGGTGGGTATTGGGATCGGCCTGGCCCCAGGGGTAATGGTTGGCGTCATCACCCTCGGCGGCATGTTGCCATTGTTGTTCGGTGGGCAGGGTGATGGTTTGACCGGTGATGGCACTCAGCCAGCGGCAGTAGGCCATCGCCTCGTACCAGGAAACACCAACAACAGGGTGATGGGGCTGGTTCCATTCCCGATTGTGTTCGTGTTGTGGCCCTGTCCACCCCCCTTTTTCTTTGCTGGCCCAACCGAGATCACACCACCAGGCGCGAGTGGTGTAGCCCGCGGCCGCGACAAACGCCCCATAGGCTTCAGTGGTTACCGGAAACCGACCCAGCGCGAAAGCAGGCACAGCAAAGGGGGTAGCCTGGGTGAGATAACCCCCTTCTTTTAAGATGACCTGTCCGGCAGGAATGGCCTGCCAGTGTAAATGTAGGTTGTTCATGGTGTGCAAAAAATAATTAATTGGTGAATCCGTTAATTGGTAAGCGTTCAGTTACCCCGCCCGGCGGTCAAACCGCCGGGCTAAACCTACGGAGCTTTGCGAGCTAAAAGCCCAGGCCAGCGGCCTTTGTAAAAGTAGCCCGGTCGTTTACAACCAGGCGGGTCTGGCCGATGAATATATAGGACTGAACGCTTACTTCAAGATAAAGATTTTGGGCATGGTTCAGGTCAGCTTTACAAATTTGTAAGACGATTTGGTAAATCGTCTCGTGGGCGATTTACCAAATCGCCCTACAAACTGTTAAGCACCGTTTGCCAACTTTTGAACCACGCCAGATTTTGGGTTTTACGAGACGTTATCCAGAGCGTTCCCAATCGTAAATCTAAAATCGTCAATCGTAAATGTTATGCCTTCTCCGCATTCAGAAAACCGATCACATGCGGCATGGTGTTGAGCAGAGCGTGCCCCGCACCGGGGATGAAGGTGATGGTGAGTTGGGGGAGTCGCGGCCGCAGACGTTCCGCCGTCTTCTCCATATCGCACAAAATGTCCTTCGTTCCGCCCAAAAGCAACGTTGGCATTGTCAACCGGGCCAACTCCTCATCCGGGATCAGGGGCAATGTCTCCATCCGGGCGCGGAAACTCCGGCTAACCAACACCACCGCCTCAACCGTGCCCGGCGGAATCGGCTGATCGGCAAACAAAGCCTGCACCAAACGTCTCATCCCCCACTGACCCAACAGTGTTAGCAGAATGGCACGGGGCATAAACGAGGCATGAGTTGTCGCAATCCCCCCCGGACACATCAACACCAGCCGTTCGACACGTTCCGGGCAGGCCGAAGCGAAGCGGGCGGCGGCCCAACTCCCCAGTGACATCCCGACTAGCACGACTTTCTCCAGGCTCAATTCGGCCAACACATCTGCCAGCCACTCAGTATAAGCGGGGCCAGACCAGGGCAGGCGATGAGGGGCACTCTTGCCGGGATCCCCCGGCATATCCAGGGCCACAACATGGTAATGCTCCCGATATTGGGTAATGTCGTGCAACCAGATGGTGGCGTTACTGCCGGAACCATGTAACAGCACCATCGGGGGGGCGAGTGGGTCGCCACTGATGATGGCGAAGGTCTCGCCATGCCGGGTGGGAACCATCACCGTTTTATGGGGTGTGGCCCAGTTGGCGAGAAGTGAATCATAAAGAGACATAACAGCGGCCGCGGCCGCGGGCGAATAATAAAGTTCTTCCCTGTTCATCATCCACCTTACTTTACAGTCAAACCTGTTCCTAGCAGGTTGCCGGAAAACTCTTTTTTTGTTTTAGGACACGGATTCACACGGATTACACGGATTTTTGACTTCGACACATACCCAAATCCGTGTTTATCCGTGAGTTCGCTGAAAAAGAAGATTTTTCACCGCAAAGACGCAAAGATCGCGAAGATTTTCTCTGGACTTCTTCCGTTCTTGGCGTTCTCAGCGTCTTGGCGGTTCCTTTTTTCAGTAGACTCATCCGTGAATATCCGTGTCCAAATTTCTTTCTCCGATAGTCTGCTAGAGTTCCCCTGAGTTCCCCTGACTTCCTACAAGCTCCCCCTGCCTCACCTCTCTCACCCACGCCAACTCCCCGGCATAAAAAGCCAGCTCATTCTCTCCCATCTTCAGCCACAACCGTCGTTCCCGCGCCGTTCTCTGCGGCCCATCAACCACCCGTTGCCGTTGTTCCCGTACCATCAACCATTTGGTGTGGACTTCATCCTCGTACTGGGCCAACAGCCCATCCAGTTCTGCCGGAGTCAACAAATCAGCCCAGGCAAGTTGGACCAGAAAAGAATGGCGGCGTTGTGGCAATTCCGGGGGCGTCAACAGCCATTGGCGCAATTCGGCCAGCCCTGCCTCTGTCACCGTATAGATCTTGCGTGAGGGCAGACTTTCCTGGTGCTGGATTTGCTTTGTTACTAACCCGGCCTCATGCAACTCCACCAACGCCTTGTAAATCTGATTGTTATTACCCGACCAATAAAACGTGCCCGATTCCTCAAACTGTTTTTTGAGATCGTAGCCGGTCATGGGTGTCCAACTGAGAAAACCGAGAATGGCATATTTAATTGACATAACGCGAAGCCCTTGTCGTTGTAGAGTGAAAGATAAAGTGTATATAGGTTACTAGTAACTTATGATAATGCCGTTTTTGTACCATGTCAAGCCAGGAAAATAAAAAGGGTGCGCATCATTATTTGTGGAAACAGAGTGGCACGGTCGGGAGACCGGCCACAGCAATTCTCTGGTCATCCACAGATTTAACGCACACCCAATAAAGCAGGGCATGGTTCAGGTCAGCTTTACAAATTTGTAGGACGATTTGGTAAATCGTCTCGTGGGCGATTTACCAAATCGCCCTACAAACTGTTAAGCACAGTTTGCGGACTTTTGAACCATGCCCATATTTTTAATCGGGTAACGCATTCATTGACCCCATCCCCCCTGCCGATTCCCGTGGGAAGGGGGGAATTCCCATGGGGCATTTTTCGGGGCATTCGCCCCGAAAAATGCCCCTTAGAAAAGTTCCCCGCCCCTGGGGGCGGGGTTAGGGGTGGGGGGGTTCCATTACCTGATTAATTTTTTAAACGACAACAGGGCGGGGAACTATTTCTGGTGCGGTTTGGTGGCCGAACGCCAAACTGCACCATTGGTTTTCTCGGGGGGATGGGTCTTCTGCCCAGACTTACCCAGCAGTTGCCGCCAACAAAATGTTATTTTATGACCGTGGTAAGCACCACCCGGCGATTTGACCGCCGGGCGGACTAACGGAACGGTCATCGTTCAAAATAAGAATTGCTGGCGGCAAACAAAAAAGCCCTTCGTAACTAGGGTTACGAAAGGCTTTTTGTTTGCCGATTGCCGCCGTCTATACGGCTGAGGCAATTTCAATGTTAAGTTAGAACAGACCCCAATCTCCACCCGCGCCTTCTTCCATCATGGACGGATCCCACAATTCGCGGCCAATTTCGACGGTAACAGATCCACCCAATGCCTGGGTTCCTACACGCCGTACCTGATCAACCAGTTGCGGGCCATAAGGGCAAAAGGGTGTAGTCATGATCATCGTGATCTTGCCTGTGTTATCGTCGTTTAATTGAACTTCACGGATCAGACCGAGTTCAACGACATTTAAGCCAATTTCCGGGTCAATGACAGCCCGGAGTGATTCCCGAACTTCTTCTTCTTTTGTAGCAATCATAATGTCCCTTGTTGGTGTTGGGGAGACTTATAACTAGAGATTGGAGATAAGATAACGTCTCTAGTCCCAGGTCTCAATTTTGGGTTACTGTAAACTGACAACAGCTATCTCCCGCCAGCATACAGCTATGTTGTTTTACGTTATCGCCCAGAATAGCGATGATCAGGTTTGTATCCAGATTACACACTTCACGATGCTCCTGGCCTACGGCGGTATAGGGGCAACTATACTCAATAACCTGATAAGCATTACCTTGTTTTTCCCAACGGGCCAAAAACCCTTCACGCCCCAATAGTTCGATCAGATAATCCAGTTTTTGTTCAAAGGGCATGCTTTCAAAACTAGATTGTTGATCCTTCACAATGCGCCGCACCACCCCAATGAAGATGTCATTAACGACTTCTTTGGGGAAGCGGGCTTTCAGTTCGTCCAGTAAACGAGTACTGAGGCGGGCGTATTTATGGGGGAAAAGTTCGTGCCCTTTTTCGGTGAGACTATAAACATAGTAAGGGCGACCTACTTTGCGACGCACACTCCGGGCTGTGAGCAAGGCTTCCGCTTGTAAAGAGTTGAGATGATGGCGTACAGTAACCGGAGAAACCCCAGCGGCTGTCGCCAAATCTTCGACAGTGGCTTCATTCGTCTCTTTGATAGCATGAAGGATAACATCCCGTGTTTGCTGTTTGTCGTTGTCGCTTATTGTTACCAAGTTATAATCTCCGTGTTGCCTGATGTTGGGTCATGAGATGACAGATAGTATCTTCTCAATGTTTTGGGGAAATGTGATCTGAGTTTGTCGAAGGACATTGGTTTCGACAGGCACAACCAACGTCACCGCGCATTATTGAGAAGATACGCCAGATGCATCAACCATGACGCACCACGCAATACGCCTCAAATTATAGTGTGTTTCCCAAGCCAAGTCAATTCTCGCTATTTTTATCATATTTATCATAAATATTGACGCTTCTCAGTGGCTGTGTTATACTCCTGCCTGATTCAAGGCTGTGGGAGCCACTTAACAATCAATACACCCAATGAAAAACTGAGAACTGTCGCGGCCGCGTCCCCCAGTCTATATGTGACTATCATTTAACTTGTGTGGGAGTTGCGGCCGCAAAAACATTATTCGTTATCACCCAATAATCCATAACGAATAACTGAACCGAAGGAGTTACATTACCCATGTCCGTCGCACTCGAAATCCGCAACCTTCACGCCAGCGTCGCCGATCAACCCATCCTCAAAGGCATTAACCTCCTGGTGAAGCAAGGCGAAATCCATGCCATTATGGGGCCAAACGGCTCTGGCAAAAGCACCCTGGCCTACACCCTGGCCGGGCATCCCGCCTATACCACCACCGCCGGTCAAGTCATCTTCGACGGTGATGATCTGTTAGAAATGGAAGCCGATGAACGGTCTCGCGCCGGTTTATTCCTGGCCTTCCAATACCCTGTGGTCGTGCCCGGTGTGACCGTAGCTAAATTCTTGCGCCAGGCTATCACCTCCCGCCGTCAGGCTGTGGATCCCAAAAGCGATGGCATCTCCATTCCCGAATTTCGCCGCGTGCTGAAAGCCAAAATGGACATGCTGGGCATGGACCCCAAATTCGCCGGGCGTTATCTCAACGAAGGTTTCTCCGGCGGTGAGAAAAAGCGGAACGAAATTCTGCAAATGGCCTGCCTGGAACCCAAAATCGCCATCATGGACGAAACCGACTCCGGCCTGGACATTGACGCCCTGCGGATTGTCTCCGAAGGAGCCAATGCCCTGCGCGAATCCCTGGGTATGGGCGTCATCGTCATTACCCATTACCAACGCATTCTCAACTATATCAAACCCGACTACGTTCACATTTTACTCGATGGCCGCATCGTCGAGAGTGGTGGCCCCGAACTGGCCCTAGACCTGGAAGAACGTGGTTATGATTGGGTCCGTGAAAAGCACGGCCTGGTGGCGGAGGCGTCATAATGTCAAGTTTTGTAGCCGAACCCGTAACGATCAGTGAAGAAGATACGATCCGTGGTTTTAACGAAGATTATGCCGCCAAGTATGGCTTTGCGGACAAAGAAGATTACGTCTTCAAAGCGGAAAAGGGGCTGACAGAACAAGTCATCCGCGACATGTCAGGCCGTAAGAATGAGCCAGCCTGGATGCTTGACATTCGCCTCAAGGCGTACCAACATTTCCTGGAGCGCCCCATGCCCACCTGGGGTGGCGACCTGTCCGGGATTGATTTCGAGAATATCTACTACTACATTAAACCATCGGATCGGCAGGAAGATGATTGGGAAGATGTGCCCAGTTACATCAAAGACACCTTCGACAAATTGGGTATTCCCCAGGCCGAACAGAAATTCCTCTCCGGTGTCGCCGCCCAGTACGAATCCGAAGTGGTGTATCACAGCATCAAAAAGGAATTGGAAGAGAAAGGGGTTATTTTTCTGGGGATGGATGATGGGTTGGCCCAATATCCTGACCTGGTGAAAGAATATTTCACCACCATTATTCCCTACAACGACAACAAATTCGCCGCCCTGAATACGGCCATCTGGTCGGGCGGGAGCTTCATCTACGTACCGAAGGGTGTGCATGTGGAGATGCCGTTGCAGGCCTATTTCCGCATCAACGCCAAAAACGTGGGCCAGTTTGAGCGCACGCTGATCATCATTGACGAAGGGGCATATGTTCACTACGTCGAAGGGTGTACGGCCCCGATTTATTCCAGCGACTCGCTCCATTCGGCCGTCGTGGAAATCATCGTTAAGGCAGGCGGCCGCTGTCGTTACACCACCATCCAGAACTGGTCCAACAACGTCTATAATCTGGTGACGAAGCGGGCCGTAGCTTATCGCAATGCTACGATGGAGTGGGTGGATGGCAACCTGGGTTCCAAACTGACGATGAAATACCCGGCGGTTCACCTGATGGAAGAAGGCGCACACGGCGAAATCCTCTCCATCGCCTTTGCCGGAAAGGGTCAGCATCAGGATGCTGGGGGTAAAGTGGTGCATCATGCACCCCATACCACCAGCCGCATCATCTCCAAATCCATCAGCAAGGGTGGCGGCCGCGCTTCGTATCGTGGTCTGCTCAAAATTGACGAAGGGGCGCACCACACCAAATCCAACGTGGTCTGTGACGCCCTTCTGCTAGATGAAGCCAGCCGTTCCGACACTTACCCCTATATCGAAATTGACGAACAAGATGTCAATGTCGGCCATGAGGCTTCGGTGAGTAAGGTGGGTGAGGAGCAACTGTTCTACCTGATGAGCCGGGGTATCAGTGAGGAAATGGCTAATACGCTCATCGTGAATGGTTTCATCGAACCGCTGGTGAAAGAGTTACCGATGGAATACGCCATCGAAATGAACCGGCTGATTCAATTGCAGATGGAAGGATCGATTGGGTAATTAAGAGACTAAGAGATTGAGAGATTGAGAGACTATTGGTAGTCTCTCAGTCTCTCAGTTACTCAGTCTCTCTTCTTTAAGGTATGACGATGTTTTCACGCGAAGCTGTTTTAGAACTATCGGCGAAGTTTAACGAGCCGGATTGGATGCGCGAGTTGCGCTTGCAGGCGTGGGCGATGTACGAAAGTTTGCCCATGCCCACAACAAATGATGAAGCCTGGCGGCGCAGTGATTTGCGTCGCTTTAAACTCAATGAGATTGGCCCATCCTTGAATGGACATGGCACGGGTGAAGCGGTTCCGGCTTACCTGGGCGAACAACTGACCGAAGAAGTGGTCGGGGGGACGTTGGTGCAGGTGGATGGGGTCACGACGAAGTATGAATTGAGTGATGAACTGAAGGCGCAAGGGGTCATTTTTTGCGATATGCACACAGCGGTGGCCGAACATGGTGATCTGGTCAAGAAATATTTTATGACCCAGGCGGTGAAGGCGGATGAAGGGAAGTTTGCGGCTTTGCACGGGGCTTTCTGGCGCGGGGGGACGTTTCTCTATGTGCCGAAAAATGTCGTCGCGGCCGCGCCCTTGCATTCCGTTCTCTGGTCTACCACCGGCAAAACCTTTACCCACACCCTTGTCGTCCTCGACACCGGGGCCGAAGCCATCTTCATGGATGAGTACGCCTCGGCCACCGGGGAGAAGCCGGGCCTGCACAATGGGGCGGTGGAACTCCTGGTGGGGGACATCGCCAGTCTGGTTTATGCCAGTCTGCAAGATTTTGGCACGAATGTGTGGCAGATGAATCACGAACGCGGCCGCGTGGGTCGTGATGCCAAATTAGACTGGGTAACGAGTGCCATGGGAACCCGCTTCACCAAAGCATTCCAAACCGTCGAACTGGACAAACAAGGGGGCTGGGCACGCATGTCCGGCATCTTCTTCACCCAGGGGCGACAACATTTTGACCTGGACACCCAGCAAAACCACAATGCGCCCAACACCACCAGCGACTTGCTGTACAAAGGGGCCTTGCGTGACAAATCCCGCTCCGTCTGGCAAGGGATGATCAAAGCGTTACCCAATGCCCAGAAAATTGACGGCTTCCAGGCCAACCGCAACCTCATGCTGGACAAAGATTCCCGCGCCGACTCTATCCCTGGCCTGGAAATCGAAGCCGATGATGTGCGTTGTACTCATGCCTCTACTGTCGGCAAACTGGACGACGAAGAGATTTTCTACCTGATGAGCCGGGGCATTGACCGGCAGATGGCTACCCGTATGGTGGTACAAGGGTTCTTTGACCCCATCATGCAACGTATCCCGTTTGAGCGTCTGCGCGACCGCATCGCCAATCGCATCCTGGAGAAAGTGGGTTAATTTTTGTACATGGATGAAACTACTGAAGACTCATCCATGTACCTTTTTGTGGCGTGGTTCAAAAGTCGGTAAATGGTGCTTAGGGTTCGTAAAAATATAACTTCCCGGTTTAGACCTGACAGGTTTCCGAAAACCTGTCAGGTCTTGACGGAACTTAATCTTTTACAGGCCCTTAACAGTTTGTGGGGCGATTTTGTAAATCGCCCACGAGACGATTTACAAAATCGTCCTACAAATTTGTAAAGCTGATCTGAACCATACCCTTTTTGTTTAAACGCAAATATGCTTTTCCACTTGTGCATCTGTATTTAGCGAGGGCGTGAGCGGAGATTGGCCTGGAGTAGAGACGGGCTGATGCGGCCGCTGACTACCCTCGCTGTCCCCACCCTGTCCACAACCCCATCCTGGTTTCTGCTGTAATCCCCCCCTTTGTAGGGCGATTTGGTAAAGGGTTTGCTTCATTTCGGTTGAGAGGAAGATAATAATCAATCGGTGAATTTGTGAATTGTTGAATGATTAACGGGGGAAGCGTCTACCGCTTCATTAACCATTCAACAATTCAACAGTTCAACAATTAATTATTCAACTCATTTGAAACACACCCTTTGGTAAATCGGGCGTGGTTCAAAAGTCGGCAAACGGTGCTTAACAGTTTGTAGGGCGATTTGGTAAATCGCCCACGAGACGATTTACCAAATCGTCCTACAAATTTGTAAAGCTGACCTGAACCATGCCGTAAATCGTCCTTTAAATAACAAAAATTTGGTAACGCCTAGCCCTCTCGAGGGCTGAACTTGTCGAAGCCCGTTTGCCTTCGACAAGCTCAGGCAACAGGCTTAGTCATCGTTCAGAAATAACGTGGGTGGCACGGTCAGGAGACCGGCTACAGCAAATCGCTAAGTGAAAAACGAACGATTACTTAGTCGTTACAAAAAATACGCACAAGGAGAGTTACATGACCGCACATCACAAAGGCTATGTCCATGCCGAAGTTTTGGTAAGTACCGATTGGGTCGCCGACAATTTGCATCACACCGACAAAATCCGTCTGGTGGAATCAAACGAAGATTTACTCTTGTATAGCACGGGTCATATCCGTAATGCCGTTCATATTGACTGGCAGAACGATTTGAATGACGCCATTCGCCGCGATTATCTAGATGAAAATCAGTTCAGGGCCTTGTTAGAAAGAAATGGCATCAGCAATGACACAACGGTCATTTTTTATGGCGACAAAAATAATTGGTGGGCCTGTTATGCCCTGTGGGTTTTTAAGCTGTTTGGGCATGAAGACACACGGGTGATGGATGGCGGCCGCAAAAAATGGCTGGACGAAGGGCGCGACCTCACCAAAGAAGTCCCAGCCTTCCCCGCCGGAGCCTACACCCCCCAGGCCCGTACCGACTACAAAATCCGCGCCTTCCGCGATCAGGTGTTGGAGCATGTCAAAGCGGGTCAGCCCCTGGTGGATGTGCGTAGCCCGCAGGAATTCCGGGGCGAACTGCTCCACATGCCCGGTTCGCCCCAAGAAGGAGCGTTGCGCGGCGGTCACATCAAAGGGGCCAAAAGTGTGCCCTGGAGCCGTGCCGTGGCTGATGATGGCTCCTTCAAAACTGCCGACGAACTCCGGGCCATTTACGAAACCGAGCAGGGGCTAAATGCCAAGAATAACGTCATCGCCTACTGCCGCATCGGTGAGCGCAGTTCCCACACCTGGTTTGTGTTGACGTACCTGTTGGGTTATCCCTCAGTGCGCAATTATGATGGTTCCTGGACGGAGTGGGGTAATCTGGTGGGTGTACCGATTGAGAATCCATCGAAAGCGGCCGCGTGATGGTCTGACAGGGTGACAAGGTGAAAAGCCCCGCAACTGTGTTCATTGCTTGACTGAGAAGGGGTTTATTGGTGAGTATAGCCAATAAGCCCCTTTTTGTTTCTTGGATAGCCTGTTATGATCAACACATGGGGTTTAGTCGAGTTCCCAGAGTTCCCCTGAGTTCCGATGAGTTCCGTCCCCAAAAGGATTTTTTCATGTTAGATGTACAAAAAATTCGTGCCGACTTTCCTATTCTGGCGACGGAAGCCCATCCGGGTGTGCCGCTGGTGTATCTGGATAGTACGGCCTCTTCGCAGAAACCCTGGGCGGTGATTGAGGCGATGGATTGGTATTACCGCCACGACAACGCCAATGTGCACCGGGGCATTCACCGGCTGAGTGAGGTGGCGACGGCGGCCTACGAAGGGGCGCGGGAGAAGGTGCAGAAATTTGTCAACGCGGCCGCGGCCGCCGAAATCATCTACGTTCGCAACGCCACCGAGGCCATCAACCTGGTAGCCTACACCTGGGGCCGAACCAACCTCAAACCGGGCGACGAAATCCTCAGCACCGAGATGGAACATCACGCCAACATCGTCCCCTGGCAAATGATCGCCGCCATGACCGGGGCGACGCTCCGTTTTCTCCCCTTCACCCCAGAAGGGCGGCTGGATTTGACGCAAATAGACGACTACCTGACGGAACGGACGAAGATTTTTGCCTTTACGGCCATGTCCAATGTGTTTGGCACGGTGAACCCGACAAAGGAACTGGTCGCGGCCGCGCACCGGGTTGGCGCCCTGGCCCTCGTAGACGCCGCCCAAAGCGTGCCCCACCTCAGCGTAGACGTACAAGACCTCGATTGTGATTTCCTGGTGTTCTCCGGGCATAAAATGGTTGGCCCCACCGGTATCGGCATCCTCTACGGCAAACAACACTTGCTGGAAGCCATGCCCCCCTTCATGGGCGGCGGCGACATGATCCGGCGGGTGCGGCTAGAAGGCTCCACCTGGGCTGACCTGCCCCACAAATTTGAGGCCGGAACCCCCGCCATTGCCGAAGCCATCGGCCTGGGGGCGGCAGTGGATTACCTGAACGGTGTGGGCATGGACGCCATCCACGCCTATGAGCAATTCCTCACCCATTACGCCCTGGAAGCGTTAAGCGAAATTCCCGGCCTGACCCTCTACGGCCCACCCGCCAGCGAAAAAGGGGGGGTGGCGACCTTTACCCTACAGGGAGCGCATCCCCACGACATTGCCCAATTGTTAGACCGGGATGGGGTAGCCGTGCGGGCCGGGCATCATTGTGCCATGCCCCTACACCACAAACTTAACATCAACGCTACCGCCCGCGCCAGCTTCTACCTCTACTCCACCACCCAAGAGATTGACCAGCTTGTCACCAGCCTGCACAAAGTCCGGCAACTGTTTCGCGTTGACGGTTCTTGAGTGAATCCGTACACTTTCACTTAAACGTCTTAAACCCTTTTAGAGAGACGAAGGGTTCACTCACAATCAGGTGGGGTGGTTTGGTCAGAAGACCGGTCACTACAAATTCCAAAGTTATTGACGAATAAAGCCTTAGCCAGTGTAGTCAGAAGACCCATCCCCCCTGCCCCCTTCCCGAGGGGAAGGGGGAGCGTAATAGCGCGGTTTTTCGGGGCCTTCGCCCCGAAAAACCGCGTCCAGAAAAGTTCCCCGCCCCTGGGGGCGGGGGTTTCCGGCGACAAAAAAAGGGTTCACTCACAATCAGGTGGGGTGGTTTGGTCAGAAGACCGGTCACTACAAACTCCAAAGTTATTGACGAATAAAGCCTTAGCCAGTGTAGTCGGAAGACCCATCCCCCCTGCCCCCTTCCCGAGGGGAAGGGGGAGCGTAATAGCGCGGTTTTTCGGGGCCTTCGCCCCGAAAAACCGCGTCCAGAAAAGTTCCCCGCCCCTGGGGGCGGGGTTAGGGGTGGGGGAATTCCGAGTCTGCAATCGCCCTACAACCTGCTCCCATAAAATCGCCAGGTATAAAGGCTATAGATATAATCGGTTGTTCGCTCTACCCCCATCCGAGAAAACACATTTTGGGGTACGTGTCACTTTCGTGGCTACGAAGTGGTAGTGGCAGGAGGCCAACCACAACAATTCTATGGATCATCTTATTCCTCAACCTGTCTCAGTAACAGCTACCGGTGAACGCTTTACGCTCGCGGCCGCGATGCCTGTCACTTTTTCCCCCAACACCCCCGAACTACGGGCTATAGCTTCTTACCTGGCCAACACTCTGCGTCCGGCTACCGGATACGCCCTACCCGTACAACCAGGCCACGGTCCCCTCCACCTCACCACAGAGGGAAGCGATCCCACTTCGGGGCCGGAAGGGTACACCCTGACCATCACCCCTGACGCCGTGACCCTTGTTGCCACTCAACCCGCCGGGCTATTTTGGGGTGGGCAAACTGTACGGCAATTGCTCCCCGAGACAATAGAAGCGAACACCCCACAACCGGGGCCTTGGTCTATCCCCACCGGCACAATTCGGGATTACCCCCGCTTTGGCTGGCGTGGCCTGATGCTAGATGTAGCCCGGCATTTTTTTGATGTCTCTGCGGTCAAACGGGTCATAGATTTTTGTGCGACCTACAAATTAAATCGCCTGCACCTGCACCTGACCGATGATCAGGGGTGGCGGCTTATGATCAACAGTTGGCCCAACTTAGCGACGCATGGGGGCAGTACCGCCGTCGGGGGCGGCACGGGTGGGTATTACACTCAGGCCGATTATGCAGAAATAGTGGCTTATGCTCAGGCACGCTACATCATGGTTATTCCCGAGATCGATCTGCCTGGCCATACCAACGCGGCGCTGGCATCCTATCCCGAACTCAATGCGGATGGGGTAGCGCCGGAGCTATTTACCGGCATCAATGTGGGTTTTAGTTCTCTGGCTATCGAGAACGAAACCACCGACACCTTTGTAGATGATGTGATTCGTGAACTGGCGGCTTTGACACCTGGCCCCTATATTCATATCGGCGGGGATGAGGCTATGGCCACCAAACCAGCAGATTACCGCCGTTTTATTGAACGAGTCCAATGGATTGTTCAGTCATACGGCAAACAGATGATCGGTTGGGAAGAGGTGTCTCAGGTAAATTTACGTGATGATTCGGTGGTGCAAATATGGCATCACCAGATGGCGGCCGCGGCCGCACAACAAAACGTCAACCTCATCATGTCTCCCGCTACCCGAATGTACCTGGATATGAAATACCACGAGGGCACGCCGTTAGGGTTAAGTTGGGCCGCCTATATCGAAGTGGAAGATGCATATGCCTGGGATCCTGCCACCCAGATTGCCTCTATCTCTGAAACAGCTATTTTAGGTATCGAAGCTCCGCTGTGGACAGAAACGGTGCAAACAATGGCAGACATTGAATATCTGGTGTTTCCCCGCCTGCCCGGTTATGCGGAAATTGGCTGGTCGCCACAACGCGGCCGCGACTGGGACGAGTATAAAAGTCGCCTGGGCCAACATGGGCGGCGTCTTACTGCTATGGGCGTGAATTTCTACCGTTCGTCCCAGGTTCCCTGGCTATAAGAAACACATTATCCACTGTTCCTGCCATTACTCCCCAATAAACAGGTGCTTTTATGAGCGACGACATGTACCGCGAGCAAATTATTGATCTATATCAGCATCCGCTAAATCATGGCTCGCTTGAACAACCTACCTTTTCTTATGAAGAAGATAACCCTCTTTGTGGAGATGTTATTCGCATGGATGTGCGCCTGGATGAGCAAGGTCGTGTTGCCGCGGTAGCCTGGGGGGGTGATGGGTGCGCCATCAGTCAGGCCTCAGCTTCGTTGTTGAGCGAAGAGATCAAGGGCATGACGCTGGCCGAAGTCCGCGCCTTCCCCAAAGAGCGGTTGCTGGAACTCATTGGGGTTCCACTAAGTATGGCCCGTGTGAAATGTGCCTTACTTTCCCTCAAAGTACTGAAGGCTGGGGCTTATGGACTCCCTGAACCAGAAACAATACGGCATATGCCCTCAGAGTAACTGGCTCTTCCCCCTGGTGGAACAAAAGTAACCTTACTCCATTGGCTTGTACAGAGCCGTAATCTTTGCCGTAGGGAATGAAGAAAAGAAGCGCGGCCGCGACCCCCACTCCCTATCAACTTCATCTGTGTACTCGTGCCAGCCTGGAGAGGGAGAGGTGTTGAGGGGCGTGCGGCTCCGACTCACCTCAACACCTTTTGCCATTATTCAAAATTCAGTTGCTGTAGATTGGGCAATCAGCGTTTCTAAGGCGTCAATAAATTCAGCCATCTCTTCAACTAGAGGTTCAACTGTCTCGGCAGTACTTTGTAAACAATAAGCCATTAACGCTTGCAGTTCCCCATCTTTCATAAAGGAACTCCATCTTTTTCAATCTGTTGCCGCAAGGGGAGAACGGCGTAACGGGGCGACTGCCACTCTTGTTGACCGCGAATGATACTGGTTAAAACGGTGTCCGTTTCTAGTTCCACGTCGTACAGGCGATCTTTAATTCGTGCTTCCAGGATTTTATCTCTGGGTGAAGGCAGAAGGATGAGGAAATCCCAATCGGAGTCAGCCCTGGCCGTACCTCTGGCGCGTGAACCGTAAAGGATGATCTCAGCGGTAGGAGCCAGGGCCTGGACAGCCGTTTTTATTCTTTGTAGGAGTTCGTCTTTTCTAGGGGGTGGTTCATCTGCCTGCCCCTTTGCGTTAGGCAGATTATACCGCAAATTGTAGGGTGGGTTGCGGCCGCGACCAACTCACTCAAGGATATACCCAGTTTGGGGGTCAGTTGTGTCTGCTACAAAGCCAATACTAGCCGTAATTTCGCCATGACGGATTACCATGCTTCGTTACCTAATGACGCAACCTGTAGTTGCATCAACATGGGTTCAAGCGTTGAGGCTTCGGTACTGTAAACCTGATCGAGGAGTTCAGTGACATTGTTTTGGCGATGGGCGGTGATATAGGCAGAAAGCGCGGCCGCGGACAACGCACTCAAGGATATACCCAGTTTTTGCGCCAGTTGTTCGGCGGCTTCGGTAAGGGGATGGGGGAGAGAAAGCTTGGTTTTCATGGATAATCTGCCCTTATACCGTTACCATTGCCTCACTATGATGATAAGCTGGTGAATATTGCTGAATTTTTTGCATTGCCACCCGGTCATAAACTTTTTCCCCGCAATTGGGGCAATCATAAAACATGACGGCTGGAACCGTATAGGATTGCCCTTTGTATTGGCGGGTTAGATCACGGGTAACGAGTTGGATTAACTCACTGCCACAGTTTGGGCAATGTTTGATCTGGAGTTTTCTGTTCATCGTTATATTGCCTTTTTTGACGAAATCAGAAAGTAGTACGTTTCGATTCCGGCCTCTTGTACCAATTTGCCCTTTGTATACACCATCAATCCTTCGAGGTTGGTACTTTGGATGATGTGCAAATATTCTCTTATTTGTTGACGATAAGGGCTTTGAGAGCGGATTGTTTTGTAGATAGCGACAGCATTGACGATGGATTCAACGGCGTCGAGTTCGGTCAACCCATCGGCTTCTAACTCCAAACTGGCCTTTTCACTAAAAACATAGTTTCCGACCAGGATAGCCCTTTTGATGCGTACCAGAACGTCACGGCTCATGGTTAAAGTATAGCACAGGGAAGGTTTGATAACGCAGTTTTTAGTTCTTATCCGAGTAAGGGACGCGGCAGCGCCCTGCCTTGAATTAGCTCATTGGCTCAACTATAATGGCCTTCAACCGTGCCCCCTCACGAACGGAGTTACTACGATGAATGTTACCGTACAAGCCTTTCTGGATTCATTTGATAAGTTGCCCCCGCTGAAAAAATGGCAGGTAGCCTCAGAGATCATCAAACGCACGAAATCGTTTGAGTTCCCTCTACTCACTGATGACGAACTTGTATTCGCGGCAGACGCCCTATTTCTTGAATTAGATAACCGTGAGGCCAACGATGAACAAGCCGCAACGAGGTGAAGTATGGATGATTGACCTGGGCATGGCGGCTAAAGTGCGCCCTTGCCTGGTTTTGAGCATCCCGGCATCTAATCAAGATCGTGCTCTGGTAACGATTGTTCCCCATACAACCAGCGTTCGTGGATCACGTTTTGAAGTAGACGTTAAGGTTCGATTTCTTCATGTTGGGGTTTTTGACACCCAAAATTTGGTTACGATCCCGGAAGCAAAGCTGATACGTAAACTGGGTAGTTTAGCGGCCACCCAATTACTCCCCGTTGAAAATGCCGTAAAGATGTGGTTGGGACTGTAACGCGGCCGCAACCCCACTCTTCGCCATTCTTCCTCTCACAACTCTGACAACACTTCTATAATGCCACGTTTCACGACTATTCCCAGGGCAGTTTGGGTAAACGACGCAGTGCCTTGATATATCGCGCTTCATCAAACGGCTTATTGCTCTTGAGGACATCATAGATTTCAACGCTGACAGCTGCCCCCATTAGTTCGCGGGCTTCTTGATCAGAATAACCTTTGGCAAGCAATCTATCGTAGGTCACTTTGGTTTCCGGGGGTGAGTTATCGCGCAATTGATTCTCGACAATCTCTAAAGTCGTGGCTTTTAGTATCAAATTGGGTTCCATGATTCTTATCCTTATGGCCTGGCGATACTTGTGGAATTCATGATGCCAGGGAGACACTCAGTTCTTGGGCGACTTTGGGGTGCATCTGAGGGTGAGCATATGTGACTCAACCACATTATTCATCACCAACCCAAACGGGGTCAAGTGTCAGACGGAAAGAGGGGTAGAAGCGCGGCCGCGACCCCCACTCCCTATCAATTTCATCTGTGTACTCGTGCCAGCTAGGGAAAGGGAGAGGTGTTGAGGGGGATGCGGCCGCGCTCACCCCAAACCCTCTACCACCGACTAATAGAATGGTTGCCTCTTTCCCTATTCTACTAAGTTCAAAGAAAGTCCATTTATGCTGAGTTACGTGCCATAAACTCTGTAATTCCTGCGATCATGTTCTCGACTTGCACTTGGTTGTATTCACTATATTTGCCGTGAGCAGCTTTGTTGCGTAAATCAAACCACATCGTTACGGCTTTTTGATCTAATTTTGAATAGACACTTGCACCCGCAAGATCAGCATTCATCTGATCTGCTTTTTTAGGTTTGGTTCCGTTTGCGGTTGAAACCTCAAGGTCTATGCCATTGCTTTGGCATAATTGACGGATGTGTTCCTCTAAAACACTACCAGCAATAACGGCGGCCGCATCTTTGTACTCTTGGGCTACCAAATAATTTGCCATATCAATGAAATCTGAAAAAACCTCAGCAGTAACCAGTCCTTTGACTGAAAATAGCCAATCACCAGCAATTTCATCATGAATGGTCTGAAGTATTGACATTGCTATTTGAGGAGAAGATACATGATCCCCGTTGATGTGTTTTAAAAATTCCTGGTAATGTGTATGGGAAACACCATATACTCGTTCAATAAAGGAAAGAACAGCCACTCGAAAGCCAAGCATTTTACTGTAATCGATTACTTCACTATAACCATCACGGGATAACCGTTTAGTAGTCATTACATTGTTACCTTGTTGAAGTAATTCTTCTACCCGGTTTATAAGACGTTGTTGCATCATTTTCGCTGTTTTCCAGTTCAAAAAGAAAATAAACTTGAGGTTATTGCAGTATAGCTATTTGAAAGTCACTCTGCCACAGGGAAACTAAAACAAAGGTGCGGCACAGATTTTTGCAGAAGGTCATATCAGGTGAAATTCAGACATGTGGCAACGGTGAAAGCAGTCCCGAATTGCCTTATGAAAGCGGTTTTTCATTGTCCTGATACTTGTTTTGTTTGCAATTTCATGCCTGATTGCTACTGAAAATGGAGCTTGTTAGCCCCTTGCAAAAAAGTGTGCCGCACCCTTGGGGCACTTTAGGATTGACCAAAGCCACTGTAATTGAGTCTAACCCAAACCTGAAATTTCTCTTTTGAACTTCAGGTTGCCCATTCTATTTGGTAATCTCATTAGCTTCATATTTCTCGGGATTAGCAGTACAGCTTTTTATACAATAATCAATCCAGTTTTGGTACCAATACCAAGTTCCTTGCACATCAACACCATATCCTTTTGATGGGTCTTTGGCATTTTCTGCTTTCCACAGTTCAGTATGTTCTGGGGATATACGAAATTTGGTAAACCCTTCGGACCTAACGCGAGCTACAACATCTTTTGCTCGAAACTTGGGTTTTTCTACAGGTTTAAGAACCCAATACTCCTTGTCGATGGATTGGGCAAGTGCCGATTTTGGATCCAGGAACTCAACTACCGAATCTGCTTGACCAGGTCTATTCGCTGTTCGCTTTGTAAACAACAGGCGAATGCTAAAGCGGCTACTATTCAGCTCATCACCTGATAATGATTGATCAAATTCTGTGATGAACGCCTTTAACCGCCCTGAAATAGGAGTGTCTGCGGTCTTAAATTGATCCCGAGTAATCTGAGCAAGTTGAATACTGTATGTGAGATGTTGATCCAACCCTTGAGATGGCCCAAATAGTTGCTTCAAGTAATGGTTGAAGTTGATCGCACACGCTTGATAACGCCCACTAAGATAGCCATCTAACGAAAGCGTCATTTGATGTTCTATTTCATGACGTAGTTTTATCAAGAAACGCAAGTTATTTGCTGTATCTTTATCAATAGGGCAGGTACTCTCGTTGAGGCACCTTTCCAGTTCCCAATACTTGAAAGCACCAGTTTTAGTTCGATCAAATATCCGACGACTCTTTTGCCACCGAAAGTAACGATAGTCAATACCTTCACTTCGGAAATATGCATGGAGCATATATGTCCAAGCAATTATCATTAAGACAATAAACGTTTCAGACTTGAAAGTTATCAAAGGATCATTATACGCACGAATTGCCGAGAAAGCAGCTTCCCGAGCCTTAACAACTAACTCTTGCTTGATTGACCATACCCTTCTATATGCCATTTTTACCTCGAAGCGAAAAGGAAGAATTATTAACTAACAATAAATAGTAATAAATTTTACTTTTACAAAGGCCGAATACAAAACGCTCAAACCAAATTTGATTCAAGTTTTCCGTTTGACAAATGCAACCGGTTGCACTTATAATTCTCTCATCTTTGTGCAAACGGTTGCACAAAACGTTGTTGCCCACAACGTCCCTTGAGTCGTAACAATCGCATACAGAGCGTTTAGCCATCAGCATTTCAGCATTTCAGCATTTCAGCTTCTTAGCTGACTAGCTTCTTAGCTGACAAGCTGACTAGCTGACTAGCTGACCCGCTGACCGCTCTCCCAGGAGTGTCACATGCGTATTCGCCCGTCGCACCAGCGTTTTGTCCAGGTCATCATGGCTGTGGCTATGCTGACATCTCTTTTTTCTCCCCTTGTGGCTCGCCCCGTGCAAGCCGTTCCCTCTTTTGATGAAAGCACAATCACCTTAGATGGTCTGCGGGATGCAGACTATGTGCAGATTGCCGAAGACCCGGCGGGTGATCTCGCCAGCCCCGGCCCCGGTGACTGGTCGGGTGTAGCCTGGACGGATATGCGGGGGATGTACGCGGCCGCAACCGCCACCACCCTCTACCTCTACATCCCCAGCCCCGCCTACAACAATGTGGACTCTTCCGGCCAGATTGGTCTGGCCATTGATACCAACAGCGTCCCCAACTCCGGCGGCACGACCGACGCCTGGGGCAACGCCATCACCTTCAGTTTCGATAACATTGACGGTGTCCCTTCCGCCCAACCGCTCCTGCCCGACTACCTCATTCGCGGCAACGTCAGCCGGGAAGGCGGTTGGACAGAATTCCGGGCCTGGAACGGCAACTGGGATACCGGCGCGGGCGTCAACTGGGGAGGCATCACCAGCGGCGATATCGGTACGCACATCGCCTACAGCTACGGCAACGGCATCGAATTCGCCATCCCCCTGGCCGACATCGGCAACCCCGACCCGGCCCATGTCAAACTGCAATTCTTTGCCACCCAGAGCGGCGGCGGCAAAGGGGCGTATGACACCGTACCCAGCGACGATCAATCTACCGGTTGGGACGATCCCACCACCCAACATAACCTCGTCACCGTGCCCGTCGCCGTGGATGCACAAGGCGATTTAGCCAATCCTGGCCCCGCCAACTGGAACGGCGTGGCCTGGACGGACACCACCCGCCTGCACATCTGGGCCGACAGCCAGGATTTGCACCTCTTTGTGCCGATGGCTTACACCACCACCGTCTCCGTCGGGCAATTGGGGCTGGCGATTGATACGGGTCTCCCCGGCGGTGGCAGTGGCGATCCCTGGGGCAATGCTGTCACCTACGCCTACACCGCCACCCACCAGAATCTCGGTTCGACCCCCGTCACCGTTCCCCTCACCCAACCCGATTACCTGATCCGCGGCAACATCTTCGGCCCCAGCGACAATGGCTGGACGGAATTCCGCACCTGGAACGGCTCCGACTGGAATACGGGCGGCGGCGTGGACTGGGGTGGCATTGGCAACTCCGGCCAACCGTCTCTACCCGGCTCCAAAATAGCCTGGAGCAATGGCGATGGCCTGCGCCTGCGTATCCCGCTGACCGACATCGCCGTAGCTGGTGGTGACACCATCAACCTGCAATTCTTCGGCACGCAGGGGGGTGGCTCGAAGGGGGCGTATGACACCGTGCCCAGCGACGATCAATCGAACGGCTGGGACGATGCCACGACGCAACGGTTCCTGGCGACCTACACCATCCCCAACCTGAGCGGCGGCGGTGGTGGCGGCACGGGAGCCTGTGCCAGTGGGGCCGCCAACGACAATAACATCTGGTGGAATGATCTGGGGCACAACAGCCGGGACACCCTGTTCCGCACCCCCGGTGGGGCCGTGCCGACGGGAACCGCCGTCACCCTGCGCTTCCGTTCCGCCTGCGATGACCTGAGCGCGGCCCGGGTGCGTGTCTACAACGACCGCACCAACACGCAACAACTGATCAACCTGACTAAAATCGCCAACGATGCCCAGTATGATTGGTGGGAAGCGGTTCTACCCGTCAGTGCCGACCCGACCGTTTACTGGTATCGCTTCATTGCCCTGGATGGCACGGCGACCGCTTACTACGAAGATGACGCGGCCCGTACCGGTGGTTGGGGGCAGACTTTCGCCAGCAGTGTTGACAATAGCTGGCAGTTGACGATGTACGATCCCACCTTCCAAACCCCGGATTGGGTACAAAATGGTATCATCTACCAGGTATTCCCCGACCGGTTCCGTGATGGCAATGCCGCCAACAACACCCCGGCAGGAACCTTCTTCTACAACGAAACCCCGACCATCGTCCGTTCTAACGGCACGAATTGGAACACGCCCATCTGCGATCCGCGTGATGCCACATCCCCCTGCCCCGGCGTCTACAGCCAAAACTTCTACGGCGGCGACCTGGAAGGGTTGTTAAGTCAGTTGGCTTACCTGGACAGCCTGGGGGTCACGGCAATTTATTTCAACCCCATCTTCGAGGCCCCGTCTAACCACAAATATGACGCCACCAACTTTGGCGTCATTGATGACAACTTTGGCACGTTGGCGCAGTTCCAGTCGTTGGTGGCACAGGCCAATGCGCTGGGGATCAACATCATTCTGGATGGTGTGTTTAATCATTCGTCGTCGGACAGCATTTACTTTGACCGATACAACCGTTACCCCGCACCCACGGGGGCCTGTGAAGATCAGTTGAGCCAGTACCGGGATTGGTATTACTTCGCGGCCGCGCCCATTCCCGGCTCTGGTCCTTGTGTCGGTGATGATGGCACACCCGGCGGGAGTACCTACACCAGTTGGTTCGGCTTCGACAGCCTGCCCAAACTGGATTCCAGCAACCAGGAAGTCCGCGACTACATCTGGGCCGGTGGGGCCAACGCCATTGCCCGCTACTGGATGCAATGGGCCGATGGCTGGCGTCTCGACGTGGGCGGCGACGTTGACCCCGGCACAACCAACGACCCCACCAATAATTATTGGGAAGGGTTCCGCACCGCCGTCCACCAGACCAACCCCGACGCCTACATCGTGGGTGAGGAATGGAATGTGGCGACAAGCTGGACATTGGGCAACGAGTGGGACGCCACCATGAACTACCAGTTCGGCTCGGCGATCATGAGCTTCTGGCGCGACGAGCCGTTTGTGGACAACGACCACAACAGCGGCAGTTCCGCCGGTATCCTGACCCCGCTTACCCCACAACAACTGGATGAGCGTTTGCATAACCTGGAAGAGCGTTATCCCCCGGAAGCGTTCTACGCCATGATGAACCTGTTGGGCAGTCACGACACCAATCGTGCCCTGTTCATGCTGGATCACAACACCGACCTGAACGACGCCACCATTTACCAGAACCCGGCCTACGACTGGTCAGACGCCATGACCCGTCTGCGCGGCGTGGTGCTGTTGCAGATGACCCTGCCTGGCGCACCGACGATTTACTACGGCGACGAAGTGGGTCTGGTTGGCCCCGTCACCTATGATGGTTCGACCTGGCAAGACGACCCGTACAACCGCATCCCATACCCCTGGTTGGATCAGAGCGGCACGCCGTTCTACACCCATCTGCAAACCCAGGGCGGGCAAGATCAATTACGCGACTATTACACCGTGTTGACCACCGCCCGCAATGCCCATCCGGCTCTGCGGACGGGTAGCTTTGACACCCTGTTGGTAGATAATGCCGCCAACACCTACGCCTATGGCCGCAAGATGGCTGACAATTCTGATGCGGCGGTGGTGATGTTCAACCGGGCCACCGGCGGGCAAAACGTCGTCGTCAATGTCAGCGGCTACCTGCCCATTGGAGCGCAGTTGCTCAACGTGTTGGACAACCAGAGCTACACCGTAGACGGGAATGGGGACATCACCGTGACCCTTTCGCCCATGAGCGGCGCACTGCTCATCGTGACCAGCGTTCTACCCCAGGCTCCTTCTGCCCCCACCGGTCTGGCTGTCACCGCCGAACGGAGCGAAGAGTTAGACCTGTCCTGGAACGCTTCCGCCGGAGCCGATAGCTACGACCTGTACCGCAGTGTGGTCAGTGGCGGTGGTTATCAATACATCACCACGACGGTGGGCACAACCCACACCGACGCCGGTCTGGTTAATGCCACCACCTACTACTACACCGTCATCGCCCGTGATGACACCACCGGGCTGGTCAGTGCCCCCTCCAATGAGGCCAGCGGCACACCGCACCACGACCTGACGACGGCCTGGTACAACCTGCAAGCTCCGGCCGAAATTACCCACACCATCAGCACCATCACGGCGACGGTCAACATCTCCGGGCAGTTGCGGATTACCGGGGCGACGGGGAGCAATGGGCCAGCGACGGGTATCTGGGGGCAGATTGGTTTTGGGGCGGTGGGTTCGACCCCCAATGCCAGTTGGACCTGGGTAGATATGGTTTACGGCGCGGCCGCGGGCAACAACGATGAATATTTCGGCAAGCTCCTGCCGGATACCCTCGGCGATTACGAATACGTGACTCGCTGGAGCAGTGATGGCGGGCAGACGTGGTATCTGTCCGACTTGAGCGGCCCCGGCGACAACAATGATCGCGGCCTACTACATGTGGTCGCCAGCCCTGACACGACCGCCCCGGCGGCCACCGTCCTGGTCATGGACGGCACAACCCCCAGCAGTATCCTGCTCAGTTGGACGCTCAACAGCGAACCGGACCTGGCCGGGTATGAGATATACCGGCAGGTGAATCCGGCGGGTGGTTACAGCCAGATTGACACCGTTTGGGGGCCAGTCACAAACTATGTGGACGAGGCGGTCGTGACAAATGTCACCTACGATTATTACGTCGTGGCCTTCGACACCAGCTTCAACCGCTCACCCCAATCCAATGTGGTGACAGCCACCGCCGAAGCGCGGCTGGTAGATGTCACCTTTGAAGTGACGGTTCCGGCCTACACTCCTGGTACGGCTTATCTCTCCTTCACCGTCAACCCGGATGGCACGTTGAACCTGTGGAATCCGGGCGGCACGGCGATGACACGGGCCAACAGCACCACCTTCACCAAGACGTTGACCATTTTGGATGGCACGTTGTTTGAGTACAAGGTGGCACGGGGCAGTTGGGACACCGTAGAAAAGGAAGCGGACGGCAACACGGAAATTCCCAACCGCAGTCTGACGGTAGATTTTGGTACGAATGGGACGCAGTTGGTGCAGATTACGGTGCAAAATTGGCGCGATCCCATCGTGACCAGCCTGACCCCGGCCAATGGGTCGGCCAATGTGTTACCGAATACGGTGATTACGGCGGTGTGGAATCAGGCGATGCCCGCGACGCCCAACAGTGGTTTCCAGGTGATGGGGCCGGATGGGGTGGTGAGTGGCACGTTTGGTTATGACAGCACCACCTTTACCCATGTGTTCACACCGTCCGCCCCGCTCACGCAAGGCGCGACCTACACGGTCACGATTGCCGGGGTGGTGGATGTGAACAATGATGTACAACAGGTTCCGGCGGTGTCTATCTTCTCGGTGTTTATCCCCACTTCGGTTAGCCTGTCAGCATTCAGCGGTCAGCCGGTTAGCTTATGGCTACCGGTGGTGGCGATGATGTTGATTGGGTTGTTGGGAGGGGTGTGGGTGTACCGGAGGAGAGTGGAGAGCGGAGATTAAGAGACTGAGAGAGTGAGTAATTGGGGAAACGCGGCCGCAAACTGAGTTTGCGGCCGCGTTTTTTTATTCATATTCGATAACGGTTACGATTGCGGCCGCGATGTTTGCCATCATTGCGGTTGACACTTTGCCTAACTTGCGGACAAAACGCTGGGTATCTACACCTCGCAACTGTAAGGTATCTACGGAAGACTGTTTGGCTAAACCATTGGCCTTATCAGGAACTATCTTCACATGCCAAATGTTTTCTGCCAGAAAATCTTTCCATTCCGTTAGTGGAGCAACCAGTTTGATGGGCAATTTTCCCAACGCATCTGAGCTAATCACAACAACCGGACGGGTTTTACGAATTTCGGCACCTATGGTGGGATCAAGATTGACCAACCATATTTCGCCTCGTTTAATAATCTCCAAAGTCTCCCCCCTGCCACTCTTCACGCTCTGTAGAAGTTTCTTCGTAATGAACCAGCATTTCTTCGGCCTGCTTAGCCAACATTCGGCGACGTTCAGCCAGAGGCAAATTCAATGTTTTAATTTGTATGGAAGGGGCAATTACATCTTCATTCGCCAGGCTTTTTAACATGGCAAAAGCTCTCGGCAATTTTGTGACTGGCAAATGGGCTACCAATTCTTGAACCTGTGTGTAAGTAACACTATTCATCCTCATCACCTCTGGTATTGTCATTTCAATTAACTACCTGATGCCAGATTTGTTTGGCCTACATCAATCTGTTTGCAAGAGAGCAAACATCTCTTGGGCGGCTTTGTGGGAATCGTAGGGGGACCAGACCGGATAAGTTAAACCGGATTTCATAAGTGCGCCTTCATCGGTAGCAATTTCTAACAAGAGAAACTGCATCACCCGTAATTTGTCGGCACGATCTAGTTGTTTGAGGTCGGTCAATAGTTCAGTCCATGTCATTTTGACCCTCTCCCTGTGATAGATTTATCTTGCTTACCCGATTAGTATAAACAATTGAGGGGGGAAAAGAAAACGCGGCCGCAGACTGCAAATTACATCAACGGATTAAGAAAGGAACGGATTCATACTAATCCACCCCTTTGTTCAATCCGTTGATGTAACTCAAAGTTATTTCCGCATAAACGGCAGATACAGTTCATCCGGCGGGGTGATCGTCAGGGCCAGGTAATCAAAGTTAGCCCCGCCGCAGGGGATGGCGAGGCGTAGCTGGTGGGTTCCGGCGGTGAGGGTGATGTGCTCCGCGGCCGCAACCTCCCCAAACTCCCCACCCGTCACCGGCACAGCCACCTGCCCCGTCACATCCACCCCATCTATTTCCATCCAGAAACAGCTACCAGATTGGACAGATGCGGCCGCGACCCACAAATCGTAGCGCCCCGTGGCCGTGATTTCGACCGTGTAGACCAGCCACTCCCCATCTTCTGTACTACCAACATAATGGGTTTGGGACGCGGCCGCGTCATCCCACACATCCACACCTTCCAGCAGGCGATAAGCCGAGTCCCCTTCATTGGTGGGGGTGCTGTCGTGATAGGCCACCCCTTCGCCGCCACAGGTGAAGTTCTCCGCCTCGACCCGCCCCGGCACGGTGTACAGGTTGTACAGGCATTCATCGTCCACGATGAAGATTGGGGCCGGATTCGTGCCAGTGATGACGCCGTTGACCGGATCAATCAGGATGAGATGGAACCATTCGTTGCCTTCGGCCAGGGTGTCGTTGAGGATGGGAATGGGGATAACGGCGCTGGTGATTCCGGCGGTGAAGGTGATGACCCCTTGCACAGGCTGGTAATCTACCCCGGCAATGGCTGTGCCGTCGGTGGTCGAGTAGGCGACGGTTGCGGTGAGGCCAGAGGTGGGAGCCAGTTGCACAGTGACGGAAAGGACGCCGATACTGACATTTTCGCTGACGGTGGGGGCCGCGGCCGCGAACGACAGTTCCGGTGGTGCGTCATCGTTCAAAATGGTCACCACTGCCTCATCGTTAAGAACTGTACCATTCGCCGGGTTGATGAGTAGAACGTGGAAGGTTTCGTCAAACTCGTAGGTAGCATCGTCCAGAATGGGCACGGAAACAAGATGGCTGATCTCGCCTGGGGCAAAAGTGAGCGTGCCAGTAACCGGCTGATAATCTGTGTCCGGTAGGGCAGTGCCAGGAATGGTCGCATACTCTACCGTAACCGTAAGGGGGTGCGCCTGACCCAGATTGACCGGAAGTTCAACCAAACTGGTGGTTTCGGAAACTGAAACCTGCGCGGTGATGTTAATCGTAGCGGGGGCGATTTCTCCACATTGCTCAGCATAACTGACAAATTGCAGCAACAACCAACGCTGACTGGGGCTGCTGGGACTAAGGCGGTAGCCCAAGACGCGCATGTTTGCCAATTGTTCAATTTGGGTTCCGTCGGGGTTGGTCCCGGAGAAAAGAACAACACGCAGGGTGCGGCCGCGATCAATATGCGCCTTCAATTGTGTTTCCGCCGCCGTGCCGTAGACCGAACTGCTATTCAACGCCACCCAATCCCATTCGTGAATTGTCACATCACTCGGATCACCGGCTTCTTCAAACAAAAAACTATCCCCAGGCCAGGTCAGGCTGTTGGCTAAAGTAGTGACATCATCCGGCTGGCTCACACTGCCCCAACGCAACCAGCTAAATTCATACCAATCTGTTCCCTGTCCTATGAACAGAAAAGTATCTCCCGGTTGCGCTTGACTGCGTAGAGACCGATTGGGAATATGTCCAGCCTCAATGAGTTGGGCATAGGTCGGTACAGTCGCAGGGTAATTGGCGCCGCCATTAATAACATATTGGTTGTAAATCGAGGAGTCTACCGAACGCAAATCTTCATGTCCGGCCACTGGGAAAACACCTGTGCAGCTCTGGGTGATGTCTGGTAGGGGGAGTTCTGGCAGTTCGGCATGCCAGACGTAATTGTCTAGCATCCCGGCTATCAGGCGAGCCATCAATGTACCCCCATAAAACGGCGTACAGAGCAGCGGCGTTGTTTGCACATCCACACAATCTGGTGACAGGGTTGGAATGTCAATACGGTAAGATGGTGTTATCCACATATTATTGCAGTTACCGATACGACAATTCCGTGTCTGGGGGGGGATCAGGTCAGGGTCGTTGTCTTGATTGTTGTTGACAGAAAAGGCACGGTAAAAGTCGGTCAGGGTGGGGTTGACGGGGTTGGCAGGTGCGTTAGGAACCGGGTTCAGCAGATGGAACGCCAGCGTGTCAAAGTAAAAAACAAGGGGGCCTGTTGAACCAGAATCAATATCAAACAGCGTCACATAGATAGATTGCCCGGCATACTCCGGGCCAATGTAGGTGACAGGGATATTGACGGGGTTATTCGTATTGACGTTGGTGGGGGCATAATCGAGGGCGTAGATGGTGACACCCTGAGAGGCATGGGAGCCGCGGCCGCAGTTCGTCATAAACAAATTACGTTTGTTGACCTGACTGGGCACACCAGCCATCTGCCCCGGTACGCTGGTCGTACAATGACCACTCGATGTTCCTTGCGCTCCGGTGTACACAGGCGGCCCGGCCCATATCTCAAACCCATTTTCGGATGCACCCGCCAGAGTGGTGACATCCAGGTAAAGGGAACGGACACCCGTCGCCGGATCCACCAGAATATTGGGAATGGCCGTTAAGTCCACCTCAAACGAACCGCTGTCAGCCGGGACAAAGGTGGGTTGATCATACGATTGTGCCCCACCCGGCGACACCCAACGCAAATCCGTATCGTATATGTTGTCCGTCCGCCCCATGTAATTGGCTAACGGGTTCATCTGCGTTGTGCCCGTGATGCTCTGGCCATAGTAATACAGGTCAAAAGCCGTTTGGGTGGGCTGGCCGTTGTTGTAATCATTGCCCGCAGGAGCACCACAACTGGTGCCATTGCCTGCCCGTATCTCATCTATCTTCACCAACCAGTAGGGGTTCAAGACCTCGTCCTCGTGTGTACCAAGAACACAGGGCTGATAACGGTATGCAAAGTCGGTACCAAAGTTACAGTTGCGCGTTTCCGTAGCGGGGAAACCAGCCGCAATAGCCTGGAGGGTATGGGAGATGACATAGTTACCGGTATATACGTTGACAAGGCCCGGCGAGTGGTTGTAGGTATCAGGATCAAACAGTTCCACCCGCACTACGTCATAAGCATAATCAGCGGGAACGTCTATGCGGTAGCGGTAGGTGTAAAAATCGCTGGAATATTGGGGATTGGTGTAGTAACCGGGTGGTCTGAGGGTACTGCTCATGGGTGAGAAGGGGTCGCCACTGGCAGTTATACATTGTGGCCCAAAGACCATCTCCTGCTCAAAGGCCACGCGGCCCAGGCCAGCTTGATCCAGAATAATCTCAGCCCCTTGCGGTGGGGTGTCAAAGGGGGAAGGGGCGGCGGCCGCGTTACGCCCCAACCCCACCCACAAACTCACAAACACCAAACAAACCGGCCCCAGCACCAGGGCCAACGCTCGTAATTTTTGCGTCATCGTAGAACTCCTTTAATACCCCTCACCCTGGCCCTCTCCCCAAAGGGGCGAGGGAATTGCTCCCTTCTCCCGGTGGGGAGAAGGGTCGGGGATGAGGGTAGAAACAGTTAAACGTTACAAGCAAGTTGCAAGGCAATAGCGGTAACAAAACAGTAAAATTGTAATCCACAGGCGATAAGGTGCGTATAGGCTTTGGATACCTGACAAGGTGACAGGGTGGCAAGGAGACAGGGTGAACGCCACACGCCACGCCTCATTCATCATGCATCACGCTTCACGCAGTACCTCACCGAATCGGTTCCAGGCGGGCGGTGAAATGGCGCAGGATGGGCGATTGGGAGACGATGCGATAACCGGGCAGGGCTTCGCGCTGGTTGTAAACCTCAATGATAATTTCGGCCAGGTAATCTACGTGGCTCTGGGTGTAGACCCGACGCGGGAAAGCTAAACGGACAAGGTCCATCGCGGCCGCGCTCTCCGTGCCATCCGGGTGCAAGCCAAACATCACCGTGCCAATCTCCACCCCCCGAATCCCACCCAGCAGGTACAACGCATTCCCCAGCGACCAGCCCGGATATTGCAGGGGCGGAATGTGGGGCAACATCTCCCGCGCATCCAGGTATACCGCATGACCGCCGGTCGGTAACACCATCGGCACACCCGCCGCCGTCAGTTTGTCCCCCAAATAAGCAATCGAACGAATCCGATAACGCAAATAATGGGGATCAAGGGCTTCATACAGCCCCAGCGCAATTGCTTCCAGGTCATACCCGGCCATGCCCCCGTATGTCGGGAACCCTTCGGTCAAAATTTCCAGGTTACGGCATTGCGCCGCCAACGCGTCATCATTCACCGCCAAAAAGCCGCCGATGTTCGCCATGCCATCCTTCTTGGCACTCATGGTACAGCCATCGGCATAACTGAACATCTCGCGGGCGATGTCTATCGGTTCTTTGTCGGCGTACCCTTCCTCGCGGGTTTTGATGAACCAGGCGTTTTCGGCAAAGCGGCAGGCATCAATGAAAAAGGGAATGCCGTACTGCCGCGCCAATTGGCTGACCGCCTTCACATTCGCCATGCTCACCGGCTGACCACCGCCCGAATTATTGGTTACAGTCAGCATAATCACCGGAATGTTGTCCCGCCCCACCGTTTCCAGCGTGTGGCGCAGGGCGTCAATGTCCATGTTCCCCTTGAAGGGATGGATGAGCCGGGGGTGATGCCCTTCTTCGATGACCAGATCACGCGCTTCGGCGCCGCTGTGTTCGACATGGGCGCGGGTGGTGTCGAAATGGGTGTTGCTGGGGATGACATGCCCCGGTCGGCCAATGGTCGTGAAGAGGATATGTTCGGCGGCGCGTCCCTGATGGGTGGGGATGACGTGTTTGAAGCCAGTGATGTTCTGTACGGCGGCCTCGAATTTGTAGAACGAAGTGGCTCCGGCGTAAGACTCATCGCTGGCGATCATGCCTGCCCATTGGCGGGACGACATCGCCCCCGTGCCGCTGTCGGTGAGCAAATCAATCAGGACATCCTCGGCGTGGAGCAGGAACGGGTTGTACCCGGCCCGAATCAAAGCTTTTTCTCGTTCGGCCATCGTGGTAAAACGGATCGGCTCGACCGAACGTACCCGGAATGGTTCGATAATGGTGTGGGAATGGAATTCGCGCATGGGGGTCTCCTGGTTATGGGTGTATTGGTTATTGGTTATTGGGTGGTGGCGGTTTTGGGATTGAGAGATTGAGAGACTGAGAGATTGAGAGATTGAGAGATTGTGTCCGCATGACCGCCACACGAGTGGGTGGAGATAGTGTAACAGGCGGGGCAGGAGTGTCATGTGTTGATTGTCAATAGTCAGGCGACTCAAATGTAATATGGGGGCAAGGGTGTGTGGCTGTGCAGGAGTTCCCTGAGTTCCTACGAGTTCCTACGAGTTCCCACGAGTTCCTACAAGTTCCTACAAGTTCCTACGCGTTCCTACGAGTTCCTACAAGTCCTACGCGTTCCCGTATAATCTCCCCATGACATGGCAACTCGCAGTCAGTTCCTGGTCGTGGCATGAGGCGTATTATGCGGGGCGGTGGTCGCTACGGGATTTGCCGGAGGGGGCACGGCAGGTGGGGTTGGCACGCATCGAGGCCAATGATTTTATGCTACCCCCACCCCGCTTTAGCCGTATCCGCAGGCCGTTGTTGGCCCTTTTGCCTGGCGCACCACCGGAGTTGTGGCGGTACAGTCGGGGTAGTCTGGCACAGTTGAAACATCGGGCAATGGGAGACGGCGAGCACGGTCGGGAGACTGGCTCGAGCCAGGGTTTTCTCCCGCTGTGGCCGGTGTCCCCACCGAGCCACCGCACACGCAATTATGACGAGCGCGGTCGGGAGACCGGCTCGATCTCCACCCTCTGTTGGACCATCAACAGTGACTTCACCGTGCCACACTGGGCCTGGCCTCTGCAACAGGTTTATTTACGACGGGGACTCGCGGCCGCATCTCATCTCCACACCCCTCTGCTCCGCCTCAACCTGGGCGGCCAACCAGACACACCAACGGCTCAGGACGAACGGCTCATCACCCGGCTGGTGGCCTTTGTCCGGCAAAGCCAACAGCGTATACCGGGTCTAACCCTGACCGTCGAAAATCATTGGGGTATCAGTACGGACATCGAGCGGCATTTGTGGCTGGTAGCCCAAGCCAAAAGCCGCTTGCCGGAAGGTTTACAGGAGCGGTTGGGGTGTTGTTTTGATCCGGGCAATATGCCGGAGGGGGAACGGGAGCGGTGGTGGCGGGGGTTGAGTGCGGCCGCGAACCATTTTCATTTTAAGACGACGGGGTTTGACGGGTGCGGCCGCGATCCCCACCTGCCCCACGACCACATCCTGGCCCTACTCCACGCCGCCCACTACCAGGGGGATGTCACGATTGAGTTTCAAGGAGCTGGCAATCCCATCGCCGGGGTGAAACAAAGTATTCGCCTGTTTCATCAAGTGACATATCCGGCCTAATTGGCGCGTGAGGCGAGAAACTCCATCGTAGCCTGGGCAATCAAACCGGAGCGCGTTTCACCGTGCTGGCTGGCGTACTGATCCATCAACGTCAACAACCGCTCCGGCACGGTAACATTGACCCGTCGTGACTTTCCTGACAACTTCGACAGATCAACGGTGACAAATGCCCATATCCCGTCGGCAAAATTGGGATTCGCCTGATGGTGTTCCAACGTATCCGGGGTTGGGATTGGCTCTCCATCCTGCAACATCCCTTCCAGATGACATTCGATGGCCTCAACAACTTCGGTCAAGGCTTCATCCAATGTTGCCCCCGCAGAAAAACAGCCCGGTAAGTCCGGTACAGTCACACCGTAATCACTAGCTTCGTCTTTGTGGATGACAACTGGATAACGCATATTTTTCCTTACGGCCAGTTCCAACCAGCCTGTTTGAAAATGCTCCGCAATGTTCCCATAGGTAAGTCCCGCTTGGGATGTGGTACGGTGACTCGACCTGGTTTGGCAGGGTGTACGAATTGGTGATGACTGCCGCGAACATGTATAAGTTCCCAGCCATCTTTTTTTAGTCGCGTGATAACGTCGCGGCTGGTCATAGGCTTTCAATCATACACACAATACACACGGGAAGTCAAACCGCTCGCAACGTCCAGACGGCCATGTGAAGCAGGCGGGCAAAGTGCAGAATGGATGGATGAAGCAAATATTTACAGTTCAGCGAACCAGACGGCCTACAACGCGAGAAAAAATCTCTGGCAGGACAACAAACTGGTTCTTGACCATCAACCATAGATCAACTTCGCCCGCCGGAGCCACCAGGCCCAGTGAATATTGCAGAAGTAAGAGCAGGTTCCAACCGATAAAAGCGGTTCCCGCCAGGACAAGCCAGGGGCGCGGGATGGCTCTGATCCGCTCGACGAAGGCACTCAACCCCAAAACAAACACCGGGGTCAAGGCCAGCCAGAAACGTGGCCCCGGTGTGTCGCCCCCGGCCCAGAAAGACCAACAACTGATAACGTACCAGTGCGCCACAAGTAAAAGGGTGATCAACAAAGCCAGGTGGCGGTGCTTCGGCCATACCCAGCGTAAACCCACCAGGCAAAATATGGTGATAGGTGTCCAGGTAAACAGGCCACGGTCAGATGAAAACAACACCTCTAACCAATGGGGAGCCGAAAAATCAAAAGCCCCGCCGCCGGAAGCGGTGTAGGTATTGACAACCCAGGCTCCGTACAGTTCGCGCCAGAAAAACAAGAGGGGGACGATAAGCAGGAGCAGTCCGGCGGCTAAGGGGAAAAGTTGGGTGAGAAGCCGCGGCCGCAATCCCCACACCCCTTCTTTGATCCCATCCACTAACCACAACACCCCCACCGCTAACCCCAGGATGCCATTCTGCGGCCTGATCCAGATCGCCAGGCCAATCACAACTCCCAGGCAAAACCAGAGTTGGCGGCGATGCGGTTCCCGCCGGGTGCGCCACCAGAGCACCAGAAACAACGCATTGGTGCAGGCATCATGGGCATGAGACATGAAAGGCTGATGGTACTGGAAAAAGACAAAGGGCGTCGCCAGCCAGACGGTGATGGTGGCTAACAGGGCGGCAAATTGACCAAATAGCTCTCGGGATAAACGGTACGACAACCCCAAAGCTAACAACCCGGTCAGACTGGATGTAAACGCGGCCGCGAACATATAAGGCCAGCTATACCCATCGGCCGGAATGGTCAATCCCAGCCCGTTGCCGATTAACAGGACCCCATGCACCAGGGCCATACCCGGCAACCAGATGAGCGCACTACCTGCCGACCATTGATTGTGCAGATAACCGGTGGGGGTAGTGGGTGCGCCCGGCGGCATCTCCAGGTCAGCAAACTCATTACGAACATCCAGGTCCCCATCAATCAGGATAGAGCGTGCCCAGGCATAATAACCAACGGGATCAATAGGGGCAACAATCGGGCGAAATAGGGGAACAAACAGGAGTAAGTACAAAATAACGGCGTGGTTCAAAAGTCGGCAAACGGTGCTTAACACTTTGTAGGGCGATTTGGTAAATCGCCCACGAGACGATTTACCAAATCGTCCTACAAATTTGTAAAGCTGACCTGAACCATGCCGTACAAAATAACCAGCCACGCATAGGCAGGCCATTGGAGAAAACGTTTCATCATCTTTTGTAACTATAGACTTTGAGATAATGATTTTGGGTAGGGGCTGGCCTTGTGCCTGCCCTGGCAAAAGAGGGCAACCACAAGAGTTGCCCGTACAGCCAAAATCTTTTTCTTAACAGCTATACTAAGCCCGTTGCCTGAGCTTGTCGAAGGCAAAACGGGCTTCGACAAGCTCAGCCCTCGAGAGGGTTAGTGGTTACCATCTTTTTATGATTTAGGCCGTTGTTGGTACAAAATTTTGGTCATTACCAATACGTCACATGCCGCGAATTTCGCATGACCAGTTTCTCAAAAAAGTCAATGTATCCCCTGGCCCTTTGGGATACATGAGGCGACTGGTATCGGTGGTATGAGTGAGGAAACAGGCATGACCCACTTCATGCGCCATGACGCGGGGTTTTTCACCCGAAACATCTTCGCCTTGAGGGTGACATATTCCGTAAGTGGCCCTAATGAGCATCCCCCAATCGTCGAAACGGTACGCACGACAAACACCGTTACCGGTGAGGCATACCCTGTAAACTTGCTCCAGGGGGTATGCGCTGTGTGCGGGCGGAAGTAGTTCCCGGCGATGTCGCAATCTTCCTGCCATGCTCCATCCGTACAATGCACGTCGAGGGCTTCTGTAGGGGCTGCTTTCGGCAAAGTGATAATGCGTGGTTCCAGGGGAATGACCTGTACTCTGGCTTCACGCCTAAAAACCTCTTCCATCGCCTGCCAGCAACGATCTACCTCATGTGGTTCAGCTAACGGCACACCCTGTTCGTCCCGCAAAATCACCACCCGAATCCGTATTTTTTTGACCGGCATATAACCAACCAGCAGGCCAATGGCGTCCGGCAGACCAAAGAACCGGTTAAACGTTTCTTTGATGACGTTGACACCCTGCGTTATAAGGCCGCGTGAGGCGTGGCGCATCGGTTTACGGACTTTGGCGGCATTTAGGGGGCGATCTTCTTTGCTCATGGCAGTCTCCTACAAAAATGTAGGGCGATTTGGTAAAGGGTGTGTTTCAAATGAGTTGAATAACAGCCATTCTCAATTGTCACAATGGCTAATCGTTCGTTTTTAACTTAGCGATTTGCTGTGGCCGGTCTCCTGACCGCGCCACCCACGTTATTTCTGAACGATGACTAAGCTGTACTAGTGTAACAAGGGAGAGAACGTTGTCATATGTTACTTGTCAATAGTCAGGCAAACCAAATGTAATAAGCCGTTTTTGTTTTCTTGAGCGGGGGAACAGCCTGAAAGGCTATTTCTACGGCTGGGGCCATTTTTCGAGCGTGTTTTTGGCGTCCCACGGTTTTTGAGATTTAACAAATTAATATCGGTATAGAGCTTCCCCCACCCTCACCCCGCCCCCCAGGGGCGGGGAATTTGTTCTCGTGTCATTTTTCGCGGGCGTCTGCCCGCGAAAAATGACACGAATGGGGTTTCCCCTTCCCGCTGGGAGCGTAAGGGCTGGATCTTTCGTGGTTGCCATTCTATGGTAAGCGTTCAGTTCCCTGAGAAAATGAACCTTGCGAGGGTTTCTGTGTAGATGTTGACTAGTGGTACAAACCTGCGCAAGGCTGAACGGTTACATTCTATGCCTGTATTATTTCGGCAAATCTCAATAACCGTTGGTTAAATTGAGAATTGCGGCTAATACGTATGAGTACTGGAGTTTAGAGCGAGAGGAGAGAGCGAGAGGAAATTACTCTGGAAAACCTTCTAGCTCTGGCTCTGAATGCTAAACTCAAGTGAGTAATTCCAACGGTGAAATTAAAACAGGTATAATCTTGATGCCCTTTTTGGATATCTGTCGAACCCAACGGCCTTCGACAAACTCAGGCTACGACTTCGTAGTTACCTTTTTTGTCTATAAATGAGTCTACTGCAAAAAGCCCGGTTTCTGACTAATTTAACCGTCGCTTCCAGAGAAAAAGAAACCGGGCTTTTAACTGTTTTGACCTTTTTTCAGTGGACTCATAAATGAATCTCTATCTATTTGTCTATGCGAATTATCCGTCCAGAAAACCCCACCGATCAAACGGCTATCTCTGAAATAAATGAATTGGCCTTTGGCCGACCGAATGAAGCCCAGTTAGTGGAGGCTTTACGGGCCGCGGCCGCGTTCACTCTCTCCCTCGTCGCCGAACAGGATAATCAGTTGGTAGGCCATATCCTCTTCACTCCGCTAACTATTGTGGATGAAGCCGGAGCCATTCACACCGCACTGGGGTTGGGGCCGCTGGCTGTACTCCCGGTTTACCAAAACCAGGGCATTGGGGGCCAGCTCGTTCGCCAAGGGCTGGCCGAATGCCGACAGGCCGGTCATGGCCTGGTCATCGTATTGGGGCACCGAACCTACTACCCACGCTTTGGCTTTGTCGCGGCCGCAAACCATCACATCACCTATTCATCTCCCCTCCCCGATGGGGTCTTTATGCTGGCTGAACTGCAACCGGGAGCCTGCCAGGGTATCCGGGGTGTGGTTCATTACCACCACGCCTTTGCTCAGGTATAGGGGAGAAGTAAACAGCAAATAAGGAGTTTTCCCATGACCCGCAACCTCTTTGTACGCCTTATGGTCTGGCTGGGCCTTTGCCTTGCGGCCGCGACCCCTATCCTGGCCACCCCTTCCCCCTCAGCCCTGGTTCAAGGAAGCCTACCAACCGTGGCCCTGGGTGCGGCCGCGGTCGCTACCGGCTTCCAATCCGCCACCGATGTAGCCAACGCTGGTGATACCCGCCTCTTTGTCACCGAAGAAGCCGGACTCATCAAAATCGTGCAAAACGATGGAACCGTGTTAGCAACCCCTTTCCTCGACATCACTGACCGTGTTGCTACCGGTTTTCAGCAGGGGCTTCTCAGCCTGGCCTTTGATCCCGACTACACCACCAATGATTATTTCTACGTCTACTACACCTATATAGATGGAGGAAGCCAGCTTTATACCCGCCTCTCCCGTTTCACCGTTACGGCCAATCCCAATGTAGCAGATCCCACCAGCGAACTCATCCTGCTCACCCTCACCCAGCCTTTTGGCGATAACAATGGCGGCGACATCAACTTTGCCCCCGATAACTATCTTTACCTGAGTGTTGGCGATGGCGGCGACTTTGGCGACCCCAACGATAACGGCCAACGCACCGATACCCTGCTCGGCAAAATTCTGCGCCTGGATGTTCATGGTGGAGGCAACGCGCCCGAATGTGATGCCGGGGGGCAATACACTATTCCCGCCAACAACCCCCTGGCCGATGGCGCAGGTGGGGCTTGTGATGAAATCTGGGCCACAGGTTTGCGGAATCCCTGGCGGTTTAGCTTTGACCGCACCACTGGTGACATCTACATTGGTGATGTAGGCGAATTTACCCGTGAGGAGATCAATTTTGCCTCGGCCGGTAGCGGTGGTGAAAATTATGGCTGGCGCTGTTGGGAGGGCACCCAACCCGGCCCTATTACAACGGGTTGTGGCCCCAGTGGTGATTATACCAGTCCCATTTTTGACTATGCGCATGGGAGCAACGGATGCGCCGTCACCGGAGGGTTTGTCTACCGGGGCACGGCCTGGCCCACGTTACAAGGGACTTATGTTTTTGCTGACTTCTGTAGTGGCAACTTTTGGACCATCAACGGCAACCCCACGGATGGCTGGCAAAGCACCCTACAAGGTAAAATTCTGCCCGCTTTCTCCAGCCCTAGCAGTTTTGCAGAGGATAATAATGGCGAATTGTATGTCATTGTCTATGACAACACCGAGCCACGTTCGTTGTATCGTATCACCGTGCGCCAGCTTACCTTTTTACCCTTGCTGAGTAAACCCTAACCTGGACGAGCCAGAACCAAGATTTGCCCCTATTGTGTAACCGTTTACCCTGTTATCCTGTCATATTGTCAAAGGGTGCGCTTGCAAATAACTCTTGAGTTTGCTGTGGCCGGTCTCCTGACCGCGCCACCCAACTTAATCTTGAGCGAACCCAAAGGAGCTAAAGAATGACCTATCAACCGACCTTTTCATCCCCAATCCGACGACTGGCCTTGCTGATGGGCGGGGTGTGGCTCAGCCTGTTATTGAGCTGGTTCATCGCGGCCGCGCAACCATCCACCCCCACCCTCCCCTCTGCCGCCCCCCAGGCCAACATCAGCCTCAGCCTGCAAAACTTTGCCAGCGGCCTCTCTAGCCCTGTAAGTCTGGCCAATGCCGGGGACAGTCGTCTCTTTGTCGTGGAGCAGGCCGGGATCATCAAGATCATCCAATCAAACGGAACCGTTCTCGGTACCCCCTTTCTGGACATCACCGCCCGGGTAGATGATTCCGGCAGTGAAGAGGGGCTGTTGGGGCTGACTTTCCACCCGGATTATGCCACCAATGGGTATTTCTACGTCAACTACACCAGTTCCGACTCCCGTACCCGTATCTCCCGCTTTACCGTAACGGGCAATCCCAATGTGGCTGACCCCAACAGTGAGGAAATTCTGCTCACCGTGGTGCAACCATACACCAATCACAATGCCGGGGGCATTCATTTTGGGCCAGATGGGTATCTCTATGTGCCGCTGGGTGATGGGGGTAGTGGTGGCGACCCAAATAACAACGGCCAAAATATGGCAACCCTGTTAGGTAAAATCACCCGGATAGATGTGGACAATGGCCCGGGCGCGGCCGCGGACTGCAAAGGCACCGGCACCGGCAATTACACCATCCCCAACGATAATCCATTTATCACGGGCGTCGGTGGCAATTGTGATGAAATCTGGGCTTTAGGGTTACGCAACCCCTGGCGCTCGGCCTTCGATATGTGGACAGGCGACTTCTGGATTGGTGATGTGGGACAGGGAACCTGGGAAGAGATTGATTTTCAGCCTGTTTATAGTGACGGGGGCGAAAATTATGGCTGGCGCTGTTATGAGGGCAATCACCCCTATAACACCAGCGGCTGTGGCCCCATCGGTAACTATGTCTTCCCGGTCTTTGAATATAGCCATGGCTCCAGTTGCTCCGTGACCGGGGGATATGTCTATCGAGGAAGCCAATATCCGGCCATGTTTGGCCGGTATCTCATGACTGATTATTGTTCCGGTTATTTTTGGGACCTGGCTCCAGATGGTCAGGGTGGTTGGACCAGTACCCAACACAATAATCTGATCGGGTTTGGGCGCTCCACGTTTGGGCAAAACATCAATGGGGATCTATTTGTAGCCAATGTGTCTTCGGGCACAGTACAGCAGGTGGCAGAAGGAACGGCCTCGTCACCGGCGTTATTTGTGACGCTAGATGGCCCTGACACGTTTGTGACGGGGGACCCGATTGTATATACATTGACAATGACGAATACAGGCAACGCGGCCGCGACCAATCTCACCATCCGCAATTGGGTTCCCACCGGGGCCACCTATGTCAGCGGCGGGAGTTACAATAGTGGCGTTGTTAGTTGGAACATTGCCAACCTGCCCGCCGGTAATAGCACCAGCGTTCAATACACCGTTACCGCCAGCCAAAGCCTGATGAACACCCGCTTTGGCGTCACCAGCGATCAGGTCAATGCCAATGGCAGTGGGGCGGTAAACTCCGTTTACATCGTTCCCGTTCTCAGCATCAGCAAAGCAGGACCGGGCCTGGCCAACCCTGGTGACTTCATCACCTACACCCTGACGGTGAATAACGATGGCAACGGTATTGCCCATAACCTTATCATCAGCGATACCGTCCCTGCCGGAGCCAGCTACATCAGCGGCGGCAATTACAACAGCGGCATCGTTACCTGGAATGCGGCACAATTGGCTGTACAAGGGCAATTACAGGTGCAATTTGTTGTCACCGCCACCCAGACCATTATTAACGACACCTATAGCGTCCTCTCTGATGAAACCAGTGCCACCGGCACCAACAGTATCACCACCACCATCTTTACACTGGTCAACCCACTTTATCACCCCCTGATAACCAAAGATTAAGGGTAGTGTAACTGTTCAGTTACCCCGCCCGAATGAAACACACCCCTTTCTAAAGTGCCAGTTTTCGAGCGCATCGGCGTGCTCGAAAACTGGCACTTCTCGTATTTACCCTTCCCGGCGAAAAAGGGGAAACAATAAGTGGGCCAAAGGGAGTGCCTTGCACTCTCTTTGGCCCACTTAAGAAAATTCCCCACCCCTGGGGGCGGGGAATTTTTTCTGGCGTGATTTGGGGGCGTTCGCCCCCAAATCACGCCGTTGGGTTTCCCGTGGGTGAGCTTATCGAAGCCAACAGCCTGCGACAAGCTCAGGCCTCGTTATTCCTGGAATTTTATTGGTGAGGGTGATTTACAAAACCACCCTCACCGAATCCTGGTTAGCTATCCTTACGTATGTCCGGGTAGTAGTAGTAATTTACCGGTGGCGGTGGTGCCTGACCAAACAATGCAAACTCCGTCAGATGACAAACATTTACACTGATGGTGTTGTTGATTGTGTCACGGGTATAGGTGCTGTTGGGGGCGCAAGTTGTCGCTACATCTACCCAGGCCGCTCCATCCCAATACATCAGTGTCAGAGTACTCTCGTCAATTTCACTGGTCCAGGTGTCGGTGTAGTTGATCGTCACCTGCATAGGCAAATTAAAGGCGAACCCTGGCATCAACACATCATTTTGGTAAGCATTCAGTGCAAACGCATGCTCCCCAAAGAACCAATTGGCGGGAACGGTATTCACCGTCTGCGCCGGGGTATAGACCAGAGTTGTCGTCACATTCACCGCACCGGCGGGTAAATCAAACGTCGTACTATTGCCATTGTCATTGGTGACAGTGAGATTGGCGGCCTGTCCAGGGGTGACATCCACTGCATTTGGGTTAGTACTGTTATCAGGTACGAACATCGGGCCACCCCAACAGGGATAATAATTACTGGTGGTGACGGTCCAGCAGTAGTAATTCCCAGGTGTCACATCGGTCATCATCTGCGGGATGTACCAGAGAACGATATTTTGATTATCAATGGCTTCACTATTCATATAGAGATGAGGTCCTTGTTGATAATCATCGCGACAACATTCACCAATAGGCTGTGTCAGATCGGTATCCCCTTCTGCGGGATCATGTTGGCTTACATAGACAAAAGGATCATCACCCCGGCTATTGGTGCCAAATTGACCTTCATCAGGAACCATATAATAGCCAGTACCGGTGACGGTATCATACACACGGGCAATGGCACCATTGCTGTCATAAACATGGGGGCCGTTGGTTCCGGCAGTAGCGGTGCGATAAACCTCAGTATTTTGATCGACCCAATCAGTACCATTCCATAAGGCAAATTGGTCGTTGCTGTCCCCATTAATCGCCATGTCAATACGGACAACGGGGCGGTACATGGAGTTCGTACCACAGCCTTTGCCATAGGCCAGACTGGCCACGCGGAACCGGCCATCGGCATAAAACTGGACATGCTGTTCGTAACGGTAATTGCACGAACTGCCCCAACTACTCATACGGAAATCTTGTACCACTTCAAAACCGATAACAGTGGAGCCATCCATCAAATTATTGACGACGGTGTTACCGTAGGGGTAAATAGGGAAACCACCCCCACCCCCACAACCGGTGGAGTCACGATAACCGGAAGAGCCATAATCGGCGTGCCATTCCACCAGTTTGGTACTTTTCACGACCAGTTGCCCATTGTAATAGGCATCATAGACGCGCAGAGCATCGGAGCCGGTGGTTTCGTAGTTCAGTGTCCAACCATTGCGGTTGGTTACTGACCCGGCGGGGGGGCAACCACCCATCGGTTCATAAGGGGCGGCTTCTTCACTGCTGTTGGGGTCGCTGTTGGTCCAATGGTACCCAACGATGGCTTCGTCGGTCATATCTACCATGACCCAAAGGATGTCATGGTTATTGGCGGCAAAGAGGGTAGCCCCGGCGCATTGATGGGTAGAGCCACAGGTGGTGTCATTCATGCTGGCATCCATCGGGTGAATTTCATCGCGGGAAATTTCACGGCCCAACATTTGTGGAATCTGGGCATCAGCATAGATGATGTCAATGGCTTTTTGTTCTAAACGGCTGTTGATACCAACTTGCATTTCAGGTTGGTAGAGAACATCAAGCACTTCCCGGGTATCTACATTGACCAGGGTAGTGATGGTAGCGTTATCGGTGTAGTTGTAGATGTTGACTTGCTGGCAGTTGGCGGTGGCACAGGCCGCGGCCGCGGCCGTAAAATGCATGCCTACCGGTTGCACCCCCATAACCTCTGCCCGTCGTCCCAGTGTGTAACTTTGCACACGAGTATCAGAAAGGGCCAGGTCCTGCGCCAGAATCTGTTCGGGCGTTAGTTCCTGCGTCAGGGGAGTAGCCGGGCTTTTCCCTCTGGCTACGGGCACCGTACTCTGGCTGGGCCAGAACACCAGGGCCAGTACCGCCAAAAAAACAACGGCCGTACTGATGAAAAAGGCAATAGCGGGTTTCTTTTGCATAAGGATCTCCTTGAGTCAAAGTGAATAGGGGAAAATACGTAACGACTAACCTTTTCGAGGGCTGAGCTTGTCGAAGCCCGTTTGCCTTCGACAAGCTCAGGCAACAGGCTTAGTAGTTACGAAAATACACAATAAGCAATTACCAGTAACCAGGAAGCAGGGTACGATGTCAGGGTTGTGGTATAACCGGTCTGGTTTTTCGGTCAAAAAGAGAACTGGACTTTTGATTGGCTCCGGGCAAAGCAGGAATCGGGACTTGAAGTTTTTCACCTTTGGCAATCGGATATGGTCTGATGCTCCCTTCGGTGAACCCCAACTCCGCCACCTTCCGATAAGCTGTTTGCCTGACCAAGCCTGATCAACAGGATATTTAATTATATGCCAGGGCGGCAATGAGACAAACGTCTAATTGTCCCAAATTCAAGATTATTCCGGCATGGTTCAGATCAACTTTACAAATTTATAGGACAATTGGGTGAATCGTCCAGTGGGTGATTTACCCAAGCGCCCTAGAAAATGTTAAGCACAGCTTGCCCACTTTTGAACCATGCCAGTTTTTCCGAAAGAATACAGGCATAGAATGGCTACCACGAAAGACCCATCCCCCCGGTGATTCCCAGCGGGAAGGGGAAACCCCATTTGTGTCATTTTTGGCGGGCGTCCGCCCGCCAAAAATGACACGAGAGAAAGTTCCCCGCTCCTGGAGCGGGGTTAGGGGTGGGGGTGGCCTCGGATATTCCCAATGCGGCGATAAAGCGACACGACGGGAAAATGTCCGATTATGCCCTTTGGCCGTATATTAAGCCGTTGCCTGAGCTTGTCGAAGGCAACACAGGGCTGGCTGTGGCCGGTCTCCTGACCGCGCCACCCACGTTATTTCTGAACGATGATTTAGTAGTTACGAATTCCGGGAATTTAGGGGTGTTTTTTAGCCTGTCGTTACAGTCAACATGCCGTTGTAAGGGTGAACGGTGCTGGTATCTACCTGTGTCAGGTGTTCGCAGATCATCTGATTGGTGTGGGGGTGAATCAAATCAGAGGCAATATCGGCCAGGGGTACGAGGACAAAGGCTCTTTCGGTAAGGAGCGGGTGGGGAATGGTAAGGGCGTCGTCGTGATAAATCAAATCATTGTAAAAAAGGATGTCTAGATCAATGAGGCGTGGTCCCCAATGTATGCCGGGTTCGCGCCCCAGTTCACGTTCGATAATTTTGAGAGCGGTAAGGAGAGGGCGAGGGGCGAGGTCAGTGCTCGCGGCCGCGCACACATTCAAAAAATCCGGTTGGCTCACTCCCCCCCAGGGCCGCGTTTCATACACTGGTGACACCGCTGTCACCGTTCCCACCCCCTGTAGGGCCAATAACGCCCGCTCCAAATTCTGCACTTTATCACCAACATTGGTGCCCAAACTTAACCAGATTTGTGCCATAGGAACTCCTTTACGACAAGCCGTTTGTAACATATTATCCCAAATCCCGTCAATGGGGTCAGGGCGATTGCCTATTCGGATTTCTCCCACCCCTAACCCCGTCCCCAGGGGCGGGGAACTTTCTCAGGTGTCGGTTATCGAGCGCGGCCGCGCTCGATAACCGACACGCCTGGTATTACCCCCCTCCCGAAATCAGGAATTGCCACAGGGGATGGGTCCATTCTGCGGAATAGGCAACCACCCTGTCAATGGAGTTGCCCAAAGGTTCAGAGCGGGTTAATGTTGAGACCCTTGGCCCCCGTTTCCAGGGTGGTCTAAAGGAACCGCCAAGTGACCGAAACTATAACCGTTCATTCGTGTTCATTCACTGGGTGGTACGGTCAGGAGACCGGCCACAGTAATTGCATAACTCCTCTGTTGACCCTTAACTGTTTACGCTTATGTCACGTCTTTACCTGCTCTTCTTTGTTATTCTATGGAGTTTTACCGCGGCCGCGTCGCCCCCTCTGCACGCGCAACCCCTGCCCACACATACCGTCCTACCCGGTGACACCTGGGATGCATTGGCCTGGCGTTACGGTTTGACCGCGGCCGCGCTTCAGGCCACCAATCCTTATCCCAACCCCTTGCGCCAGCCAGCCATCGGTAGCACCATCACCTTGCCTGCCCAACCAGCCTTTGATCAGCCCGGGCAGATGATGCGTACCGCTGGCAGTGCCTTAAACCTGTCCCTACAAACCGGGCAAAACCTTTATCAATTGGCCCACGACAATGGCCTGACGGATCCCATCCTGCCAACCTTCTACCGCCCACTGGTAGCCGCCGGGGGAGAACAGCCTCCACGAGACCTGCCGGTAGGAATAAACAGCCTCGAACTCTCCCACATCGTCACCCAGCCCGGTTGGGGATTGGGCATACGGGGTACAACCAGCAGTAATGCTCCCCTTTCTGCCTGGTACGACGCGGCCGCGTTCAACCTTCTGGTTGAAACCCCTCATTTTATCGGTGTCATCGGCACAGGCGCGTTTTATCTACCCGGGGATTGGCCTCTTAGCCTGCAAACGGGTACAGAACCCCGCTGGACCCAACCCTGGCACATGGCTCCTGGCTCCTGGGAATATCAGGAATTGACACTGACCGGCACGGCCGCGGCTATCACCGCCGAACAAATCAAGGCCGAACGGGAACGGCTCTTTGCCTTATGGAACCAGGCTACACCCCTGCTTTATTGGGATAAACCATTCCAACTACCCATCAGTGACTTTCTACACATTAGTGCCCTCTATGGTGTGCGCCGGGCTTACAATGGCGGCCCTTATCAAACTTACCATGAGGGGGTGGATTTTTCAGCGTATGGCGGCACACCAGTGCTCGCGGCCGCGGCGGGGCAGGTCATCGTGGCCGAATTGCTCCATGTTCGGGGGGGTACCGTTATCATCGATCATGGTTTCGGTATCTATAGTGGTGTTTACCACATGTCCGACATATTTGCCCAGGTAGGCCAGATAGTCCAACCCGGAGATCCCGTTGGAGCCGTCGGCACCACAGGCCTCTCTACAGGCAATCATCTTCATTGGGATTTATTAGTCGCCGGAACCTGGGTGAATGCCCTGGCCTGGTATGAACAAAATACAGCCTGCTGGCTTCTGGCCGGGCTAAATCGTACCTGCTCCTGACCTATGAAAATGACTCGACGACAATTCCTACGCCTGACGGGTGGTATTATCATCGCTGGTGGCGTCGCGGCCGCGACAACTTACACCTACGCCGCCTTCATCGAACCCACTCTTGTCCGTTACGAAACCCGGCACATTCCCATCCCTGGCCTACCCCCTGCCCTCGATGGTTTTCGCATCATCCACCTCAGCGATTTCCATCACAACCCAGAACATCAAAACCTGCTCCAGGTCGAACAGGCCATTCAATGGGTGAACTCCTCACCGCCAGACCTGATTGTCCTCACTGGCGACTTCATAGATAACAATCTTGATGGTTTGGACGAGATCAGTCAGACTTTGGCGGCTTTGAATGCCCGTTATGGTGTGTTTGCCGTGTTAGGCAACCATGATCATCGCCAGGGAGCGCAATCGGTCAAACGAAGCCTGGAAGCGGTGGGCATCACCGTCTTGTGGAATGAAAATGTGACATTGCCGGTAGGCGCGGCCGCGCTCAATCTCGTCGGTCTTGATGATTGGCTCCGGGGAAGGCCCCAAATCCGGGTCGCCCTGGATGGTATCCAACCGGACACCACCACCATTGCCCTCGTACACGAACCAGATGTGGCGGATGTCCTCAGCCAATATCCCCAAATCCACCTGCAACTATCAGGCCATTCCCATGGGGGTCAGATCCGTGTACCGGGTATCGGCCCCCTGATTTTGCCCATCCTGGGACAAAAATATGTGCAAGGGTATTATGAAATCAATCAACTACGGCTGTATACCACTCGGGGCATTGGTTATCTTACCAATTTCCCCCTCCGTTTTAACTGCCCGCCCGAGCTTAGCGAACTAATTTTGGTACCAGCCTGAGGGTGTGTTATCCTAACCTGGTTAAGCTATACAGGTAGCCTTGTGCCTGTCGTGCGCTGGTTCCCTCTCCCGGGGGAGAGGGTTAGGGTGCGGGGCTGTATAATTACAAAATCTTTAGAATCAAGGATTTGTATCTATACAGGTAGGGGTACGGCTCTGCCTGAGCTTATCGAAGGTGGATCCGGGCTTCGACAAGCTCAGCCCTCGAGGACGTATATATACTTACCACGGTCATAAAGTGACATTTTGTTAGCGGCAACAGATTGGTAGGTTTGGACTGAAGACCCATCCCCCTTCGATCCCAGAGGGAAGGGGGGAGAAACCTACCGGCGCGGTTTGGCGAGCGGACGCTCGCCAAACCGCGCCGAAAATAGTTCCCCGCCCCTGGGGGCGGGGTTAGGGGTGGGGGTGGCCTTGGATAAAC
>JAGNBF010000115.1:6179-22625 GCA_018004935.1 Chloroflexota bacterium | reverse complement strand
TCAGCTTTACAAATTTGTAGGACGATTTGGTAAATCGTCTCGTGGGCGATTTACCAAATCGCCCTACAAACTGTTAAGCACCGTTTGCCGACTTTTGAACCACACCCTAATTTGTTAAGTCTCAATAGCCGTCCAGCGTAGGACCGCTAAAGCGGTTACTACGAACCCAAAAACTTTTTCTTGAAAGCTATAGCGAATAGAGAACCCTCTCCCTACCAGGGTGAGGGAGCGAAGACACTGTTTACTGTTCACTTTCCCTTACTCACTATCCCCTTCCCGCCCCTCACGCATGAGGCGCAGGTAGGGCAGGAATTCGGGGCGTTTACGCATTTCGGCCACGGCTTTGCCTTTATCGAAGAGCGCCCCGGTGGGACAGACCTGCACACATTTGCCACAACTGGTGCAACTGAGGGCTTCACCCCAGGGCTGATTCAGGTCGGCGACGATGCGGGCTTCGACACCCCGTCCCATCACGTCCCAGGTGTGTGCCCCTTCCACTTCATCACAGACACGCACACAGCGGGTACAGAGGATGCACCGGTTGTGATCCAGGCCAAAGCGGGGATGGCTGAAGTCCAGAGGCAGGCTGGGATTCAGGTAGGGAATGCCCACATGGGTCATACCCGTCTGGAAGGCCAGGTTTTGCAGTTCGCAATTACCATTGGAGACGCAGACGGCGCATACATGGTTGCGCTCGGAGAAGTAGAGGTCTAACACCTGTTTGCGGTAGGTGATCAGCCGTTCTGATTGGGTTGTGACTTCCATGCCCTCGGCGGGATGGGTCATGCAGGCGGGAAACAGCTTGTTAGAGCCTTTGATCTCGACCATACAGAGGCGGCAACCGCCCCAGGGGGTCACGCCTTCCAGGTAGCAAAGGGTGGGGATGGGAATGCCGTTTTGCCGGGACAACTCCAGGATGGTTTCGTCTTCGCGGGCGGCGATATCTTGCCCGTTGATTTTGCAGGTGATGATGCGGGAACGTTTCATGATTGCACCTCCGCGGTTTTTCTGCTCGAGCCGGTCTCCTGACCGTGCTCGTTGGGCTTCGGTGAGGACACCGGCCACAGCGGTGCGACCGGCTCTTTATCCGTCAGCAAGTCCAGATACTCCTGCCGGAAATAATGCAGGGTACTGTTCACCGGGTTCGGGGCCGTCTGCCCCAGACCACACAAACTCGTTTCCCGTACCATCGTGCAGAGCTTTTCCAACAGAGCCAGGTCTTTGTGGGTAGCCTGCCCCTGGTAAATCTTGGTCAGCAGGTGGTACATCTGCACCGTACCTACCCGGCAGGGCACACATTTACCGCACGATTCTGTCATGCAAAATTCCATGAAGTAGCGGGCCACATCCACCATATTGGCCGTTTCATCCATGACGATCATGCCGCCCGACCCCATGATGGAGCCGAGTTTGATCAGGGAGTCGTAATCTACCGGGGTGTCGAAATAATCTGCCGGGATACAACCGCCGGAGGGGCCGCCGGTCTGGATGGCCTTGACCTGATGGCCGTCGGGGATGCCGCCGCCGATTTCGTGGATGATTTCGCGCAGGGGAATACCCATGGGCACTTCGATGAGGCCGGTGTTGACGATGGAGCCAGCCAGGGCGAATACTTTTGTGCCTTTGCTCCTGGCCGTGCCGATGCGGGCGTACCAGTCGCCACCGTTGCGGATGATGGGGGCGATGTTGGCGAAGGTTTCGACGTTGTTGATGAGGGTGGGTTCACCCCAGAGGCCATATTCGGCGGGGTAGGGCGGCCGCGGCCGCGGTTGGCCCCGTTTGCCTTCCACCGAAGCGATCAGGGCTGTTTCCTCACCACAAACAAACGCCCCCGCTCCCAGCCGAATCTCAATCTGGAAGTTGTAGGTTGTGCCACAGACATTACTGCCCAGGACACCCAACTTACGGGCCTGGATAATTGCCTTTTTCAGGCGAGCGACGGCCAATGGGTATTCGCCGCGCACGTAGATGTACCCTTTGTCCGCCCCGACGGCAAAACCGGCGATGGCCATGCCTTCCAGCACCCGATGGGGGTCACTTTCGAGCACGCTCCGGTCCATAAATGCGCCAGGGTCGCCTTCGTCGGCGTTGCAGATGACGTATTTGCGCTGTTTGGCCTCGGCTTTGGAGACTGTGACCCATTTGAGGCCAGTGGGATAACCGCCACCACCGCGGCCGCGTAAACCACTGCGCGTCACTTCATCAATTACTTCAGCCGGGGTCATCTCGGTGACAGCCTTGAGCAAGGAACTGTACCCGCCCACAGCCACATACTCCTCGATCCGTTCAGGGTCAATGCGGCCGCAATTTTCCAACACAATTTTCGTTTGCCGCTGGAAAAACGGGGTATCGGTGGGGCAAATTAGCTCGTCGGCCTTTTGGCCTTCAGCCAGAGCGGTGACGATACGAGGGGCATTTTCGGCGGTGACATTCTGGTACAGCACCGGGGGCTGGGTGTGATCTTTGTGTTCGACGGCGACCAACGGGCCACGGGAACACAACCCCATACAGCCGACCCCTTTAGCCTGACAGCCGTGGCTCAGGCCATTGTCTTTGATCGCCTGTTCCAACTGGCCCAGCACTTTATCGCTTTGAGATGAGAGGCAACTGGCGGCGACACAGACATGGATGGTGTGATCGTATAGGGCCGCGGCCGCGTGTTCTTTGGCCGTGATATGTTCAAATTGTTCATTCATGGTCATCACTCCACTTGTGCAAGAAACTCATCGTCTTCTCCGGCGACTGATTGCCTAGCACTTCGCCATCAAAAACGGCCACCGGAGCCAGACCGCAGGCCCCGACACAGCGGGCGGTCAGCAGGGAAAATTGCCCGTCGGGGGTGGTTTCACCGGGTTTGAGGCCATATTCTTGCTCGATTTGCGCCAATAAATGGGGTGTACCCTTGATATAACAGGCGGTTCCGGTGCAGACAACACAGCTATGTTTGCCTGCTGGTTTCAGGCTGAACAGGTGGTAGAAGGTGGAGACACCATATACCTGGCTCAGTGGCGCACGCAATGAGAGGGCCACATAACGCAGGGATTCTTCATCCAGAAAACCGAACGATTCCTGCACGGAATGAAGGGTTTCGATGAGGCCGCTCCGTTTAAAACCATTGCGACGCATGGCGGCCTGAACGATACGCCACCGCTTGTCATCGGAGGGGGGATCAAGAGGCTTAATATTTTCGGTCATACGGATTCCTTTATGTCGGGTAAACGTTCAACCGTATAGGTGAAGCTCGCGGTTGGCTCAAATGTTGGGCTTCCGGGGAACGTTCCAATGCGGGTAAAGAACCAGTTGCAACCAGTAGCCAGATTAAAAGAAACACAACGGACAACCACCTGTTTAGCGACAGGGTAAACCGCTGATGCTATGAGCCGCATGTGAGGGACAACACGCGGTCGGATAATCCTTTAAGGGAAATAGGCACTGGTTTTGTTAAATGTGCGGCCGCAGAAGTGACGTGGCTCTTTGGGAATTCCAGGCGGAACTTTTGTTGTGTCTCGTTTGGGCTTTATCAGGAAAACCCACCCTGCCAGATAATAACATTGCCCTTATTTCTCTAACCCTTGCGTTCGTCATGTAAATAGATGATGGTTGTCATACAAAAAAAGAGGGGCTGGGGGGGATTTCGTGGGTGGGGCGATTCTGGATAAACCCCAACCCACACGCTGTTTCCAGAGGTGGGGAGCTTTTTTGGGGGCGGTTTTTGTTTTCACGACAGGGTGAACAGCCTGAAAGGCTGTTCTACGTTTTGTGTCATTATTTGTGGGCGGACGCCCGCAAATAATGACCTTAGGGCCTGTAAACGATTAAGTTCCGTCGTAAGCGTTCAGTCTCTCTGGTGCGAAAGCCTTCCGAAGGTTTCGGGAAAGGTGTTGACCAGGGGAATAAACCTTCGAAAGGCTGAACGCTTACGTTCCGTCAAGACCTGACAGGTTTTCGGAAACCTGTCAGGTCTAATCCGGGAAGTTATATTTTTACGAACCCTTAGCGATTTGCTGTGGCCGATCTCCTGAGATGTAGGGGCTGGCCTTGTGCCTGCCCTGTGTGGGGCAACCACAAGGGTTGCCCGTACCCCACGAAACCCCAAAGAACCATAGCTGTCAAAAAAGCCGTTTGGCAATAATCTCTTTCATAATTTCTGTCGTGCCGCCACCAATAGAAAGAATCCGGTTATCCCGGTAGAGCCGCTCTACCAGATATTCGCGCATGTATCCGTAACCGCCAAAAATCTGCACCGCTTCATAAGTCACCTGATTACTGACTTCACAGGCAAAATTCTTGGCCATAGAGACTTCTTTGACCTGGTCGGCTCCGGCGTTCATTTTAGCGGCTACCCGGTAAGTAAACTCCCGACTCACTTCTAGCTGGGTCGCCATATCTACTAACTTGTGCCGTGTCACCTGAAAACCGGCTAACGGTTTGCCAAAGGCTTCCCGTTCACGGGCGTAGCGCAGGCTTTCTTCCAGTGCCAGTTGGGCTGTCATGTTCGCCATTACGGCCAGTTGCAAACGTTCTCGTTGGAAGTTCGCCATAATGGCATAAAAACCCATATTTTCCGCGCCGATAAGGTTGCTGACGGGCACATCACAATCATCAAAGAATAGTTGCGCTGTGTCGGAAGCCCACCAGCCCATTTTGCGCAGGGGGGTGGAAACGGTGAAACCTGGCGTACCGCGTTCAATAACCAGAAGGGTGATCCCTTGGGCACCCGTTTCGCCAGTACGGACGGCTATCGTTACCTGGTCGGCGCGGTAGCCGCTGGTGATGAAGGTTTTACTGCCATTGACGCGGTAAAAATCTCCTCTGCGTTTGGCGGTGGTCTGTAGATTGGCTACATCAGAGCCACCGCCTGGTTCGGTGATACCCAGGGCGGCTATCTTTTGTCCGGCCAGCACTGGGGGGATGAAACGAGCTTGTTGTTCTGCTGTACCCAGGAGAAGAATGGGGGGAATGGCGATGTGCAGTGAGCCTAAACCGGCCACGACACCGGCGGAACCGCCACGCATGAGTTCTTCCCAGACGGCAATCTGGGCGAAGAGGTCACCAGGGGAGCCACCTAATGTTTCTGGATAGCCAAGGCCGAGGATGCCGATTGCGGCCGCGTGTTCATACAATTCGCGCGGAAACAGCCCCGCCTCTTCCCATTCATCTACAAATGGGCGAATCTCTTGGGCGACAAAGCGGCGCGTTGCCTGCCGAATCATTTCATGTTCGGCGGTAAAGTATTCCTGGTAGGGGGTGGGAGATGGAGTCATAGGAAAGGGGGTGAATGGTGAATGGTGAAGGGTGAAGGGGGAATGGGGAATGGGGAATGGGGAATGACAAATTCTAAATTGTTTACTGTTTACTTTCCTCGCATGGTCTCATCTAACCAGTGAAGCATATGGGCGGCGACGGCGGGCCAGCCTGGTTCTAACATCATATCATGGGCCATATCGGCGAAGATTTTGGCGGTGGTGCCATAGGTCTGGGCGGTGCGGGCGACTTCGTGGGGGAGGAAAATGGTATCATTTTGTGCCCCCAGGACGAGGGTGGGGACGCGCTGAACGCGTTTGTGTTTGACCAGGTTGAGGACAAGAAAATCTAGAAACCCCAGGTAAGATTCGTCTTGCAAACGAGCATGATAGGCATTGACCTGTTCCTCCGGCATGGTGGCGGAGAAGAAATGGGTGCGGGTTAGTTGGGGGGTGGTGATGAGCGGGGCGAGACTCAGGCGCAGGTTGACCTGGAGAAAGGCCAGGGGATGGTTCCGGGCGATGCGTAGGGTGGTGGGAAGAACGCCGGTGGGTGGCACAGAAGCGAGAAGGATGAGACCCGCGGCCGTGTACTGTTCTAAATATTTCTGGACGACAAACCCACCCATCGAATGCCCAATAATTACCGGGGGAGATGGTAACTGGGCCACGACATGAGCCACATCGGCCACATATTCTGCTACGCGGGTCCAGCGCAGGCGCTCGCGCCCGGGGCTGTTGCCATGGCCGCGCAGACTCAGGGCATAACAGGTGTACCCCTGTTGGGCAAAATAAGGCAAAAAATGCTCATCCCAGCACCAGGCGGCATGCCAGGCACCATGGACAAACAAGAGTGGGGTGGGTTTCGCTTGACCTTCGGATTGACGAATAATGAGTTCGAGCATGATATGTTCGCGTATAAGGGGGGACACGTTAATGGGTAGATGGCATCAGTGCCTCTATTACAGGATGATTTTGTCTAATGCTCCACAAATTGTCCAGCAATTCTCATTTTGGCATCCAATGAGGGTAGGGGCGGGACAACTGGGGATGTTTTCGGGCTATCACCAGAGCGTTCTCTCCCGGTTGTCTCGCCCGGTATGAGCGCAACCGAGGGCGAGACAGGTGGGAAGATAGGTTCCTTGCTGGCCCACCTGTCCCGCCCCTACGAATGATCTTAAATTGAGAATTGCGGTGAGGGTATAAACCTTCTAGTCTCGACTGGCAAAAACTGTTTCGCTGGTGCGTATCAGGGCATGCGCCAGACGGAAGGTACGGTTTTGGGGCATCCGTGGATGACTGATTTCTACATCAAATAAGGAAAGAAACACGTCCCGATTGACATCAAGAAATTGCCGCAGGGTGGATTGGGAAGCCATACGCAACGCTCCTTTGCCGTGTAATAGTCCCAATAAGGCGTTTACTGGCTCCATTTTACGGAATGGTTCGTTTGCATCATAAAAGAGCGGTTCCTGTACGTTAGGCATGGTGTGAAAACCCATTACCATGGAAATAGGAATGGCGGTATGACTGTAGGCGGTGGGGCGATTGTTCCCGTCAGGACTAAGGCTCAAGATGTGAGCATTATACAGGTTTAGATAAGCCGGGGCGGTATCTGTTTTTAGCCAGATTCCTACCCGGATGGCGTGTGGGGTAATCACATCACCCCAAATCATCTCAGTTTTGGTATAGACCATAACGGCCGTTGCTTTTTCGTCAGCACTGATGTTGTAAGGTTTGCCCATGATGATTGTTCCTTTAAAAATGCGGGTTCTTGGGAAGTAACCGTTCAGACCCTTTAGGGGCTGTTTTTTGCGGGTAGTAGGCAATTGCTCTACCTGGTGTTGGCTTAGTGGCAACCAATATTAATTCAGGGTAACTATACATGTCCTCGAGGGCCGAGCTTGTCGAAGCCCGGCTCCGCCTTCGACAAGTTCAGGCATCGCCGAACAATACCTGTATAGATACAATTCGGGTATAACATGCACGTGTTGGTAGGAGGGAGAACAGGATCAGATAGGGTATTTATCTGGACTGTTATGCCACTCCTACGAAAATGTAGGGCGATTTGCCAAATCGCCCTACAGATTTTCATTCATCTTGGTGCGCCGTAGGCCTATGGGGAACTCCTGCCGCAATTACTGTAAGCATACTAATACCAATAGGATGTGCAAGAGAAAGAGGTCACAATGAGTTCAGCAAAAAACAGTGAACCGATAGCCGAAGGGGGCATGTCGGGGTTTATTCGGGGGGCCGGGACGATTTTAGCGATTTCTTACCCGGTGTTGGCTCTATCCACAGGGGTGCGGGCCGTTTATCAAGGGTTTTTCAAGGATGATGTCACCAATTATCTGGCTGTTGGGTTGAGTGGACTGGCCGCCCTTTGTTATCTGTTGGCAACGGTGGGTTTCACGGTACAGCGGAAGTGGGCCTGGAAACTTTCGGTGGCGGTTTTGTTGTTTGAGACGGTCATGATTTTTGTGGTGGGGGGGTTAAGTTTGCTGGAGTTATATGCCGAGGTAATCGGGCGGACGGTGTGGCGAGAGTTTGGGGCGGATTATGGGTATCTGCCCCTGATACAACCTCTGTTGGGTCTGCTCTGGCTGTTTCATTCGGAGACGTTGCGGAGTTATGGAATCCGACGGGGGGAATGATGAACGAAGAACATCGGTTGTTGTTGCCGGGTACGTATAATTTGCGTTATGCGGGAGGGTATCATAACCAGGATGGGCGTTGGGTATTGCCTTTTCGCCTTTTTCGGTCGGACAGTTTGCATGAATTGTCGGCTGAGGGTCAGCGGGTGTTGTTGGGCTATGGGTTACGCACGGTGATTGATTTGCGCCGCGAAGGGGAACGGTTGGCGGAGCCGAATGTGTTGGCGGTGGTGCCGCAGGTGTGTTATCAACCAATGCCGTTGTATAACAGTTGGTGGGAAATTGCCCCAGAGGGGGAACCGCCGGAAAGTTTATTGCTTTTGTACCAGACGATTGTGGATAGGTGCCAGGAGGCATTGGGCGCAGTGTTGCACGCGGCCGCGCAACCCCATTCCTTTCCCCTGCTTGTCCATTGCAAAGTGGGCAAAGATCGTACCGGTATTGTTATTGCCTTACTTCTGGGGGCCATTGGTGTCCCTTATGAAATCATCGTGGCCGATTATGCTGTCAGTCAGCATTATCTAGAACCCCTTGTGCCTGAACTGATGGCCGTGGCCCAACGTGATGGTCTTAACCTGGAGCGTTATGCTCGTTTGCTTGAATCACCGGCCGAGACGATGCAAGGTTTGTTAGCTTATCTGGATTCGGCCTATGGGGGTATCCCGGCGTATCTTACCCGCCTGGGGTTGACGGCTGAACATTTACAGCAATTGCGCGGGCAGTTATTACTACCTTACGAGTCAACTTCTTATTACAGTCAGCAAAAAAACAGTTACACAGAGAACACAGAGGTAAAGACGTAAGCGTTCAGTTATCCCGCCCGGCGGGTCAAACCACCAAGCTCAATTTACGACGCCCTGCGGGCTAAAAACCCAGGCCAGCGACCTTTGTACCCATAGCCCGGTCGTTTACGACCGGGCGGGTTGGGCGGATGAATAGTTATGACTGAACGCTTACGGTAAAGACACAGAGATTCACGGAGAAAAACTGAGCTTTTTGCCGTAAGCTCATGGATGAACATCCTTTTATGCTGACAATGATAAGCCGTCGCTGGTTATATCCCGTTTTGCTCCTGGGGGGAGTGGTGTTGGTATTTCTTCTGGCGACCCGTTCTCCGGTGTCGTATGGGAATGCTGATGCGGAGCTGACGCTGGTGGTGGCGCAGGCGTTATGGGAACACGGGACGATTCGCCTGGATGCGTATGTGGATAAATTGGCGTTGACCCATTCGTGGGCTGATTTGCGGGCGGCAAATACGATTTTGGCGGTAGATGGTCATTTTTATAATTACTTTCCTGTGGGACCTTCGCTGTTGGCGGTGCCGGTTGTGGCTCTGGTGGGGGGAGACATGACCCGGATGGCGGAAAATGATGCTGTTCAGAATGGCTTATCTGGGGTGACGGTGGGGCTGGTGTTGGTGTTGGCTTATGGGCTGGCACGGAGTTATTTGCCCGCGGCCGCAAGTTTATTTCTGGCCCTTCTGTTTGTATTGGGCACCGGGTTTATCAGCATTCTGGGCACGGCTTTCTGGAGCCACAACCTGAACATATTATTTTGCTTGCTGGTGTTGTGGCTTATGACGCGCCAGGCTACCGGGCAAAGTGATACCATCCACCCTTATCTCATCGGTCTGTTGCTATTCCTGGCTTATAGTTGTCGTGCGGCCGCGGCCGCGTTCATCTTACCCTTCTTCATTTATCTGTTCATCCGCCACCGGGCCGATTTTTTCCAAGTCATGGTCAGTTCTGGCTCTCTGTTAGCGCTCTTTTTCCTCTGGTCACGCCTGGAATACGGCCAATGGTTGCCCAGTTACTACGACGTAGCTCGCTTGCAACAAGAAAGGACTCACTTTGCGGTGGCGCTGGTGGGTCTATTGCTGAGTCCAGCGAGAGGATTGTTGGTTTATAGCCCCTTTCTGGCGCTGGTGGGGGGAGTGGGCTTGTGGATATGGCGCTCTTTGCGGCCGCATCCTCTGGTCTGGTTAGGGTTGGGTTGGTTGGTGGGGCATCTGGTACTTATTGCCAGGGCGGCCAGTTGGTGGGGTGGGGCCAGCTATGGGCCACGTTTGTTGGTAGATGTGTTGCCCGGTCTGTTTCTTCTGACAGTGCTGGTTGGGTATGAGGGACATAAGGTTTTGCGGCCGCAGAGTCAACACCTTCTTCTCGTGCTCTTTTGGCCCCTGGTTGCCTGGAGTATTTACCTGCATAGTTACCAGGGATTATTTAATTTGAGTCAGACGCAATGGGAGATTGAACGAGAATCACGGTCAGCGTTGGATACTTTATTTGATTGGCATTTGCCGCCATTTCTGGCTTCGCCCCAACGGTTTTGCCAGCAGGATAGGGAAGCGCTCGCCGCTTATCAGCAACAGCCCGACCCCTTGCCACTCTACCCGGAAGGCCAACTGGTTGGCCCCCAGGATGCGGTCAACCTTTATCGGGTGCAGGCGTGGCCCGCGGCCGCGGCGTCGCCATCCTCTTTCCTTAGAGCGCAGGTGTATTTACCCTGGCTTACCCGACCCACAGGTATTTTATTGTCCGGTTGGGCGGGGCTGAGCGGCGATTATCGCTGGAGTAAATGCCCAGAGGCCACCCTCTATCTAATTCCTGGGGATGTGGAAGTGGGGCAAATGTATCGGTTGGCGTTTTTAGGGGCGACCAATGGGCCGCAAAAGGTGACGGTGACAGTGAATGGGCAACTGGTTGAAACATTTACCTGGGATGTCAGCCCGGTGGCCCCGATGGAAAAAAGTTGGCTCATTCCGGGGGACTGGTTGCGGCCGCAGGAATTAAATGCCATCACTTTTACCCTGCCCGATGCCCGTCCTCCTAATGAATGGGATTATCGTTTTCTGGCGCTGGCTTTCTTTGGCCTGAGCCTGGGCCGCTTGTCCGGTGATGGTGCCGCGAGCCTGTTGCCTGCCAACTAATCACGCCCTTTTTCCGCTACATGACGACGACGCAAAAGGTAGACCCCACCGCCTAAAATAATTAACCCAATAACCAACCCGCTCACATTGCCCATATATTCGTTGACCAGTTCCCATTGGGTGCCGAATATATACCCCAGCCCCCCATATAAAATGATCCAGGTGATTTCGCCGCTGATGTCATATAAGAGGAAGCGGAAGGGGGGATAACCACTGCTCCCCGCGACCAGATTGATGGGGATAGCCAGGGGGGTGAATAAGAAACGGCTTAAGTAAATGGCTAAACCACCGTGCCGGGCAAAGGTAGAATGGGCAGATTGCCACGCGGCCGCGTTCTGCCAGCGCCTCACAATCCATGCCCGGGCCAGCCACCCCAGGCCATAACTGACAAAATCCCCCAAAATGGCCCCTCCCAACCCTGCCAGCAAAGCCGAAACCTGCATCACCTCTTGCTGGATAAAAGCCCCAACCGCCAACACAAACAAAGTACCCGGCAACGGCACCCCCATGGCCCCGATAAATAAAGCCAGGCCAAACATCCAGGGGCCATTGGCAATGATCCCGGTCAGAAAATAGTTCGTCAATTCAGAGTCAGTCATGAGAAGGTGTGTCAGGTGGGCGTGGATCAGGCGGCTCTGGGGGCACGTATTCGGCCTGGAACTGCAAAACAATGGTTTTGATCTGGTTCAGGATGGCATCCGTCTCGGTTGGGGCAAAGGCCTCGTTAAGTTCAGCGATACTCTTGTCCCGGTTTTCCTGCCCCTGAATATCCAGGTGCTCAAAAATATAGTCCGGGGGAACCCGGTATAGATGGCTTACATAGGGAACGGTCATCCAATCGCGTATCAGTTCCACGTCCGTTTCACGTGGGCCTTCCCGCACATGGCGAAAGGCACGAATAGCACGCAAACTAAACCAGATGATCATCACGATTCCAGCCAGAATGAGGAATACAGCCAAAAGATTTTGGGGGCGACGGAGTTGGGTGAACATAGTAGAGATGGAGAAGGGCGTATAAAGTAAAGCTATTGTATCTGATTTTTGGGCATTAATCGTTAGAGGGGATAGGCGATTGTGGCGTGGTTCAAAAGTCGGCAAACGGTGCTTAACACTTTGTAGGGCGATTTGGTAAATCGCCCACGAGACGATTTACCAAATCGTCCTACAAATTTGTAAAGCTGACCTGAACCATGCCGCGATTGTCTACTCGAATTTCCCCTACTCCTAACCCCAGGGGAATGGGTTCATTCCTCTTCTGGGGCTGGTTTTCGCGGGCAGACGCCCGCGAAAACCAGCCTATAAAAGGTTCCTGGGGATGGAAACTTTGTTTAGACCTGACAGGTTTTCGGAAACCTGTCAGGTCTGGATGGAACCTGTTTGGGGATGATTACTAAGGGACTGGATAAGGCTGTGCCAATCTTCGGGCAGGGGGGCGCTGATGGTACAGAGATGGCCGGTCCAGGGGTGGGTGAAGCGGGTTTCCGCACAATGTAGGGCCTGACGCTCTAAATGCAGGGGTGGGTCAGGTTCATACTGGCCTTCACACCAGGCCAGGTAATGCTCATCATCCATTTGGTATAGGGCATCTCCTACCAGTGGGTGACCAATGGCGGCCAGGTGGACGCGGAGTTGGTGGGTACGACCGGTGAGGGGATGGAGTTGGAGAAGGGCATGATGGGCGGATAGCGGCCGCAATAGTTTGTACTCGGTGACGGCTGTGCGGGGTTTGTCTATGTTCTCGACCCCGTGCCGTGTTTTGGCTTTGGCCCCCTGCACCGGGCCAATTGGTTTGTCTATGACGCCCTGCGCCGGGGTGGGGATCCCCATGACCACACCCAGGTATGTTTTCTCCACTTGTTGTGTGAGAAACAAGGTTCCCATCCGTTTTAAGGTTTCGAGATCTCGCGCCACCAGCACCACTCCGGTGGTATCTGCATCCAGCCGGTTGATAAGGTGCGTATCGGGGTAGGGTGGCTCATGTTGGGTACGCAAATGGTAAATCAGGTTCGCAGTTGTCCATTTGCCATGGCCATGAACGCGTAAGTTGGCTGGTTTGTTGATACCCAGAAGCCATTCATCTTCATAAACAATGGTGTAAGCTGTGTTAAATTCTGGGGGGGTGTAATCAGGGATTTCACAAGTGATGGTATCTCCCTGGCCGACAGTGGTTTCTAGCGTGGCTGGTTGGTTATTACGGAACACGCTCCCGGCTCGCACCCGTGCGTGCCACAGGTCAGCCGGGATGTAGGTGAAACGTTGGGCCAGGTAATCAACAAGGGGGGTTTGTTTGTGGGGTGGGGGAACACGGGATGAAACTTGCACGAGGTAAATTATAACACGTTGCGGCCGCGATCTTTCAACTACCTGCACCCGCCAATAGGGCGATTGCACACTCGGAATTCCCCACCCTTAACCCCGTCCCAGGGGCGGGGAACTTTTTTAAGAGCCGTTTTTCGTGGGCATTCGCCTGCAAAAAATGGCTTAAAGGATTGGTAAAAATATAACTTCCCAGTTTAGACGCTAAAGGTTTCCGAAACCTTTTATAGCTTTTAAGAAAAAGATTTTGACGGTACGGGCAACCCTTGTGGTTGCCCCAGTGCAGGGCAGGCACAAGGCCAGCCCCTACTCAAAATCATTATCTTAAGGTGGTCTATAGCATCTTGACGGAACTTATTTTGTAACCGTTCAGTCACTCAATACATCATTGGGAATGGCTGAAATTTTGCCCACTTTGGTTTGTTCCGTACTGTGCCGTAAAATGGTAGTAACAATACCCATTCTCGAGGGCTGAGCTTATTGAAGCCCATTTGCCTTCGATAGGCTCAGGCAACAGGCTGAATAGTTACTACGCCTCTCTCAAATCATTATCTTAGGACTTACGGGGTTGCTCGAGCCGGTCTCCTGATCGTGCTCGTTGGGCGACGACATTCTTCCCTCAGCACTCCCCCCGATTGCTTGTTGCTGTAGCCGGTCTCCTGACCGTGCTTGTTGGGCTTCGGTGGTGAGACCGGCTACAGCGGGTAAGTCCTCATCTTAAAATCTATGGCTGAACCCTTCATTCATTGGCCTTAATAAGTAAACAGTGGGAGAAACATCTATGAACCTGATGGCAGTACTTACCAGGCATGGCCGATGGCGCAAAGGGATGATTTTTTTCGCCAGTCTGTTTTTATTTATATTGGCTATTTCTCTTATGCAAAAAGGGGCTAGAGGTCTGGCGACTCTCTTGCAAAATAGCGCCCTCATTAGCAATCCGGCTAATGGCATGGGTTTTGGCTGGCTGGTTGCCTATGGTTTGATGAGTGGTTCACCGGTCGCGGCCGCGTCGTTGACTTTTTTTGACGCTGGTCTGTTTGATCGCCTGACCGCCTTTGCTATGATCACCGGCAGTCGGCTGGGAGCCAATTTTATCGTCCTGTTTATTGGCTTTGTGTATGTTATACGCGGCCGCGATCGGGGCAACAGCCTGGGCATGGGCATCCTCTCCCTTAGCACCACCGGTTCCACTTATCTGTTCAGCTTTTTCCTGGGCCTCTTATTTCTCCGTACCGGTTGGGTAGATACCATTCAGCTAAATTCCGGCTCCATCCTCAGTTCCATCACCGATCTCATCTTTGATCCCATCGTAAATTATCTTCTCGCTGTCCTACCCCCCTGGTCTTATTTTCCGGTGGGTATGATCATCATTCTTATCAGCTTCAACCTTTTTGATCGCTGTCTGCCCGAACTGACGGTTAAAGAAAGCCAGGTAGGGCAGGTCTCCCGGCTTGTTTACCGACCCCTGGTGATGTTCTTGTTGGGCTGTGGTGTCACCCTCATCTCCATGTCTGTCAGCGTCTCTCTCAGCATTTTAGTCCCTTTGAGCAATCGGGGTTTCATTCGGCGTGAAAATGTCATCCCATACATCATGGGCGCCAATGTGACCACATTCATTGATACATTACTGGCTTCGGTATTGCTCAACAACCCGAATGCCTTCACGGTTGTCCTCGTTCAGATGATCAGCATCGGCATTGTCTCCTTGCTTATCTTGACGGTAGCCTTCCGTCCCTACGAGAGATTGTTGTTGGCCTTTGTCAACATAGTTACCCGGAATAATCGCAACATGGCCTTATTCATGTTTGTTATTTTTCTGGTACCCTTATTGTTACTGTTCATATAGTCCAGATGAATGAGATTTACCAGAGCTAATGAAAACCGATTTGTATCTATACGGCCTGGCTGGAGAAACCGGGTTTTTACCTGGGCCAACTCATGCCCTGCCAGAGAAAAACCCGGTTTCTGACGTGTATGTGTATAGGTAATCATTCAGATCCTCAGGGTTTTCACCTCTGGGTGTTTTTGCCAATGAAGCATAAAAACCCTTGGGGTCTCTCTGGCAAAAGTATCAACTGAACGCTTACTTTTATAGGAGTATTTCTATGAAGATTTTGGTGGCGACAGGTGGTGCGCCCCATTCCGAAAAAGCCGTACAGATTGCGGCTGTTGTGGCCCAGGCAACCGGTGCGGAAGTGACCATCATAACAGTTGTTAAGCAAGAAAATCGGCGGCCGCAAGGGGAAAACATCTTGCGTCATTCCCTCACCCTTCTGCCTCCGCCCATAAACCGCGCACCGACCCGTTTGCGTGTCGGTAATGTTGCCGAACAAATCATCCGCGAAGCCGAAGAAGGACAATATGACCTGGTGGTTGTGGGTGAACGGCAACATCATCACCTTGTCACTCGTTTTCTCTTAGGATCAATGACCCAACGTGTTGTATCCCATGCGCCATGCCCGGTATTGATTGCCAAAGGGGCCGTAGAACCTTTACAACGCTTTCTACTGTGTGATAGTGGCATCACCAACCCATCACTTTTGAGTCGCCTGATTCGCCAATTGCCCCAACTTTTACGTCAACGTGAAGAAGTCACTGTTCTGCATGTCATGTCCCAAATAGGGGCCGGTCCTGGCATCCCCGATGATCAACTTCGTGCTACCGCTGAAGAACTGATACGCGTTCATGCCCCAGAAGGGGAACTGCTAGAGCGGGATCTCGCGATTTTGCAGAAGTATGAGATCGTTTGCCGCCCTAAAGTCCGGCATGGCCTGGTGGTAGATGAAATTGTCGCTGAAGCCCGCACTGGCGAACATGATCTGGTGGTCATTGGGGCACATCAGGGGGAAGGCTGGCAAAATTTGTTGCTGGATAACCTGTCGCAACAGATTATCACCGTTGTAGATAGGCCGATTTTGGTTGTGCGCTGAGTTTTCCCAAAGGGTTTGTTCAAAATTAAGGTGGGTGGCGCGGTCAGGAGACCGGCTACAGCCCAGCAATTCTCAATTTGGCCTGAACGTCTAAAAATGGTGCGGCCGCCCGGCGGGCAACTGAGCGTAGCACAGCCTTTCCAGGCTGTGCGCTCTCTATACAGGCGGATCTGGGCTTCGGCAAAGCTCAGCCCTAAAGGGCGTGTAGGGCGAACAGCCTGAAAGGCTGTTCTACGGGTTGGGCCATTTCTCAATTTGGCCTGAACGTCTAAAAATGGTGCGGCCGCCCGGCGGGCAACTGAGCGTAGCACAGCCTTTCCAGGCTGTGCGCTCTCTATACAGGCGGATCTGGGCTTCGGCAAAGCTCAGCCCTA
>JAGNBF010000115.1:0-6079 GCA_018004935.1 Chloroflexota bacterium | reverse complement strand
AAGGGCGTGTAGGGCGAACAGCCTGAAAGGCTGTTCTACGGGTTGGGCCATTTTTCGAGCGTGCTTTTGGCGGGCAACGGTTTTAATCGTTGATTAAATTGAGAATTACTGCCACAGCCGGGGCGAGTAGCGCGTATGCGAGTGGGCGTTCCTACTTGCATACGCGCAAACTTACACTGGGCGATTTACCAAAGGGTGTGTTTCAAATGAGTTGAATAACAGCTATGCTCAATTGTCACAATGGGTAGGGGTGGGACAGGTGGGGTTGGCCTCATCTTTTCACCCTGGCCTCATCTCCCACCTGGCTCACCCTGGTAGCAAACGAGGCCTTGGTGGGGCAGGTGGGCGAGGCAACCGGGAGAACAGGTTGGGGTGATCAGTCAATATTTCCCCCGGTTGCCCCGCCCCTACGACTCAACCGCAATGAAACACACCCTTTACCAAATCGCCCTACATTTTCGTAGGAGTTCCCCATGGGCCTACGGCGCACCAAGATGGATGAAAATGACGCCACCATTTTCATCCCCATCCGTGTTTCTTCCTATCCGTGTTTCCACCATCAGTGGTTATTTTCTCAGGAGTTCCCCATGGGCCTTTGGCGCACCAAGAGGGATGAAAATTTGTAGGACGATTTTGTAAATCGTCCACCGGGCGATTTACCAAATCGCCCTACATTTTCGTAGGAGTCAATATCTATGAGTACCCATCCATTGGCCGGGAAACCGGCTCCGCGTGAGTTGTTGGTTAATATTCCCCGGTTGGTAGCCGCCTATTACACCACCCAACCTGACCCAGATAACCCGGAGCAACGGGTGGCCTTTGGCACATCAGGGCATCGTGGCTCTTCATTACAGGGAAAGTTTAATGAAGCGCATATCCAGGCCGTTTGCCAGGCATTGGTGGAGTGGCGATTAAAAGAAGGTATCAGTGGGCCGCTCTACTTGGGCATGGATACGCATGCCCTCTCTGAACCGGCTCATATCACGACGATTGAGGTGCTGGTGGCTAATGGGGTGGAATTGTTTATTCAGCAGGGAGGAGGATTTACGCCCACGCCGGTGATTTCGCATGCTATTTTGACCACCAACCGCGGCCGCGCTACGGCTCTGGCTGATGGCATCGTTATCACCCCTTCCCACAACCCCCCAGACGATGGCGGCTTTAAATATAATCCCCCTTCTGCCGGTCCCGCCGATACCGGCACGACCAAATGGGTGGAAAACCGGGCCAACGAATTACTCCGCGCTGGCCTCAAAGGAGTGCGCCGCCTGCCTCTGGCTCAGGCCATGAAAGCATCTAACCTTCATGCCGTTGATCTAATTACCCCCTATGTCAATGATCTCGGTAACGTCATTGATATGGCCGCCATTGCCTCAGCCGGATTAAAAATTGGTGTGGACCCGATGGGTGGAGCCAGCCTGGCCTATTGGGAACCCATTGCCGAACGATACGCTTTGAACCTGGAAGTGGTTAACCGGGATGTAGATCCAACCTTCCGTTTTATGACTGTAGACAAAGACGGCAAAATCCGTATGGATTGTTCGTCGCCCTACGCCATGGCCAGTCTGATTCACCTCAAAGATCGGTTCGACATCGCCTTTGGTAATGACCCGGATGCGGATAGGCATGGCATTGTCACACGGAGTGTGGGGTTGATGAACCCCAATCATTACCTGGCAACGGCGATTTATTATCTGTTCCAACACCGCTCTGGGTGGCGTGAAGAAGCCGCTGTGGGCAAAACGCTCGTTTCTAGCTCTATGATAGACCGCGTCGCGGCCGCGATCCAACGCCCGTTAGTAGAAGTTCCCGTCGGGTTTAAGTGGTTTGTAGATGGCCTGGTGAATGGCTCGTTTGGGTTTGGGGGGGAAGAAAGTGCCGGGGCATCTTTTCTCCGGCAAGATGGTACAGTGTGGACAACTGACAAAGATGGTCTGCTTCTAGATTTGCTTGCCGCTGAAATTACGGCTGTGACCGGCAAAGACCCCGGCCAACATTATCAGGAATTGGAATCCCGTTTTGGCTCGCCCGTATATGAACGAATGGATGCCCCGGCGACGACAGCACAAAAGGCCATTTTGCAGAACCTCTCTCCGGAGATGGTCAAAGCCACAGAGATGGCGGGTGAACCCATTCAGGCCAAATTGACCCATGCCCCTGGCAATGGAGCGGCAATTGGGGGGTTAAAGGTGGTAACGGCCAATGGCTGGTTTGCCGCTCGTCCCTCAGGTACAGAAGAGATATACAAGATTTATGCCGAGAGTTTCCGCGGCCGCGAACACTTGCGCCAGATTCAGAGCGAAGCCCAGACCATCGTCACGGCCGCGATTAGCTGAGCCAAAGGCAACTCGTTATCCTTTCTTTTGCGATGTGGCAGAAACGTAAGCGTTTCGTGTCTCTGGGAAAACCGGGTTTTAGAGGGTCTAAAAGTAAATATCAGCCAGTGGAAAACCTGAGTTCTGGTCTGGTAACCGTTCAGTTCAGAGACGATTTTAGGCCATTAGGGATTACTTCAGCGGATTTAGAAAGGAACCAACTTAATTTTGAGCGAACCCTATGTCATATCCAATTGTCCAGATTTGAGCGGGTCTACCAGAATATATTCTACATCCGCTTCTCGCTCAATCTGGCGAATATCGGCGCGTAGTTCGTTCAATGGCACCAACGGATTGTCCAGAGCGACCAGATGCGTTGCCCCAGATTGTTCTACCGCCACAATAGTGGCTTCGATCCACGAATCCCGTTGCTCAGCCGGGATCAGAAACGACTCAACATCCTCTTCTTCTAACAGCGTCATCAGTCGTTTAACCCGCCGCCGGTGGGAATGATTGGCCTGGTCAATCCAGGTAGTCGCCTGGCTGGACAATTGCACGCCAAAACGCTCCCCTATTATCTTGTCGGTGTCAGAAATGGTGCCAAAGTCCAGTACATAGACGGGAGCATTGTTGTAAGAGCGAGATAACCCTACGACGGTAGGCAAAACGGGAGTGGTATTGTAATTGGGGCCGATGGGCATAAGGATCACTTTGCGCCGCGCCTGTTTTTCGTAAAGTAGGGCATAATCGGGCGATTTTTCCAAGAGTTCCTGGTGTGTGCCCACCGCTTTGATAATCCCCTGACCTTTTTCATTGGTACCCATGACCACGATTCTATCGGCATTGGTGATGGTAGAGAGGCGGTGAGCAATAACAAGGGTGGTACGCCCGGCCGCGGCCGCGTCCAAAGCCTTGGCCACCATCCGTTCCGTACGTGTATCCAGGGCCGAAGTGGCTTCATCCAAAATCAGGATGGGGGGGTCTGTTACCAGAGCACGAGCAATACTCATCCGTTGGGCCTGACCGCCGCTCAGCCCCTGCCCCCCACTGCCAATAAGGGTATCATAACCATCGGGTAACGCTTCGATAAAGATATTAGCCTGAGCGATTGCGGCCGCACTCTGCACTGCTTCATCACTCGCCGTCGGATTCCCAAACCGTAGATTATCGGCCAATGTGCCACTAAACAGGGTAGGTTTCTGCGGTACCAGGCCAATATTCCGCCGGAGCGCCTCTAATCTGAGTGACCGCACATCATAACCATCAATCGTGACCTGTCCCTGAGTAACATCATAAAAACGTGACACCAAATCCAAGAGCGTGGTTTTGCCTGTGCCTGACCCACCTACAAAAGCGATTTTTTCCCCTGGCTCAATTTCTAGATTGATATGAACCACCCCCCAGGCTTTATCATCGTCAGGCTGATAGGAGAAGCTCATCTCCTCAAAACGAATGCGCCCCCGTAACCGGCCCGGATCTATGGCGTCGGGGCGGTCTTGAACCTGGGGTGGGGTATCCATCAGGGCAAAAAGCCGCTGGGCCGAAATAAGCACAGATTGGATGCTGACGAGGGTGGTGCTAAAAACAGTAATGGGGCTGATGAACTGGGTAAAGAACCCGGCAAAGCTGACCAGATCGCCCACACCCACCGCCCCATCTATGACGCGTAATGCGCCGATCCCATAAACGAGCGCCAGCCCTAGTCCGTTGAGGGCGTAAAAAATGGCGACATTGGAAGCGGTGAGACTGACATTGTTGATGTTGATCCGGGCTAATTTGTCCAGGCGGCCGCGAAACTGCTCTACCGAACGCGCTTCCTGGGTAAAAATCTGAATTTCCCTCATGCCGGTCAGGTTTTCGGTGAGGTGGGCGGCCAGTTGGTTGAGATGATCCCGATACGCGGCCGCGAGCCGTTGTATCCAGGGGAGCACCACCGCCAGACTCACTCCCTGCAACACAATCACCAGCAAAAGGCTCAGCAGGGTTAGTTGCCAACTGAGCGTTAGCATAAAAAAGAGAGCCAGGAGGAGTTGTCCGGCATTCAAGAGCAAAAGAGGGGCCTGTTGGGTGAAGAAGAAGCCAATGGTTTCCGCATCCCCGGTTACAACATTGGTAAGCGATCCCACCGCATTCTGCCGATAAAAACCCAGACTCTGCCGGGTCAGACTACGGTAATAATCAGTGCGAATATTAACCATCATCCCCTGGGCCAGTCGGGCAATGAGTGAACGCGCCTGGCGCATTAATAACACCCCCACCAAAGTGGTGATGATCATAAATAGCAAGGTTATCCCAATGGCCTGTTTTCCTTCACTGCGGGTGGCGACATCTAAAGCCAGAGGCAGATCTTCGTCTAGCAATTTGGGAATCAAACGAAGGGTCAGCGAACTGGCCAGGGTGGAGAAAAAGATGGTTACAATGACCAGGATCCAACCCCGACGGAAGGGAAGCAAGTAGGAGAACAGACGATTGGTTGTGGCCCGGCTTTGTTCGGGCGTAAGAGCGGGTTTGGTGGTTAGTTGGCGGTTGGGTGGGGCCGAGGATTTGCGGCTGGTTGTATTCATGGCTGTCCTGAAAAGGTAACAAGTTGAGGCGGGAGGATGGAACCGCTGACAAATTTTCCTGAGTTCTCTGGCTCATTCAGGTTGCACTTCTCAAACACGATGTGCCAATCATAACCGGGAGCTGGGCAAATCGGCAACTAGCCTACTGCTCACCTCAGCAATTCTCTATGTAATCGTCCAAGAATAAGTTCCGCGCAGACCTGACAGGTTTCCGAAAACCTGTCAGGTCTAAACCGGGAAGTTATTTTTAGATGTTCACTATGTGGAGCACATTTGTCGTAATGGCGGGGAAACCGGGGGAAATGTTGTCCGATCCCCACCATTTGTTCTCCTGCTTGCCTCGCCCAGTGGTCAACTGATGTCTGGTTTGTTACCAGGGGAGCAGGTGGGAGATAAGGCCAGGGTGAAATGATGGGGCCAACCGCCTATTCCACCCCTAATCCCGTCCCCCAGGGCGGGGAACTTTTCTGGGCACAGTTTTCCGGGGCGAAAGTCCCGAAAAACTGCGCCATTATACGGACAAGGCGTAGCACAGCCTTTCCAGGCTGTGCGCTCTCTGCTGAAAACGCTGAAAACGCTGAAAACGAAGAACGCCAAACTCCAGAGTAGGGGGATGGGTTTATTTTGCTGGGGTATAGAGCTTCAACTTAGTAATCGTTCAAAAATTAGTTCCACTCAGACCTGACAGGTTTCTAAAACCTGTCAGGTCTCCCACAAAACGTGGATAGACTCTATCTCCTTAGCCAGTCTATACAAATGGGTAGTTTCTGGTTACAATGTCTCATCTGTTTCCGTTTCTCTTATTTTGTATCTATACTCATCAGGGTCATAAAGTGACATTTTGTTGGCGGCAACTGCTGGGGTAAGCCTGGGCTGAAGACCCATCCCTCTTCCCTTTTGTCGTTTAAAAAATTAATCAGGTAATGGAATCCCCCCCATCCCTAACCCCGCCCCCAGGGGCGGGGAACTTTTCTAAGGGGCATTCGCCCCGAAAAATGCCCCATTGGAATTCCCCCCTTCTCGCGGGAATCGCAGGGGGGATGGGGTCAATGAATGCGTTACCCGATTAAAAATTTCTAGTTCTAACGGATTTTGTGGTCAAGATTTTGCTCCAGCCAATGAAGTGGAAATGAGCAAATTGTGCAACCAGTTATCGTGATAAACCCGCTTGTTCAAACGATGGGCCGGGGATTGGTAGGT
>JAGNBF010000206.1 GCA_018004935.1 Chloroflexota bacterium | reverse complement strand
CCAGCCATAGCTGATACAGAAACGCCCGGAATATTGTAGACATACCCAGGTCTGCCGTACCTCTTCTTCATAGTTGGGGAAGGGGTAGTAGGTGATGGTTTTCTCATTACCGGTTTCTATCTCTGTCCTGGTTCTTTGCCCACTGGCGTCATAACTAAACCGGGTCGCGGTACTGTTGTTACTCTGTGTGACCTGGGTCAACCGGTTCTCCACATCGAAGGATTGGGTGTAGGTGGAGAACACAGAGAAAGTACCACAAACCATTCGTTCCTTCCTCAAATTCGTTGTTGTCATCCGGTGGCACGGTGGGGACACCGGCCACAGCAGGTCGTTGGGTTGAACAGGAACACCTCACCACAGCAGAGAATGGGTTTTGCGCCATTTTCTATGTGGACAATCTTTATGATGTTCTGATGAACGACAAGAAAGGAGTACCTTCAAGGGCATAACGTGACAATAGACAATAGAGACTCCTAAATATCACAAAACGTTCAGTTTATTTCAACACAGGGTGGGTTGACGTTCGTAAACAAATCCCAAAAAGCATCCTTGTCCAATCCAGTTGTAGATTCCCAAGAAACATATGCATCTGGACGATTAGGAATAATTTCATACGGAACTGTGTTTGCTTGAGCAGGTGGGTATAAAATCAAGTAAATATAGTCAATGTTCTCTAAATCAAAACAAATCTCTCTTGCCCCGCTTTCAAGCAACTCAAACGGCGCAATATACTTGATTTCTATTCCTAACAACTCATAAGCAAGTTCAAGACGGTAATAAGGAGAGTTTTCAACAGGCACAAGTTCTATATAGTCTGGTAAACCATAGTGGTTTAATATCGCTGATGGGCTGTATGATTGCCAATCCCGAATAAATAGAGGACGTAATTCCTCCGTCCTGTAACCCCCATCAACTCCAATAACTTGAACGATGTCACCTTTTAGATCAAACTGGACAAGTACATGATGGGAATGAAAGCCATCAGCACGCGGATAACCTAATCCCATCAAAGCATATGTGCCATCGAAGGAAATTTCCCAATCGTCAATCCCTTGAGATGCAAATATATCTCTAGCTTCTTGAGCACTTATCTCTCCTGGCGTTATTCCCCACCAACAAGGAAGGTTGCAACCAGCATTTTGCGTAAGCAGCATACTTAGTAATTCCCCTTCTTCTTGTACTGACAACGTAGGGGCTGGTGAAATAGTGGGAGTAATACTTGGAGTGTTGGTAGGTGGGACTGCTGTCTTTGTAGGCGAAGGGGTAGCCGTATTCGTGGCTGTCCTTGTAGGGTGCATGGTTGACGGTGCGACAGTTTCCGTCTCAACAGGCGTTGGAACCTCGGCTATTGGGGTCACTTCTGTCGTAACATCCTGCCGATTTTCTTGGCCAGATATACACCCTGTCACAAGCGAAACCAAAACGAGCGCAGACACCAAGAGAAGTTTTAGCGTGGTAGACGAAAACACAGTTTTTCTCCTTTTACTGATTATGTGCTATTGCCAAATCTATATACCCTAGCATTCTCGTCTCCATCCAATTATACCGGGCTATACCGGAACTATTAGCGGCAAAACTGTTTGCAGCCCAATTAGCTCCCATATCTGCAAAATCCTCACGAACTTTATCGTCTTGCCAACTGTTCACATATGGTGTTCGATCACCCACTCCGCCCTCCCCTAATCTATATCCAGCAAGCGTTCTACTACTACCTTCGAAAGGACTGATTATTTCACCTTTTACGATAACTGGCTTTAACCCCAAATCTACATATGGTCGCCCTTCATCTTCTCCTTCCGGAATAGCATTGGCATTGAAGTCGTGAAAAATCTCATGCATAGCCCACATTACATTTCCTTCGATATGACCGTTTGCATTGCTGTATACTGTAATCTCGCCTTTGCCAGTCCTCTCTCCGTAACAGCCGATGCTACATGAAGTAGTTACTCGCTTAAATTCTACTGAGCCACCATGAACAGCCAAAAATGCTTGTCGCACTGAAATGAGTGGCAGACCAAGTGCTCTATTTCTTTCATTGAGCACTCTTGCATAAGCAATAGCTATAGTCATAGCAGCTTGATTAATAGTGGCTTTTTCGGCATCCGTCCATCCATCGCCTGTAAATTCAACCAAGTTTGGCAGTGGAGGAGTAGTTGGCTGATAGGGTTCATCTTGGCAACTTTCATCACCATTACATTGTCCATGACCTGATGGGTCAACCAGGATGAGGGGGTTGCCGAGCACATAGCTGTAGCGGTTGAATGCCTGGGGGTTGGTGGGGCCAGGGACGAGGGTATCCGCCGTCAGGAAGCGGTTAAGATAAGGGATGTAGTAGCGGGCATTCATGTAGATCAATCCAATGCTGTCGTTGTGCTTATGACCTGTAAAACCAGTGTCGGTCAGTTCACTGGGGGGTGGGGTACTGGGATAACGATAGCCCCCATAGGGCAGGAAGTAGGCGGTGGACATGATCACCCCCGCCGTCGTCACCTTCCAGGCGGCATACCCCTGGCCTTCACCTTTATCAAGCAAAGTGATGAGTTCCCGCTCGCGGCCGCAGACCCACAAATACGTGCTCCATTCTGGCAACACCGGCACGGCCAGACAGCGGTTCAGCATGGGGTAGAACATGGGGGGAATGGGTTGGGTGCCATCGTCCAACAGGTAGAAGGGCTGGTCAGGGTTCATCTCCTTCAGGCTCGCCTGTTTATGCAGAAGAATCCAATCTACCCAACCACAGGGGAGCGTCTTCTGTAGGCGCACATGCCGCTTCATGCCATCCAGGATAATGGTATGTCCATCCACATAATGGTACTTACCCCCACCCACCAGAGCCGCCCAATTGGCTTTGACCGATTGTTTGGCCCTGACCATCTCCAGATAGACCAACGACTTCTCCCCATCATCAATGGTCAGGACCGGAGCCAGCACCGAGAGCTTGTCGGCCAGGGATAGCCGTTTATTGTTGTCTTGTTTGACGCGGATGGTCTTGAGCAGGACCTGTTCGTTTTGCCCCCGCTCACCTGGTGGTTGTAACTGATCACCCCGGACGCTGGTCATCTCGGTCTGATACCCCATCTGTTGTAACCACCCGGCGATAGGGTTTTCGCTTAGGACTCGTTGGACGCGCCAGTGAACCAGCGGGGGAATGGCGAGTGTTTGTTGGATGGCTCTGAGAATATCGCTCACGCGCAAGGCCGGGCCGTGAGGAGTAAGGATGGAAGTGAGTTGGGTGAGAGCCTGGTGCAGAGTTGGCTCTTGTTCTGTTGGGATATCCGCCGGTCGCGGCCGCAACTGGTCATCGCCGGGACTGCAACTGTAGCCATATTCGACCAGCAGTTCAGCGAAGAGGGTCTGTAGTTCCGGCCCGATGTCAGTGATGTAGTAACGCCGCCCATACGCCCCCAACAGTAACTGCTCCCGCAGGTAAGCCGCCGGACAAACCAACCCTTCCATCCGCGCCAGATAAGCACCCCCCATCCGCCGCGCCTGGACGAGATCCGGCGTGGCCTGACGCACATACCACACTTCCGCACTTCGGCTCTCGATCTGCCACTCTAGTTGAGTCACCAGAGCATCCACTTGCGTGGCAATGGCCTTCTGCTGACCATCGGGTAGTTGGCCGAGCATCTTCTTGTGCCGTTCCTGAGCAACGCGGTTCCAGACGATGGCTCCCGCCACCTCATAACAAGGGGCGCCGAAACTCAAACGCACTTGTTCGAGTTCATCCCGGATAAGCTCCTGGCTGATGGGGGCAAACTGGGGGCGGTAGGAACCCCGGGCGGTGAAGGGCACATAGGGTGGGGCCAGTTCGACCTCTTCGCCGTAGCCGATATGAGCACAGGCTTTCTCGGTGACATCGGTCAGGGTCTTGAAGGCGGCTTCGTTGGGGATGCCGTCGGGGTACATGACGACGGCTACCACTTCCAGGGCCAGATTGCTGGGCAGGTACGTTTTGTCGCCGACCTCGAGGAGTGGAATGGCTTGCAGGCTATCCACAATGGCCTGGCGTTTGCCGTCTTTGCTGGCGAGGTAGGTGTGTTTCTCACCGGTGATAGAGAGGGTAAAGGTGTTTGCGGCCGCGTCACGGGCCAGAAAGGTAACAGGGGGTGTAGTCATGGCAGGCTCCGGGTGAAGGGTGGCTGACAGGCATTGAGACAGCACTTCCTTGTTCGTTGGCAGAGGGTGTAGCTCTGGTCGTCATTAACCACCGATGAAGGGAACACGGATTTTTTTCGTGTTTCTTTTTAGCCTACGGCGCAGCGAAGCCTACGGTGGCTCTTTATTTGTAGAGAATGATCTGAGCCAAACGAGGCCGCGTTGTGCATCATGCGGTTAAGCCGGGTCGAATCCCAGTGCTCTCTCCTTCAGTGACACAAAACGATTCCCTCCCACAATAAGATGGTCTAGCAAGGGAATATCAAACAGCTTACCCGCCTGCACGATTTCACGGGTGACCTGGATGTCTTCCGGGGATGGTGATGGATCGGTCGAAGGGTGGTTATGAGCCAGGATGATCGCGGCCGCAGCATGAGCAATAGCCGGTCGAAAGATTTCGGCAACGCGGACCACGCTGGTGTTGAGGCTACCTTTGTAAATCGCCTGCGTTTTCAGCACCCGGTTGCGAGTATCCAAGAGCACCACCCACAACTCTTCCTGCACCAAATCACGCATCTTGGGCATGAGCAACGCGGCCGCGTCTGAAGGGCTACCGATACGAGGCCGGTCTTCGAGCAGGGGCATCTGCAAGCGGCGGCCCAGTTCCACCACCGCCATGAGCCGGGCTGATTGGGCCTGACCAATACCGGCAATTTGCTGCAACTCTGCTTCGCTGGAACGAGCCAACTGGTGGATCGATCCCAAACGCAGTAACAGCGTCTCGGCCAGGTCAAGGGAGTCACGGCCGCCGAGGGCCAGGGCCAGGAGTTCAAGATTACTCAAAGCCTGAACCCCGACCTGAGATAGGCGGTAGAGGGGTTGGACTTCATCCGGCATGTCGCGTAGGCGGCGACGGGGTTCGATGAATGAGGTTTGCGTCCACATGGTTTAACTCCGTAACTTGTCCCAGAACGCTGGGTCGTGGGGGAAGGAATCTTTATTGCGGGAGAACCGTTCGACGTATTGGTCGGTTATTTTTGGTTGGGGTATCCCTCGGGCGGTTAAGGCTTCCAAGTAGCGGGGGGCGTCGAGGTCTTCTTCCAGATAGGCAAATTGCCCCTCAATGTAAGAGTACGGCGTAATCTGAGCTTCAATGCCCAAAGCGGCAATGTCGGTCAGAGGAACCTTGAGCCAGCCGTGGCCGGGATCGTTTACAAACGTCAGGTGGGTGCTGAAGGGATGGGTAAGCATGGGGTTACATCCTGTATTGGGGTATGGTGGGTCTAATTGCGGCCGCGTCTGGCCGTTTTCGGTTGTTATGGGAAAAGGGAGAAACGCGGCCGCGTGGGGACTGTGCTTCGTTAGAGGAACAAGGAGAATGCGGCCGCGTTGGGCGTCTGTATCGTTAGAGGAATAGAGGGAAATGCGGCCGCATTGGGTCGTATTCGGTTATGGGTGAAGATAGGGGATATGCGGCCGCGTAGGGGTTTTGTTTCGTTAGAAGAACAGAGGCGAATGCGGCCGCATTAAGGCGTTTTCGGCTTTGAGTAAAAAAGGGTGAAACGCGGCCGCGTTGGGGCTATTTCAGCAAAGGCACAACCACCGCCCAATGCCGGTGTCCATCCACCCAGACCATCGCCTGGGGAATGACCTCAGCCAGTCGCCGTGCCCGCCATTTGCGCTCCAACCGCCGGGCGATGATAACGTACTCACCTGTATCAGGGGTTCCAACCACATCACCAGGGCCAGAATCTTGCCAGGTCACGCGTCGGGGTAGGGGGGTAAAAGGCTCGAAACCCAGGCTCTCGACGACAAAACGGTTATCAGTTTCATCCACCAGAACATCGCCAACCGAGGTGCTCCGCACGTGCAACTGAGCCTCAGGATTCATCCACCAGGGTG
>JAGNBF010000114.1 GCA_018004935.1 Chloroflexota bacterium | reverse complement strand
CGGAACCACGAGTCGAGATGCACCCCCTGCTGGCGCAAAAGTTGGCTATTGCCGATGGGGAGTGGGTAGAGGTTGCCTCGCGCCGCGGCCGCATCACGTTACGTGCTCAAGTCGTGCAAACGATTCGCCCAGACACCGTGTTTGTGCCCTATCATTGGGCAGGACACCAATCCATCAACCAGTTGACCATCGCGGCCCAAGACCCCATCTCTAAGATACCGGCCTATAAGGTCTGTGCGGTGCGGGTGCAGAAGGCGGAGACAAACCATGCCTAAACCAGCCGAAATGGAATTTTTCATTGACATCAGCCGTTGCATTGGCTGCCAGGCCTGTGTGCAAGCCTGTACTGAGTGTGATACGCACAAGGGGCAGTCTATGATCCAGCTCGATTATGTGGATCGTAACCTTTCTACCCAAACGGTACCAGTGGTGTGTATGCACTGCGATTCACCTACCTGCGCCGAGGTGTGCCCCGCCGATGCCATCAAACGCACCGCCGATGGGGTGGTGCAGACAGCCCGTAAACCGCGTTGTATTGCCTGCAATAACTGTGTTTTGGCCTGCCCCTTCGGCGTACCTAAGATGAACAGTGAGATGAACCTGATGATGAAGTGTGATATGTGTTACGACCGTACATCGGTGGGGCTAAAACCGATGTGTGCTTCGGTGTGCCCCAGTCAGGCCTTGTACTTTGGCACACGGGAAGAGGTGGAACGCCTGCGGCCGCGATCCCGACCCATCAACAGCTTCCAGTTTGGCAACCAGACCATCACCACCAAAGTCAATATGATGGTGCCTCGTGAAGCACCCCTAAACCTGGTGGATGTGGCCGCTTCGTTGTACCAACCCCCGGCTCCACAAACCATGACAACAGGGGATGATCTGTTGTTGGCGAATCTGTATGTTGAGGTGTAGATAATGTTGAATCAAGATTCTGATCAGTTGACAACCCCACCTGATGGCCGTGCCATGAGTGAGCAACCTCGCTGGCGTCAGGATTTCCCCATTGATTGGTCTCAGGATGAATACCTGACGCGACGGGAATTCATCAAGTTTTTGCTCCTTACCAGTGCCGCCTTTGCGGTAGGGCAGCTCTGGTTTCTGGTCAGGGATCTCCTGGAACAACAAGAAAGTCCCTCACCCCAGGTCATCACTCGCATGGAGGATATCCCGGTGGGTGGGTCACTTATCTTCAAATATCCGGCCGACAGCCCGGCCCGCTTGTTGGTACGGGTGGATGAAGAAACCCTTGTCGCTTACGAACAACAATGTACCCACCTCACCTGCCCAGTGATTCCCCATGTTGAGGTGGGTGAACTGCACTGCCCCTGCCACGAAGGTGTTTTTGACTTGCTGACAGGCCGCCCCCTTTCCGGGCCTCCCCGGCGGCCGCTGGCCCGTGTCACCCTGGCCATACAGGATGGTGATGTGGTTGCCACTGGTATTGAAAAGAGAACGGTATGAAACGAAAATCCCGCTTTGCCCGCTCCCAACGCATGACCATTGCCACCGGCATCCTCTTCCTAGTGGTCGTCGTCATCATTTTGCAGTTGTGGTTATTCACCGCCACGATGAATGCCTTCCTGGGGGGAGACAGGGCTGTTTTGTGGCCTGCGGCCATCGCCAGTCTGGTATGTCTGGGGCTGAACGTGGGACTGCTCTGGTATCTCTATGGACTGGAGAAATAATGGGGTGAACCGCGGCCGCATTGTCGCTGGTGTCGCCGATCTCTTCCCCGGTTACTTTGCCCTTGTCATGGCAACAGGCATTGTCTCTATTGCTGCTTTCCTGTTGGACATGCCGTTTGTTGCCTATCCCCTGTTGGTCATCAATGGTGCTGCCTATCTGGTCTTGTGGCTGTTGACCCTGTGGCGGCTCCTCTTTTACTTCCCCCGCCTGCTGGACGATGTCAAAAGTCATGCCCGTGGCCCCGGGTTTTTTACCCTGGTGGCCGGAACCTGTGTGTTGGGGACGCAACTGCTTGTGATCATGGGTGAACGCTCCCTGACCTGGGGACTGTGGGGGTTGGGTGTGGGGTTATGGTTGGTGATCATGTACACCTTTTTTACGGCTGTGACGATTCGCACCGACAAACCCACCCTGGAAACCGGCATCAACGGTGCCTGGCTCATTGCGACCGTGGCTACTCAGTCTATTGTGGTATTGGGTACACTCTTGCTGGCTGGGGTGGAAAACCCGCCTGAAGCTCTGTTTTTCTTTTTGCTCTGTATGTATTTGTTGGGTTGTATGCTTTACCTCAGCATCATTACCCTCATTTTTTACCGCTTCACCTTCATAAACCTGACCACAGCCGCGTTGACCCCGCCTTATTGGATCAATATGGGGGCTGTCGCGATTACCACACTGGCGGGGTCACTTCTGATTCTCAATGCCAGGGACTGGTCGTTTCTGGCAGAGATTATGCCGTTTCTTAAAGGGTTTACCCTCTTTTTCTGGTCAGCCGGGACGTGGTGGATACCACTGTTGTTTATTCTGGGGGCGTGGCGGCATCTGATTAAGCGGCATCCGCTCACCTACGATCCGCAATACTGGGGGATGGTTTTTCCCTTGGGCATGTATACGGTTTGTACTATCCGGCTATCACAGGCGCTCAATCTACCTTTCCTGATGGTGATACCGCGTGTCTTTGTTTTTGTGGCTCTGCTGGCCTGGGTGGGGACGTTCATTGGGCTTCTTGGACATCTGGTGGGGTTGCAGCTAACCAGCGAAAAGAACGGCTAAACGTTGGGTGGTTTAGATGCTATGCCCCAATCGCTCCAGCCATCCCTCTACTTCACTGGTCCGGACATGCTGGGCCGCACGGAATATGTCCAGACTTTCTTGTGCCAGCACCCTGGCTTCGGCTACGCGGCCGCGTCTCTCTTCAATCAGTGCTACGGCAAACAATGCTTCAGCCATATACCAGGGATGGTTCAGCGAAGGGGCCAGTGCCAACGCTTCGCGGCCGCAACGTTCCGCCTCATCCAGTTGCCCCACCTGCAAACAATATTCCGCCCAATATGCCCTGCCGAGACATTGTAAAGGTTGGTTCCCGATTTTATCGCCAATCTCCAAGACTTCCTGCCAGCAGCCCCGTGCCTTCTCCAACTGCCGCCGCCGAAACGCCTGCCAGCCCAACTCCGCCAACACCCCCCCCACCGATCCCAAACTGCCAAACTGACGGGAAAGCTCCAGGGCTTCCTGCATTTGTTTTTCACCTTCGGCCACCTTATCACGGGCAAACAGGCTCTCGCCGTGATTCAGCAACGCCCCCAGCAACACCTCATATTGGCCCACTTCACGCGCCAGGGCTATCGCTTCCTCATTAAGCTGATCAGCCCGCGCAAAATCACCCCGCTGGTAAGCCAGCCAGGCCTGGTTGTGGGTCATGGGGATGATGACATGGTATTGGCCCAGCGGCCGCGCCAGTTGCACACTTTCCTGGAAGAGGGATTCGGCGGCCGCGAAATCACCATGCGTCCCCAGCTTTACCCCCAAATTGCCCACCACCAGGGGCAAAAACGTCTCATGTCCGATGGCTCGCGCCAATGACAAAGCCTCTTCGATTCGTCCCAACCGCTCCAACAGTTCACATTCCAGATGGCGATTACCGGCAGACTGAGCCAATGCCAGAGATTCGGCAAAATACTGTTGGGCCAATTCGATGAACCCCTGGACATGCTTCATTTCCCCCACACGATGCAAAACCTGCGCCAGTTCATTCACCTCTCCATTACGGCGGGCAATCTCTTCCGCCCGGTTCATCTGCCCGTCGGCCAGAGCGTATAAGCCGAAGGAACGAAGCAAATGTTGAAAAGCCATCGCTGCCCGGAGAAACCACTCCGACATTCCCTGTAGATAAGTGGTATTGAGAACGGCCACAATGTTGCCGATTTCCTCTTCTAGGCTCTTAAAATTGGAGGACCGCAATGAGGCCACCGCCTCAATATAAAAAGTCGTTACCCGACCAATGGGCTCCAAATCGGTCAGCTTTTCCTGGGCGTAATCGCGCAAAAGGGGGTGCAACCGATAACGTCCTGGTCGCCCGACCTGGACCAGGGAGAGGTGATAAAGCTGTTGCAGATGGGTGACAGCTTGCTCTGGAGAGAGGTTGGCTCCGCCTGCGGCCGCGTCTGGGCCAAAATCTTCGCCACCAAACAGCCCCAACACGGCAAAAAACTGCTGAAGATCAGGGGTGAGGGTCTCATAACTGGCATCGAAGGTCAGGCGCACACTACGATCCTCGCGGGTTAGTTCTCCCAGCCGGGTATCTTGTTGGCGCAATCGTTCGGCGAACGCGGCCGCGGTCAACCCCGGATCACTGGCCAATTTCCCGGCACTAATCGCCAGTGCTAGCGGCAGATGTCCTAACAAATCTCCAATTATCCCCAGGTCCTCCACCTGTGCCCGTACATACGGCTCACCCAGAAAGCGCGTAAACAACGCCAATGTCGCCCCGGATTGTGGTGTAAACGGCTGGACAGTCTGGCGTGCCCAGCCATCCGTCACTTCCAAATCATGGCGCGAGGTGATAAGAACGGCTGGTTTGCCCGTTGAGGGGGGTAGTAGTGGCCGCACTTCAGCACTGTTTTGGGCATTATCCAGGACGATCAATACCCGTTTATCGGCCAACACATTGCGTACCACCGCCGCCCGGCTCTCCACATCCTTGTACTGGCTTACATCCTTGCCATAGGCATCAGCAAACATCCCCAGAATTGTCAGCGTATCCGAGGTGTCCAACCGCGCCCAAAGCACCCCGTCGGGAAAATCATCATGTAGTTGGTACGCCAGATGCGCCGCCAGGCTTGTCTTGCCCACACCGCCCATGCCACGCACCCCACAAATAGCCGCCCGGCCATTATTTAGGAGCGCGTTTTTCACCGCCAGCAACTCCGCTTCTCGCCCAATAAAGGTAGGCAAATCGGCAATCGCCTGAAACGGGGGGAGTTGAGGGCTATCCTGAACGGGGTTAAGGGATGAAATCTGGACCAGCAGTTGGGCATCACCGTCCATCTTGACGTTCAAGCGCAGTTGGGCCAGGGCGGGATGACCAGCAACCTGTAGCAAATGATTTGTTTCGGCTGATGTAAGGTGCAGAGCAATAGCAATCTTCACCACATCCTGCCAGTGACGCGGTTTCAAAATCGCCCCATCCAGCCAATTGGCGATGGTCCGTTGAGGCACATTCGAGAGTTTGGCTAACCGGTTAACACTGGTGTGGGTGTGGTGGAGATGTTGGCCCAACAAATCAGCCAGGGTGGGTGTCATATTGATGGGTGCCTTTCAAGGGTTGAAACTGGCTAAAAATTGCACCAAATTTGCCCATTGTATCATGCTACAGTGCGGCACGGCACAGGGAAAAGCTGTGAGAATTTTGGTCAATGACCAATCACGCCGTCCTCAGCACTCAGTACTGTTTTTTAGGAGGTTATCTATGCTCAAAGGGTATCGTCTGGCTTCACCAGGAGCCATTATCGCCTTGATTAGCTTTTTCTTGCCCTGGTTTGTGGTGTCGGGTTGCCAGGGAGATACAACAACGGTGAGTGGGGTAGATGCGGTCAAACTGATGGCCGATAGCAGTACAGGGGTGATTCACAAGCTCCAATACAGTGTCCCGGCTCTGGTTATTCCGCTCTTGGCGTTATTTGTCTTGTTTATGGCAGGTTGGGCGTGGGGTCGCGGCCGCGTCGGTAAACGCGACATCATGGCCGTCACAGGTTCGGGTGTTATGCTCACCCTGATATTGGCCTGGTACTTGTTTCTCCTACGTGACACCATCCTGCAAATCCGTTATGGTTTGGGGGGGGAATTGTTCGCGGCCGCGCTCATGCTCATGGGTGGGTTGCTAAACCTACGAATCTATGGACTAAACCGCGACACAGAGGAAATAGCGTTGCCAGTCGCTCCTTCTGCCTGGCGATGGGCCTTTGGGGCCATTCTGCTCACCAGTCTTTGCGCCTTCACCACCAACGTCTTTCTGCCTAACCAGCCAGAAGTCACCCCGGCTTTTACCCCCAGCAACACAACAAATGCCCCTTCCCTTGCCCCAACAACCGCCCCATTGCTCCCATCAGTCACCGCCACAACACCGGCAGAAATCATCGGCGAACCAATACAATATTTGCGTGGGCAGGTGGAATGTTATGCCAGCTCTGCCTGGGTTGCCAGTGGCGATCTGACAAATACCAGTCTTTATCCCATCGAGGCATCGGTCACGATCCATGTGAACAAAAGTGAATCCTTCTATTCCGAATCGGCAACAGAATATTTTGTCATTCAGCCAGGGACGACAGAATCTATTTTCTTTTCCGGGCCAGAGGTGATAGATGAACCATTTGTAGAATACACCTGCTCTGGCTCTGTCGGCGCACAATGGGCTGATGAGTAAGTTCGCCAGAAACACTTTATGTATCTTCTCAATATTTCGGGGAACATGTGGCCTGAGCCTGTCGAAGGTCATTGGTTTCGACAAGCTCAACCAACATTACCGCACTTTATTGAGAAGATACCATGCAACTACTGAAAAAGATGATGACTACGTTAAGATATCAGTTTGGGAACAATTTATGAGAACGCTAACTATCAAACTATTACTTATCCTGATGATGCTTTTCACCCTATTGGGTAGTTCAGCCTGTGCCGATAACACGGCTACTCCTGTACCATCCACCCACACGCCTTTTCCTACCCAAGAAATAACCGTCACGGAAGCATCAGCTGTTTCTATGGCCACGGCAACGGCCGTTTCTACCCAACCACCAGCAACGGCGGCCGCGCCCCCGGCTCCGGCTGATCTTACTTATGTCTGGTTAAGCAATGGGCTGGCAAATTTTAGTGCCGTTGACACGCTTAGTTTCGATCCAGATGTTCCCGGCGTACTTTATGCCCGAACTCCTGAGGGAGCCGTTTCCTGGCATTATCAAAGCGAGGATGGCGGTGTTACCTGGAAGCCAGTTGAAGTAGATAAAAACGCTACTGAAGCCTCAGTATTCCCTGGACTCAGGGTATGGCGAGACCTGCAGATGCCCACAACGCTCTATGGGGTTAATGAAGAAACCCAGACTTTTGTAAAGAGCGTAGATGGTGGTGAGAATTGGGACTCTCTCACGGTTCCCTTCTCGGTGATGTCCCTTGTGGAGGGCATGGGTGTTCTGACAATTGACCCCAGAAACCCGAATACACTTTTTGTCTCCACCTGGAATAGTATCTATAAAAGCGGCGATGGTGGCGAAACATGGCGCGAAATGATGGCGGGTATTCCTGACCCGGCACCATCCGGCTTTTGGGAACAACGGTTTATTTTTGACCCGTCACAGCCTGATACATTATTCTTTCTGGACAGTGGTGGGCATGGTTTGTATTTAAGTGTCAATGGTGGGCAACAATGGACAAATCTACTTCTGCCTGACTCTTATAGCAGGGTTCGTTGGCTGATCATTGAGCCGCAGGATACCCATATTCTGTATGCCGCTACTGATGCCGGACAACTATACAAAAGTAGCAATGGTGGACAGAACTGGCAGGCCGACAATCTGGGATTACCGGGGGATGGTGGGGTGCAATCCCTGGCTATCAATCCCAACAATCCCCATGAGCGGTATGCCATTCTACAAGGTGGAATGGACAGTTTGTATAAAAGTGAAGATGGTGGGCAGACCTGGAATCAGGTGCAAACGACCGGTTTCGCGGCCGCGCCCATCCACCACCTTGCCATTGATCCCCAAACACCCGGCCTCATTTATGCGGCCGCGCCTACCCAATCTGGCGAAATCGTCCTAAAAAGTGCGGATGGTGGGCAGACCTGGACAACCATCTTGTCCCCACAATTAAAATTCGGTTTCACAGGTGGGGATTCTGTTCATTCGCTGGTTGTGGGTTCGCAAACGCCCAACACCCTATACGTCGGGGCTGCTCAGGCCATTTACAAAACAAGCGATGGCGGCGCAACATGGCTTGAAATCTATGCTGATTACAATCTTGCCCACCTGAACCTTGATCCTACCACACCAACCGCCTTGTATATCATCAAGAATCCCTACAACATGGGGGAAAGCGGGGCGCAGGTGCTGAGAAGCACCGATGGCGGTCAGAGTTGGCTGGAAATGGGTCATTTACCCGTTAATTATCAGGATTCTACGGATTGGCTTGTTTTTGATCCCCAAAACTCTAACACGCTATACACGTTTTTGATCTTAAACAACGGCGGCCTTTACAAAAGCACCAGTGCCGGCGGAAGCTGGCAACCTGCAAATTGGGAACTGCCCACAGAAAGCGTCATTGACCATTTTGCCATTGATCTGCAAACAACCACCACCTTTTTTGCCGCCGTTAGCCGCCCTTCTCCGACTCTATATAAGAGTATGGACGAGGGTCAGACCTGGAACGAAGCAAAAACGGGCCTGCCAGAAGCTCCAGTGACAGCCATGGTCATTGATCCGGCCCACCCGTCAACGCTTTACGTGGCTGTCTTGGGTCAGGGCGTATTCAGAAGCGGTAATGGCGGTGAAACGTGGCAAGCCATCAGCTCTACTCCGTTCGCGTTCAGAATCAACACCCTGATCCTTGATCCCCACACGACCAATACCCTTTATGCGGGAACGAATAACGGTGTGTGGGTGATACAACCGGCCGGGGCCGGGTAGCCTACAGTACGACCAGGAACAACGGAAGAACAAGGTGATGCGGTGCGCCTGTGAACAACTAATCCTAAGTTTTAGATGTAGTGTGGCAGGAGTTCCCCATGAGCGGGGCGCTCACCATGATGAATGAAAATCAGAGGAACTCTGGAACTTGAAACTCAAAACCTGAAACTCGAAACTTATTTTCGTAGGAGTTCCCCATGGGCCTACGGCGCACCAAGATGAATGAAAATGACGCCACAAGTTTTCATTCTTATCCGTGTTCTTTCCTATCCGTGTTTCTTTAATCAGTGGCTATTTTCGTAGGAGACACCATCATGATATCGCCTTTTCACGTTCGCCATTTTACTGCGCCCTCTCAACTGCGGATAGGGTTCTTTATCATCTTCGTTCTCGTAATAAGTCAGACTTCACAGTTTGCCTTGTTCACACTTAAAAATGGTCTGATCCCACAAACCATACATAAAGAAGCCGAGTCAGCCGACATGACCCAAATCTTTGATCGGATGCCTTTGTATTTTATTGAAAATCAAGGGCAGGTAGACGAGCGTATCTCTTATTATCTGCAAGGCCAGGACAAGATTATTTATTTTACACCCACCGGGTTGACAATCGTCTTCAGCGGAGCTATTGAATCTACGCCCTATGCCGATGCTGTCGGCAAGCAGATTGTTTACCGACCTGACTCTCTGGATCAGGGTTATTCACGTTGGGTCGTCAAATTGAATTTTGTTGGCGCAAACCCCAACGTTCAGCCGATTGCTCAGGCTCCTACCCAGACCACACTATCGTATTTCCATGGCCAACCGGACCAGTGGAAGGCTGGGCTACGGACTTATCAGCGTCTGATCTACCCTGAACTCTGGCCGGGAATTGATCTCGTTTATTATGGAACAGTCCAGCATATGAAATATGAGTTCATCGTCCAACCGGGGGCTGATCCGACCCAGATTCAGTTAGCGTATGAAGGCGCAACGCAGGTCCAGTTGACAGATTCTGGGCAACTGGAAGTGAGGACACCCCTGGGGGGCTTTACCGACGACGCACCGGTGGCTTATCAAGATATTGAAGGTCAACGCCTACCCGTTTTCATTGGCTATGAATTGGCAGAACCGGTGCAACCGAATGGAGCATCGCCTGACAATCAGACCTACACCTATGGTTTTCAGGTGGGCGATTATGATTCGGCATTCCCCCTTGTACTAGATCCGGCTGTTTTGATCTATGCAGGTTACTTGGGGGGTTACAATTCTGATGAAGCGTATGACATCGCTCTGGATAACGATGGCAATGTTTATGTCACTGGCTATACCAGTTCAGCGGCGACAACATTTCCTGTTACCGTTGGCCCAGACCTGACGCAGAACGGTGGTTATGATGCTTATGTGGCTAAAGTTAATGCCGCCGGAACGGCCTTGATCTACGCCGGTTATATCGGCGGATCGAATCACGATTCTGGTATTAGCATTGCCGTTGACGGGGTAGGGAATGCTTACGTAACTGGGAGTGCCACTTCGACCGAGACAACCTTTCCCGTAACCGTCGGGCCAGACTTGAGCCACAACGGGGGTATCACGGATGCCTTCGTAGTTAAGGTAAATGCCGCCGGAACGGCTCTCCTATATGCCGGTTATATCGGCGGCTCGAACAGTGAAGCTAGTTCGGGTATTGCCGTAGATGCGGCCGGTCATGCTTATATAACGGGTGATACTGGTTCCACTGAGGCGACCTTCCCTGTAACCGTTGGCCCAGACCTGACTTACAACGGTGGTTATCGGGATGCTTTTATGGCAAAAGTGAGTCTTACAGGCGCATCGTTGATCTATGCCGGGTATATCGGCGGTAACGGTAATGATTATGGGGTTGACATTGCCGTAGATGGAACAGGCAATGCTTATGTGACTGGCGAAACGTCTTCCAGCCAGACCGCAATGTTTCCAGTTACGGTAGGACCCGATCTGACGTTTAATGGGGGTTCTGATCTTTTTGTAGCCAAGTTAAATGTTGCCGGTACGGTATTGGTCTACGCAGGTTATATTGGCGGATCAAATCGTGATGCAGGGTATGGTATCGTGGTTGATGGCGTGGGCAATGTCTATGTTACCGGACTGGCCTTTTCTAACGAGGCCACTTTCCCGGTGACCGTTGGACCAGATTTAACCCATAATGGCGGTCTTACAGATGCGGTGGTGGCGAAAGTAAACGCGACGGGTACAGCCCTGGTGTATGCTGGTTATATTGGCGGGGCGGGTAATGATTTTGGCAATAGCATTGATGTGGATGGAACGGGTAATGCTTATATTGTCGGTTACACGTCTTCTAATCAGACAACATTTCCTGTGCTGGCAGGGCCAGATCTGACATATAACGGTAGCAATGATGCTTATGTGGCAAAAGTGAACAGCACAGGTGCAGGTCTGGATTATGCCGGATATATAGGTGGCTCCGGCGAAGATATTGGTTACGGCGTTGTTGTGGATGGCACTGGTTCTGCCTTTGTAACCGGCAAGACGAACTCAGGTGAGACCACCTTTCCCGTCATAGGGGGACCTGACCTGACCTATAATGGGGGCGGGCTGGCAGGGGATGGTTTTGTAGCGCGAGTAAGCGAGTTAGACACGTTTATATATTTGCCCTTTGTCGTAGAATAGGTAATAAAAAACGCGCCGCTAGGTTATTTGACAAGAAGGGAAGGGATGAAAGGCAGAGGAAGGAAGTGAAACGCGGCCGCGAACATTCTATGTTTGATTATCGGGTTATTGGTAAAGGATTGTTGGGGAGCGCTGCCGCGTTCTCCACCCTTCTCTCTCTTTCCCATCTAGGCATGGCGCAGCCATCTGCCGTTCAAACCATGTAATGATCATGCGGCACGGCCGCGAACAAAAGGAGCAAAAGGTCATGCCAAAGAAAACACTTATCATCGCTTTTATTGGGCTGGTACTGTTGGTGGCGGTTCCTTTATTATGGTTAAGAGCACGTCGTTCCGCCGCCTTGGAGCCGTATGTAGCGGTTTGTAACGGGATTGGGTTAACCCAGGCGGCACGTTACACGGGTGGTCCAGGACCACATCCCATCGTGTTTCTGGCATCAAATGGCACACCGGGAGCCTGGTCTGACGAACTTCCCAAAGGTTGGGAACCTGAAACGCTGACCGAAGTAGAGTTGGTTGCTTGTGGCGAAGAAGAAGAGGTGTTATTAGAAGTTTGCCCCTATGCAGGGGGCTCCGACATCCGCCGTTATCAATATACTGCCCACATTGTGCTTCGGTCGGCGGCTACGGGTGAACAACTGGGTTTACTGATCATAGCAGGGGAGTCACCCCGGCGATGCGCTGCGGAAGAATCGGTTAATATTTCGCGAATTGATGGCTCTCATGTTGATTTTGAACAGATCAGGCAGTGGTTATCTAGTTATGTCGAGACGGGGAATGGGGTCTTGTTTACCACTGTACCGGTTACGGGGATACCAATCGATTTGGTTTATGCCGACAGACAGTTATGGGTCGTTACCAGTGAAGGTATCTCTAAATTGTCTACTGCTGGTGAAGGCAAGATGGTCGAGATTACCCCTTCTGAGTTGTCCAGAATTATCCAGTTTGACGGGGTCAATTTTTGGATGAATACAACGATTGATTATGGCAAATTCGAGTTACAAATGATTGATCCACAAACCGGCGAACTGGACCAGATTTACCCGGTGGGCAGTAACATAACCCCGTTATGGCTTGATGGGCAACATCTCTGGTTCGCGGGACTTGCAGGCGTAAGCTACTTGGATTTGGGGAGTAAACAGTATGGTGTGTCTCTAATTCAAGGTTATTTTTCGGGGGCTATTTTTGATGGCACTTATCTCTGGTTGACAGAAGAGGATGGCCAATTAGTTCAGTTCGATCTTCAGCAAGAGAAGATCGTGACCGAAATAACGGTCGGTGATGATCCAAGAGCGCCATTGTTTGCCGGGCAAAAAATCTGGGTCGCTAACAGGGGGGACGACACCGTGCAGAGCATAGATCCAGTTACGGGGCAGGCTGGCGACCCTATTGCTGTTGGTGACATGCCCAGCGACCTGGCTTTTGACGGTCAGCACGTTTGGGTAGTGAACCGCAACAGTATGAGCTTTCAAGCGATTGATCCCACGACGAATACAGCTGAACCCCCGATCTCAGTGGATCAGCCCACGTCTATTGCTTTTGATGGAACCTATTTGTGGCTGATCAGTGGAGAAGGAGAAGAAACAACTGTGCAGTATTTTACTCCGGCAAAGCCATAAACAAGATGTAGATGATTGTTTATTTGAAGCTTAACCCATTTCCCCCCAGCAAACCACGCCGCGCCGCCAGACGAGCGGCCTGGCGCCGATTTTCCGCGTGTAATTTACTTAGAATATTGCGAACATGACTTTTGGTTGTGTGCAAACTGATAAAGAGTTGCTCGGCTATTTCTTGATTAGACGCTCCTGTGGCAATCAAATTCAAAACCACAATTTCGCGGGGAGTCAAATCCGGTTCATCTTCTGGTGTCATTTGTTGGAGCGGCACCTGTGCGGACAGGCGGGCATAGGCTTCAACTAAACTGGCGGCCAATTTGGGGGGTAAGGTGGCTTCCCCGCCCAATGCCCCCCGCATCCCCCGCAAGAAGTCAGCCGAATTGATATCTTTGAGCATATATCCGTTGGCTCCGGCGCGGATAGCCGCAAACAGTTTTTCATCCTGATCATGTACCGTCAAGATCACAATCCGAACGTCTGACAGGGACTCTCGAATCAGGCGGGTCGCTTCTAACCCATCGCAAATGGGCATATTGATGTCCATGATAATGAGGTCTGGTTGAAGATCACGAGCCAGGGTCAAGGCTTCCAGGCCATCACCAGCTTGCCCGACAACGGTTAAATCGGCCTGGGCCTGAATAAGTCGGGCTAATCCCTCACGGAAAAGTTCATGATCATCTACCAGCAGAATACGGGCGGGGTTCGTCATTTTTCGGTCATGGTGGGTAGTGACAGGGTGATGGTTGTGCCCTGTCCGGGGGCTGAAACAAGGGTCAGGCTGCCGTGACTACGTTCGGCACGCGTTTGCATAATGGTCAGGCCCAGATGGTTGGTGCCGGGCGTTTGCATTAGGTCGAAGCCAATGCCATCATCGCGGATCACAAATTGGATCAGGCCATTGGGGGCTGTGACTGCCAACTGCACCTGGGTGGCCTGGGCATGGCGACGAATGTTGGTAAGGGCTTCGCGGATAATGTGGAGAGCCTGTTTCTGGTTGAGAGGAGAGAGCTTAAAATTTTCGGGGCTGGCAATGGTCAACGCGGCCGCAATACCACTCTGCTCTTGAAACGTTTCGACACAGGCCTGCAACTCCTGCACAAACTCTTCTCCATCCGATGAATCATCTTGTAGCCCAGTCAGAGCCATCCGAACCTGTGTATAAGCCTGACTAAGGTTGGTTTGGATGTTGCCCAGGCGTACCAGCGCATTGCTTTTTTGCCCGGTTTCTATCTCCTGGGTCAACCCATCGGCTGAAAGGCGGATAGCCCCCAACGTTTGCGCCAGGTTGTCATGGAGTTCGGCGGCTAACCGTTCCCGCTCGGACAGAGAGGCCGCCGTTTGTAGATGCGCTTTATCCGCGGCAATGAGACGGGCGTTTTCCAGGGCGATGGCGGCGGTATTGGCTAACAAGGTCAGGGCGCGGGCTTCGTCAGGGTCGAAAGGCCGGTGCGGCCGCACAATGCACAAAGCACCCAGCGCGTGTCCTCGTACTTGCAGCGGGGCGGCAATGCTGGGGTGGCCAGGGAACTGATCCAAAAAGCGGCAGTTGGCGCACCCCCCTTCTGTGGTTAACGTGGCCTGGTCTTGGATGACAGGTAAGGCCAGACCCCGTTGCGTGGATTGGCGTAAACCAAGATATTCGTTGCTCCCGCCGCTCCCGGCCACCAGTTCTAACTGTTGGTGGCTGGCATCCAAGACACATACAGAAGCAAATTGGCCATGCAGGAGTTCGCGGCCGCGTTCGGCTACCATCTGTAGTAAATCAGCCGGTTCCAGGTGACGGACAATCTCCTGGCTCAACTCAAACGCCGTCGTCAATTCCTTTGTCCGCTGCACAACACGCTGCTCCAGCAACTGCCGGGCCGACGCAATTTCGGTCTGCATCTGGGCCATTGTCTGGGCCAGATGACCTAACTCATCGTTGGGAACAGAGGGCAATGGCTGGTTGAGTTCACCGGCCCCGATTTTTTGCGCTGTCAGGCTTAACCGGGTGATGGGTTGGATGATGTGGCGGTGAACGATGAAGTAACCCCAGACCAGAAGCAGACACGCGGCCGCGACAAAAATGATCTGTGCTTGTTGTAGACGATCCAGCTTACGTTGGGCCTGGGCTTCGTAAGCAGTGACGACCTGATCAAGCTGTGCCAGAAGCGCGGCCGCGTCCGTCTGCAAACCTACCTCATCTACCGGGGACGCCAACGCTTGTTGGAACATTGCCCATTCATCGGCAATCTGGGCCAGTCGGGAGCGGATGTCAGGTGTGCTAGTCGCCGGTAGGGTCTGGCTTACCCCGCTGCCCTCACCCCCCTCTAACAGAAGCGTCAATGTTTGCTCAAACTGCGCGGCCGCATCAGCCATTTCCGGAGCATTTGGGTCAGTCAGAGCCAGCCTCGTCATCTGCTGTAACAGCATCCGCTGCCGCCCGGCCAAGTTAATGATGGTGGCGTCATTTTGCTGCGTTTCGATCAGCCAGAAGGTAACGACGGCGGAACAAGCCACCAAAACAAGGAAGCTCAGGAACAGAAAACCCAACCGTGCCCGCAGGGATTGCCGCATATCTTAATGATAACATGGGAGTACCCATCGCGTCAGTTATTGCGTAATTGGGGGTATGCGTCAAATCTGTGCCTGACCAGAGAGTATCTGTGGTCAGGCTCACTTCGACGGCGCTCAGTGCAGGCTCTGACCGTGCCGCCTCATACCCATAAAAGTGGCGCACCCCCGGTCATTTGTCTGGTTTCAGTAACAGCTATCAATGGGAGCAAACCGGGCCTGGAAGAAGCGCAGGTAAGCCGGTTCATACACCATTTCCAGACCCCGCACCTGCTCCCGGTTGTCATAGACCGCCTTCACCGATTCGGCTACGACATCCATGTGGGCCTGCGTATAGACCCGGCGAGGAATGGTGAGGCGTGTTAACTCCAATGCCGGATAATGATGCCCCCCTGTCTTGGGGTCCCGACCCGCACTGACAACCCCACGTTCCATTCCACGTACCCCTGAATCCAGATAAAGCTGAACGGCTAACGTCTGGGCGGGAAACTGATCCTGAGAAATATGGGGGTAAAAGCGTCTGGCATCCAGAAAAATGGCATGACCCCCTACGGGTTGAACAATCGGGACATCCCAATTGGTCAATAATTCTCCCAGATAGCGTACCTGACCAATTCGAGAACGGATATGAGCATCCTGAACGGACTCCTTGATGCCGATGGCTAACGCTTCCATGTCGCGTCCAGCCATTCCCCCATAGGTATGTAACCCTTCATAAACAACAACCAGGTTACGTGTCGCCTCAAATACATCTTCGTGATTCAGGGCCAACCAACCACCGATGTTGACCAGGTTATCTTTTTTAGCACTCATCCAGGCCCCATCCGTATAGGCACAAAATTCTTTAAGAATGGCGGCGATGGGTTTGTCGGCAAAGCCTTCTTCGCGCTCCTGGATGAAAAAGCAGTTTTCGACCATGCGGGTAGCGTCCAGATAGATGCGGATGCCGTACTGATCACAGAAGGTACGTAAGGCCCGCACATTGGCCATGCTGACCGGTTGCCCCCCGGCCATGTTGACCGTGCCCGCCAGACTCACATAAGGAATCTGTGCGGCCCCCACTTCATCTATGACCGCCTGCAATTTGTTTAGATCCATGTTCCCTTTGAACGGGTGCAGGCTGGTGGGATCGTGGGCTTCATCAATGATGACATCTACAAACCGCCCTCCAGCTAATTCCTGATGGAGCCGGGTGGTGGTGAAATACATATTGCCGGGGATCACCATCCCCGGTTTGATAATGGCCTGGCTGATGAGATGTTCGGCGCCACGCCCCTGGTGGGTGGGCACGATGTAGCGGTAGCCATAATAATGCTGAATGGCTTCTTCCAGGTGGTAGAAGTTACGGCTTCCGGCGTATGCTTCGTCACCGAGCATAAGGCCAGCCCATTGGCGATCACTCATAGCACTGGTGCCGCTGTCGGTCAGAAGGTCAATGTAGACATCTTGGGAGCGGAGCAGGAAGGTGTTGTAACCTGCGGCGGAGAGAGCCTGCTCGCGGCCGCGTCTGTCCATCATCTCAATAGGTTCCACCATCTTAATTTTCCAGGGTTCCGCCCAAGAACGTCGCCCCTGCTGTTGCCCCATCGTTTGTGTCATGATCGTAGACATAGGTTGACCCCTTTACATAGTGAACGTCTAAAAATAACTTGGGTGGCACGGTCAGGAGACCGGCCACAGCAAATCGGGAAGTTAATCTTGGGCAATTACATAGTTAAATTTGAACCGGCAATGCTGTCGTGTTTTTCACTTCCGTCAGCGTAAGACTGGTATAAATACGCGCAATTCCCGGCACAGGCGTGAGTTGATTGACCACAAACCGCTCCAAATCAGCCCGATCCTGAATCGCCACCTTGAGCAGATAATCAAATTCCCCTGTCACATGATGGCACTCTAACACTTCAGGCATGGCCTGGATCATGGTACGAAACTGGGTCACACTCTCCGGCTGGTGCTTCTGTAACCCAATGTGAATAAAGCAGAGCATGTCATACCCCATCTTCGTCCAGTCCAACAAAGCCACATAGGAACGAATGTACCCTTTCCGTTCTAATCGCTTAACGCGGCTGTGAACAGCCGGGGGCGAAAGATTGACCTGCTGGGCTAACTCAACATGGCTCATGCGCCCATTACTCTGTAGCCTCTGCAAAATCGCTCGATCTAATACATCCAATTCATCGCTCTGTGATGTTTTTAGCATTTTTATCCCTTTGAATCAATCATCCTTTTGTTGATAAGTAAAAACGCCGAATAATTTTAGGCAATAATAGGCAATTATCGAAAATAAATTTTGTAATAAACAACATTCAGCCCTGTTAGATGAAGAAAAGAAAGCCTGGTGGCTCTTGTCACTCCTCTGGCGGTAATCCCTGAGCCAATTTCCCGTCCTAAAGATCGCTCTTTTCTCATCCTTTGTGCCCTTTGTGACGGATAGGCAGACCGTTTCAAGTTCGTTACCCTTTACCCATGTTCAATGGGTTCCGAATTTTTATTGTGGGTGATTCCCTTTTCACAGAAACGCTCAGCCAGATGCTGGCGACAAGTGAAGGCATACGCATTACCGGTAAGGCGCGGGATGTCGCGGCCGCAGTTCCTCTCATCGCCGCCCATCAACCGGACCTGGTTATCGTGGCCGATGCCAGCCAATCCAGCCACACCAGCCTGGGGCCTTTACTCTCACAACACCCAGATTTACCCATTATCTGCGCCGATCTGAGTCATGATTATGTGCAAGTTATCACCAGCCAGCGCATTGGCACCCGGCGTGAAGATCTCTTACAAGCCATACACACCTTAGCCAAACCGTCCCTTTGAACCATCGGAGTTTGTCTTATGAACCTGTCTCGCCGTAATTTTCTCAAACTGGTCGGTGGAGCCGCTACCAGCCTGGCGCTGGCCGAAGTTCTCCACTTGCGCCTGCTCCAACCGGTTAATGTGACCAATCCCCTGGCCGATTACCCTAACCGGGATTGGGAAGCCGTCTACCGCAACCAATACCATTACGACAGCTCCTTCACCTATGTCTGCTCCCCCAACGATACGCACGCCTGCCGCCTGCGGGCCTTTGTCCGCAACGGCATCATCTTGCGCTCTGAGACAAATTACGATGTAGGCCGCTATCGTGACCTGGACGGCAACCAGGCTACCGCCCACTGGCATCCCCGCGGTTGCAAGAAAGGACAAACCTTCCACCGCCGCATCTACGGCCCGCACCGGCTCAAAGGCCCCATCATGCGCCAGGGCTGGAGAGATTGGGCCGATGATGGTTTTCCCTACCTGGACGCAGCCAACCGGGACAAATACAAATTCACCAGCCGGGGTGATGATGTCATGGTTGCCATCAGTTGGGAAGAGGCATTTGATTACATCTCACGAGGGATGATCGCCATTGCCACCCATTACTCCGGGGCAGAAGGGGCCGCCCGCCTGCGGGCCGATGGTTACCCGGAAGAGATGATCGCCGCTACGAAAGGAGCCGGTACCCGCACCATCAAATGTCGGGGCGGGATGGGGCTGTTGGGCGTCATTGGTAAGTATGGCATGTACCGCTTTGCCAATACCCTGGCCCTGTTAGATGAGCATGTGCGGGGCGTAACAGAGGAAGAAGCGTTAGGCGGCCGCCGTTGGTCCAACTACACCTGGCATGGCGACCAGGCTCCTGGCCACCCGTTCACCACCGGCCTGCAAGCCTCTGACTGTGATTTCAACGACCTGCGGAACACCCGCCTGCACATTCAATGTGGCAAAAACCTGGTCGAAAACAAGATGGCTGAATCCCACTTCTTTATTGAAACGATGGAACGCGGGGCCAAAATCGTCACCATCACCCCCGAATATTCGCCACCGGCTACCAAAGCGGATTATTGGATACCCATTCGCCCCGCTACGGATACGGCCTTGTTCCTGGGGATTACCCGCTGGCTCATGGACAACAACCAGTATGATGCGGCGTTTGTGAAACAGTTCACCGATTTCCCCCTGGTGGTGCGGCTGGATACCCTCGCTCGTCTCCACCCCCACGAGTTGTTCCCGGATTATCAGCCCGGTTTGGACCCCAGCGGCCCCAGTTTCCAATTGCACGGCCTGACCAATGATCAATATGAGCAGCTGGGTGATTACGTCGTCTTTGATGAGAACAAAGGGGAACTGGTCCCTCTCACCCGTGACGATGTGGGGACCGCACTAACTGGGAAAGGCATTGACCCACGCCTGTCCTGGTCTGGCACGGTGACGCTGGTGGACGGTACGGAAGTGGAAGTCATAACCCTTTGGGCCATGTATGAGGAACATTTGCAGGATTATGACCTGGATTCCGTCGCTGATATGACGCTGGCTCCCAAAGAGTTGATTGTGCGCCTGGCGCAGGATATTGCCACGATGGAACCAGTCGCCATCCATATCGGTGAAGGGATTAACCATTGGTTCCATGCCACCCTGGCGAACCGGGCGCAATTTTTGCCGCTCATGCTGACGGGGAACATTGGCAAGCCGGGCGCGGGTTGTTATACCTGGGCCGGAAATTACAAGGCGGCTTTGTTCCAGGGCGCGCCGGATGTTGGGCCGGGTTTCAAAGGGTGGATTGCTGAAGATCCGTTCCATCCCACCCTGGACGATACCGCCGATGGTAAAGATGTGGTGGCCCATAGTTTTGCGCTGGATGAGGAGCCAGCTTATTGGAATCATGGCGACCGACCCCTGATTGTGGACACACCCAAATATGGGCGCAAGGTGTTCACGGGCAGCACCCACATGCCGACGCCCAGTAAGGTGTTATTTCACTCCAATGTGAACCTGCTCAATAATGCCAAACATCATTATGACATGATCAAGAATGTGAACCCTTTGATTGATTTGATTATTGCGGTTGACATTGAGATGACGGCCAGTGTGGAGTATGCCGATTTTGGCCTGGCGGCTAATTCCTGGGCGGAGTTCACCGTACCGGAGATTACGGCTTCTTGCTCGAACCCGTTCCTGCAAATCTGGAAAGGCGGCATTCCCCCGGTCTATGATACGAAAGACGACGTGATGATTTTAGCGGAGTTAGCGGCCGCAATCGGCGATCAACTTAACGATCAACGGTTCCGCGACTACTGGAAATTTGCCCTGGAACGCCGCCCCGAAGTGTATATCCAACGGCTGCTGGATGCCTCGGTGCCTACACGAGGGTACAAGTATGAGGACATTATGGCCGGGGCGTATGGAGAACCCGGGGCCGCCTTGATGATGTTCCGCACCTACCCCCGCATTCCGTTCTGGGAACAGATTCATGATGCGGTGCCGTTTTATACGGACTGCGGCCGCCTCGCCGCCTACTGTGACATCCCGGATGCCATCGAGTACGGGGAAAACATCATTTCCCACCGCGAAGGGCCGGAAGCCACTCCTTACCTGCCCAATGTCATCGTCACCAGCAGCCGTTTTGTCCGCCCCGATGATTACAACATCCCTGAAGATCACATGGGTTGGGAAGAGCGTACCGTCCGCAATATCGCGCTGCCCTGGAACCAGGCGAAACAGACGAAAAATCCGTTATGGGAACAGGGGTTTCAGTTCTATTGCCTCACCCCTAAGACCCGCCACCGCGTTCACTCGTCCTGGAGTACGGTGGATTGGACGATTATCCTGGACTCTAACTTTGGCGACCCGTACCGATTGGATAAACGCATGCCCGGTGTAGGCGATCATCAGCTGCACATGAATCCGCAAGCGGCCGCGGACATGGGCATTGAAGATGGTGATTATGTGTATGTGGATGCCAACCCCGCCGACCGACCCTATCGCGGTTGGAGCGAGGATGATCCATTCTACAAAGTGGCCCGGCTCATGCTGCGGGTGAAATACAACCCGGCTTATCCCTACAACATCATCATGTTGAAGCACGGCCCATTCATGGCAACCGAAAAATCAGTCCGTGCCCACGAAACCCGCCCCGACAAACTGGCGAAATCCGAGGGAACCGGCTATCAGGCCAACCTGCGCTACGGTTCACAACAATCCCTCACCCGCGATTGGTCTATGCCCATGCACCAGACTGACACGCTGTTCCACAAACAAAAAGTGGCCATGGCTTTTATGTTTGGCGGTGAAGCGGATAACCACGCCCTGAACACCGTGCCCAAAGAGACCCTTGTGAAAGTCACGAAAGCCGAAGATGGCGGGTTAAACGGTCAGGGTAAATGGCAAGAGGTCAACACAGGCTTTACCCCAGGCCACGAAAGTGAATTTATGGAGAAATACCTGGCTGGCTCTCTAGTTATCGTGCCGGGCACAGATGAGGAATAAAGCGAGGCTCTTATGAACCAAATCCCAGCCACCCAACCTTGTTTTAACTGCCAGCGTAGCGAAGGGGATATCCCCGTTCTAGTCTGGCATTTTAGAGGGGAAACCATCACAGTTTGCTGCGAATGTGTGCCAAACTTGATCCATCATTGGCCCCAGGTGGCAGCCCGTCTTGCTAACCAGTGGCAGCAGGAGGAGACCCATGAGTCCCAAAACGTTCACTGATGATGATCCGATGGAACTGGTGGGCATGGTTATTCCCGGTGAGCCAGGCCAGTTAGAACTGATGGCCGAAGCCCTGGTAGACGAGTATGCCCGGATGGGCTGGGATGAAAAACGGCTGATGTCGCTGTTTGTGAACCCCTTCTTCCTGGCAACCCACCGGATTTACCATTTGAAGGGGGCTGATTACGTGGCGGCATTGATTCATGAGGTTTGCGGCCGCTGGCAATTGGATAGTAAGAAGTGAACAGTAACCAGTGAATAGTAGGAACTCGAAACCCGAAACTTATTCGTAGGAGAACTGTCATGGCCGAAGTTTATAACTGGCAATTAGGCCGCCCCATTGGCTATATCTACCCGGAAGCACACCCCCAAAGACAATTTGTGGCGGTATTTAATATCAACCGCTGCATTGGCTGCCAGACCTGCACCGGGGCCTGTAAAGCCACCTGGACCTTTTCCAAAGGCCAGGAATACATGTGGTGGAACAATGTTGAAAGCAAACCTTATGGGAGTTATCCCAAGTATTGGGATGTGAAAATATTACAAAAGTTGGAGGAAGCCCACGAAACGGCGGGTAAAGAAATGACCTGGGACACCAGCGCGGTTGGCGAGCAGTCGCCGTATGGGGTGTATCAGGGTTTGACGATTACGGAAGCGGCCGCTGAAACCCAAAGCGGCGACCAGGCTCTCGGTTATTTACCTCAGGATACGGAATGGAGTGCGCCCAATTTTTATGAGGACACCTCCACCAAGT
>JAGNBF010000001.1 GCA_018004935.1 Chloroflexota bacterium | reverse complement strand
GGCAAAATCGGGGGTTTCACCCCCGATTTTGCCCGCCGAGTGGGTTCTCCTGGTTAATCATTCAACAATTCACGAATTCACCGATTAATTATTTTCTTCCTCTCAACTGAAATGAAACACACCCTTTTGTAAATCGCCCGGTGGACGATTTACAAAATCGTCCTACAGATTTTCATCCCTCTTGGTGTGCCAAAGGCACATGGGGAACTCCTGCGAAAATAGCCACGGATAAGGGGAACACGGATGGGAAGAAACACGGCTGGGGATGAAAATGGTGACGTCATTTTCATTCATCTTAGTGCACCGTAGACCCATGGAGAACTCCTGGGAAAGGGACACAGAGAACACAGAGAAGGCACAGAGGGCGCAGAGAATCGTTGTGTAATCTGTGAAGTGGATGGGCAATGGCAATCAAGGCCATCGAATTCTATGGCGAAAGGGGAGAAGCGGTCAAACGTAAATCTATGACGTGGTATAATCGGCTCCTACTTCATTGCCAGGAGCTAAAACGTGGTTGACATCTATTTTGATCGCTATTATCGCTATGCCGAATTGACGGAAATTTTGCAGGGGTGGGCGGAGCAGTATCCCCAGTTGTGCCGGTTGGAGAAAATCGGCACCAGTTATGAAGGGCGGGACATCTGGCTGATGGTGGTGACGAATTTTGCCACCGGGCCGGATACGGAAAAACCGGCCATGTGGGTGGATGGCAACATTCACGCCACTGAGGTTTCCGCTTCAACCGCCAGCCTTTATTTACTCCATAAACTTCTAACCCAATACGGCCAGGATGACAAAGTGACCTACGCGCTGGACAGCCGCGTCTTCTACGTCGTACCGCGCCTGAACCCAGACGGGGCCGAATGGGCGTTGGCCGATAATCCCAAATGGATTCGCAGTAGCACCAAACCGTACCCACGCACGGATCAACTCGATGGGTTAATTCAAGAGGACATTGACGGCAATGGTCGCCTGCTCCAGATGCGCCTGAAGGACCCGCACGGCGCCTGGAAAATCCACCCGGACGAACCGCGCCTGATGATCCCCCGTGAGCCAGATGATCCGCCAGGGGGGGATTATTACCGGATGTTGTTGGAAGGGCGCATCCAGAATTATGATGGGGTGACGATTCAACACGCGGCCGCGCTCCAGGGCCTCGATCTCAACCGGCAGTTCCCCGTCTTCTGGCAACCAGACCAGGCCGGGGCGGGTGATTACCCGGGGCGCGAACCAGAGCCTGCGGCCGCGATGCGCTTCATCGCCGACCATCCCAACATCACCGGGGGTATCTCCTTCCACACCTACAGCGGCGTCCATCTGCGGCCGCCCACTAAAGGGCCAGAAACCGAACTGCCCACCCAGGATTTACGCACCTTCAAAAAAATCGGCAAAAAGGCCACCGAACTCACCGGTTATCCCGCCGTTTCCGTCTATCACGATTTCGCCTACGACCCCAAGAATTATATCCGGGGCACGTTTGACGATTGGTTGTACGAACACCTGGGCGTCTACGCCTGGACGACGGAAATCTGGTCTATGCAAAAGGCCGCCGGGGTAGATCACAGCAAAATCCTGGATTGGTTCCGCGACCATCCCATCGAAGATGATTTCAAGATTTTTAAGTGGATTGACGAGGAACTGAACGGCGAAGGATATGTTGAGTGGTATGCGTTTGATCACCCGCAACTGGGCCAAGTTGAGTTAGGGGGGTGGGATTTGTTCATCACCATCCGCAACCCACCCTACAAATACCTGGAGAAAGAAGTGGCTCCCCTGGCCGATTGGGCCATCTTCCACGGCCTCATCTCCCCCAAGCTGGAACTGCTCAAGGTTGCCGTCGAATCACACGGCGATTTGCATCACATCCTGTTTGCCGTGCAGAACAGTGGCTGGCTCCCCACCCACATCACGGAGCAGGCGTTGAAGATGAAGGTGGTGCGGCCGCTAGAGTTTGACATCCACCTGCCTGAAGGAGCGGCCCTGGTAAGTGGTGAGAAGAAGGTGATGAAGGGGCAGTTACGCGGCCGCGATGACAAGATTCAAACCCCTACCTGGGGCGGCGACGACTCCGACGAACGGGCCAAAGTGGAATGGGTAGTCAAGGCCCCCGCCGGAACCCAGGTTGAACTGGTCGCCACGCATAAGCGGGCGGGTGTCGTGCGGAAGATGGTAACGTTGGGAGATTAAGAAATTGAGAGACTGAGAGACGTAGAGACTGCAATCTCTTAATCTCTCAGTCTCTTAGTCTCCTCTTTGGCAAACCATGTCCACCCCCACGCCCACCGAATACGATCCCCCCTGGAAGGAAGCCATCGAACTATACTTCCCAGAGTTCATGGCCTTTTTCTTCTCGTCCGCCTTTCAGCAAATTGATTGGTCACGGGGTTACACCTTTCTCGACAAAGAGCTTCAACAGGTCGTCCGTGATGCCGAGACGGGGTCGCGCCGTGTAGACAAACTGGTGCGTGTTTACCTGCTCACCGGCGGCGAAATCTGGATTCTCATTCACATCGAGGTGCAAAACGAACCCGAGGCTGATTTTGCCCGGCGTATGTACATCTACAACTACCGCATCTACGACAAATACGGCCATCCGGTTGCCAGTTTTGCCGTTTTGACCGATGATAGCCCTACTTGGCGGCCGCAACAGTTCCGTTACGAAACGCTCGGTTGTGAAGTCAGTCTGCGCTTTCCCATCACCAAATTACTCGACTACGGGCGCGATTGGGCCAATCTGGAAACCAACAACAACCCATTCGCCATCGTTGCCCTGGCTCATTTGCAGACTCAGGCCACCCGCCATAATCCCCTGGCCCGGCTCGACGCCAAACTCACTCTCTGCCGCCTTTTGTACAAACGGGGTTATCGCAAAAAAGACATATTGGAACTGTTCCGCTTCATTGATTGGCTGATGGATTTACCTGTAGAATTAAAGCAACAGTTTCAACATCGTTTAGAGGCAATAGAAACGGAGGTCAACATGCGTTATGTGACCAGTATCGAACAAATGGCGATAGAAAAAGGTATGCAACAAGGCATGCAACAAGGCATGCAACAAGGCATGCAACAGGGCATGCAACAAGGTATGCGCCAGATGGCACAGGAAACTTTGTTGGCGATCTTAGAGGATCGTTTTGGTTCTGTTGCGGAAGAAATTGTGGCTCTGGTCGGACAAACAACCGATGTGCCTACCTTACAGAACTGGACGATTCGCGCCGCAACGATTGAAACATTGCTGGCCTTTAAGCAATACATCAGCAAACGGCCTGGATCGTCAAAACCAGTGCATTGATCCACTCCTTATGACCTCACTCTTACACGGATTAAACCAACCACAACAAGATGCCGTCACCGCCGGGCCGGGGCCGATTTTGGTCCTGGCCGGGCCGGGGAGCGGCAAAACCCGCGTCCTCACCAATCGCATCGTTTACCTGATCCAGGAAGCGGGGCTGGCTCCCTGGCACATTCTCGCCGTCACCTTCACCAACAAAGCGGCCAAAGAGATGCTCCATCGCATTGAGAAGATGCTGGATGGCCGCCCCAATGGGCTGATGATGGGCACATTCCACTCCACCTGTGCCCGCATCCTGCGCCGAGAAGCGGAGAATCTAACCCAATACAGCCGCGATTTTGTCATTTTTGACACCGACGATCAGAAACAGGTGATCAAAAAAGCGTTGGCCGACCTGAACCTGGATGAAAAACGGTTCCCGCCAGGCAAAATGTTGGCCGGGATTGGCTCGGCCAAGAATGAGATGATCACGCCGGAGCTGTATGCGGCCACGAACTATGTCAGCGAAGTAACGAAACGAGTCTACACGCAGTACCAGGCCCTCTTGCGGGCCAATAATGCGATGGATTTTGACGATTTGTTGATGAATGTGGTTTTGCTCTGGGATGAACGACCAGACATTTTACATAAATATCAACAGCAGTATCAGTATGTGCTGGTAGATGAGTTTCAGGACACGAACACGACCCAATACGCGTTACTGCACCGGCTCGCGGCCGCGCACCAAAACATCTTCGTCGTCGGTGATGCCGACCAGTCCATCTACAAATGGCGCGGGGCCGACATCCGCAACATTCAGCGGTTCCGCGAACAATACCCCACCGCCCAAATGATTCTACTGGAGCAAAATTACCGCTCCACCCAACTCATCTTAGACGCCGCCAAAGCCGTCATCCGCCAGGATAAAAACCGCATAGACAAAGATTTGTTCACCGAGCGCAGTGGCGGGGCCAAAATCCAGATCAGCGAAGCGTACAACGACACCGAAGAAGCGGAGATGGTCATCAGCACCATTCAAGAAATGCTTCTCAAAGGGTACGGGCCAGGCGATTTTGCCATCATGTATCGCACTAACGCCCAATCCCGCGCCCTGGAAGAGGCGTTTTTACGCCGCAACCTACCCTACCGGCTGGTGGGGGCTTTGCGCTTCTATGGCCGCAAAGAGGTCAAAGATGTCATCGCTTACCTGCGCCTCATCAACAATCTGGCTGACTCCATCAGCTTTGCCCGCATCATCAATGTGCCCACACGGGGCATCGGCGATAAAACAGCGCAAGAGTTGCGGCTGTGGGGCGAGAAACAGGGCTGGCAACCCGGCGAAGCTTTGCTCCACCTGGCAACGGAACGGGACATTCAGCATCCATTTAATGGTCGCTCGCTCAATGCGTTGTTGCCGTTTGGCCGCAAACTGGCGGAATGGGTAGCCCTGCGGGAACAGGTCGCTGTGGGTGAGTTGTTGGAAAAGATGCTGAATGATGTGAATTATAAAGGGTACATTGATGATGATACGGATGAAGGGCGAGATCGCTGGGCTAACGTCCAAGAGTTAAGAAACGTCGCGGCCGCGGACCCAACCCTCTCCCTCACCCAATTTTTGGAACAGGTGGCCCTCGTCGCCGATGTAGACAACCTGGAAGAAACCACCAGTGCCCCCACCCTGCTCACCCTCCACGCCGCCAAAGGGTTAGAATTCCCTGTCGTCTTCATCACCGGGTTAGAAGAAGGCATCCTGCCCCATAACCGCTCTATCGAAGACGGCGACCTGGACGAAGAGCGCCGCCTCTTCTACGTCGGCATTACCCGGGCCAAAGACCGGCTTTACCTTTACTACGCCTTCCGCCGCTCATCCTTTGGCGAATCGGAAGCCAATAATCCTTCCCGCTTCCTCAATGACATTCCCGATGAGCTAACCAGTGGTGGCAATAGCTCCCTGCGTCGCAAACAGACCATCGCCAGTGCCACAACCTGGAACTGGACGGGCAATACCCAGTCTACATATGGCTCCCGCACCACCACCACGCCCAAATCATACAATTGGGCGGAGTCCGCCGGGCGAGAGAGCAAACCAGCCGCCAGTAGCCACCGACCCACGGCCAACAGCCAGCGGCCAACAGCCAACAGCCAGCCGCCAACGGCCAGTCGCCAACGGCCTCTCCCTACCCCCAACGATGAGGATGACGAACCAGAACGCCCAACCCGCACCGTAGCCAAATATCGGAGTGGGCAAAAGGTGCGCCACGCCAAATTTGGCGAAGGGATGGTCATCGAAAGTAAACTCACGGGGAGTGATGAGGAAGTGAGTGTGGCTTTTCCGGGGCAGGGGGTTAAAAAATTAGCCGCCAGCTTTGCCAAGTTGGAGATTATTGGAAGCTGACAAGCTTCTTCGCCGACCGGCTCAGTTCTGTTGTAATTCAATCTCCCGGCACAGTTCCAATCCATATTCCGCATCCAGGTAGAAGGAAGTCTCCTCTGGTAAATTTGCCATTACTTGTTCAAACAGCGGCCGCGCCTGATCACATTTATTGTCTGTATAAACATACGCCAGTCCTAACATATTAAAATAAATCCCACTACTAAAACTGGGCGTGTCATATTTAGCTACTGCAAACTCCAGGTAAGGGATAGCCCCCGTTTGCCGGTCATAAAAATTCTGTCGGAACAAGGCCGCACCCAAATGGGCCTTCGCCCGTACCATATCTGGGTCCAGGGCCACAGCTTCCCGGCCATTGGTTTCTGCCTGAGGGTATGCACCAATCAGGAAATACATATAAGACAGCCCATCGAAGGCATCCGCGTTATTGGGATCATAGGCCAGGGCGTCATTAAAGTAGTTAATGGCTCCGGGCGTATTTTGTAAGGCAAAATTAGTATAGGCGATGGCGATATTCAATTGTGCCCGTTCCAAATCATTATTAACCTGACTAAGCAAATCCTGATAAATACGACCGGCCGCCTCGTACTCTCCCTGATACTCTAACAACACGGCCTGCCCACGCATGACGACAGAGTTGCCCGGCCCCCGTTCAACGGCGGAGTTAATCATTTCTTCCGCTTCAATGAGGTTATCAGCATTTTGAAAGAGAAGGGCCTGAGCGTGATAACTGTACGCGGCCGCGTTGTCCGCATTAATGGCAATTACATCCCGTGCCGCCCGGTCCGCCAGGTCATAACTCTGCAACGACTCCGTAAGAAAACCCGTTTCATCCAGCCGATTCCCCTGCGCCAGATAAGCTGAAGCCATGGCCAATAGCACCTGTTCATCACCAGGCAACAATTCATTAGCCTGTTCCGCCATGGCCACCGCCTCTTCACCCTCTTCCAACAAAACCAGCAAGGCAATCAATGGCGGATAAAACCGCACATTATTACCATCCTGAGTAACAGCCGCCTGATATAAACTAATTGCTTCCTCAATCTGCCCATCTCGATGCAAACGGTCGGCGCGAGCCGCCAAGTCTACCGCATTACGGGTTGGCTCTGGTGTCGCTGTCGGAATAATCGCCTGACGCACCTCATCGGCATTGACGATAACAGTCACCCCAGCCACGACAAAAAAAATAACCACCAATACTAACATACAAGATGGTCCCTGACGTGGATAACGAACTTTCGGTCGGTTACTGATAACCATACATGCTCCCTTATGACAAAAAAAGCCGACGGGCAGGCACGTCGGCTAAAATCAAGGCGACTATAGCATTGCCCCTACCCCCCGTCAAGAAAAATAAACTTGGCTTAAACTGATGAAGCGCAAGATAATTAGCGTCACTTTCCAATTGTTGTTAGCTCTAATAAGAGTAGCGTGCCAGTGCCTCACAGCCCTTTCGTTCATGAGAATGTCATCGTTGCCACGAATACAAATTCGTCATTCTTACGCTTATCAAGGGTCAATCACTGGCACATCAACAACTTACCAAACTGGGCATGGTTCAGGTCAGCTTTACAAATTCGTAGGACGATTTGGTTGTAGTTTAAAAAATTAATCAGGTAATGGAATCCCCCCCGCCCCCAGGGGCGGGGAACTTTTCTAAGGGGCATTTTTCGGGGCGAATACCCCGAAAAATGCCCCATTGGAATTCCCCCCCTTCCCTCGGGAATCGGCAGGGGGGATGGGGTCAATGAATGCGTTACCCATAAAAATTTAGTGAACAAGTAAATCGTCCTACAAAATGTTAAGCACTGTTTGCCGACTTTTGAACCACGCCCCAAACTGGTTTAATTGTGGTCGTGTTTGCTTGTTCGCCGCCTGACATCAAATATATACTACATACCAGTCTACACCATTTCCACTGAGGTTATTTTAACAATGCTAGATTTCACTCCTGTCCGTAACAAACAAATGACTTTGAATGAGTTAAGTGAAGGATTAACACGCAACGACTTGCGCCAATCTACCCATGAAATGATTGATAAGGTTCTAGACCTGATTGAAGATTGCCTGGATGAAGATGTTACTTTCGTCCCTTATGATCCGGAAGCACACGATCAGTATGCTGTTAATACAGACGAGACTACTGTTGCCTGGACATTAGGGCATGTGATTGTTCATGTCACCGCTTCGTCGGAAGAAACCGCATTTATTGCCGCTGAATTGGCCCGTGGTGTCCCATTTCATGGCCGTTCTCGTTCTGAACTGCCCTGGGAAACAGTCACGACCATTGCCCAATGCCGCCAGCGATTAGAGGAAAGTCGCCGGATGCGCCTGGCCACGTTAGAGCTATGGCCAGATAAGCCGTATCTGGACAATATGTACCAACGCGATGAATCCTCAACGAAGATTACGCCCGTGGCTTATTTTCTTTTCGGGTTGCGCCATGAAGATGGTCATCTGGCGCAGATCGAGGAGATTGTACGTCAGGCCAAAAAAGCACGAGAGGAAAAAATGGTTCTGTTTGCCAAAGAAGGGATGACACCCAGCCATTTTGCCCAGTCGTAAGTGTGCCGGGTGTATTTATGGGTAGATTCGTTTTTTGGGGGATGGGATCTGACAACATAGGACTTACGGAGATGCTGTAGCCGGTCTCCTGACCGTGCTCGTTGTGGCTCGGTGGGGACACCGGTTACAGCATGTAAGTCCTAAACACAGGAACATTGCACGCGGCCGCAACCTCATCTATAAATACACCTTACCTTACGTTTCTGTTGTTGCCCAAAGAGAACTTCTTATGCCCCAACCAACCATCATCTGGGATATTGGCACCGCTTACGACTTCTTCATCAGTCTGGTTGTCTTACATAACCCTGATCGCGTGGGATTGCGGGGCGCCTGGGCCGCCGGGGTTCGATCCCGCTTACCCCACACCGAAAGAGAATTCCTCCAAGATGTAATGGAATTCCTTTTTTCCCCTCTCGGCTGGATCCATCAACTACCCGAACCTAAAAATGCGCAAAACCTCCTGCTAACCTTAGCCGCGATTCCACCCGCGGAAAGGTTAGCTACCATCGATCTAAACCCCACAGATCGCCACGGCTATAACACCATTTTCCAAAAGGTACGTGAACAGGGCAGTTGGTCCCAGGCGGATTACAAAGCCATTACAACCATCATTGAAAAAACATTGGGTAATCGCCTCTCTACCCAGGAAAAAAAGAAGCGTACTCTCTCTGTACAGCGTGAGCTAACCTGGTGGACCCGTGCCGAGGAGTTCGGGGAAAAGTTTCTGGCCGCCGCTCAGGCCTATTATGAAGTCTTCTTTGCTGAAGATGAAGCACGTATTGAACAGACTTTGCAGGAAGCCCAGGCGCGGGCTCAAGAATTGGCGCATTCGCTTCCGTTTCCTGATTTGCTAGAAGAGTTATCCCAAGGGGTACACCTGGAACGCATCTGGCAGGCCGAAGAAGTTGTCCTGACACCGACTTTCTGGGGTAGCCCGTTACTGCATATCTCCGATGTGACTACCACACGGACGGTTATTGCTTATGGGGGTCGCCCCGTTACCGCTTCGATTGTGCCGGGCGAAATGATTCCTGATGCATTGTTTCAGGCTTTAAAAGCCCTGGCCGACCCCACACGCCTGCGTATTTTGCGTTATCTGATGGAATCCCCCCTGACACCAGCCGAATTGGCACGCCGTTTGCGCCTGCGGCCGCCAACGGTCATCCATCATTTGCATATTTTGCGTCTCGCCCAATTGGTGCAATTACGTATTGGTGAACAAGGTCGTCAATATGCCGCCCGCCCTGATTCTGTACGTGCTACCTTTGGTGCATTGGGAAAATTTCTAGAAACACCTTTTTGACCCCCTTTTGACCCCTGATTGACACAGCTACCCTATACCAGTACAATTTGACCATTATCTTAGGAGTTCCCCATGGGCCTTTGGCGCACCAAGAGGGATGAAAATTTGTAGGACGATTTGGTAAATCGTCCACTGGGCGATTTGCCAAATCGCCCTACATTTTCGCAGGAGTTCCCCATGGGTCTACGGCGCACCAGGAGGAATGAAAATAACGCCACCATTTTTCATTCCTATCCGTGTTCCTTCCCATCCGTGTTTTTTAATCAGTGGTTATTTTCGTAGGAGTTCCCCATGAGTGGGGCACACCAGGTGGGATGAAGCTTTAGAGGACGATTGGGTAAATCGTCCAGTTGTTCATTAAATTTTTAATCGGGTAACGCCTTCATTGACCCCATCTCCCCTGCTGATTCCCGAGGGAAGGGGGGAATTCCAATGGGGCATTTTTCGGGGCGAATGCCCCGAAAAATGCCCCTTAGAAAAGTTCCCCGCCCTGGGGGCGGGGTTAGGGGTGGGGGGGATTCCATTACCTGATTAATTTTTAAAACGACAAGTGGACGATTTACCCAATCGTCCTACATTGCCCTTTGCCGGTCTATATTTACGGCCTCCTGTTCACTGTTTACTATCATGTTTCGCTTCATCGGCCAACGCTTACTCACCATTGCACTCACTTGCATTTTCATCATCTTTGCCATTTTTTTGGGCATGGACATGGTGAGCAATTCTGATGTTTTAACCCCGAGTTATGATGTTGCCAGCCGGACAAGCACGGCCTGGGATAACACAACACGCTATTTACAAGGAGTTACCGCTGGTGATCTGGGGCTGTTACAGCCAGACAGTGGTCCCCCGATGGAAGTGCGGGCGATTTTGGGTGAAGCGTATCGTAATAGCCTGGGGTTGCTCCTTGTTTCTTTGAGTATCGCGGCCGCAATCGGTTTCTTTCTTGGTGGTGCGGCCGCGCTCAGCAAAAAAATCCCCCTCGCCCTCCCCCTCCTAACCATTACCGTCATTGGCGTCTCTATTCCCTCCTTCTTTGCCGGAATGCTCCTGCAAAATATGGCCATTGTTTACCTGCGCGAGACGGGCCGTCATCTGGTCAGTGTAGCCGGATTGGGCTGGGATTTGGACCACATGCTCTTTCCGGTGCTGGTACTGGGAGCGCGGCCGCTGGCCTATCTCACGCGCACATCCTTCCTGGCCCTCAACCGCGTTATGGAAGCCGATTTCATTCGCACCGCTTATGCCAAAGGGTTGCGGCCATTGCGCATGGTTGTCAACATTCACGCCCTACGGAATATTGCCGTCCCTGTCTTAACCGCCGTGGGCGTCTCGTTGCGCTTTTCATTAACCACCTTGCCGGTAGTCGAGTTTTTCTTTGCCTGGCCGGGAATTGGCCTGCGTCTGCTAGAAGCCATCAACAGCCGACAAACGGTCGTGGTTGTCACCCTGGCGCTGGCCCTGGGGCTGACCCTGTTACTTGTCAATTTAATTCTGGATGTGTTGTACCGCCTGGTAGACCCCCGCTTAGAAACCCAAAATGGCTAATCTCTTTCGTCGTCTCCTCAACCCTCGCGCCCAGTATACGGACATACCCGGCATGGCGGCTTCGGTCGCGGCCGCGCACGGGCAGGCGGCCGCCGGTGAAGTTCCTGGGGGAGCACGTAACCGTATCCGTTGGCAGGATGTGTTTCTCAATATGCCTTTCATGTTGGGAACCTTCATCATCATTGCCCTCTTCCTGGTAGCCGTTTTGGGGCCAGTGTGGGCACCACAAAACCCCTATCTCTCCGGCCAGCGCATTTTGCCCCATTACGATGCAGAACAGGGCGTATTCATTCGCCCCCCTCTAGACCCTTCCCCCGAATACCCTTTGGGCACAAACCAATGGGGTACGGATATCCTGAGCCTCATCATGCACGGGGCACGGAATACACTCATCGCCTGCGCCTTTATCACCATGATGCGGGTTTTGTTGGGGCTGGCCCTGGGCGCGGCCGCGGGCTGGAATGAAGGGTCAACCTCAGACCGGTTCATCATGGGAACCATTGGCCTCCTCACTTCCCTACCCATTCTTATCAGTAGCATCATCCTCATTTTAGCCCTGGACATCCGGCGCGGTCTGCTGGTGTTTATCATCGCCCTCTCAGTACTGGGTTGGACCGAAATAGCCCAATATATTCGCAGTGAGTTTTTGGTCTTACGCAAACAACCCTATATCGAAGGGGCACAAGCTACCGGTCTGAACGGGCTAGAAATTGCCGTACGCCATGTCATCCCCAACATTTTGCCCCAACTACTCATCATCTCGTTCCTGGAGATGGGGGCAGTATTAATGCTTTTGGGCGAACTGGGTTTTGTGGGCATCTTCATTGGCGGGGGCAGTCGCTTCGCCGTGGAAGATATTGGCGCCTCTCAACTGTTCACCGTTGCCGAAGTGCCGGAGTGGGGAGCGATGATCGCGGAGGGGTTCCGCTGGTTACGCTCCAAACCATTTATGGTGTTTTACCCGGCAACCGCCTTTTTTATCGCCGTCATGGGGTTCAATGCGTTGGGTGAAGGGTTGCGCCGTTTATTAGAAAAAGGGCGCATTAACACCGCCTTCCTCCTGCGCAAACGGATGCTCCTGGTGGTAGCGGCGGTGACATTGGCTACTGTCTTTATTATGAATAACACCGGGGCCGCTCCCTGGTTTGCCCAGGTGGCCCAATCTTTTGATGGGCAGACGGTGTATGAACATGTCACCACCCTGACAACGATGGAAGGGCGCGGTATTGGGCAGGCGGGAGGTGATGCCGCGGCCGCGTACATCACTGAACAGTTCACCGCTTATGGGCTAGAACCGGGCTGGCGCAATAATAGCTACCTCTTCACCACCGAAACCCGCATCGTCCGGCCCACCACTCAGCCCAGCCTACGCCTGCTTGATAGCGCCGGGCAGGTGGTCGCCACTTATCAACATCAACTCGATTTTGGTTATATGATTGCCGGACATGGGGGTAGCGGTGAGGTAATGGCCCCCCTCACCCTTATCGCTTTTACCGGAGAACGGCCAGAATGGGGCGATTATGCCGGGTTGGATTTACGCGGCCGCATTGCCCTCGTCCGCACCGACAATGCGCCATCCGATTTTGCCCACGAAGCCCTCATCCGGGGGGCGGTGGGGGTTATCTGGGTAGCCGGAAATGGCCGTGACGACATTCGCTCCCAGGTACAACTGCCCAACCCCGAGGGGGAATACCTCAGCTTGCCTCAACTGCCCATTTTCCGGGTACGACCCTCCGTAAGCGAAGCCATCCTGGCCGCCGGGGGTTGGACATGGGCTGAGGTGGTAGGGGGACAGGCAGACTACACACAGATGGGTACGGGCTGGTTTACCGTCAATCTGGAGAGTCAGGTAGAGATGGCACTGCAACTGGGCGAACCGGAAACGGTCAATGTGCCCCATGTGCTGGGATACATGATGGGCAATGATGCCGACCTGGCCGAAGAGTTGGTCGTGGTTTTTGTCAGTTATGATGGCCTGGGGATGGACCCAGACGGCACGGTGTATCCCGGAGCCAATAACAATGCGGCCGGAGTGGGGTTGATGCTGGAAGTAGCTCGCCTCTGGCAAGAACAAGGGTTAGACGGGCGACGTTCAACCCTGTTTGTAGCCTGGGGTGGGGGGGCACTGGATGATTCGGGCGCGGCCGCGTGGCTGTCCGACCGCTTCAATTTCCGCCACTTACGCACCCAACGGATGAGCTCTAATGTGCAACCAGCCATTGTCGTGCAACTCGATTATGTGGGAGCCAGCGGCGATAACCTTCTCCTGGTTCAACCAGACATCAATAGCCAGTTACGCGAATTGGTACAAAACACCAGCAGTGAAGTTGGTATCCCCATTGTCCTGGCCGCCGACACCTACGAATTTGATAGCGATATGCTTTCCCGGCGTATCCCCTATTGGCTTCTTTTTAAATGGGCTGGCCCTTACCCCGCCCCCACCGCCGACACCCTGGCAACAATTGACCAGGAAAAGTTACAATCATTTGGCGAAATGTTAGTCCTCACCCTCACCCGCATCGTACGAGAAACACGTTTTTGAGCGGGTCATTACCAGACCAATAATCCTCAATTGGGTTTGCTCCTGGCATACGGTTTTAGGCCGTTTTGGATGACATCAGCGGATTTAGAAAGGGCCGGATTAAAGGCGAGTTCTGGAAAATCCGTTTGTTTCTTAATCGGTTGATGCAACCCAACTGAACGCTTACTAACGTTTGAGTACAGGGCGATTGCCTTCGCACCAGAATAAACCCATCCCCCTGACCCTTCCTGAAATCGGGAAGGGAGAACCCAGTCGGCGGGCAAAATCGGGGGCTTCGCTCCCCGATTTTGCCCGCCTTAAAAAACTCCCCGCCCCGGGGGGCGGGGAAACTCCGAGTGTACAATCGCCCTACTTTTAAGCTTGCTGTGACCGATTTCCTGACAGCGCTACCCAACTTAATCTTGAGCGAACCCATTGCCCTACGCCCCATTACTCATCAATACCGGCTCAATATGGGTTAAGGCCCAATCAATTTCCTCTTTGCTGATGACCAGAGGCGGGGCGAAACGAATGACCGTCTCGTGCGTCTCTTTACACAAGATACCCCGATCACGTAGCGCCTCACAGAAGCGACGGGCACGAGTATTCAGTTCTACCCCAATAAACAGCCCCTTACCGCGCACTTGTTTGATGTGTTCACTTTCAATGCGCTCTAAGCGGCCTTTAAAATAAGCCCCTAATTCGTGCGAGCGGTTAACCAATTGCTCGTCTTTAAGGACTTGCAAGGCGGCCCGGGCTACCGCCGCCCCCAAGGGATTACCCCCAAAGGTACTACCATGATCGCCAGGGCGGAATAACCCCAGGACAGGTTCATCCGCCAAGACAGCAGAAACGGGGTAATACCCCCCACTAAGCGCTTTGCCAATGATGACAACATCCGGGCGCACCCCTTCATGTTCACTGGCAAACAGTTTACCGGTACGCCCCAACCCCGTCTGGATTTCATCGGCGACGAAAAGAATATTTTCTTCATAACACAAATCCGCGGCCGCTTTCAGATAACCGGTTGGGGGCACAACGACTCCCCCCTCACCCTGAATCGGTTCCACCAAAAAAGCGACCGTGTTCGGGGTGATCGCCTGGCGCAGGGCTTCCAGATCCCCATAAGGAACCATCACAAACCCCGGGGTAAAGGGGCCAAAATCTTCTTTGTATTGTGCTTCCGAAGAAAAACCCACAATCGTGGTAGTCCGGCCATGAAAATTGCCGCTACACACAATAATCTCCGCCTTGTTATGCTTCACCCCCTTAACCCGGTACCCCCATTTGCGGGCGGCTTTGATGGCCGTTTCGACCGCTTCCGCACCGGTATTCATCGGCAACGCCATTTCATAGTTAGTCAGTTCACACAACTCTTTAAGGAATGGCCCCATCTGATCATTACGGAACGCACGCGAGGTAAGCGTAATTTTGTCTAATTGGGCCAGCATAGCGGCTTTGATTTTGGGGTGACAATGACCCTGATTAACAGCAGAATAAGCGGCCAGGCAATCTAGATATTTTTTACCCTCTACATCGTAAACCCACGCACCTTCACCTCGTTCAATCACAACATCCAAAGGATGGTAGTTATGGGCACTGTAAGTCTCTTCTAATTCAACAAAATGTTGACTGTTCATAGGATCTCCTTCACACAATGGGAACTCATGGGGACGGGCGGAACTCAGGGGAACTGAAGTATTACCGTTTTCAACGTTCCCACGAGCTTCTGGGATGCCTGTATTCTATCTGACGCAACCGACTTTTTCACTAACGGCCCTGGTCTGCGTATATCTATACGGTGTGGGGTTCCGTAAAAATATAACTTCTCAGTTTAGACCTGACAGGTTTTCGGAAACCTGTCAGGTCTTGACGGAACATAATCTTTTGCAGGCTCTAAAGGTTCGTTCGCCAATAACTTTTGGATCTTGGGGATTTCAGGGGATTGACCCCATCTGTAGGGGCAACCCTTGTGGTTGCCCTCGACGGGGCAGGCACAAGGCCAACCCCCACATGTAGCCACACCCCGCGAATTCCGAATGAACCTGACTTTTGAGTTTGCTGTGGCCGGTCTCCTGACCGCACCACCCAACTTAATCTTGAGCGAACCCTAAGTTAATTGCGAACGATTACGAAGACTCTCGAGGGCTGAGCTTGTCAGGGAAACCGTCCCCTCTGGTAAGGGTACAGTTCCTCCCTATCTGCGATCCCAGCAGGTAGAGGGAAACCCCATTCGTGTCATTTTTCGCGGGCGGACGCCCGCGAAAAATGACACGAGAAAAAATTCCCCGCCCCTGGGGGCGGGGTTAGGGGTGGGGGAAATCCGAGTTAATCCGCCCGGCGGTCAAACCGCCGGGCTATCAATACCAAGCCCTACGGGCTAAGACCCCAGGCCAACGGCCTTCGTAAGTATAGCCCGGCTCGTTTTACAGCCAGGCGGCCGCGCCATTTTTAGAGACTCAGAACAAATTGAGAATAGCCCTACTCATTGGTGTCTTCTGTGTATCTCCACAAACTCATGTTAGAATTGTATTGCATTTTCACTCTCGTCGTAGTTCCCATCAGTGGAGCTTATTTTTAGACAATTCCTAAGCCGGTTGCCTGAGCTAGTCGAAGGCAACACGGGACTTCAACAAGCTCAGCCCTCGAGAGCGTTAGTCATTATGATCCCAGGAGGAACCACCATGTCTATACCCCAGAAAACTAAAATTACCATTATCGGTGGTGGTGTCTCATCAATGGCGGCCGCGTGGTATCTTAGCCATGCTCCGGACTGGCAAGACCATTATGAGATCACCATTTACCAGCTCGGGTGGCGATTGGGAGGTAAAGGGGCCAGCGGCCGCAATCAGCGCGTCGCCAATCGCATTGAAGAGCATGGTTTCCACTTTTGGTGGGGATTCTACGATAACGCCTTCCGTTGGATGCAGGAAGCGTATGGCGAGCTAAAGCGCCCCGCCGGAACGCCGATGGCTACCTGGCAAGAAGCATTCCGGCCAATGGGGTATGACGTAGATATGTATTTCTTCAATGGTAAATGGACGCCTCGTTTCACGGCTACCCCCATCAATGAATGGACGCCCGCCATAGACCCGGATCCCCCGACAACCGTTGCCGAATATATAAGCCAGATTTTACAGACACTATTAGCCGGGGTAGAGGCATCAGCTCATGCTACTCTCCCTGTCCAACTGCCCGCCTCGGTACGGGTTTTTATGAGCCTGCCCTGGTGGAAACAGGTTTTAGGTGACATCACTACCAGTGTGGGGGAGTTTACGGCCATTGCTTTATTGACTATTGCTTACCGGCTCTCAGCCATGTCGGACGATAATCCACACGGCATCGCGGCCGCGATACGGTACAAAATCATAGACCTGCTCATCGCCGCCTTCATCACATCCCTGTGGGCCGAACTCAAAGACAAAATAACCACCGACTTCACCCTCTACAACGCCTTCGTAGACACCGACACCGCCTGTTCCATGGTGCGCGGCATCATCAAAGATGATGTCATCAATAAAGGATACGACAGCGTCAACGAATGGGATTACCGTGACTGGTTGGGACAACGTGGGGGAGCGCAACCGCTCACTCAACAATCAGCCACTGTCCGCGCCATCTACGATATGGTTTTTGCTTACGAAGACGGCGTAACCCCCAGCCTGGAAGCCGGTACCGCTCTACGCACCATCCTGCGTATGAGCCTGGACACCCGTGGTCCCTTCATCTGGCATATGGAATCGGGCATGGGCGATACCATCTTCGCCCCTGTGTACGAAGTTTTGCAACAGCGTGGCGTCAAAATCAAATTCTTCCACCGGGCCGAAAAACTTCATCTTTCTCCCGATGGGCACTCAATTGATGGTATCACCATCACCCGCCAGGTCACGCTCAAAAACGACCAGGAATACCAACCGCTCATTTACCCCAAAGGGCTACCCGCCTGGCCCAACGAACCTCTCTACGAACAGATTGTGGAAGGGCAACGGTTGCGTCAACGCACCGTTGTGGCTGGGTACAAACAGCCTAAATACAACCTGGAATCATTCTGGACCGGTTGGAAAAATGCGGGCACACTGAAATTGAAAAAGGGCACCGACTTCGATGTAGTGATTTTGGGCACATCGTTGGGACCGTTGCGTTGGCTTTGTCAGGAATTGTTGGAAAACCCGGCTCCCAAATGGGACAAATGGCGTCACATGTTGACCCACGTTAAAACTGTGCAGACACAAGCCTTCCAACTCTGGCTCAAGCGGGATGTGGCCGGACTGCAACAACCGTATTGGCGTAACGGTCAGACCATTGTCAGCAGTTATGATGTGGAACGTATGCCGGGTAGCACATTTACAACCGACACGGTAGATGCCTGGGCTGATATGAGCCATGTCATCAAACGGGAAAGCTGGCCAGATGACCATTACCCGTACAATATTTCCTATTTTTGTAGTGCCATGCGTGGCCCTAAATTAGACGAGTTGCCTGACCCTGATGATCCCAAGTTTGCCAGTGAACAATTCCGTCAGGGGAAGCAAAACAGTCTGGACTTCTTACGCCAGCATCTGTTACCGGTGTGGCCGGGGGCAGTAAAGCCGTACAAGGAGTTTCCTAACTGCCTGGACTGGGATTTGCTGGTGGATATGGAGGAGCGGGAGGGGGAAGAACGGTTCAATAGTCAGTTCTGGCGAGCCAATATTGACCCTTCGGAGCGGTATGTGCTATCGGTGAAGGGAAGTACAAAATACCGTCTTAAAACGGATGAAACGGGGTGCGATAATCTGTATTTGACTGGGGATTGGATTTTTAATGGCGCGAACGCTGGTTTTGTGGAGTCGGCGGTGATTTCCGGCTTGCTCACCTCACAAACGATTACGAAAAAGTTGCTGGGACACCGTTATCCCCAAGAAATCATCTGCTGGCCTGATTCACCTCAGCCCTAACCTCGTCCCTGTTTACGCCTGTCGCCCTCTCGCTTTACCGCCGCATCGGGTATAACTCCCTCCAGGCCACATCAAGGCAATACTCTACCTGATTTTGACGCCGAAAGAAGTAAATACAAACCCTCACCCCTGGCCCCTCTCCCGTGACGGAGAGGGGAGTGAGTTCCCTCTCCCTGGGGAGAGGGTTAGGGGGGATGAGGGTGAATTGAACCAATCTATTCAGGTGTCGGAACTCATTCCACGCAGAGCGTGGAACGAGAACGTGAAGGGTGTTGTTTCTTTGCCTCTGTAACGATTGAATACAGGGCCATTTCACCCTTTTTAATCATTTACCAGATCCTCTTTTATGGCTAATCTTTAAGTGTATATTGTTTGTTTGACCCCTTATCATCTGCAATTTGCTACATTATATTTGTTCTCACTAAAAGGTTATTGTTATGAAAAACCGGTACTTATTCCTGCTTAACGTGCTTATCGCTTTATGTACTGCCGTTATCCTCTTCAGCAAGCTGCCCACCCCGACCGGTAAAGCTCAGTATCCTAAAATACAACCAGGTGCGGCCGCGCCTATGGCGCGGCCGCCGACACATCTCGTTTTTGTTAACTATCCCGCCAACGTCACCAATGGCCCGGCACTTTCTCTGGCTGAACAAACGACGGGTCTTCGGGATTTCGTGGGGTACGGGCAACCCTTGTGGTTGCCCCACACTGGGCAGGCACAAGGCCAGCCCGTACATATGGTGTCAACCCCCTAAATACCCAAAGAGCCCAAACGACTACCATTGCCCTACCCTTCGATCCCTTAACCAGTTTGGTAACAACCAACCAGCCACTTACCCTCAATCTACAAAGCCATTCCCCCACCTGTATTGTCGATCAGGTGATCATGTCACCCAACAGCCAATACCTGATCTTGCAAACCTTTTGCCACGCGGATTACTTCGCCCGTCTTGTCCCCACAACCCCACCCAACGCCGCTACGGTAACGTTTCCTCGCGGCTATTTCCTGAACTGGTCACCCGATGGCGGTTGGTTCCTTTTCCGTAACGCCGATAACCACCAGATTTACCTTGTGGAAGCCGCGACGCTCTACCAAACCCTGCTCGACTTGCCTTTCGGGACGTATGACGCTACTTTTACTCCTGATGGTCAACAGGTGATTTACGTTGCCAGTCGAGGGCTTGGCTTTGGCAGTGAAATGGGACTGCTCAATCTGGTCAATGGAGAACGCACCGTCCTACAACAGCAACCTCGGCATATCATTGCCTACCCCCGTTGGTCGCCTGACGGCCAACAGATGGCCTACATCCTCATGCCCGATAGCAACATTCCCTACACCGTCGGTGAGTTATGGCTGGCTGATACCAGCGGCCAACCGTTGACCTTGTTAGCTCCAGCCGATGCCGGGCATGGGTATCCCCCGGTCTGGCATCCTGATGGGCAAACCATTACCTACGTCCACCGCGAAAACCCTGATGATGTCAAGGCGGATGAGTGGCCGAACGCCTTGCAAAGCAATCTGTACCGGGCTGATATTGCCACCGGCACCATCACGCCCCTGACCCAATTTACGGGCAATCTGGTTTACGATCCGATCTGGTCGCCAGATGGGAAGCAACTGGCCTTTACCGCCGATGATGCCATCTGGCTTCTTACGCCCGGTCAAACGGCCCAACCGGTGACGTATCCCGGTATTGTCCGTTATCCGGCCTGGCTTGTCAGCGATCAAGAATGAGTTGCTTCTTTTTTCTTTGCCCTGCTTTAAAACAGAAAGAAGTCAAAGTAATAACTGAGGTGCGTTATGAAACAATGGTTTTGGCTCCTGCTTTGCCTGTTTCTGGGTGCTTGCACAACGGGCGAATCTACTACTTCTACGCCTATAGCCCAGGGAACAACCCTGACACTTTCGGCAACGCCTAGCTTAACTCCTACCACCGAACCGGTGAACCCTGACACACCGACAACGATAGCGGCAACTGCGACAATAACACCGACTCATACACCAGAACCTACACAAACACCTGAACCGATTTCTCCCCCCACCGGTCGTATCTACTTTATGTGGGACCCGCTTTCCCGCCCCGATGATTTGCCCGATCCCGTTCATAATTTGTATATGGCAGTGCCAGGTGAAACACCAGACGATTGGCGTGTTGAAGCAGTATTAACGAGCTTGGTAGGCATTCCTGTTATTGCCCTTTCGCCCGATAAGACAAAGCTGGCCTTCACCGCGCTAGAAGATGCGAACGGTGATGGCAGTGTCAGTTTCCAAGGAGCGGCTCACTATCTTGATATTCCTAACGTTTTCGTTTATTCCCTGACTAACAACGAACTTGAGCGAATTACAGATAATTACCCCTGGGCACGTAATCTAACCTGGTCAAATGATAGTCAACGGCTGGCTTATCAAAGCGGTACGGATGTATACGTTGCCACTCACCCCATCACAGGGTCACCGGAATTGCTACACTCTTTTCCTGGTGAAGTACAAGAACTCGCTTGGTCACCAAATGGTAACTATTTGGCAATAGGTATTTATGGGGGTGAGATTTATTTACTGGATACCATAACTTCTTCAATAACCATGTTGGATATTGAGAAGCAGGCATCGAACTTAACTTGGTCACCTGATAGCCAATATTTAGTCTCAAATGAATATATTGGGGTTGGGTTATATGCGCTTGATATGGCCTCATTAAGCACAATAAATCTTGTTGGGGCTGATTTTTTAGTGTGCCTCTCTGGTCACCGAATAGTCCTTATCTGGCGTTTACCGAAGGGTTCAGGGTTGGTATAGGATTACCTTTGTCCTCGTCTTTGACTTTATGGGATACTGAAAGTGGAGAGAGTCATCCCCTCACAGAAGCTTATTCTAATCTTTACGCATTATGGTTACCAGATGGTCAAAACATAGTACTCGGATTTTTGCATGAAGAACATGGTCAGTTGATGGTGCTAGATATAACAAATAACACACCGACAATCTTGCTAGATATACCTGGGAGTGCTGAGTTGCGCCCTCTGGCTTGGTCTCCTGATGGGCAATGGCTGGTGTTTCATAGTAAAGACAGTAATGGTTCTAGTTTGAGTCTTATTCATCGGACAGGAGGGCAAGTCTTTCAATTGCTTGATACTACTGACACATACGTACCCTATGGCATTTTTTGGTTATCCAATTAAATGTTTACATAAAGGTGAAAATATGAGAAAGTCACTTCTGGTGTCAATATTAGCCATACAGTTAATTGGGTTGTTCATTTTGGCGGCTACTATGCAATTCAATGCTCTGGCTCTTTATGCCAGTGCCCCTCTATTACAAACTGAGACACCGCAACCTTTTCTGGGTTCCATTTACTACGGTCAGGAAGACGTTTGGCAAGTTTTTGATCATCCGTTCCCTGGCTCCAGTGATAACAACAACTATGTTGTCCACCACGACGGAACTATCCATACCCCCATAACCCTTACTCCACTTGCAGGTACAACCCCTACGCCCGGTCCAACGGCGGCTTATATTCCCGGTGGGTATGGATACACAAGCCATCTAGGAATAGATTATAGCCTGGAGTATGAACCAGTTCTTGCGGCCGCCAATGGCGAAGTTATCGAAGCAGGGTGGTCCTATCCCGCCAATCATCGGCTGGGTTATGGATTACATGTGCGTATGACTTACACAGCCAATGAAAATTATGAAATCTGGTATGGACACCTAAGTGCCTTAGTTGCCGAAACAGGTCAAACCATAACAATTGACCCGGAAAATCCTGGAGATAGAAATAGAATCATCGGGATTAGTGGAAATACCGGGCACGTTTTTGGTATTGGTGGCCTGGGATGCGGCCCAATTACAGGGCAACCAGAGACATCAACTTGTGGACAACATCTTCATCTCGAAGTTCGTACCTTAGCAGACGTTGTTGTGAATCCTTATGGTTGGATTGGAACAACAACACCAGATCCTTGGGCGGGACATCCATCAGGAGAAATTAGTTACAACCTATGGGCAACCCGACCAGCCCTTATTTCGGGAGCCGACCAATATCCGGGTGCAGGTGATGTTGGTTTGCCAGAACCAGAAGTAGACGAAATCAGCCTGTTGATTGACGACACCTCATCTGATTTTTCAATAGAGGGAGATTGTTTTGAGGATGATACCGGTTCACAAAGCTATAATAACTCCTATCGTTATACCTATGTCAATGCAAAGGAAGGATGTTGTGCCCAATGGAATATCGAACCAGATGCCTATGCTCCCCCCGGTGAATACGACATTTACGTCCATATCCCCGATCACGAAGATGCAACCTTAAACGCTATCTATACGATCGAGCATAACGAAGAAACCAGCATAGCCCATGTTGTGCAACTCGTTTATCCCAATAACGAGCATTCCGCCTGGGCCTACATCGGCCGCTATGATTTTGCCCTGGATGGTAACATTACTGAATATGTGCAAGTAGATAACGATGATGGTGCTTTTGAAGATGGTGCTAACGAAGGTCGTATCGTCCTGGCCGATGCCATCAAGTTGGTACCCGCTCAAACGTACCAACTTCCCGCCGAAATACTCTACTTCTCCTGGACCAGCGATGTAATCATTGATGACACCTATTATAGTAAAGAGGACATTGTGATTTACGATGCTCTGAATGGCATCTGGGATATGTATTTTGATGGTTCAGATGTGGGTCTATTGGGGATCAATGTAGATGCGTTCACCCTGTTGGCTGACGGTTCCATCCTGTTGAGCCTAGATGAACCGGTGGAAAAACTGGGGGATCTGGAAGGTGTGGATGATTCGGATATTGTCCGTTTTGTACCCACATCTACCGGGCAGGCCACAGCAGGGAGTTTTGAACTTTATCTGAACGGGACAACTTACGGTCTAAGCGATGTACCTGGCGTGGATACAGATTTGGTAACTTTTATTGGATCATTTTCCTGCCCTGACATCTACATCGGGGCTTTCCTGAGTTCCTGCACCAACGACAGTTCATATCCATTCTTCAAACGGGTGAAAATGTCCTGAGCCTGCTGGAGGTGGTGTTGGCGGGCCGGGTCGGTGGGGGGGAGATGTCGGCCCAGTTGGTAATGAAGCCAGCCTTCTTCGTAGGGGGTTTGCAGGAGCGCGGCCGCGTCCAACCCCTTCTGCCACAATTTTATCGCCTTACCCGGCCGCCCCTGCAACTGCTCCACCCACCCCTGGCACATCCACCCCGCCGGTTTGCCAATATTAAACCGGTGCAACGCCTTGACGGCCTGGCGGGTTTGTTTTTGTAAGTGCTGAGGGTTGAGGACTGAGGACTGAGGATTGAGTGCTGAGTGCTGAGTTCCTTTCCCCACCCCTTCCCAGACCATCAGGTAAGTCGTCGCCAGTTGCAGGAAGGCGATGACCGTAAAGGCGGTCGGCGTGGCCCCTTTCATCAGCGTCAAGGCCCGGTCTGCGGCCGCGACGGCTTCCGACATCCGGCCCAGGCGCGACAACGCCTGCGCTTTCACGGCAATATCGTTCACTTCCTGAACACTGCCCACTTCCATTTTCTCTAAGGCCTGTTCCGCTTTCGCCAGTGCCGCTTCTGTCTGGCCTAAAAGCAACAACCCCGACGCCTGACCGCCAATGCCCCATCCCTCATGCTGGACATTGCCATGTTTTTGCCCCAGCAAATACAAATCGTCAAACGCTTTATACGCTTCCTCAAACCGCCCTTCTAATTCCAACAAAATCCCCAGCACATTGACCGCATCACCCATCCCCCGGGGGTCGTTGATGTGTTCATAATGGGCAATCGCCTGCTCGGTGGCCTCATGTGCCCCGGCCCACAAACCGGCACTGGCTTTGTATGTGCCGATGCGGAGCAACACAAACCCCCACAAAGAGGCGGTATTGAGTCGTTGGGCCGCTTCCATTGCTCTTGGTTCGTAGACAGGAGCCAGATTGAGTTGCGGCACGGCTCCGGCTACTACACACATGGTAGCATACCCTTCAGCCAGTTCCCGAGGGGAGTTGGCTTGTTCAGCCAGGTTTAGGGAAGCCAGGATGGCGTGGAGAAAGGCGGTCAGGTTGTTTTGTAGATAGTAGATGAGGATGAGTTCCTGGTAAGCACGGGCGGCCTCGGTGTGGAAACGGCCCGCTTCTCCGTGCACACGACCAAGGAAGGTCTGCGGCCGCAGGCGATGCCCCACCTGTCGCGCAATTTGCCCCAAAATACGGGTGGCAGTTTGGGCTGGTTTTTGCGGCACCGGGAAACCCGTCAGAGCCAACGCCTGCTCATAATATCTCTGCCCATCCAGCATAAGACCCAGCCCCATGTGGGCCTCACCCAACTGCCGATGCCACCGGGCTACCCGCAACTGATCCGGTTGGACTTCAATCTCGGTGTACAGGGTAAGGGCTTCGTTCAGAAAACGAATGGCTTCCTGGTTGGTATTATTTCGTAATGCTTCCTCCGCCGCCTTTTCTAAATACTCTACTGTTTTGCCGGAATTCCCGGCATTGCGCCAGTGATAGGCCAACAGGGGGTAAGATCCAGACAAATCTTTGTCATAAGCACGTTCATACCACTCCGCCACCCCCTGGTGCAGAGATTGGCGTTGGGCATATAACAACAGCCCATAAGCCACTTCCTGGGTAATGACGTGTTTAAAAATGTACGATAGGTCAGGATCACCGACTACCGCCGCCGTGATAGATGCTTTTTCCAGATCATGCAAATAATGGGGTAGCGTGGGTTTATCTACTTCCAGGGGGTAAATATAATTCAATGCATTGAGCCAGAACGTGCGGCCAATGACGCTGGCGACTTTAAGCGTTAGCTGGTGCTGGGGGCTGAGGCGGTCAATACGGCTGGTAATGACGCCTTGAATGGTATTGGGGAAGTCCATCCCTCGGAGGGCACCCGCCTGGGGTGTCACCAGACATTCGCCACTAACGATTTGAATCAGGCCTGCATCCCGTAAGGCATACGCCAGTTCTTCACTGAAAAAAGGATGTCCGGCGGCTTTTTCATGAATAAGCTTGGCCACACGAGCCGGTAACTGTTTCACCTCTAAGCGTTGGCACACCAGGCTTTCAATCTGTTGGGTACTCAGCGTCTCGAGGCGCAGGTGGTGGGTGGTGGATAATTCCAACAGGGCAGTATAGTCAGTGGGCAAGGGGCTATCCAGCGGCCGCGTTAATAAGACTAACAGTAAGGGCTGAATGTCACGGCTAACCAATCGGGCCAGCCCCCAAGAAGCAGAGTCAAACCATTGGGTATCGTCCAGAACGATGATCAAGGGTTTTGTTTGGACGCGGGTCTGAATCAGGCCAATAAGGAGTTCCAGAGTATTGTTGGCTCGCACCTCACCCGTAAGTTGAGATGTCAGATCATTTTCGGGCAAGTCCAGGGGTAAAACCACATTGAGCAGAGGGATGAGGTTGACAAGAGGGGGGGGTAGGTTGGTCAGTTGCTCTAACACAATGGCCTGCCATTCTTCAATAGGGGCGATGTCCATCTCCTGATGCGGGACATCCAGATGAAAGAATTGCCGGAATAAGGGCCGCCAGGCATGGTACGCGGCCGCGTTCTCAATCGCATCCCCTGCTCCTAACAAACTGCTAATACCATTGGCGTGCGCCTGATCCAATAGTTCTACTACCAGGCGAGACTTGCCAATACCGGCTTCCCCCTCAATGACAATGCAACCACTTTGCCCTTGTTCCTGCAAAGCCCTTAACCCTTCCAGCAAAACAGCCCGTTGCTCTTCCCGCCCCACCATAGGGGCCAGGGCACGCCCCTTCAGCGTATCCGCTTCATTCTTAAACCGCTTTCCCAAAACCGTAAACACCAACAGGGGACTGGTTAACCCTTTTAGAGGGACAGCCCCTAATTCCTCATACTCATATTCCTGAATGGTAGCCTGCATGATGAAGGCCGTAACCAATATTTGCCCTGGGTGGGCTTTGGCCATGAGGCGGGCGGCGATATTGACCTGATTGCTCATCACCCCATAGGTCTGGCGGGTTGGTCCCCCATAACCCCCAGTGTAAGCCTGCCCCCGGCTAAGACCAATGTGCGTCTGACTGATGAAGCTGAGAGGGGCTGGGGGTGTGTTGAGTTCGATTGCGGCCGCGACCGCCCGTAACGCATCATCTTCATGAGCCTGCAACGCCCCAAACACCCCATACAGGTAACTCCCCTTGTCACCCATCGTCAATTGCAAAAGAAATCCCCCATACCGGGACAAAACGGTTTGCACCCAACTAATGTATTCGTTGAGTTTATCACCGGCGGCATCATCCGCTTCATAATCAATCCCGCTGAATTTAAGGAACAAGGAAACCACCTGGCGTAATTCGGCCAGATAAGCCGCTTCACCCCGTTGTAATTTTTGATAAACCGGAGATAACAACCAGGGACGCGCCTGCTCATTAGACAAGGGGGGCAAGGCAGGCCAGGGGGACATGGCAATGGGTTGAGTCAACCCAGTAATGACAGCAAAACGTTGCCCTTCTGGGGAAAGTCGCCAGGTTTTGATAATGGCACTATCCGACAATGCGGCCGCGATCTCTGCCGCCACAACCGTTTCCCCACGTTCCGCCTGATTTTCGGCCAGCGCCATGCGGTCCAAAATGTTGCCCGCCAACACCTCAATCACCTGAATATCTGGCCGCCCAGCCAAAAACCGGCGCACCGTACCCCCCGCCAGCGCCACCTTGATGCCCAAAGTCACGGCTGTGCCTTGCGGTGTGGTGATCGCTCCCATTTGTTGGATGGCGGCTTGCATAGCCAGTGCGGCCGCGGCCGCACGCCGCGCCGCCCGTTGAAAAGCATACGGGACCGCAAAACGATCCTCCGCAACTTTCACCGCACCGAATTCCTCATGTTCATCAAACCAGCAAGTAACCGCATCCCCACTAAAACCAATCACACTCCCCTGATACCGATGCACCTCAGCAATCAAGGCCCCATACACCTGGTTAAGATAACGAGTCATCTCTTCAGCGCCCCGGAACGGGCCTAACCCCTTCGCCAGAGCGGCCGTCAACGGCGTAAACCCCGAAATATCAGCAAATAAAACCACACCCTGTGCCCGATCCGGCAAAGGTTGGTTATGTATCAGGGCATAACGACGATCAATGGGGATGTAAGTGTTGATGAATTCCATAATGAGTTATCTTAGAATTTACGCGCTATGACCGATGCCCCTACCGAAGCCTAACGCGCACAGTCAGGAGACCGGTTCGAGCAATCGCGTAAGTCCTGATCTTATACGGCCAAAGAGCCTAATCTGCCATTTTTCGCCGTGTCGCTTTATCGCCGCGTCGGATTTACCTGGGGCCACCCCCAGGAGCGGGGAGATTGGCTCCCTGGCGTGGGTCATCGGCCAAGACACCTAACCCTGCCCCTAGGGGCGGGGAACTTTTCTAAGGGGCATTTTTCGGGGCGAATGCCCCGAAAAATGCCCCATTGGAATTCTCCCCTTCCCGAGGAAATCGGCAGGGGGGATGGGGTCAATGAATGCGTTACCCGATTAAAAATTTAATGAACAAAAACCACCGGGTAAATTTACAAAGCCCTCCGGGCTAAAACCCCCGGCCAGCGTCCTTTGTAACCATAGCCCGGTCGTTTACGACTGGGCGGGTCTGGTGGATGAATATATATGACTGAACGCTTACCTCGTTCCTAAGGAAAACCGTTCATATCTCCTCACGCCTTTTTAATTATAACAAAATTACAATAAAAGCCTTCCCAGAGATTAGCCGGGGTCTTCAGGATTTCAGGGGGTTGACACCATCTGTTGGGGCAACCCTTTTTGGAAAAGCCGTGTCGTCTGATTGGGCGAATAGGATAACTTTCAGTATGATAGACAATGATTCTGTGCATATTCCCCCTGATTTTTGGTATCTTGGCACATTCAAGGTAAGCGTTCAGTTACCCCGCCCGGCGGTCAAACCACCGGGCTAAACATACGAAGCCTTGCGGGCTAAACGCCCAGGCCAACGGCTTTTGTAGCCATAGCCCGGTCGTTTACGAGCGAGCGGGTCTGGCGGATGAATATATATGACTGAACGCTTAACATTCAAGAGGTGAATCTTTGTCGGCAATTCTGGCTACTCGCCATAAATCGCTTTCCTTCTGGCTACTTGTGGGAGTGGTATTGGTAGCATTGGTAAATGGACTGGTGCTAACGGTAGCACAGTGGCGTTTACCGTTGAACGACCCGGCTCTGCGTGCATCTACTCCCGGACGGCTTAGTCTGTGGGTAGCCGCTCAGACAGAAGATGAGAATGCAGAAGCGATTTTGGTACGCTGGACACGACCCACGGTTCCAGATGGTATCTTAGATGAAGAAACGGCGCTGGCCCGGGCGCGGGGTACGTTAGGGGTGTTGAGTCTGGTGACGGTGGTGCTGGCCGGGTATGCATTGTTTTGTTTGGCAAGGAAACCGGAACGCGGCCGCACAGCCATCGTCTATCTTCTGCTCAGTTATGACATTCTACTCCTCAACGTCCCTCCTCTTACCGATGAACCTTATTTTGCCCTTGTTTTAGCAGGGATAGTTATTTGCCTGTTGGCCGCCTTAATGGCACCGGGGCACGTATCTCCCCGGTTAGGTTTCTTCGTTATCATCTCCACGATTCTGGTGGGTTGGGAGTTATACAAACTGTTAGGCACAGCTACCGGCAACACCCTACCCCTCACCGACTTTCCCTGGAAACTCCCTCACTGGCAGGCCATTGCCGCCGAACTTCTAGAACCAGCACGGCGTAATGGGCCTTTTCTGCTGTTGCGTATCCTGGCTGAGGCGGCCTGGATAACCTGGACAGAAGCATTTTTGGGCTTTGTGGTCGGCAGTGTGTTGGGGTTTGGTTTGGGAGTGCTGTTTGCTCATAGTCGCTTGTTAGAACGTGGGCTTTTGCCCTATGTCGTCGCCTCACAGACCGTCCCCATCATTGCCATTGCACCGATGATTGTGGCCTGGCTGGGGCAAGGTACGGCTCCTATTGCCGTCATCTCCGCCTATCTAGCCTTCTTCCCGGTAACGATCAACACCTTACGGGGCCTACTCTCCCCGGAGGCGATGAAGCTAGATTTATTGCACTCCTATGCCGCTTCAGCCACAACCATTTTGTTTAAGTTACGCGTGCCTTCGGCACTGCCGTACCTGTTTTCGGCCCTGAAGGTGGCATCCACCGCTTGCGTGGTAGGGGCCATCGTGGGCGAGTTACCGTCGAGTAGCAGTGATGGGCTTGCGGCCGCGATCCTGCGTGCCAGTGGAAATTACGCCGCCGAACCGGAAGATTTGTGGGCTGTCATCATTATGGCATCCCTGGTCGGCATCCTGTTCTTCAGCCTGGTCAGTCTGGCCGAACGGCTGGTTGTCGGCAATGTTGAGCCAGCGTAGTTCTTTGGGAATTCAGGGGATTGACACCAGATGTAGGGGTTGGCCTTGTGCCTACCCCGTGTGGGGCAACCACAAGGGTTGCCCCTACCCCACGAAACCCCCAAAGACCCAGTTTTATTCGTTATGGGTTTCCTGTACGGCCAATAACCAATAACCAACAACTAATAACCCTTATGCCATCTGTCATCTCCATCCAAAACGTCAACAAAGTTTTTAACCAGGGCAGTGCTGAGGAAGTCATCGCGCTGAAGGACATTAACCTGGAAATTCAACCGGGTGAGTTTGTCTCCCTCATTGGGCCATCGGGGTGCGGCAAATCTACCTTGCTCCGTCTCATCGCTGATCTGGGCCAGCCCACAGGTGGCACGCTGACTGTGAATGGCAAAACACCGGGCGAGGCGAGGCGCGGCCGCGAATACGGTTTTGTCTTCCAGGCGGCCACCCTCTACGAATGGCGCACCATCCAGAAAAACGTGCAACTCCCCCTGGAAATCATGGGCTACTCCAGTGAAGAGCGGGACAAACGAACCCAGAAAATGTTAGAGATGGTGGAATTAGGCAAATTTGCTAACCACTACCCCTGGCAACTTTCAGGGGGAATGCAACAACGCGCCTCAATTGCCCGCGCCCTCGCCTTTGAACCCAAACTCCTACTCATGGACGAACCCTTTGGAGCACTTGATGAGTTCACGCGCGACCGAATGAACATGGAATTATTACGCATTTGGCAACAAACCAACATCACCATTGTTTTTGTGACCCACAGCATTTCCGAAGCGGTCTTTTTATCCAACCGGGTCGTTGTCATGTCCGCTCGCCCTGGCCGCATCAAAGACGTGATCGCCATAGACCTGCCCCAACCCCGTGTATTTGAAACGCGTGAAGAGCCAGCTTATTACAACTACATCACCCAGGTACGGGAAAGTCTACGGGACGCCTTCCAACAAGCCCGCTAACCAAGGAAGTTAAGAGCGAGGATGGAGCTAGAGCGAGAGGATGGAGCTAGAGGAGCGAGAGGAATTACTCTGGAAATCCCTCTAGCCCTAACTCTAACTCTAGCTCTAAACTCTAGCAGTTCAACAAACTTATTCCGTCGAATAGCTGTGGCCGGTCTCCTGACCGTGCCACCACCTTCCAACCGACAAATCTTGTCTGTCGCACTACTAGCTCTAAACTCAAGTAACCATGCCTGACATCCAAAATCCCCACGATAAGTTTTTCAAAGAAGCCTTTGCCCGTCCAGAGGTTGTTCGTGATTTTTTGTCTCGCCGTCTGCCGCCCGATGTATTGGCTCAGGTAGATCTTAACACCTTGCAACTGCAAAAAGACAGCTTCGTCGATCCCGCCCTTCAGGAACATTTCACCGATTTACTCTTTCAAGTCAATATCCATAACCACAAACTGGGGTTCATTTATCTCTTATTTGAACACAAAAGTTACCCCGATCGTTGGCTGGCTTTTCAATTATTGCGTTATATGATGCGGATTTGGGAGCAGGCACACCGCGATCAACCAGATGAAGATTTACCTATCATCATCCCCCTGGTTATTTACCAGGGACGGGTAAAGTGGACAATGGCCCCTGATTTCGCCTTTCTGTTTGCCGGACCGGAATCACTCAAACGTTACTGGCCCAACTTCACCTTCGAATTGACCGATCTTTCCCGGTACAATGAAACAGACATCAAAGAAGAATTGCTTTTGCGCGTTGTTTTGTTTACCATGCGTTTGATCAATAACAAAAAGCTGGTGCCCCAATTGCCAGAAATGTTTGCTTTGATCATGCGGGTAATGCCCCGACAAACGGCTTTAGAATTTCTCGATACAGTTTTGCGTTATATGGCCTACGCCAGTGATAGTGTCTCAAGGGAAGATATACGCCAGGCATTACGCAAGGCTTTGCCTGACAAAGGAGATGTAATTATGGGTACGTTGGTACGGGAATGGCTAGAGGAGGGACGAGCAAAGGGATTAGAAGAGGGTCGGCAAGAGGGTCGGCAAGAGGGATTGCAGGAGGGCCTGCTTCAGGCGCAAAAAAGGGCCGTTTTGGCTGTGTTGCGAACTCGTTTTGGTGAAGGGGGAGAGGATTTCGCGGCCGCGCTCCAACCAATTAACGACCTTGATTACCTCCAGCAACTTCTCCGCCAGGCGGTCCTTGTCCCTTCCCTGGGTGAATTTCGGGTCAACTAGCCTATGCCTCTAACTATCGGAAAAGCTCGTTTGCGTTATTACTTGCCCACCATTCTGGTGGCAGTAGCTGTTCTCCTGGTCTGGGAACTCGCCACACGCCTGCTGGGCATCAAACAATTTCTCCTGCCGCGTCCTTCGGCGATTGTGGCTTCCCTGTTTGATCAATGGTCACTCATCAGCCCTCGGGTACTCAGCACCACCCGTGGAGCCATAGGCGGTTTCACCATCGGCACCATGATTGGTGTGGGTATGGCCTTCGTGACCGCCCGATTTACCGCTTTACGTGAAGCCATGATGCCCTTCGCTATCGCGGCCAACTCTGTGCCCATTATCGCGCTCTCTCCCATCATGTTTAACTGGTTTGGCCCAACCAATCCCCTATCCTGGATGATGATCGTCGCCATCATGGTCTTCTTTCCCGTCCTTATCAACACCGTACGCGGCCTCACCGAAGTAAAACCGGAAGCTTTGGAACTCATGCACTCTTATGCCGCCAGCGACCTCAAAATCTTGTTTGCCTTACGTGTGCCGAATGCCCTGCCCTTCCTCTTCAGTGCCCTGCGTGTCGCCAGCGTTTTGAGCATGATAGGCGCTATTGTGGCCGATTTTTTTGGGGCAGAACGAAACACAGTGGGTAAATATGTCACTCAGGAAGCGGCAAGTCTCCGTTTTGATAACACCTGGGCCGCTGTGCTGATTGCCAGTCTTATTGGCATCCTTTTTTATACGCTGGTAGTCTGGATAGAGCGGCAGATTACACCATGGGCGGCCGCAAAAGGGAGCAGGGAGTAGTAATCAGTACACCGCAACGAACTGGAGCTTAGAGCGAGAGGAGAAAGCAAGAGAAAATCACTCTAGCCCTCGCTCTAAACTCCAAACTCAAAAACTATAAACCTCAAGATAATGATAGAGGGTAGGGGTTGGCCTTGGGCCTGCCCCCTCAGGAAAGGGAAAGGGGGTCAGCATAAAGCCCGGTACCTACCCTCAATTATTTTCCAGTCTCAAACCTATTTACAAAGGAGGTGATAACCCATAAGCCAATAACGAATAACCAATCCCCCCTTAAGCCACTTATCAATTGTCAAGTTACGAGGAGAACGGAAGATGAAACATCAATGGAAATGGTTGATTACTTTGCTGGCGATTTGCGCCCTGGTGCTGGTAGCCTGTAATGGCGGCAATGAAGAGGAACCCACGGAAGAAAACGCGGCCGCAAACAACACCACCAATGAAACAGCCACCGAAAACGAAGCCATGAACGAAGGTGACAACGCGGCCGCAGAAGCCCCCGCCGAACTCACCCCCGTCCGCGTCCAACTGCAATGGGTCGCCCAATCCCAATTCGCTGGTTACTACGCCGCCCTGGCTGAAGGCTACTACGAGGAAGAAGGGTTAGATGTCACCATCCTCGAAGGTGCACCCGACATCGTACCCCAACAGGTTTGTGTCAACGGCGGGGCCGAATTCTGTATCGCCTGGGTTCCCAAAGTGCTGGAAGCCAACGAAGCCGGAGCCAATTTGGTCAACGTCGCCCAGATTTTCCAACGCAGTGGCACAATGGAAGTCTCCTTCAAAGCGACCGGCATTAACAGCGTCGAAGATTTGCGCGGCAAACGCGTCGGTGTCTGGGATTTCGGCAACGAACATGAAGTGTTCGCTGGCCTGCGTGCCGCTGGCATTGACCCGGAAAATCCAGACGATGTCACTATCCAGATTCAGCCCTTTGACATGACCCTGCTCCTGACCGGCGAAATTGACGCCGCCGAAGCCATGATTTACAACGAGTACGCCATGGTCTTAGAATCCGTCAACCCCGCCACCGGCGAACTGTACACCGCCGATGATCTAAACGTCATCAACTTCAACGAAGTAGGTACGGCCATGTTACAAGATGCCTTGTGGTCTACCCAAGATTGGCTGGCGCAAGAAGGAAGTGACGACATCACCGAACGATTCCTGCGGGCCACCTTCCGGGGCTGGATGTTCTGCCGTGACAACCTGGATGCCTGTGTCGCCCATGTGCTGGATGCTGGCCCCACCCTGGGCGAAAGCCACATGCGTTGGATGATGAACGAAGTCAACGGCCTGATCTGGCCTTCTCCCAATGGCATCGGCGTAATGGACCCGGCTCTGTTTGAGCAAACGGTGCGCGTCGCCATTGAAGGAGGCGTCATCACCGCCGAACCGGCTGATGGAGCTTATCGTACCGACCTTGCCGAAGCGGCTCTGGCCGGTATTGAAGAAGACACAATGGGTGAAGGGTTCACCAAGATCGAAGTAGAACTCGTTGCCGGTGGCGAATAAACCACAAAACAAAATCTGATCGACTTTGGCATTCCTTTCAGAATTAGCCGCTTCGACAAATTATACTGTCAAAGGGCATAATCTGATATTTTTTCGCCCTGTCGCCGTCTCACTTTATCGTCGTGTTGGGTTTATCCAAGGCCACTCCCACCCCTAACCCCGCCCCAGGGACGGGTAACTATTTTCGGCGCGGTTTGACGAGCGGACGCTCGCCAAACCGCGCCGTTGGGTTTCCCCCCTTCCCTCTTGTTCATTAAATTTTTAATCGGGTAACGCATTCATTGATCCCATCCCCCCTGCCGATTCCCGAGGGAAGGGGGGAATTCCAATGCCCCTTAGAAAAGTTCCCCGCCCCTGGGGGCGGGGTTAGGGGTGGGGGGGGATTCCATTACCTGATTAATTTTTTAGACTACAACTGGGAAGGGGAAGGGGGATGGGTCTTCAGTCCAAACCTACCAATCTGTTGCCGCTAACAAAATGTCACTTTATGACCGTGGTACGTATAACCCCGTAATACACAAAAGGTCTTGATGGCTAAACCCAGCCATCAAGACCTTTTTAGTTTTGGTTAGTGGTAACAGGTGGGTTAAGCCCAGGCTGAAGACCCATCCCCCAGCGATCCCAGAGGGAAAGGAGGAAACCCCATGGCCTTAAGCTGGATTGTGTTCCATCAGGAAAACCAGGCAAAGGAGAAGCAACGGCAATTGTTTGAGTCGCCCCGGTTCAACCGTAATCGCAAAATCATAAGGAAGGGTATCCGGTGGCATGGGGTTGATAGTACCAACGGCCGCGGGGAGAGGAACCTGGCGTAACGGGATAAATGCCAACCGGGGGGGAACCGTACTATAAAGCGCAAAACGTTCTGCTCCTTCCGGTTCACCCAGGGCCAGCCATTTTTGACTTTCCACTTCAATAATGTAATACGGTTTTTCACTTTGATTAACCGTTGAAGGTTGCAGACGATTGATCACCGCATGCACAGCATTTTCAATAACCAATGCATAACTGGCCAAATTGCTTGTCTGCCGCCGAAATCGGGTTAGAGCAGGGCGAGGCAAGGTCAAGGAAGCCACCGGTTGCCCATCCGGACGAGCCAATCTAACCTGATGGGGAGGTACCCAGGGGGAACCATAATCAGCCACCAGGATTAGTTGTTGTCGGTGATCAAATAGGTGGTATTGGGCACAATTTTGTGTCTTATTTACCCGAGCAATGCCGTAATTCATAATGTGGGAGTATAACGTGGGATAAATGAATGGGGAAACAGTCAGGAAAGAATAGAGAGAATTCTAGCGCAAAATCTTGACACGCACCCCGAAAAGGCGGTAAAATGCCACTGAATTGCCACCCAAAAGCCCCAACAAGGAAACCTGTCTATGCAACTCTACCGCCGCATCCTCCCATCCACACCAGAACCAACCTCAGCCCCCATGACCCCATCCACAAATACAGAATCTTTTCTACCATATAAATGGCTGAGCCATTTGCGAATGATGTTCAAACCACCCGCGGCCGCACCAGAACCAATGATTTCCTGGAAAGTAGAAGGCCAGGAGTGGAGTAGTCAGCCAAAACAAAAGTAGTTCTTTGGGGTTTCGTGCGGTACGGGCAACCCTTGTGGTTGCCCCACACGGGGCAGGCACAAGGCCAGCCTCTACATCTGTTGTCAACCCCCTGAATTCCCAAAGACTCACAAAAGTAAATGCCTACAGTTCTTGTTCTAACGCTAAAAACAGACGGGCAAAAAAGAACGCATTGGGGCCAGAAGCCACAAAAAGGTAACCTTCTTGAGAGGGGGCCAATGTGGGGGTTTGATGAACCTGACAACCTGCTTCCAGGGTAGCTAATTCTTGTAACGCGGCACCAATAGCCGGATCGTGACTGACAATCAAGATGTGATAGTCTGCTTCTTCTTGCCAGATGTGCACATGCTGACCGCGTAACCGGGTGAGGATATTCTGCCCTTTATCCCCAGAAAGGACACATTTGGTATAGCGCATGAACCAATCCAAAATGGTGGTGGGTTCGGGGTGCGGGGTAGGATTCGCACAGATACGGTCTACAAAATGACGGAACAGGTACGCGGCCGCGCGTCCATGCTGTTTCCCTGCTTCTTGCCACAAATCATGAACAAACTGCTCCATCTCATGTTGTAAGATCAGCAGGTCAGTGATCTGTTTCTCCAACGCCAGGTAGCGGGCCTCTGTAATGGCAATCACCTTTTCATCACTCAACCGTTCCCACTGCCAACCTTTGAGCAAAACAGCAATGTCGGTGAGGGAGAACCCCAACCGTTGCGCCCGTTGGATGAAGTGAATAGTCTGTTCGGCGTCGGGAGTGTAGAGACGATAACCGGAGTCGGTGCGGCCGCGGGGCTGGAGCAACCCTTCCGCTTCATAATAACGCAAAGCCGAGGGGCGCATCCCTGTACGCTTAGCCAGTTGCCCTATCGTTAAGGTGGCCTCGTCTCTTATATCTCTCATTCATTCCGACCCACAATATCATCCACATCCACAAAATGCAGACCTGCCCACAAATAACGCTCAAAATCCACTTGCAACTTGTCGTTAACCGCCACCCCTTCAGTTCGTAAGAGTTCTGCCTGCTCGTTCACACTATGCTCCTGATTAATGATACTAATGCGCCCCTGGCTATTGATTACTCGTTGCCAGGGAACCCCATGATCCACCTTGTCTTTTAGAGCACTGAGCGCATATCCGACAGCACGAGCGGCATTCGGTCGCCCTAACATGCTGGCAACCCGGCCATAACTGGTCACTTGACCCCGAGGAATCCGCCGTACAACTTCATAGACTTGTTCATAGAAGTTTTTCATAACACCATTATACTTCACTGGCGTTTAGAGTAGAGAAAACGAAAATAAGAATACAACAATTCTCAAGTTGGCCTGAGCCTCTAAATGAGAATTGCTGAGAGAATGATCAGAGTTTGTTATAATCAAAGGTAAGCATTCAGTCATATAAATCCATCCGCCAGACTCGCCCGGTCGTAATTGTAGTTTAAAAAATTAATCAGGTAATGGAATCCCCCCCCACCCCTGCGGGCGGGGTTAGGGGTGGGAGAAACCCTATTACCTGACTATTTTTTTAAACAACAAAGACCACCCGCATGTGACTCTATCCTGAGGGCAGGTTCTAAATTTGCGGATGAGACTGCAACCAAATACCTCTGTCCACGTAAAAGGAGTAACGATGAATACCCAAGAACCAATGGAGAGTGAAACCAAAATGGACAAGGCAATTGAAGTGACCCGTGCGGATTTAGGTTTTTTGAAAGAATTGATTTTACAGGCTCGCCTGGTTTGGCGACTACTGCGAGACCCGGAAGTACCTTTTTATCTGAAACTACTCCCGGCCCTGGCCGCCATCTATTTCATTTCCCCCATAGACTTTCTGCCTGGGCTGGCATTACCAGGAATCGGGGCTTTGGATGACCTGACCGCCGTGTTAGTCGGGGCCAAGATGTTTATTGAATTTGTCCCCCTGCACATTGTCGCCCGACATACGGAAGAGCTAGAAGCGGAAATGACCGGGCTGAGTTTCAAAGAACGGCATCCAGAAGAAATAACGGACAAAATTATCATTGAAGGGGAGTATCAGAAAAAGGATTAAGACGGCTTACGATCTGTCACTTGAGTTTAGAGTTCAGAGCCAGAGCTAGAGGGTTTTCCAGAGTAATTTCCTCTTGCTCTCTCCTCTCGCTCTAAACTCCAGTCTGTCATGGATTCCCCAAAAAAAGACCGGCCCAGCCGGTCTTTTTTTGTATCTATATTGGTATAGTCGTCCACAAGTTCAGACTACCAGGGTACTGCTCTACGCCACCAAAGGAACTCATCCTCCTACAACCCGTAAAGCCTCTTTTAATGCGCTGGCAAGAGATGCAGATTAGTCACCAGAGGATGAGGAGGGCAACCGTTGTAAATGCTGGCGTAGACCTACAGGTACGCGGCCCTGGCTCTCCTCTGCACAAAAGAGCGTCAACCCTAATACCACCAAAACATTGGTCAGCAGAAAGAAAACCGCCTCTTCAATGGGAAGAACGCCGCCCAAAAAGATGTTGAGCGACTGCTCCGGGTTAATCGTCCAGGTTCCGCCGTCAATGGCGATGGCATCGGCGACGCTCAAGTAGAGGGTGGGAAGCACGATGGCCGTGATGACCGCCCGCCGATGTCGCCAGAGCATGTCGCCGCCAAAAAACAGTTGGAAAATGATGGGGGGTAAGGCCCAACCCAGTGTCAGGCTCAGATAAAGGGTGGGGCCATAGTCGAGGAAAAAGAGGATTAGCATCACCAGCCACAATAAGCTGGTGGCTAAGGCGGGTAGATAACGCCAGCGAGGGTCATGGGCGGGTTGGGGATCGTGGGGTAAACGGCGAAGAAGGGCTAAGAGAAATAACCCGGTGAAGATGGGTTGCAGAATGAAAAAAGTATATTCCTCAAGCGGAACCCAACCGATGACAAACCCCGTTACCAAATCTGGTTTATACCACCAGACATGGGTGGCTACCAGATAGTTGTCCCAGGGAGTGGTGTAGAGTAGGGCCACAACCGGCAGGATAGCCAGCCCCCACCAAAATGATTGGCCGCGTAGGGCTGGGGCGAGTCCGCGGCCGCGACGCCCATCCCACCACGCCACTATCAGTAATAGCAGGATGGGAACAACCAGGAACCGGAGTAAGAAGCCGAAGTAAGTCATAAGAAGTGAACAGTAAACAGTAAACAGTGAACAGAGGTTATCCCACTGTTCACTGTTTACTGTTTACTACTTACTATTTTCAATCTGGCGACTGCGCCACCAGATGCCGGGTAACTTGCTCAACTTCCCGGTGGTGGAGACATGGGCACGGCGGGTGAAGACATCATAATCGTGCCGCTCGATGTCGGTGAGGATGCCGCGATATAGCTCGGCCGCGGCCGCAATCGCCAGCCGCCCCCCATTACCCAACAGGCCAATACCCGGCCACGCCTCAGCATACAGTTGGTTTGTCCGCTCAATCTGAAAACGCATAAACGCCCGCCAATTATCCGTCACCACTCCCCGCCGTAAATCCAAATCCGTCAGCCCAAACTCGGACAGCTCTTCCTGCGGCAGATATACCCGCCCATTGCGAAAATCTTCGGCCACATCACGCAAAATATTGGTCATCTGCAACGCTACCCCCAGCTTAATAGCATAAGGAATGGCTTCCGGGCCGGAGAAACCGGTAATGTGCATACTCATCAGCCCCACCGTTGAGGCAACCCCATAACAATAGGTCGTCAACTCACTGAAAGTCTGATAACGCCCCTGCTCCAAATCCCGCGCCACCCCATCCAGCAATTGATGGGCGTAATGATCCGGGATGTGGAAACGGCGGCGGGCATCATGCCAGGCCAGCACAATCGGGTCGCGGCTACCGGGAAAGGGGTTGAACGCCTGTCCCCGCCACCGTTCCAATGCTTCCAGGGTGTTGCCGTGCGGATTATCCACAATATCATCGCTGATGCGGCAAAAGGCATACAACGCCCGCGCCGCCAGCCGTTGCCCTTCTGGCATCAGCCCGGATGAGAGGTAGAAAGAGCGGCTGTGATACGCCGTCAGAGCCGCACAGTAGGCATAAGCCTGGGCCAACAGCGGATTGTCGGCAGGGCGGTGGCTGTGAGCATGAGCCGACAGGCTGGCGGAATTGGGTAAAGCCAGGGCAAGTAAATTATGTTCCCAATGGGGCTGGCTGACGGTCATGGGGTTCTCCTCTGTTCACTGTTTACTGTTTACTGCTCACTGCTGACTGATTCAGTACGCGGCCGCGATCCGGTATACTTCCTGCCCCTCCACCATCTCCGCCGCATAAGCCGGGCCACCAATTAACTCATCCACAATCTTGGCCGAGGCCAACACCCCCGGCACACCCGCCCCCGGATGAGTACCCGCACCTACAAAGTACAAGTTATCAAAATCCTCAGAGCGGTTATGCGGCCGAAACCAGGCCGATTGAGTCAATGTGGGTTGTACCGAAAAGGCGGAACCCAGATGGCTATTCAATGTATTTTGGAAGTGAAGCGGGTCAATAAAATGCTCGGTGACGATGTTCGCCTGTAAATCGGGCAGATAATTCTCTTCCAGGAAGTTCATAATCGCATCCCGGTATTTCGGCGCCATGACCGTCCAATCAATCTCCGCGCCCAAATGGGGCACTGGCGACAGCACATAGAATGTTTCATGCCCTTCAGGAGCCATCGAGGGGTCGGTCATGGTGGGCATGTGCAGATAGAGCGAAAAATCTTCCGGCAACCCCTTGCTCCCGAAAATCTCCGTCAGCAACTCTTTGTACCGTTCACTCAAAATGATGTTGTGATGGGCCAGCTTGCCCAGGTTGTTATACCGTTTCTTCGTGCCGAAGTAGATGACAAACAGAGACATGCTGTATTTCTTCCGTTTGATGGCGGCATCGGTGTTGGTGCGCCGGTACTGAGCCGGAATCATGTTCAGGTAGGTGTAAGCCACATCGGCATTAGAGACGACCACATCCGCCTTGAGGGTTGAACCATCCTTCAACCGCACCCCGGTCGCTTTACGCCCCTCGATCAGGATTTCGTCCACCTCGGTGTTGAACTGCACCTTGCCCCCCATGTCGGTAAACAACTGACCCAACCCTTCGACAATGGCTCCCGTGCCGCCCAGGGCGTAATGGATGCCCCATTCCCGCTCCAGGTAATGAATCAGCACATAAAGCGAAGCGGCGTTGAACGGGTTGCCGCCGATGAGCAGGGGGTGGAAGGAGAAACAGCGGCGCAGGAAATCGTTTTTGATGTATTTGGAGACGTAACTGTAAACACTCCGGTACGACTCCAGGCGGATGAGATCGGGGGCGACTTTGAGCATGTCGGTGATTTTGAGGAATGGTTTGTCAATAAGGGCCATACCCGTCTCAAAAATCTCTTTGGTGCTGGCGATAAAGCGGGTATACCCCTCTTTGTCATCCGGGTTCCACTGTTCAATCTGTTTGAGGGTGAATTCGTGATCACTGTTGTAGTCGAAGAAGCGGCCTTCATGGTTGAAAATGCGGTAGAACGGTTCGCATTGCACAAGTTTGACGTAATCCTCGCGGTTTTTCCCGGCCACCGCCCACAGTTCGTCCAACATCCAGGGGGCGGTGATGACGGTGGGGCCACCATCAAATTTGAAGCCATCGCGCTCGTAGGTATAGGCGCGGCCGCCGAGTTTGTCCCGTTTTTCTAATAAAGTAACGTTGTGGCCGCGAGCCGCCAGCCGCACCGCCGCGCCCAACCCGCCAAAACCGCTACCGATGACAATGATGTTTTGTTTTTTCATGGAAATACTCCAAAAAGAAAGTTTTGCGCTTGAGAAAGAACGAGAGGGTGTGTAGTAGGTTTTGCTTCTGGTTCTCGCTTTCGCTTACCGTGCCGTTGGGTTTCCCCCTTCCCGGTGGGATCGCTGGGGGATGGGTCTTCAGCCTGGGCTTACCCAATCTGTTATCACTAACAAAATGTCATTTTATGACCGTAGTAAGTGTAGATACCCTTTTCAGCAACAATGGTAAGTATCATAAATGATTGTTCATAATTTGTCAATATTTTGCAACGATAATATAGAGTATCCGTCGAATCACTGCACAGAATGTCACCTACCCCATTGCTTAGTAATCGTCCAAAAATAAGTTCCGCACAGACCTGACAGGTTTTCGGAAACCTGTCAGGTCTAAATCGGGAAGTTATTTTTAGATGTTCACTTAGGATTAACGATTAAATAACTTGAACATTTGCCGTGGTCGGTTTCCTAACCGCACCACCCAACTTAATCTTGAGCGAACCCTTAGTAATCGTCCAAACATAAGTTCCGCGCAGACCTGACAGGTTTTCGGAAACCTGTCAGGCCTAAATCGGGAAATGGTGAGGCCGCCCAGCCATAAAACAGACCGGGCTATGGTTACGAAGGCCATTGGCCTGCTGTTTTAGCCCGTAGAGCTTGGTATTGATAGCCCGACGGCCAACTAGGCGTAGCACAGCCTTTCCAGGCTGTGCGCTCTCTACACAGGCGGAGCCGGGCTTCGGCAAGCTCAGCCCTCGCAGACGTGTATCGTTACCCCCATTGGGCGTAGCACAGCCTTTCCAGGCTGTGCGCTCTCTACACAGGCGGAGCCGGGCTTCGGCAAGCTCAGCCCTCGCGGACGTGTATCGTTACCCCCATTGGGCGTAGCACAGCCTTTCCAGGCTGTGCGCTCTCTACACAGGCGGAGCCGGGCTTCGGCAAGCTCAGCCCTCGCGGACGTGTATCGTTACCCCTATTGGGCGTAGCACAGCCTTTCCAGGCTGTGCGCTCTCTACACAGGCGGAGCCGGGCTTCGGCAAGCTCAGCCCTCGCAGACGTGTATCGTTACCCCCATTTTTTGTTTTCACGGGATGGCGAACAGACTGAAAGGCTGTTCTACGGGTTGGGCCATTTTTCGAGCGTGCTCTTGGAGTCCAACGGTTTTAACCGTTGGCTAAATTGAAAATTGCTACCTTCTGGTAAGTTACCCTGAAGTTAAAACAGGTGATGATATAATCAGAGTCTGTAGCTCATAAGAGGCCAGCAATTCTCAATTTGGTCTGAGCCTCAAAAAATATAGCGACCGCTCAGCCGCAAAACGGCCCGGGCTATAGCTATCAAGGTATTGGCCTGCTGTTTTAAACCTGTAGGGTTTGGTACTTATAGCCCGGCGGACTAAGGAACTGTCTAAGAATAACTTCCCTTTTACTGTGGTCGGTCTCCTGACCGCACCTCCCAGATTATTTTTAGACACTCACTAACGGAACGTTTACCGTTCAAAATGAGAATTGCTGTATGAAAGCTCACAGGTAGACAAAATATGTTATCGCCACAAAAAGACAGTGAAATACCTCAGAATCCTGCATCTGGTCATCTATTGCATAATTTGGTTCTGTTTGGGCGGTTACTACGAGAATTAGGTCTGGATGTGAACCCGGGACGGGTGATTGATCTGGTCCATGCGCTGGAATATGTGGCAATTGGCCACCGTTCCGATTTTTATTACACCCTACAAAGCCTGCTAGTTCATGATAAAGAGGATATTCCTTTGTTTGCCCAGGCGTTTGACCTGTTTTGGCGCAAACCGCTTCAGGAACTCTCCTTAGCGGATCTGTTCCGCCGGGAGCCACCCCGCCCTAACGCCCCAATCATCAAACCGCCGGATCTACAGCAAAATGTAGCCTCACCGGATGAAGAGAAACAACCGGCGGCAGAGGATGATGAAGAGCCAATTGAGGTTATTGAAGTTACACAGACTTATAGCGTCCAGGAGATTCTGCGCCAGAAAGATTTTGCTGATTTGAGCGCAGAGGAGTTGAATGCCGTGCGCCGAATGATGACGGATATGGTCTGGCAATTGGGACAGCGGCGAACGAGACGCAAACGAACCGGGCGAGGGGCACTACCTGATTTGCGCCGACTCATTCGGCGCAATTTACGGTATGGGGGGGAACTACTGGATTGGCCGTACCGAGAAGCAAAATATAAACCGCGGCCGCTAATTGTTATTGCTGATATTAGCGGCTCTATGGAACGTTACACGCGCCTCCTGCTCCATTTCATTTACAGCCTTACGGCCGGATTAGAACAATCGGTGGAAGCCTTTGTCTTCAGCACCCGGCTCACTTGTATTTCCCGCCCCTTGCGTGACAAAGATATAGACCGTGCTCTGCACAATGTCGCCGAACTAGTGCACGATTGGGCCGGGGGAACACGCATCGGCGATGCGCTTAAAACGTTCAATTTCCAGTGGGGCCGAAGGGTATTAGGGCGTGGGCCGATTGTTCTAATCATCAGCGATGGTTGGGATCGGGGCGATCCGGTGCTACTTAAAAAAGAGATGGATCGGTTGCACAAAAGTTGTTACCGCCTCATCTGGCTCAACCCCCTTCTTGGCTCAGAACAATATGAACCACTGACCAGAGGTATTGTGGCCGCATTGCCCTTCGTGAATGATTTTTTGCCGGTGCATAATCTGGCCAGTCTAGAAGATCTGGCCTATCACCTGACCCAATTGACCGATGACAGGCCAGGGCCACGACGTAACCGATTAATCACCAGGGGTGCGGCCTTTGTTGGCAAAGCATAATGAGAAGCTACCGCTAAAAGGAAAAAGGAATGAGTATTAAAGTGGTAATTGACAGTGCTGGAGATGTGCCACCCTCGGTGGCAAAACAATATGGCATCACGATTTTGCCAGTGTATATCAACATTGGTGACAAAGGGTATCTGGATGGGGTGGAGTTGGATCGGCAGGTGTTTTACCAAAACCTGTCCCGTTACCCAGAACACCCCAAGACGGCCGCACCCTCGCCAGCGGCGTTTACAGCCATCTATGAACAATTAGCCGATGAAGGGGCAACCGCTATCATTTCGGTACATATCGCGTCGTCGTTAAGCCTGGTGTACCAGGCCGCTAAATTGGGAGCCTCGGCGTTCACACGGGTTCCGGTGCATGTGGTAGATTCGGGGCAATTGACTTTGGGAACGGGGTTATTGGCCTGGTTGGCCGCGGCCGCGGCCGCGAACGGACACTCCGTCCCCGAAATATTAGCATTACTGCAAACGGCGCACCCTCATATTCGCACCTTTGCCGCCCTCAATACCCTGGACTCACTCCGCCGCAGTGGGCGGGTTAGCCTGGCCCAATTTGGCCTGGGAACTCTGTTACAGATCAAACCGGTTATTGGCATTCAAAACGGCAAGGTGGAAGTGGTGGAGCGGGTGCGCACACGAGGAAAATCATTGGTGCGGGTTGAGCAGATGATTCGGGAACTGGCTCCCTTTAACAAGCTGGTAATTCTCCACAGTCATGCGGCCAATGACGCGGCCGCGCTCAAACAGGCTGTGCGGGATCTCATTCCTCAGGATTGTCTCGACATTGATCCCATTCTGATTGCCCCAGCCATCGGTGCCCATGTAGGTGCCGAAGCCGTGGGGTTCTCTGGTCTTGTGGCTTATCAATAAGTCAATACCATCCTAAAGGGGAAACTTAACCGTAAAAGTACTCCCGACCCCTTCTTCACTCTGGACGATAATTTCACCGGCGTGGGCCTCAACAACGCTTTGTACAATCGCCAACCCCAGACCCGTACCGACGGCTAATTTACGGTGCTTTCCCACCCGGCGGAACCGTTCAAAAATGTACGGCAATTCATCGGCCGGAATGCCATGCCCGGTATCGGCCACAGAAAATAGGGTATACCGGCCATTCTGAATAACACTCACTGATACCTTCCCCAGTTCCGGCGTATATTTAATGGCATTGGAAACCAGGTTAAGGATAACCCGCTTGATTTTATGCGCGTCACCATTGATAGTGGTCTCCAATGTGGCATTACAGGTCAGTTCAATCCCTTTTTCAATCGCCTGCGAACTAACCGCTTCAACGGATTCGCGGACTAACAAGCTCAGATCAAAATCTTCCCGATCTAATAAAACAGGTGCTCCAGACTGTAGTTTTTCGATTTCCAGAATATTATTGACCAACTCCAGTAAGGTTTCCCCATTCCGCAAAACAATTTTAATGATTTCCTGTATCTTTTCTCGGGGGAGGTGATCATACATGGCCAGCAGATCGGCAAAACCCAGAATGCTGGTAAGGGGTGTACGCATATCGTGGGTGAGCACAGCCAGAAAAGAATCTTTTTCCCGGTGGAGATCAGCCAGGGTTTTATTGGCTTCGGCCAGATCATGCGTTCGTTGTTCGACCATTTCTTCCAGCCGGGCCATTTGCTGGCGGGCACGGTTGACATACAGACCAAAGGAGTATGCAGACAAGAGAATAGGCAGGAAGAAAATAGCCACTCCCCACCAATCAAACTGGCTCACGGCAAAGGCCAATAAAATACCACCAATACTGGTAACAAGGATGTCTATGGACATGGCCCAGCGGTGTTCTCGCCAGACTTCTCGCGGCCGCGCACCATGCTGTAAATAGATCATGGTTATGAGGAGCCAGATATTCACTTGATCATTGATCAGGGCCGCCACCAACCAGGGCAACGTCTGCCCCAACCAGGTATCTGCCCCCAAAACCGCCTGACTCCCCAAAAAAGCAAACCCAGCCACCACCATTGAAAGGCCACCCATGCCCGCATTGAAGCCAATTCGCTCCAGGGAGCGGCGTGTCCCCGGATTTTGCCGGTAAATACTGATAAGTGAGACGCTAATTTCGGCAGAAGCCGCCACAATAGCGGCCGCGAAAGGGCCAAACAGCGGCACCGTTGCCATACTCACGGCACTGCTCACCCCTACTGTTACCTCATCCGTAAATAAATTGGTAGCCGTAATTTGGGCCACAATCCCCAATAAAAATAGCAAAGCAAAAATACCGGGTCTGTCATACCCGAAAATCGTCCAGATCCCGTAAATAATAAACAATAACCCTATGCTACTTACGGTGATGAGATAGGGTGTGCGCCATTTAGACATTATTTAAGTCGCCTATTATTGTTCACTATAAACGAAGAATCCCCATGATCACATAGGAGATCATGGGGATTCCAGACATAACACCGTTTTTTTAACGGAGTATTAACAAGAGGCAGTGGGTACGCCTTGCCTGAATATCTCAGGATTTACGCGATTACTCGAGCCGGTCTTCTGATCGTAACCGGGGGGCTTTGGTGGGGAGACCGATCACAGCGCGTATGTCCTCATCTCTCTCTTAATCTGCCGAACCCAGAATACCAGTCCAAGAGAACCCCCCTGTCCAGGGGTAACCACCTGTCCAGGAGAAGCCACCAGTCCACGAGAAACCACCAGGCCAGGCTTCCGTTCCCGTCCAGGAGAAGCCACTCTGCCAGGTATCGCCTTCGTTCATTTCTTGCCACTCGGTTGTACCCGTCCAGGAGAAACCGCCTGTCCAAGAGAAACCACCTGTCCAGGAGAAGCCGCCTGTCCAGGAGAAACCGCCTGTCCAGGAAAAGCCGCCCGTCCAGGAGAAGCCAGACATGTTAGTCCATTCCGTTCCATTGGCATTCACAAAGGTGAATTCGCCATCTCTGTACACCACTGGCCCCACATATTTTTGACCGGGAACCATTGTGCCATTAGCAGTGCCAGAATAACCACCAAAAACGGCTTCGGGAACCCATACTCGCCCGGCACCCTGCTGGAAGAGGCTCCAGACCAGGCTATTGTCGTTGTAAATGGCAGGCCGAGCCGACGCCATCAGGTTGTATTTGACCTGGTTAGGGGTGAGGTTGGGGTTTTGGTCTAACATGAGGGCGACAACACCAGAAGTGACCGCCGCGGCCGCAGATGTACCAGCCGACTGATAATATTGGGGGGCCACCTGTAGTTCAGGATGTTCTCCGGCCCAGGTATGGAAAGCCCGCATGGTTGAAATCATGTGCGCACCGGGGGCGATAACATCCGGTTTCACAAAACCGGTTTCTGTTGGGCCAGCCCCACTGAAAGGTGTTACATAATCATCACTCTCATCATAGGGGGTATAGTTGTCGGTAAAAGCGCCTACCGTAATCACAAAGGGGTCATTACCGGGTACGGATACAGTCATGGGATCAGAGCCATCATTGCCCGCGGCCGCAACGACCACAATTCCTGCACCCCACAACGCTTCTACCGCCTGATTAATTGGGTCTGCCCAATAGGGGCCTTGAACAGCACTTACCAACGACAGGTTTACAACCCGAATGTTGTACTGATTTTTGTGTGTCAGAACCCAGTTCAGACCTTGAATCACATCCGTGTACGTACCTGACCCATCGGCACCCAACACCCGCACATCCACAAATTTAATTTTCGGGGCGATACCCACATAGCCATTCTGATCCTGACGATTACTGCCGATCAGGCCAGCAATGAATGTGCCATGCCCATTCTTATCATTCATGCTCGGGCCATTATCCAATGCATCATAACGTGCCCGGATACGTTGTACATTCCAATCAAAGGCGGCAATCCCGGTGTCTACCACAGCCACGGTGATGCCATTCCCATCTACCCCTTGCGCCCAGGCCTGATCGGCACCAGCAACTTGCGGGAAGTAGACAGTGGGGGCTTCCCAGCCGGTTGTGTGAACTGCCTGGTCGGCAAACAGTGAGGTAATACGGCTATCTTTCTGCAAAGCCTGGAACTGCGCGGTTGTTAGATCCGCAGAAACGCCCTGAACGATGGGCAAATGTTCTTGTACCAGACCGCCGTGTTCACGAACAACCGCGGCCGCAATCTCACTGTTACCGGCTTGAACAATGTACGTGGCTAACGGGCCGCGCTCCACCGGCAAGCTGAGGGCAATCAGGAGAACGACAAAGGTGATAATGAAGCCAGCGAAGCGTTTCATTGCTTCCTCCTTACTTCTGAGGATTGGTTGATAAGGGTTGTGAGTAGAGCGAGATCAGAGCGAGAAGGATAGCTGTACGATTGCGCCTCACTTCACTCCAAACACGAATCTCCAAACTCAACCAACAAAAAAGGGTAAAACAGGTCTGGTTGACCTGAGGGTAGTATCGGCCAGCCCCTGTTAATACACAATAGGAAAACAGGCAGGGGACTTTAGAACTATATTCTCCCTTTTGTCCTGGGAGAGGCATGGAAAACGCATAGAAAAAGATGTTATTAATAACCTTTGCCTGACGGTTTGGACAGGCTACAATGTCAACATGAAAGTTTTTCTGGACACGATTGGGTGTCGCCTTAACCAGAGTGAAATCGAAACAATGGCACGCCAGCTATTGGCAAATGGGCATGAAGTGGTAGATAACGCGGCCGCGGCCGATACCGTCATCCTCAATACCTGTGCTGTCACCCACGAAGCTACCCGTGATACCCGTAAACTCACTCGCCGCTTCCACCGGGCCAACCCTGCGGCCAATATCGTCCTCACCGGCTGTTATGCCACCCTCGCTCCCCAAGATCTGGCCGGGCTGGATGGTGTTAATCTGGTGGTTGCCAACCGCAAGAAGGCCGACCTTGTCCAATTATTAGACCCCCAGGCCCGCCTCGACCTGCCACTCTTTGAGCAAGAACCGCTTGTGCGCGAATTTATGGCTGGCAGTCTAGGACACACTCGCGCTTTCATCAAGGTACAGGATGGGTGTAACAACAAATGTACTTTTTGTGTGACCACGGTAGCCCGTGGGGAAGGGATAAGCCGTCATCTTGGGGATGTAGTAGCAGAAATTCAGGCGCTCGCGGCCGCGGGCTATCAAGAAGCCGTACTCACAGGGGTGCACCTGGGTAGCTACGGTCATGATTTGGGCAACAAGACTGGCTTGCGTGATCTCGTCCAGGCCATTTTGCGCCACACCACCATTCCTCGCCTGCGCCTGTCATCACTAGAGCCGTGGGACATCGCCCCGGATTTTTTCGCCCTGTGGCAAAACCCCCGTTTGTTACCCCATTTGCACCTGCCTCTACAATCCGGCAGTGACCGGGTGCTAAAACGGATGGCCCGACGCACCAATCAGGCCAGCTTTAGCGCCTTGGTACATGCCGCCCGTGCCCACATTCCTGACCTGAACCTCACCACAGACCTCATTGTTGGTTTTCCCGGAGAAACAGATGAGGAGTTTGCCGAGACGCTGGGCTTTGTCGCGGCGATGAACTTCACCCGTTTGCACGTGTTTAGCTACAGTGCGCGACCAGGAACCGCGGCCGCGCACATGCCCCACCATGTACCCGAACACAGCAAAAAAGAGCGTACCCATCGCCTTATCGAACTAGGCCATGCCCTAAGCCATACCTTTCACCAAACGTATGAAGGGCACGTCGTAAACGTCTTATGGGAAAGCAACATCGGGGCCAACGAAGGGGGTCTGCTCTGGGCAGGCTATACCGATAACTACATCCGCGTTCAGGCCAACGGCCCCGCCGACCTGACCAACAAGGTATTGCCCACCCGGCTCCACTCCGCCCGCCCCGATGGTTTATCTGGGGAAATTCTTTGATATGCCCCGCCCAATTGGACAGATCACCATTATTGCCATTGGCAAACTAAAGACGAAGCATTGGAAGCTGGCTCAGGATGAATACCTGGGGCGGTTGGGTTATTACACCCGTTTGGAGTTGGTAGAACTGAAGGACATGGTAGGGAGTTTGCCCGATAATGTAGCCGTCCTGAAGGAAGGGGAGTTGTTACTGCACGCGGCCGCGGCCATCCCCTACCGCATCGCCCTCACCCCCACCGGTCAACCGCTGACCAGTCCCCAACTGGCCGATTTTCTCCGAAAACAGATCGAGCGGCATAACCATTTGGCCTTCCTCATCGGTGGCCCCCTCGGTTTTTCCCCTGAAACCCTGGCTACCTGCCCCCAACAAATCTCCCTCTCAGCCCTAACCTACACCCATGAAATGGCCCGCATCATTCTGCTAGAGCAACTATACCGCTCATTCACCATCCTCAACGGCGAAAAATACCACAAATAATCCTGGCAACAATACTCACCACCTATCCCATTGGAATGTGTCATCAAACCCAACCCACCCGGGATTTCAGAATTAACCTACCTGTATGTCCTGCCAAAAATGCAACCAATAGCAGGTGTCTTCGTACTGCCCTTGGCGTAAAATTCTAGTCGGATCGTTTCAGAATCATCGGCTGTGTTACACTGAATCACCGTCGTGCGGGGAATAATTCCATGATGCTATCTGTAGCCCAGATATGTAACAGATTTTCCCTCCCTTTTGTCAATGCCAACGCCGCCACTTATCTCAATTCACACAAAGGAGTCACATAATGAAAAGTCATGTCGTAGATTACAAGATTTATGGTGATGATCTGCAATTTGTTGAAGTAGAACTAGACCCCGGTGAAACCGTCATTGCCGAGGCCGGTACAATGATGTACATGGAAGATGGTATTGCATTTGAAACCAAAATGGGTGATGGTTCCCAGCCCGAACAAGGTTTTATGGGCAAGCTGTTTAGCGCCGGTAAACGTGCTCTAACAGGCGAGTCTATCTTTATCACCCATTTCACCAACAAAGGTTCCAGCAAAAAACATGTCTCCTTTGCCGCTTCCTATCCCGGCAAAATCGTTCCCCTCGATCTGGATCAAGTGAAGGGGGAAATGTTATGCCAGAAAGATTCCTTCCTCTGTGCGGCTCTGGGAACAGAAGTCAGCATTGCCTTCAATAAGAAACTGGGCGCTGGTTTATTTGGTGGTGAAGGGTTTATTTTGCAACGACTGCGCGGTGATGGCATGGTCTTTATTCATGCCGGGGGAACTGTCATTGAGAAGCAACTCAATAACGAAAAAATCTTGGTGGATACCGGCTGTATTGTCGCCTTTGAATCGCAAATTGGTTACGACATTCAGCGCTCTGGCAACCTGAAATCCATGATTTTCGGGGGTGAGGGGTTATTCCTGGCTACATTGCAAGGGACAGGGCGAGTGTGGTTACAATCTTTGCCCTTCTCTCGCCTGGCAGACCGCATTTTGCAAAATGCGCCCACGGCTGGCGGCCGCGGCTCCGACGAAGGCTCCGCTATTCGTGGCCTGACCAACCTGCTCCAACAATAAAACACCTCGCTAAAAACACACCAGACCCTAAAGGTTTTCAGCAACCTTTAGGGTCTGTCATAAAAACCCCTCTTATTTTATCCCCGCTCGTAACTTCTCCATATTTCAGAACTATGGCCGGTCTCCTGACCGAGCCACCAGCGGTCACCATCAGGAGACCGGCCCGCTCCACCCCCAATTATTGAGAAGATACCCTCACTCTACATGTTGGTCATCGCTTTGTAATCCCCCATACCTTTACCCTTTTTATCCACAAAATAGCTGGTACAGGCTTCATCAATGAGTTCTGGGGAGAGAACTGGCGGCACACCTTCATAGGTACAAATAGAGACGATGATTTTCAAAATATCACGTGGGTGGACGGCTTGCATGGTGCGCCCAGGCTCGCGATACCATTTTTGGATGAGGTATAAAAAGCCATTTTTATCCAGTGGCACTCTTAAGGAATCGCTCATCACCTTAAATATCTGGAAGAACATTTTCTCATCTGGACTGAAAACACCCACCTTCATTTGAATACGACGCAGGAAAGCATCATCTACCAGTTGTTCCGGGTCCAAATTAGTAGAAAACACAAGAAGCTGGCGGAATGGTGCTTCAATCGTCTGGCCTGACTGCAAACGCAAGAAGTCAATGCGGCTTTCTAGCGGCACGATCCAACGGTTTAAGAGTTGTTGCGGACTCATTTGCTGTCGGCCAAAGTCGTCAATCAGGAACATGCCTCCGTTGGCCTTGAGTTGCAGAGGTGCTTCATAGAACTTGGCATACGGTTCATACCGTAAATCCAGTGATTCCATTTGCAACTCCCCCCCCACCATAACGGCCGGTCGTTCAAACAATCCCCATCGTCTATCAGTTTTCAATTTACCAAGATTGGCTGTTTCTTGTTTGAAGGCCAGATCACCTGCGGGCTTATGAATCAGGGGATCAAAAATTTGGATGATTTGTCCGCCGATGGTGATAGCATACGGAATCCAGATAGGTGAGGCTCCGGACATTAATTTGGCAATGGCTTCGGCGACGGTGGTTTTGCCATTGCCGGGAGGTCCATAGAGGAACAAGGAAGAACCAGCATTCACCGCCGGGCCAATACGCCGATCAAAACGTTCGGGCAGGATGAGATGGCTCAGGGCTTTTTTGACTTGGGTGGGGGTGATTTTCAGGGTAGAGGATGTTTGGGCAACAATGGCTTTTTTGTATACCTCAACATCTACCGGGGCCGCGCCTACGTAAAGTGATTTTTCCATGGCATCGCGGGCACGTTTACCTCCTTCTTCAGTGAGGCGATAGGTGTAACTTAAACGGCCTAATGTGCCGGTCCGGGCAACTTCTACTAAATGCTCTTGTTGCATCCGGGCTAACATATCATCTACAACCTGGGGATGGATGCGAATAATTTCGGTGAAACGGCTAACACTAACATCACCTTCATTGAATAACATACGATAAACGAGATCGGTGATGAGACTGATAGGAATGCCCAGTTCTTCTGCCGAAGTAGGGATGGCGATCAGGTCTTTAATATCAGATACTGGAGACAACGGTTCCTCCTGCAATGGCCTGCAATTAGACTGGCAAGATAACAATTTTGGCGTTGCCGTTGGCGTTACAATTCCTGGCGCGACAATATTATCTTAAGGTCTATAGCGAATCGTTACCGGTGATAGTAACTGGCCCTAAATAACTTGTGTTTAGCGTTTAGCCATGTGGGGAGAGGAAATGTAATTGATTGGTAACGGTACAGGTATGGCCTGGGCTACGCCTGTATTGTTACGCTATTTCTTCTCTGGTTTTGACTGGCGCTAAACCCCAGTAAGTATAGGTTGATGTCAGTAATGCTCAATAGGAAAATGAGGCTTAAAAAAGAGACCGAGTCGTTGGCACGGAACCCGGTCTCTTAACACACAGTTTATTTATTCGTCTAATTCGTTCGCGGCCGCACCGTTTGCCTCTATCATTTGCTCTGGTACCGGCCGGGGGCTAACGCCATTTTGTTCATTTAACTGCGCCAGGCGCTCTTCTCGCAAAATGGCGACTGAAGCCACTGCATCATCATCTTTCAAGTCCATTACCCGCACTCCTTGGGAATCTCGGCCCTGACGCGAAATGGTATTGACGGGTATACGCAAAACCAGCCCATTTACAGAGATGACGGTTAATTCGTCTTCATCCGAAACGGCACGGGCACTCACGATTTTGCCTGATTTATCAAGAAGACGCATGGCCCTTACCCCCTGACCAAAACGTCCCTGCGTCCGATATTCATCCAGGGATGTGCGTTTACCGTAGCCATATTCGGTAAGGAGGAGCAGATCTTCATCTACGGTGACGACATCAAAACCGGCCACGTGATCCCAGGTGTCCAGGCGGATGGCATTAACGCCCGCGGCCGCACGCCCCATGGGTCGCACATCTTCCTCACTAAAACGAATCCCTTTGCCTTGTTCACTCACCAGAATCAAATCCTGACCCCCATTGGTCATCTTCACATAGCCGAGTTTGTCATCTTCATCCAGGCTGATGGCAATGAGACCGGTAGAACGAACATTGGCGAAGGAACTGACTTCACAACGTTTAATGCGGCCGCGTTCCGTCACCATGACCAGGTACTTGGCCGCCTCAAAATCATCTACCACCAGGGCGGCGGTAATCCGCTCCTCTGGAAGCAGGGGCAAAATGTTCATCAGAGATGTACCCCGGGCAGTGCGATCCAGTTCCGGGATTACATGGGTTTTTTCTACATATACCTTGCCCCGGTCAGAGAAAAAGAGAATGTTGTGCAATGTTCCGGCGGCAAAGAGATGTTCCAATTCATCCTCATCCCGTCGCCCCATGCCAATGAGGCCGCGGCCGCCACGCCCCTGTAACCGGTACGCCGAAATGGGGGTACGCTTAACATAACCACGACGAGTAATAGAAACCAACATCTCTTCATCCTGAATCAAATCTTCCAGACTCAGGTCAGCGGATTGATCCAGGGCAATTTGGGTACGGCGGGCATCACCATATTTTTCCTTCAGTTCCAATACATCTGCTTTGATCAAAACCCGAATTTTCTCTGGGTCATCCAGAAGGCTCTGCAAATAAGCCGCCAGCACCAAGATTTCCTTGTGTTCATCTTCGATCTTTTGCCGTTCCAGCGCCGCCAAACGGCGCAATTGCATATCCAAAATAGCAATCGCTTGCGCTTCCGACAGGCCAAACCCTGTTATCAAGTTATGGCGTGCCTCTTCCACATCAGAAGCGCGGCGAATGGTAGCAATAACCTCATCCAGGTAGGATAGGGCAATGAGTAACCCTTCCAGAATATGCTGGCGACGCAAAGCTTTATCCAGTTCAAATTGCGTGCGCCGGGTAATCACCTCAAATCGGTGATCGATATATACCTGCAAAGCCCGCTTCAACCCCAGCAGGCGCGGCTGTTTATCCACCAGCGCTAATACCTGCACGCTATAGGATGTTTGTAAAGGGGTATGCTTAAAAAGTTGATTCAGCACCTTCATCGGCTGAGTATTACGCTTCAGCTCGACGATGATGGATAAACCCTGGCGTCCGGTTTCATCGCGCAGGTCGGAGATGTCGGGGAGTATGTCTTGGTTAGCCAGTTCGGCAATTCGCTCAATGAGGTTGGCTTTATTGACCTGATAGGGGAGTTCGGTGATATTGATACGTTGCCGATCATGTTTGCCGGGCATATCTTCAATTGTTGCTAAACCACGCACAATGATGCGGCCGCGGCCTGTTGCCAACGCACTTTTTATCCCTTCCGTCCCCACAATGATGCCCCCGGTGGGGAAGTCTGGCCCTTTCACAAACCGCATCAAATCTTCCAGGGCAATATCATCCATTTGCTCATAATGATCAATCAGGTAAGCAATGGCTTCACACAATTCACTCAGGTTATGGGGAGGAATGTTGGTAGCCATGCCCACGGCAATACCGGTTGAACCGTTAAGGAGCAGGTTGGGCAGGCGAGCAGGTAAAACGGTTGGCTCTTTAAGGCTGTCATCGAAGTTACTGGTAAATTCAATTGTGTTCTTCTCAATATCTTCCAGCAATTCCATCGCAATACGGGCCAAACGGGCTTCGGTGTAACGCATCGCGGCCGCGCTGTCACCATCAATACTACCGAAGTTTCCCTGACCATCCACCAGCATATAACGCATCGAAAAATTCTGCGCCATACGCACCATCGCATCATATACGGAGCTATCACCATGAGGATGATATTTACCCAGAACCTCACCTACGATACGGGCACTTTTGCGGAAAGGGCCAGTCGGGCGAATCCCCATATCGTGCATGGCAAAAAGAATACGCCGGTGAACGGGTTTTAAACCATCACGAGCATCCGGCAAGGCCCGTGAGACAATGACGCTCATAGCGTAATCCAGATAGGCACTACGCATTTGCTCATTAATATCAACCTGATTAATCGTACCAATTTCCAAAATGGCCTCCACACAAACACCTAAAGCCTGTTGCACAAAGAGACACCCGGTCAAGTTAGTAGTCAGGATGAGGGGGAAACTTCAGGTGGGGAATCAGGCAGTTTGTTGCCTGGGGATAGGGTTTCTTACGTCAAAAATATGTCTGATAGACACAGAGAAATTATACCTTATTTTCCTCTATGAAACGACTTATACGCTATAGGCATCAGAGCTTTTCCAAAGTTAATTGGATATGTCGCTCATCAGAACCCCCATCCCCCTAACGATTCCCCCGGGGGATGGGGGACCCTATTGGTGTCGTTTTTTGCGGGCGTACGCCCGCAAAAAACGACGCTTTATCCAATGCCCGCCCCAGGGGCGGGGTTAGGGATGGAGGAAGCTCTATTACCGGCATTAATTAGTTCAATCTCAATTATAATCGGGCCCGCTTGACGGATAAATTAATACGACTGGTAGCTACTAAGGATTGGCGATTAAATAACTTGAACATTTGCTGTGGCCGGTCTCCTGACCGTGCCACTCCTAGCGAACAAGTTATTTAGTTCTCATTCCTAAGTGAACATCTAAAATAATGAGTCTACTGCAAAAAGCCCGGTTTCTGACTAATTTAACCGTCGCTTCCAGAGAAAAAGAAACCGGGCTTTTAACTGTTTTGACCTTTTTTCAGTGGACTCAAATAATGATTCTCAAAACAGGGCCTATTGTGCAAGATGAGCGCTTACCCACCCCCATATTCCTCTTCGTAATCGTGTATGGCCGCATCTATCACTTTCATGGCATGTTCCTTACCCAGGGTTCCCTTGATGACAATGCGGTTGGGTTGACCGGGCAAAAGTTTATAGGTGGCAAAGTAATGGCGTAACCGTTCCATGACCGTCTCCGGCATATCATGAACATCTTGGACGTTGCTCCAAAATGGGTCGTTTTCCAGCACAGCCACAATTTTGTCATCTGCCTCTTCGTCATCCAATAACTGCAAACACCCTACTACCCGCACATTCAGAATAACTTCTGATTTAGTGATGGGGCGTTCACTGACAACACAGATATCCAGAGGGTCGCCGTCACCGTATTTCGCCCCAGGGGAAAGCTCGCCTACTCTGCGGCCGCAATAAGTCCGGGGAATAAATCCATACAGGCTAGGCGGTTGGGATGAAGTACGCTGGGGCCGGTCTACACGTAGATAACCGGTGATTTTGTCTACCTCATATTTCATAAGGTCAAAGGGGGTAATTTCGATGTAGGCATGAACCACAGCTGGCGGGTTAGGACCGATATTCAAACCGTGCCAGGGATGCGGCCGCCAACGGTAAAAGGGAGGCGGAAAAGGCATGCTGTTCTCCTTTAAAGAGTGCTATGGGCTGAAGGCTGGCGCGTTCCCAGAATTTCTCTATGTGCCTCTGGATTCCCGGAATTCCTCAACCCTCTATTCGGTGCAGATTTGTGTACCTGCTGTGTCAACATATAAAACCCAGGTGCGACTGTCTAGCCCAGCCTGGGCAAACGCGGCCGCACAAGCTATACCAATTTGTTCATGCCCAACCGGGGCAAAGGCAATGAGGCTAGGCCCAGCCCCACTCAACGCCACCGCCGCCGCTCCCGCCGTATACGCGGCCGCAAACGCCGCCGCCAACCCTGGCACCAGCGGTAACCGGTACGGCTGATGTAACCGGTCTTGCATTGCCACGCGCAATTTAGCGTAATCCCCTGCCGGTAACGCCCGCAAAAGCAAACCCATCCGACCAATATTAAAAATGGCATCCTGGCGGGCTATCTGCCGGGGTAATGCCGCCCGCGCCTGTACGGTAGGCAGATCAAAAGCGGGCAAAACAATCACCACTTGCAAGGGCGGTAGGGGAATCCTTTCCAGGTGCAGACCCGTATCTGTCTGGTTAATAAGAGTCAACCCGCCAAACAAGGCCGGAGCGACATTATCCGGGTGACCTTCCATTTCCGTAGCCAGTTGGAGCAATGTCTCTGGGGTCAGCCCTCCCTTTACCAAAGCATTGGCCGCGACCAAACCACCAACAACCGCGGCCGCGCTACTCCCCAGCCCACTACCCGCTGGGATCCTGTTCTCCAACTGCATCATGACCCCGACAGGCCATCGCCCCACAAGGTCAAACACCTTACACGCCGCCTGCCAGACCAAATTATGGGTATCACGGGGCAACCAATCAGCCCCCTCCCCACTAATCTGAATAGTCAACGGGGTTTCTTGTTCACTCAGGGTAATCCGGTTAGAGAGGGTTAGAGACAGGCCCAGACAATCAAACCCAGGGCCAAGATTGGCACTCGTGGCGGGAACATGCACAGTAATAGACATGAAACTCAATTTTACGCTAGAATCGTCACAAATACAGGTCACGAAACAATGAACACCCCCCTGGTTATACAATTGCACGCGGCCGCAGAACGGCAACTCCGCTCCGGTTCTCTCTGGATCACCCAAGAAGCCATCCGCAAGATAAATCGCCCCGGTGAGTCAGGCGATTGGGTCATTATTGAGGACAGGCGGCACAGCCCTCTGGCTGTAGGGCTTTATGATCCCTATTCCTGGTTGACCGTACGCCTGTTTCCCGCCAACACACCCATCTTCCCTGATAAAGCCTGGTTGTCTGAACGGCTCGCGGCCGCCATGCTACAAAGAACCTCCCTGGCCCAACCCGGCACCACCGGATATCGCCTGGTTCATGGCGAAAATGATGGCCTGCCCGGCATCGTGTTAGATCGCTATCATCACACCTTACTCCTCAAACTATATACCACCGCCTGGGGTTCCCATTTGCCGGATCTCCTGACAGCCATCCGTACCACCATTCCTCTACCCCAGTTAGTTCTGCGCCTCAGCCCCCATGTCCTGACCCACCCAGAACTCCTTTACCCCCTCCATGACGGTATGACCGTGTGGGGAGACGAAGTGGATGAACCAATCTTATTTCAAGAAAATGATCTTTGGTTTGAAGCAGATACACTTCATGGTCCCCGAACCGGGTTTTACCTGGATCAACGAGATAACCGTGCCCTGATGGGTACACTGACTCAAAATAAGGAAGTTCTGATCGGTTATGCCCATACCGGTAGTTTCTCCCTTTATGCGGCCAATGGGGGCGCCAGACAAATCACCGGTCTGGCCCCCAGTCAGCCCACTCTGGCCACGGCTTTGCGCCAGTTCGGGCATAACCAACATAACCGCCGCATCGCGGCCGCAGATCATGAACTCCTGGTGGGCGATGTGGCGATGACCCTCAACCAGTTATATGAAAGTCAGCGCCGATTCGATGTCGTTATCCTAAACCCACCTCCTCTGGCCCATCATCCTGATGCGGTAGAAAATGCCCTGGCCCTCTATGCCAAACTGACACGCCGAGGGTTACGCCTGTTGCGGCCGCATGGCACATTCTTCATCACCTCCCGTTCCCGTGCGCTCTCGAGCGACATTTTCTACGAAACCATCCACAAAGCGGCACGCCGCATCTGGCAACCTTTGCAGGAAATCCAGCGCACCGGCCATCCTACCGATCACCCCATCGCCTTCCCCGAAGCTACCTACCTCAAAGGCCTTTTGGCCCAAAATTAATATTCGCCCTTTAATACGGTCGCCTGTTTGTCTTGGGTCTAAACCCTGTGCTAGAATCGCCACGTTTGCCCCCTTCGTGGGGGTATTTTGTTCATGTAATCCGGCTCATTGGGTGGTTATCAGGAATTTTTACCTGTTTGGACATGCGTTAAGGATGGCCGACAAAATAAGTTGAGTAGTGAAAGGAAAATAGACCCATTTCTCCTCTCACTCTTACACTTACTCCAAACGCTCATACACGCATCAATCCTCGTTGTATCCTTATAAAATCCCACAGAGTTTGGAGGAGGTTGAAGTTAATGGAAGAGGAACGTCCACTTAAAGAGGCACGAGACGCTATGCAAGAAAATGATTCTACAGGGGGAACTTCCCCATCAGGTGCAGGGCGTGGTTTTTCGCCCCTGTTGTTAATTGGTATTCTGGCTGTCGTTGGCCTGATCGTTGCGGGTCTCTTTTTACCCCCCATCTCCCTGGGCACACGCCTGGGATTAGGCGGTAATGAGAATGAGAACACCAGCAACACAGCCGAAACAACCACAGAAGATAATGAGCCAGCCCCAGGTGTTTCCACCATCCCCGGTATTATTGAATTAAATCTGAGTACCGGTTCAGCCACTGTAGCCCAGGTTCCCCAGGCCGATTTTCTGGCCAACGATACCTGGAAGACCGCGGCCGCGGCCCTGCCCGCCAACACCACCCTCATCGGCGACATCTATACCGTCAACTATGACGGAGCCGCTCCCAAAGGTCAGGCCAGCCTGAAATCCCCCACCGGAGCCATTCCCCAAACGCTGGATGTATTCGGTTGGCACAACGACGCCTGGGTCTTTGTCCCCAACACCATCAATGGGGACCAAATCGTGACCAGTGGGGGTGAATTACCCCAAATCCTGGCCCTGGTGCAAACGGGATCCCCCGCCAGCCGGGCCATGGGGGCAGAAATTCTGCCCACTCATGAATTGCCCCCCGCGGCCGCGGCCCTGCTTTCTGAAATTACTGTAGGGTCTCTAACCCTGAGTGCAGATGGCTCGTTGGCGGGTGATGTTGCCACCGTTCCATCTGGGGTGTATCAACAGTTTATTCGTGTTACCAATACTGGCATCGTTGTAGACAGCCAGAGCCTGAACACTCTACTGAGTGACCCCACCCTGCAAAGTACCCAAATACAGACCCTGGTAGACAAAGTAACCAGTGGCAACTATGCTGGCGTCAATGTGGATTACCAGGGTGTACCAGCCGAACAACAAAACGCATTCAACCAATATTTGACAGACCTCGCGGCCGCGCTCCAGGCCCAAAACAAACAATTGGCCGTTACTCTCAGCACCCCAACCCAAGAAGCCAACGGCAGTTGGAACACCGGGGGCCAGAATTGGGCAACCATCGGCCAAATCGCCAACATCGTCTACATCCAAATGCCTGTCAATCCCGCCGCTTACACCACCAGCGGCTCAGCAGAACAACTCCTGGATTACGCCACCCACCAGGTCAATCGGCGTAAACTATCCATCCTATTAACCGCCTACGCTGTAGATGCTATCGGCGACTCCTTCCTGGAAATGCCCAACGAACAGGCCCTGGCAAACTTCGGCGAAGTTACTCTCACCGAAGGCAACAGTGAACTGGCCCCAGGAACCTCCGTAGGGGTTGCTCTCACCGGCACCGCCGGAGAACTCGCCTGGGATGGCGAAGCCTGGACCTATCGCTATACCTACGAACAGGCCGGACAAATTCACACGGTCTGGCTGGGCAACGAAGCCGCCATCAATGTGCGCCTTCTCCTCGCCAACCGTTACAATTTACGGGGCGCATCGGTGCGCGGACTGGGCACCATTGATAATGGGGATGGTTATGTAGCCGCCATTAACAATTACCTCAGCGCCACCAACGACACTTCCCTGGCAAGTGCCGCTTCCATCATCTGGACGGTTAAAGATGCGGCAGGCAGTATCCTGGCTAATCAAAGTGGCCTGGAATTAACCTATGCCTGGGACGGTACAGAACAACCCGGTGCATATACCATCGAAGCGGGTTTTGCTCAGGGACAGGCTATTGCCAGCCTGGGTTCCCTTACCCTCAACGTACAGGCTCCCGCCACACCAACCCCTGAACCCACAGCTACCAGTTCCGCCGTCGCCACAAACCCCACCCCCAATGCCTCAGGCCCCACATCTGGCGGCAGTAGTGGTGCCAGCACCGCCAACGCCAATGCCACGGTCTCCTCTGATGCCAATGTGCGTCTGGGACCCGGCGTCAGCTATGGATCCATTGCCGGTGGGGCCTCTTCCGGTACCCGTGTCACAATCATTGGTCGTACCGGGGATACCGCCTGGTATCAGGTTATTCTGCCCGGTGGTGAGGAAGGTTGGATATTCGCAACACTCGTCACCCCAGATAGCACTCTAGACATGAGCGGTATCGAAGTGGTAGAAGGCAGTGCCCCTCCCACCGCCGGTGGGACAAGCGGTGGTACAACCGGCGGCACGACGGGCGGCACCACACCACCTCCCGTCAGTATTGGTAGTTTTGAACTGGGCGGACAAACCCATTCCCTGGCCCATCCCGCACAAATGAATTATGCCGGTATGACCTGGGTAAAATTCCAACATAAATGGGGTGCCGGGGATACACCCGATGCCGTCGCCGGGCGCATCCAATCCGCTCATGCCAATGGCTTCAAAGTTCTGCTGAGCATCCCGGGGTCAGACCATAGCAATATTGATTACGGGGCATATGCCGCCTTCTTGGGAGGCGTGGCCGCTCTGGGACCAGATGCTATTGAAGTCTGGAACGAAATGAATATTGACCGGGAATGGCCCGCCGGACAGATCAGTCCCAGCACCTACACCACCAGCATGTTGGCTCCTGCTTATCAGGCTATTAAAGCCGCCAACGGCAACGTTATCGTCATCAGTGGCGCTCCTGCCCCCACAGGATACTATGGTGGGTGTAGTGGCGCGGGCTGTAATGACGATCAATATGTGGCTGGTATGGCGGCCGCGGGCGCGGCCAATTATATGGACTGCATCGGCATCCATTATAACGAAGGCATCATATCCCCCAGCCAGACCAGTGGGGATCCTCGGAGTGAACATTACACCCGCTACTTCTGGGGCATGGTCAATGCTTACTACAATGCCTTTGGTGGCTCCCGCAAACTCTGTTTTACCGAGTTAGGCTACCTTTCTGGTGATGGCTATCCGGGCATACCGGCTGGATTTGCCTGGGCGGGTAGTACATCCGTGGCCGAACACGCGGCCTGGTTAGCGGAAGCTACCAGTCTGGCCGGTAATAGTGGCAAAGTCCGCTTGCTCATTGTCTTCAATGTAGACTTTACCTTTTATGATCCCGATGGGGATCCTCAGGCTGGTTATGCCATAATCCGCCCAGATGGTGGATGCCCCGCCTGTGATACCCTTCATGCCGTTACCGGTGGGCGCTAAGTAACCGTCTAAGAGTAACTACTCTTTTTGCTGTGGCCGGTCTCCTGACCGTGCTACCCAGGGGCCGGGAACTTTCTCATGTGCCGGTTATCGGGCGCGGCCGCACCCGATAACCGGCACTCCTGCTGTTTCCCCCTTCCCGTCGAAAATCACCGGGGGAGGGGCGAATCAACTCATTACCCGATTAATCATTTAATCATCAATCGCCCCCGCTTTTGCCCGCCTTAAAAAACTCCCCGCCTCTGGGACGGGAAAACCTGAGTAGGCAATCGCCCTATATTGTGTTCTCGGTTTTTTTTATGTCTAAATTTTGTGATATAATTCACAAGCCAGATTGGTAAGGAACCAATCTACATTTTGTCTCAAGGAGAAAACGATGAAAACTATTGTGAAAGTTATACCCCTTGTTTTGCTGGCTATGCTCATGGTAGCTTGTGGCGGTGGTGGTGAAGAATCTGAAGGCTCTGCCCCCGTTTCGTTTACCGTGACCGGTGATGATGCGTTTGTTTATGATCCCAAAACATTATCAGCCCCCACCGGGTCTGAGGTAACTGTGACCTTTAAAAATATTGGCGGCCTGGATCACAACTGGATTCTTGTTACTGATGATACGGATGTACTCACCGTTACCGAAGCCGATGCATTGTCTGGGGCAAATGCCGGGATGGTAACAGGAGGAACGGAGAAAACCTTTACCTTCGTAGCGCCTGCCGCCGGTACGTACAAATATGTGTGTACGGTAGCAGGACATGCGGCAGGTGGTATGGTGGGCACATTTACTGTTACTGAATAACAGATAATTTATTCATCTTTTATTCGTAACGATTAAGCCGTTGCCTGAGCTTGTCGAAGGCAACACGAGGCTTCCACAAGTTCAGCCCTCGAGAGCCTTCGTAGTTACTTTTATTCAGATAAAAACCGCCAAAGCCGTACGGCTTTGGCGGTTTTTTTTGTTACTCGGGAAAAGCCTGCCCCTTTTTCGGCGCGGTTTGGCGAGCGGACGCTCGCCAAACCGCGCCGGTAGATTTCTCCCCCCCTTCCCTCTGGGATAGAAGGGGGATGGGTCTTCAGTCCAAACCTACCAATCTGTTGCCGCTAACAAAATGTCACTTTATGACCGTGGTAAGTATAAAAACGAACGAGTACTTACTATCTTGTCATTTTCGCTGGGGCTAGGTTTCGTTATAATCAACACCAGATAAGGAATATGCAACAAGTTTTAGCTGGTCTGCGTATACCGCGGCCGCAATACGAAACGCTCCTCTCACATTTACAATCCTGTTATCCACAGGAAGGCTGTGGATTCCTGGCCGGACACTTTGGCGCTAACCGGATAGGGCAGATCACCCAGGTGTACCCCATCCCCAATACCCTCGCCCGTACAGATGCCTTTTTCATGTCACCTCCAGCCATGATCAAAGCCTTACTCAGCCTCGAAGCTCAGGGATTATCCCTTTTAGCGATTTACCATTCTCACCCCCAAACCGCGGCCGCGCCCTCTTCTACCGACATTGCTCTGGCTTATTACCCAGAAGCGGCACAGGTTATTGTGTCTTTACAGGAATGGTCGCGGCCGCAAAGCAACGCCTACATCATTGTTCAGGGGCTGGTGCAAAAAATTGCATACCAAATTCTGTAACGGATCGAGGCAAATAGGGTTAAATATTTTGACTGCCAGCAGGCACTACGCCGTGACCCAATACCCACGGTGACAATCCCTCAAATCCTTGCCCGCTAAACCCCTTTTCATCCCCCAACAGGGCAAAAAAGGCCGCTTTAGCCACACAAGCGATAGGATACATTTATGTCAAATACACTGATTTTCATCCTGGCCGGGTTGATCGGCTATGTTTTCGGCTCTATTCCTTTTGGGTTTCTTTTTGTGCGCCTGGTCAAACGCATAGACTTGCGTGATGTGGGTAGCGGCCGCACCGGGGGTACAAACTCCATGCGTGCCGCCGGGCCTGTAGTGGGCGCACTCACCGGCTTGAGTGACGTTTTGAAAGGGGCATCGGCGATTTGGATCGCTCGTCTCCTGTTCAGCCGTGTACTCAATGTTGAGCTACTACCCTGGGCCGAAATGCTTTGTGGCATTGGCACCATCATGGGACATAACTGGTCTATTTTTCTGGGCTTTAAAGGGGGCGCTGGTACTGGCCCCAATATTGGCTGGGCTACGGCTATCTGGTGGCCAATGTTCCCCATTGGGGTGTTGACTGTTGTGGGTATTATTGTAACGGTCGGCATGGCCTCCATCGCTTCTCTCTCAATGGGCGCAATTATCCCTCTGGTGTTTGCCATTCGTTACGCCACCGAAAAGGATACAACCCCCGCCTATCTGGTCGGTGGTTTGATTACCCTGGTAATTGTTTCCTGGGCGCTCCGTCCCAATATCAAACGGCTCCTCGACGGCTCCGAACGCATTGTTGGCCCCCGCGCCCGCCGGAAAGAAGCAAAGGCGGCGGGGAACCGATAAGGTCGCAGGCCGTTGGTTGTGACAAGCTCAACCTACGGCTACCCCGCATTATTGAGAAGACACTCTCGATGAAACTTAATTTGGTTCTTTGGGAATTTGCGGGGTGTGGCTACATGGAGGGGCTGGCCTTGTACCCGCTCGTCGCGGGCAACCACAAGGGTTGGCAGGTCACCGTTCAGTTCAGAGACGATTTTAGGCCGTTTTGGTTACTTCAACGCATTTAGAAAGGAACGGATTAAAGACGGCCTCTGAAACATCTTAGTAATCGTTCGGAAATAAGTTAGGTGGCACGGTGGGGACACCGGCCACAGCGCGTAAGTCCTCATCTATTTGTTTTGGGTTTTCGGGATTACATGGGGTACGGGCAACCCTTGTTGTTGCCCCACACTGGGCAGGCCCAAGGCCAGCCCGTACATATGGTGTCAACCCCCTGAATTCCCAAAGAGCCTTTGTTTTTTAATCCGTTGATGTAACCCGACTGAACGCTTACCTTAAGGGTTTCTTTTTTCAATGGCTTTATCGTTACGGGCCATTGCCGACTGACCATCCACAACACCCATACAATTCCGTATCATTGTGGCTCGCTCAAAAGCTGATTGGGCTTTGACCCAGTGACCTTCCAGGGCCGCAAGGCGGGCGTCGGTCATGGCCAGCGCTTCTTGTTCCCATAACCCCGGATCATCACCGGCCTGATGGTAGGCCAGTTCTCGGTGGGCGTAGGCTTCGGGCCACTGGTCTAATGAAGCACAAACGATACTGAGCAGGCACCGCGGCCGCACTAAACCCCACCCTACCACACCACGCTCCCCAATTTCCAGGGCCTCACGCAAGGGCACGTCGGCTTCGGCCCAGCGGCCCATCTCACACAACAACTCGGCCAGATCATAATCAATATTGAACAGGTGTTGAAGATCGCCGCGCCGACGCATCTCTTCCTGGAACGCACGCATCAAGGGTAAAGCTTGCTCCCAATCTCCCTGGTGGCGCAAGAGTAAAATCTCCGTCAGGCGTAGACCTGAACCACCCCAGCCCCCTTCATCACCTACCTGGGTAAGTAATTGCCGCATATCGGCGACTTGTTGTTCTGCCACAGCCAGATCACCTAACCACATGGAGATATTGGCCACCTGGCTGGTAACAAACAGCTCCTCTGATGGACTTTGCCGTTGCCGAGCCAACGCGGCCGCACGCTGATAATATTCCCGCGCTGATAACAGATCACCGGCTTCTTCCAATGTATTGGCCAAATTATTGTAAGCCCGGGTGGCCGTCCCTAAAAAGTGCCCCTTTTCCGCTAGTTGGATCGCCTGCTGGTATAGGGCCAATTGGACCGAATAGGTATGCCCCGGTAATAATCCTGCGGTGGTCAAGGCTTCGGCTTCCACTTCCACCGCTCCCAGGCGACGGGCCAGAGTCAGGGCCAGGGTGCAATACCGTTGGGCGGGTTCCACCTGGCCAGTGAAATGATAGGCTCGTGCCGCCTCGTGGTACAGTGACGCCTGACCCACGTTGTCCTGCGTGCCTGCCAGGGCTGTAATACCGGCTTCACACAGGGCCAGACTTTCTGGCATGTTGCCACTGTACGCGGCCGCACGCGCCGCCCGCGCATACAATCCGGCCATCGCCTGCTCATCCCCCACTGCCTGATACGCCGCAATCGCCTCTCGCCAGCTACTAATCGCCTCATTGTAATGGCTCTGCCGAAACAAGGACTGCCCCAAATTGGCGTAAAGTTGGCCCTGTTGTGCCGGTTCCTGGGTTAACGACAAGGCCGACCGGTAATACTGTTCCGCTTCGCGATTGGCATAGACCGAAAGGGCACGATTCCCCGCCTGAATGGTATACGCCAGGGCATTGGCCTCATCCCCAGCCTCGCTATAGTGGTAAACCAGCGTTTCTAGATCATCCGGGCGGAGCTGTTCTATAACCCCTGCCACCCGGCGGTGCAACCGATGCCGCCGCAAACTGCTGAGGTTATCCCGAAGCGTGGCGGGAATCAGGGCATGGGCAAACACAAACCGTTCCGGCCCCCGGCCAGGGGTTTCCTCAATGAGTTGGGCACGTTGGGCCTGCTCCAGGTAGGCAATGAGCGACTCTTCGTCCATGTCGCTGGCCTGAAGCAAGGTGGGGAAGTCGAACTCGCGCCCCACCACTGCGGCCAGCCGCAAAAGATCTTGCACGGGCACAGCTAATTTGTTGATGCGGCTCTGGATGGCCAGATGAACACTTTGAGGAATGCGTAATTCGTCCAGGCTGGCCCGCATCCATTGCCCCTTTTCCCGGTACACCTGCCCTTCTTCAATAAGGGCTTTACATAACTCTTCAATGAAGAAAGGGTTGCCCTCGGTTTCCCGATAAACCAGGTCACGAAAATCGGCTGTTACTTCCCCGGCAAACAATGTTTTGAGCATGTCATGCGTTTGGGGCTGAGTGAGGCGAGTCAATTTGAGTCGCTGACCCAGACGTTCCCGGTTCAGGTCGGTGAGAAATTCGGCAAAGGTGCGGTCTTCGTCCAGCTCAATTTCGCGGTAGGTGCAAAGGATGAGCAGGGGCAGATGGGTTTGGCGGCCGCGACGCGCCAGATAGCGCAACAAGGCCAGGGTACTGCCATCAGCCCAGTGAGCATCATCTACTACCAGTAGGAGGGGATGGGTAGCTGTGAGCGCCGTGCAAAGAGCGGCGACTGCCGCAAACAACCGTTGCTGTTCGGCGGAAGGGTCAAGGGCGGGTAAGTCGGCTGAGGCAGGGGGAGCAACCCAGCGGCCCGGAAGTAAGGAAAGTAAATCAGGGAGAATGGTTTCGGTAAGGGAGACGGGCAGGTTGGGTAAAGCCGCCAGGGTTTGGATCATCTGGGCAATGGGGGCATAGGGCATTCCCCCTTCAGCATAACATTCACCAAACAGGACGGTTGCTCGGGTGGCTTCGGCGATGGCGATCAATTCACGGGCCAGCCGGGTCTTGCCCACACCTGGCTCGCCGCTGATGAGCAGGACACTATTTTCCCCCTGCCGCACGCGTTGCCAATGGCTCATGGCTTCTTCTAATTCGCGCTGACGCCCCACGATGCGGCCGCGGGCAATGTGGACCAATGGGGAAACCGGCAACACCAGGGGGCGGGTTGTCGGGTGCAGATGATCCAACGCTTCACGCGCCACCGTTACCGAAGCAGGCCGATCATCGGGCTGTTTGTTCAATAAGGCCAAAACGAACTGATCCAGCGCCGGGGGAATATCCGGCACGTGGGCACTGGGAGGGATGACGCTGGCATAGAGATGTTGGGAAATGAGGGCCAGCATCTGGCTGTTGTGGAATGGTGCTTTCCCGGTGAGTAACTCATAGGCCATTACCCCCAACGCATATAGGTCGGACTGAATGGTGGCCGGTTGACCACGCAGGATTTCCGGAGCCAGGTAGGCGAATGTGCCCGTTACCACACCTTCTTGGGTGAGACGGGGGGCGTCCAGGGAACGGGCCAGGCCAAAATCCATCAATTTCACCGTTTGCGTGCGGGTCAGCATGATGTTTTCCGGCTTCAGGTCGCGATGGATCAGGTGGTGGGTGTGGGCGTGCTCCAGGGCGGCGCAAATCTGGCGCAAGATAGCCAGGGTTGTTTCCAGGGGGAGTTTTGGGGTCTGGCGTAACGTTTGCCCGTCTACCAATTCCATAACGATAAAAGGGGCTGGAGCAGTCTGGAGTTCGATGGATTGGGTGGGGGGGATGAAGCCAGCATCATAGACACCGACAATGTTGGGGTGATTGAGCCGGGCCACAGCCTGCGCTTCACTGAGGAGCCGACTGCGGCCGCGACTGCCCAAGTCAGCCCCCGATAACACCTTCACCGCCACCGGGCGATTGAGCAATGTGTCATGCCCCTGGTACACCAACCCCATTCCCCCTCGGCCTAACTCTTTTTCCAACCGATACCGCCCCTGTAACAGTTGACCGATCATGCCTTGACTCCCGGAAATGATAAATAGTGAACGGTTTAGGATTTACGAGGGGTCTGGCAGATGTGTATACACAACTGAACAGTTACCTCTTATATTGAAAGATACCATTCCTCTCTTACCAGGTTACAGGTCAAAAACTGTTCACTTCCTGCTCACTGTTTACTATCCACAAACATGAGCGTTCCCATTTCGTTCCCATCCCGTCTAGCTGGCGACAGGTAATAGCCTCTCATCATCTGCTAAACTGATTGTTGTAAAACCAGAAGTCCCTGGCCCAACCGTCATTCACGACCAGATTTGTTTGGAGGAGTTACCATCATGTCATCTCAACCCGATTTTTCCCCCGTCGAAGCCGAAACCGTCCGCTTTAAGCGTCATAAAAATGGTCCCAAGCGACGCAGTTGTTTAGGCCGTTTTTTTTGGCTCTCTCTGCTTATAGGGTTGTTACTGGGGATTGGGGGATTATTGGTATCGGGCACGCTGGTGTATGCCCGATACGAGGCGGAGTTACAGGAGGGCATAACGGCGTTGGCTGAGGCCCGCGGCCGCGAAACGTTCCAAACCACCCGCATCTACGACCGCAACGGGGAACTCCTCTGGGAAATCTTCGGCGAAGGCAACCGCACCCAAGTGGCCATCGCCGATATTCCCCAAGAACTCATTTACGCCACCATCTCTGTGGAAGATGACACCTTCTACGAAAACATCGGCCTGGACGCCCCTTCGCTCATCGCCGCCCTCATCGCCAACCTGCGCGACCCGGAAGGGCGACCCGTCGGTGGGAGTACCATCACCCAACAGATTGTGCGCCACATCGCCTTCGATTATGAGGAACGAGTGACAGTCAGTTATGACCGCAAAATCAAGGAGATCGTTCTGGCCTGGCTGATGAATCGGGAGTACAGCAAAGACGAAATCCTGGAGATGTACCTGAACGAGATTTATTACGGCAATCTGGCCTACGGGGTGGAAGCGGCCGCACAAACCTACTTCGGCAAATCGGTCACGGAACTGAGCCTGGCCGAAACATCATTGTTGGCCGCCCTGCCCCAAAGCCCCATTGACCTGGACCCGCTCGTCAACCTGGAAGGGGCTAAAGAGCGGCAATGGCTGGTGCTGATGCTGATGGTGGATGAAGGATATATCACCATGACCGACGCCGAAGCCGCCTACCAGACACCGCTGACCTTTGCCGTGCAGGAAGTCAGCCTGCAAGCCCCCCATTTTACGGTGTGGGTGCGCCAGCAGTTAGAGCAACAATACGGCGCGGAGATGGTGGCGAATGGTGGCCTGAACGTGACAACGACCATTGATTTACGCTACCAGGAGTTGGCCGAGAATATCGCCCGGCAACATGTAGCCGCTTTGGCCGCGACGAATAACCTGACTAACGCCTCGATTGTGGCCCTCAAGCCGGGAACCGGGGAAATTATCGCCATGTTGGGCAGTGTGGATTATCAGAACGAAGCCATTGACGGCCACGTGAACATTGCCCTGTCCCCGCAACAGCCGGGTAGCTCGATTAAACCGTTGACGTATGCGGCCGCGCTCTCCCCTGATCCCACCACCGGCCAACCTGTCTGGTCCGCCGCCGACATCCTCTGGGATGTGCCGGTAGATTATCCCCAATTCGATGGCAGTGAATACACACCCGTCAACTACGATGGCCGTTTTCATGGCCCGGTGCGCCTGCGGACAGCCCTGGCCAACAGCTACAACATCCCGGCCATTCTACTCCTGCAAGATATCGGCATTCCTGATTTCCTCACCTTCGCCCGGCAAATGGGTATCGCCAGTTGGGACAGCAACCCCAACAACTACGGCCTGTCACTAACCCTCGGCGGTGGCGATGTGACGCCACTAGAATTGACCTCGGCCTATTCCGTCTTTGCCAATGGCGGCTACCGCATTCCGCCCGTTTCTATCCTGCGGGTGGAAAAAAGTGATGGCACGGTGTTGTTCAACTACGAAACCCCTGCGCCACAACCGGTACTTGATCCCCGTGTAGCTTTCCTCATCAGCGACATTTTGGATGATGACGTGGCCCGTATCCCGGCGATGGGGCGGGACAACCCGTTGAATGTGCCCTTCCCCGCGGCCGCGAAAACCGGCACCACCAATGATTTCCGCGACAACTGGACCATGGGGTACACCCCCGGCTTCGTCGTGGGGGTCTGGACGGGCAACACCGACAACAGCGAAATGATTGATGTGAGTGGCCTGACCGGGGCGGCTCCCCTCTGGTCAACCTATATCCAGGCGGTGTACGCCAACCCGGAACTGGTAGCGGTGTTAGCCAGCAACGGGGCGCAACCGCCCAGCGAGTTTGTACCCCCCGCCGGTCTGGAAGAGCGGCCGCTATGTGATTTGAGTTCGGTGACGGTGGGAGCGACGGATTGTGTGCGCTCCGGCTCGGAATGGTTCCTGACCGCCAGCAACACCATTCCCACCCCCGCCCCAGACGCCGCGTTGGTGGCCTGGGAACAGGTGGAACCAGCGGTGTGGCGTATGCCCGCCGTCGTCTTGCCCCCCTTGCCCGCCGAGGTGTTGATAGGGCAAACGGCAGATGAGGACGCGCCGCCAGCGCAACTGTTTTGCCATTTCACGCAAGGGACGGAGGTGACATTACTGCCCCCGGACGCGGCCGCGACCCTCTTCCTCACCCCGCCGCGCAACCCGGAAAGCCTGAAATCCGCCCACGAATGGGCACAAGCCAACAACATTCTCATCTTGCCCACCGCTACCTGCACCGATGAGATGCTGGCCCTGGCCCGTGATCCCAATGCCCCGGCGGTATGGCGCATCGCCAGCCCACGCCAGGATGAAACCGTCACTGGCATTTTGCCCATCATCGGCACGGCCGACTTTGATCCGCAAAAGGTGCAATTCTACAAAGTGGAGCTAGGCATCCCCAACGGTAACGATGTGCAGTGGGTCACACTGGGCGAAACGCACAACACTCCAGTCGTCAACGGCACACTAGAAATGCTCCACGCCGACGCCATGCCCGCCGGAACCTACTTTCTGCGCCTCATCGTCATCCTCTGGGACGGTAACTACGTCGGCGAACCCCACACCATCACGCTGACAATTGAACCTTCGTCATAAGGATCAAAAAAACCTGACAGGTCTTCTGAGATCTGTCAGGTTTCCCTTCTCCTACCCGAATAAAAAACGCCCCATTCGATAAAGAACGAGGCGTTTTTTGATCCACAATACGGTTAAATACTGTTCAATTTGCCGGTAGGTTGGACAGTTTCGACTTCTTTCACTTTCATGATGAAACTCCTAGATACTGCCTAATTGGGCTGTTGGTTGGACGGTTTCGACAGATTTGACTTTCACGATGGAACTCCTAAATGTTGCTTAATTGGGCGGTGGGTTGCACTGTTTCAACTGGTTTAACTTTCACGGGGCACCTCCTTGTAGAATGATGAACAAACCTGGGTAAGTTTTAACGGTATGGGTTGGCCTCATACCGGAATGACAAACAAGAAAGGGTAAATAACAATTTAAGGCTCTTGGGGAATTCAGGGGGTGAACAAAGATGTACGGGCTGGCCTTGTGCCTGCCCCGTGTGGGGCAACCACAAGGGTTGCCCGTACCCCACGAAATCCCGAAGACCCTAATTTAATGGAATTGTAACTATTCAGACCCTAAAGGTTTTGACCTCTGGTGATTCTGGCCTCATGTTAATCAAAACCTTTAGGGTCTCTCTGGCAAAAGTGCCACCTGAATAGTTACATGGAATTGGCTGACGAACTGGTTTGCGGCCGCATTGTATCCCACTCTCTTCTCCCCACAAAAAAGACACGGTGAGGGAGCGAAAGGGCAATAAGATCGCCGCGTCCCCCATCCCCGCGTCCCTACTTCCGCCGACTGGCCCGGTCCCGCCAATGGGCATACACCAACAGCCCCACATACAACCCCTGGCTGACCAACGCCGCCACCCCATCCGCATAATCGAGCGATGAGGGCGCGGCCGCGGTCACTTTCTGCCATGAATCCCAAATCAACTGCACCCGGATCGGCACAGAATAAAGAAAAAACTGGCTCAACACAAAACCACCCCCCAGTACTGAAATAACCGCATAAAGGTACACAAATTTCATGCCACCGGCCGGTGGCTCAAATTTAATCCAGTGGTTGAATTTACTCTTGAACCAGGTAAACGTATCCGCCTGCAAATTGCGCTGACCCAACAGCGCCGACAGCAGAAAATAACCATCCATGCGCGAAAAAAGCCAGAATTGAGCCACCAGAGCCAACGTGTTTTTGAGCAGGTAGTAGCGCAAAAAAGCCAGAGCCAGAGCAGGCAACTGCACCCAACCCCAACGATCCAGGAAAAGCAGGTACAGCACTACACTCCCTTTGGCGATGTCCAGCACCATACCCGCCGCCAGCGGCAAATAACGCGCCTGCCGGGGCACGGCCCAAATGTTGTGCATCGTTGTCTGGCTCATGGGAAAGACGCCCAACCGTTGCGTCCAGGAAATGGTGGCGTGAATGCCTTTGGCCCTGGCCGCCAGCCAATGAGCCACCTCATGGGTAGACATATCTTCCAGCCACAACAATTGCCCAATCAGAATGATGAGGAAGTAAAAATCGAGCCAGAAATAGTCACTGCGTTGGGGCCATAAATCGGGGGTGAAGAGCCAGAGGAGAGAAACGGGGGTAACAAAGAGCATCCAGGCAATCAGGACGGGTTTTGACCAGAGGCGTTCGGCCCAATGTTGGGGGATGCGAGATGGAGTCTGGGTAATGGGTGCAGAAGAGGCATTGAGAGGCAGACCATCTACAGCGGCCACAAAGTCATTTTTGAGAAAGGCTTGCATCACATCAAGCAGGTCGGCTTCTGGGAACGGGTTAAATTGGGCTTCAAACTGTTGTCGTGCTTCACCCAGGGAGAGTCCCTGGTTAAGCCAGGTGATAAACTGCAATCCCTCCAGCGGTAACTCTAAAAAACGGTCGCCATAACCAATAATGGCGACGCCATTTTCAATCTGTTGCGATAATGGACGTAATTGCACCCGGCTATCCATAGAAAAGAGTGGCGGTGTGGATCTGTTGGTCATACCTGTTTGCGTTATCCTGAACTTTTCGGTTGCTACGAAGCCATTGCCTGAGCTTGTCGCAGGCAACACGAGGCTTCGACAAGCTCAGCCCTCGAGAGGGTTATACTGTCAAAGGGCATAATCTGACATTTTTTCGCCCTGTCGCCGTCTCCCTTTATCGTCGTGTTGGGTTTATCCAAGGCCACCCCCACCCCTGACCCCACCCCAGGAGCAGGGAACTTTTCTAAGGGGCATTTTTCGGGGCGAATGCCCCGAAAAATGCCCCATTGGAATTACCCCCTTCCCTCGGGAATCGGCAGGGGGGATGGGGTCAATGAAGGCGTTACCCGATTAAAAATTTAATGAACAATTAGGCTGTTCTACCGTTCGTAAAAACAAAAGCGGGCATGGTTCAAAAATCGGCAGAGTGGCTATTGAGAATGGGGGTTCCTGGTTGAGGAAATTGCTTCTGGACAAAACGCCCAAGAATCATTTATACTACCCGCAACTGGTAAGACCTCTTACCATTCAAGGAGTAAATATGAATTGGGACACCCCTGCAAAACCGGCCGAACTGGCCGAATCTCGTCTCATTGAAGCTATTTTGGCCGGACAATTTCCCATTGGATCTACCCTGCCCGCAGAGCGAGAATTGGCGACACAGTTAGGCGTAACCCGCCCTACCCTGCGCGAGACATTACAACGATTGGCACGCGATGGCTGGGTAGACATTAATCATGGCAAACCCACACGCGTCCAGAATTATTGGGAAGAAGGTAGTCTGGGAGTATTGGCGGTGTTGTCGCGTTATCCCCAATATGCTCCGGCGAACTTTGTGGCCCATCTTTTGGTGGTGCGCCAACTTTTGGCCCCGACTTATACGGAACTGGCTGTCGCTCAGGCCAACGATTCCTTGTTATTTTTTGTTCACTCCCTGAGTCGTTTGCCAGAGACACCCCAGGCTTATGCCGAAGCGGATTGGCACTTACACCATCAACTGACCATTGCTTCTGGCAACCCTATTTTTACTTTAATTTTGAATGGGTTTGCGGCTTTATACCAGACGGCCGGGCCACTTTATTTTGCGGAAGCCGCCCACCGCACTCATTCGCAGGCCTATTACCAGGCATTGGCACAGATGATAGAAGCAAAAGACGCGGCCGCGGCCGCGAACCTCACCCAACGCATTATGCAACAAAGCATCAACCTCTGGCAAACTGTCATACGGCAATAGATATAGTTGTCCTACAGGTGTTATTATGTGGTACAAAAACTGGCGGCAACAAGCATGGGCCGAACTCAATCAGCCCTGGGACATCATCGTTATCGGCGGGGGAATTACCGGGGCGGGCATTTTGCGCGAAGCGGCACGGGCCAACCTGCGGGTATTACTCCTGGAAGGGCGCGATTTTGCCTCTGGCACTTCCAGCCGTTCATCCAAGCTGGTTCATGGTGGGTTGCGCTACCTAAAAAACGGTCAGATCATGACCACCCTGCACTCCGTGCGCGAACGAGAGCGCCTGCTAGAGGAAGGGCGTGGTTTGATTACACCTCTCCGTTTTTTGTTTGCCTGTTATGAAGGTGATGGCACCCCTCCCTGGATGATGGGGTTGGGGCTGGCCGTTTATGATGCCCTGGGACTTCATTGGGGTCATCGTTACTACCGCACCGAATCATTCCACAAACGGTGGCCGTTATTAGATCCAGAAAAGTTGCGTGGTGGTTTTCGCTACATTGATGCCCAAACTGATGATGCCCGCCTGGTCTTACGCGTTATTCGGGAGGGAGTACGGGATGGTGGTGTCGCCCTGAATTATGCTCATGTGGAAAGTCTGCTCCGTCGGCAAGATGGTCATATTTGTGGGGTTGTGGTGCGGGATGTGGCACCTGGCGCGGCCGCAATGCCGCTTGAACTCCAGGCCCATGTGGTTATCAACGCCACCGGAGCCGAAGCAGACATTTTGCGGGGCAATCTGGGCCAGGCCCAGCACCTGCGCCCTTTGCGCGGAAGTCATCTGGTCATCCCGGCGCACCGGCTCCCGCTCACCCGCGCCGTCAGTTTCAGCCACCCCATAGACCATCGTCCGGTGATGGTCATCCCCTGGGAAGGCGTTGTCCTCTTTGGCACTACCGATGTAGACCACCACATCCCCCTCACTGATGAACCGGCCATTACCACCGCCGAGGTAGATTATCTCTTAGAAGCGTTACACCACACTTTCCCTGCCCAAGAGCTAACAGCGGCCGATGTGCAGGCTACCTTTGCCGGGATTCGTCCGGTGGTCAATACGGGCAAAACCGACCCCTCAAAAGAGTCACGGGAGCATGTGGTCTGGCAGGAAAAAGGATTATTAACGGTGGCCGGGGGCAAATTGACGACTTTCCGGGTGATGGCGCTGGATGCCTTGAAGGCCGTGCGGCCGCAACTGCCTGGCCTGGGGCAACTCAACAGAACTAACGGGCGGGTATTAGACGCGGCCGCACGGTCTACCTGTACCGAGAGTGAACTACCCTTATCCACCTGCGTGCGACTGCTGGGGCGCTATGGGGACGACGCGGCCGCGCTTCTCACCATCTCTCCCCAAAACGAATGGCAACCCATTGCCAATACCCCCACTCTTTGGGCCGAACTCCGTTGGGCCGCCTATGCCGAAGGTGTCGTCCACCTGGACGATCTCCTGTTGCGGCGCACCCGCTTAGGGTTACTCTTACCCGAAGGTGGCCTACCCTGGATAGATACTATTCGCACCACCGTTCAGCCAGAACTGGGTTGGGATGATGCCCACTGGCAAACTGAGGTGGATGCTTACGCCAGCCGCTGGCATACTGCCTACAGTCTGCCGGGAAAAATAGCCAAAATAGAGTTTCCCCACTCCTAACCCCGGCCCCGTTGTTCATTAAATTTTTAATCGGGTCACGCCTTCATTGACCCCATCCCCCCTGCCGATTCCCTCGGGAAGGGGGGAATTCCAATGGGGCATTTTTCGGGGCGAATGCCCCGAAAAATACCCCTTAGAAAAGTTCCCCGCCCCTGGGGGCGGGGTTAGGGGTGGGGATTGCCTTGCTATGGCCGGTCTCCTGACCGCGCCACCCACGCCATTTCCAAACGATGACTTGCGTTTATGGTTCACAACTTACACCTTACCCCGTTTTCTAACCATTTCCGAACGGCTTCCCTTCCTGCCACCGCCTAAAATCGGCAACAGATCAGCAGTTATTGCCCCCACTCAACTAGAAGCCACACCCCACAGTGGCTCACATTCATCTGTGGCAAAGAAGGTTTGCACCATGTCATATACCCGTTATGCTCGCCTCACCCTGGCCGGAATCCTGGCCTTGTTTATCATGCTTACTTTAGGAAAAACAGAGAGGTCATTCGCGGCCGCGCGCACCGTTGATGGCAACCCCACCGACTGGACAGGAACGCCCTCACCCACACCCCACACCGATGCCGAAAGTGGCGACGAATGGCTTTACACAGGCGTCTCTGGCGACCGCCGCACTGATTCCGGCATGACCGACGACAACGATATAACCGAAATACGCCTGACCACCGACGGAACCTATCTCTACATGCTTTTCCGCATGGTCAACATTAGCAACCAAAATGATGTCCACATCGCCATCGGTTTCGACACAGATCAGGACAATACCGATGCCGCCCAAAACTTCCTGGGTGATGATTCCGGTGTCACCTTTGCCAGTCGTGCCTTTATCCGGCCAGAACGACAACTGGCGTTGCATGTCGCTGGTAGCGGCAACCCAGAAATCGAATGGATTGATGCTGGCGGATGGTATGGCATCGGCGGCTCCCAAATCGCCATCAGCACCGCCAATGATATTGTCGAAGCCCGCGTCCCTCTGGCTGATCTGAATGGGCTGACCGCTAACAGTGATTTTGGGCTGACCGTTGCCACCTTCAACAACAATGCTGGCTGGAATAATGTCGTAGATGCGACAGCTACCGGCGCGGTAGATGTGGCGGGCATACCCGGCCAAAGCGGTAACGCCTGGGATCGCGATTTGAACGATGGCAACATCTTTTTTGGCTGGTGGGTGCAACTGCGCGGCTCCAGCAATGCTCCCACCGCCGTAGTCTGGGAACGGCTTTATCACTCGGCCTGCGACCAACCCCTCTCTACCGGTTGTACCAATGGCGATCACCCGGCCATTGAGAAAATCCCCAGCGAAAACAACAACCCCGGCCAGGAAGACCCCACTTTCCTCTCCACTCGGCGTTATGGGGGGCAAATTCCTGGACATGCTACCGATGTCTATGTTTATGATGATGAAACCAGTGTTATTTACTTTCTAAGTACGGCCACTGACCTCACCGACACCGCGCTCTCTCCTCGTATTCTGTACTTCCCCGGGGGCGTCAATGTAGACATGGATCTCGATTACACCTGGACGGGTAGCTGGCACAATAGCCCGGAACTAGAATACGCCGTTTATAGCGGCACCATCCCCTCACAAGCCGTGGGGGATGTGTACTACACCATTGTCACTGAAGATGAAACGGGCGAACGAAGTTTATGCCGTACCAGTGGTGGCAGTGGCAATAATAACAAGGGACTCAACCTGATGGGGCAATGGGTTGGGGCTTCAGGCTGTAGTAACAATGATTATGCCTACTCCATTCTGGATGATGACAGCAGTGGCCCGGCGATCAGCAACTTCGTACCCTACACAGGTAGCCAGGTGTGCGCCGATATAGTCGAGAATACGAGCGATAGCGGCGATAACAACAGTGGCCTCTTCCAGATATTACTGCGCCATGATGCGTCCTTTGCCACCGTTAATAGTGGCGGGGGCACCACAACCCCTATGACGCTCACCGGAGGTAACACCTACTGCGCCACTGTTACTTTTAGCGATCCCACCTACTACCGGGTAGAAGCGACGAATAATGATTTTGATAACAGCGCGGCCGCGGACCGAGACACATCCCTTACCTCTATCTTTTGCACCGGGGCCAGTTGTGCCACCCCTGGCACCGATAACAACGTACGCTGGTACGAAGTCCTACACGATAGCCGCAACCGCACCACCACTATCGGGGGTGCCCCTTATCGCTCCCCCTTTGGTGCAGTTCCAGCCAGTAGCCAGGTCACACTCCGCATCCGCACAGCCGAAAATGACCTGACCGCCGCCACCCTGCGCATCTATGCGGGAAGCACGACCGATTACTCCATGAGCAAAATGTCAGGGGACATCAACCCTACCTATGACTGGTACGAAGCCACCTTCACCGTCCCGGCTACCCCTCAAACCATCGCCTATAAATTCATCCTGACTGATGGCACGGATAGTGATTGGTACATTGATGATTATGCTCACAACAGCTACGACCACGAAGACCGATATGAAAATGGCACTGGTTTCATGGCCGACAACGGCGAAGATGCCGCTTATTTTGCCAACGCCTTCCGCATCACCGTCTATGATCCAGCCTTTACCACCCCCGCCTGGTCCCAAAACATCACCATCTACCAGATCATGCCCGACCGTTTCCGCAACGGCGACCCAACCAACGACAACGGCTGGCCTTATCCAGATGTGTATGGCAACAATAGCTATCTCCACACCACCTGGAATCAGGCCCCCTGTAACCCCCGTGCCACCGATGGCGGCGACGGCCTAGGCCCTTGCCAACAAAATCAGTGGAGCGCCGACTTTTTTGGCGGTGACTTACAAGGCATCATAGATGAGTTGGATTATCTGCAAAGTATGGGTGTGACGGCCATCTACCTCAACCCTGTCTTTGCGTCCCCCTCTAACCATGGTTATGACACCAGCAACTACCTGCAAATCAACCCTCGTTATGGCAACAACGCCTTGTTTGCTACGCTGGCTACCGAGGCTCAGGCCCGTGGCATCTACCTTATTCTGGATGGGGTGTTCAACCATACTGGCTCCGATTCCACTTACTTTGATCGGTATAACCGCTGGGACGTAAACGGCAATGCCGTAGCGGGTAATAATAGCAGTGGGGCATGCGAAGCGGCCGCGTCACCCTTTGCCGCTTTCTTTAACCTGTATGGCACAGGTGGACCATGTTATGGCGGCCGAACCTATGACTCCTGGTGGGGTTATGACACCCTGCCCAACCTTACCGATTACGTCATGGGCAATGCCGTGCGTGACTACATTTTCGACGTGGACAATGACGACGATAATGGCGTTAGCGGTACCTCAGTTATCCAATATTGGTACAACCAGGGCGCCGATGGCTGGCGCTTCGACGTAGCCGATGAAATCCCTCACGATTGGTGGGTACAGTTCCGCAATCAGGTCAAAACCAACGACACTCTGACCGGGCCGCTTTATAGCGAAGTCTGGTTTGAGGCCACCCCCTGGCTCTACGGCGATCAGATGGATGCCACAATGAATTACCGCTACCGCAAAGCAGTCCTAGGCTTCCTGATTGACACCACCTGGACCGACAACGACAACAACAGTGACCAGACAATGTGGCAACTTTCCCCCAGCCAGTTCGATTACGTCCTGGGTTCCATCCGCGAAGATTATCCGCCGGTAGCCTGGTACACCATGATGAACCTGATGGGCAGTCACGACACCCAGCGGCCGCTGTTTGTCCTGCGCGAACGGTCTACCGATCTAAATTCGGCCCTGGCCAAAATGGCCCTGATGGCCGCCTTGCAGTTCACCTATCCCGGAGCGCCTACCTTCTTCTATGGTGATGAAGTGGGGTTGGGGGCGGTGGATTACGGGGGTTATAGCCAATGGGGAGCCGGGCAACCGGTCAACGGTATCATCCAGGACGATCCGTATAGCCGGGCGACTTACCCCTGGTTACGGGATGATTACATAACCTTCCCCAGCGTATCCGGTAGTTTGCCCGCCGGTTTGCCCAACAACAGCCTGCTCACCACCTACCAGATTCTCGGCCAGACGCGGGCCAATTATGATGTGTTACGCACTGGCGATGTCATCACCTTGCTCACGGATGATGTCAATAATGTGTACGCTTATGCCCGTACCGACGCGGCCGCGCCCGCTTGCGCCATCGCCATCTTCAACCGGAGTACCACACCCAAAAACGTTACCCTTCATTTGGGTGCGGTTGCGGCCGCGTGTCCCGATGGTCTGGTATTAGAAAATGTACTCAACAACGGGACCGATTGGGCCATCAGCGGCACAACGTTGACCGTCAACAACATCCCCGGCCTGAGCAGTGCCGTCCTGGTTCCCCCCTTCGATAACCCCGAGACCAGCGACAGCATCCCCTCATTGCCCCCCACCCAGGTTAATCTCAGTGGGGCCAGTAACCATATCGCCCCCAATAGCGCCACGCTCATCAGCGCCACCGTTTACGATATAGCCGGGCAAACCGTTCCCGCCGGTCTCACCGTCAACTTTGCTCTGGTAACTGGGGGTGGCTCATTAAACAGCGCCACCGCCCTGACCAACAGCAGTGGGGTAGCCTCTGTCACCTACAACGCCCCCGCCACAGAAGATGAAGCGGTCATTCAGGCCCACCTCACCGCCCCGGATGGGGCCGTGCGTAGCCAGTCGGTAACAGTATGGGTAGATTACAACAGCGGAACCGCCAATCTGATCCGCCAGACCACCCGTGAAATGGGCATCGGCCCAGATGTGGCGGTCTTGCCTCTCGCCAGCGGCCACGGCATTACCGTTACCAAACTAGGCAACGGCGAACCCATTATCTCCCTGGCCGAATTCACTGCTTCGCCCCAGTCTACGTTTTCTATAGTACGTTCCCATTTTTACGATGTGCATCTGAGTAATACCAGCAATGTAAATCAGTTGGTCATTGAAATGACCTATGCTGATGAGACGGGCACGGAAGCGAACAACCGGCTCTGGTGGTGGAATGGGACAGCCTGGTTACAAGTGAGCGGCGCAACAGTAGATACGGCAAACAATCGGGTAACGTTCACCATAACCACGGGTAGCGTCCCCAGTCTGGCCCAGTTAACCGGCACGCCACTGGTAATCAGTAATTACACCCCTTCAGCGATTGCCCTGACGGGAATGACCGCGGCCGCGACTCCCTTCATCTGGCCTCTCGCCTTACTTCTGCTCTTGGGAAGTTTCACCCTCATCGCTCTGCTACGCCTGGCCAAGACAGCAACCCGCAGATAACCAAAACAAGCTCCACCCAGACCTGACAGGTTTCCGAAAACCTGTCAGGTCTAAATGGGTGCGCCTCACTTTTGCGGATACGAAGGGGCACAGTCAGAAGACCAGCCACAGCGATTCTCTGAACATCTCCAAAATTGACACCCTCATTCAGTTCGCCCAATTCGCTGAACAGCTTGTTTTCTGTTTTAATCGTAGCCACACATAGGAACTATCTAAAAATAACTACCCTTTTTGCCCTTTTTGCTATGGCCGGTCTCCTGACGGCACCACCTAACCTTGCTGTGGCCGCTCTCCTGACCGCACTCCTCAAATGATTTCTAGACATGCACTAACTGCTTTCGACCCTCAACCCATCCCTTATCAAGGAGCTAATCCATGTTAAACCGAGCCAATAACCTGAAAAATGAACTCATCCGCCTGCGCCGTGATATTCATACCCACCCAGAATTGGGCTTTCACGAGTTTCGCACGGCCGCCCTGGTAGCCGAGACGTTGCAGGAGATTGGGGGTATCACCATCAAAACGGGTGTGGGCAAAACCGGCGTCGTGGGGGAGATGGGCACGGGTGATGGGCCGGTGATCGCCATCCGGGCGGATATGGATGCGTTACCGATTATTGAGAAGACGGGTCTGGCGTATGCCTCACAGAACAAAGGGGTGATGCATGCCTGCGGCCATGATTCACACACGGCGATGCTCCTGGGAGCGGCCCACCTGCTGAAACAAAGTTTAAGTGAAGGGGGTTGGCGCGGCCGCGTGCGTTTCCTTTTCCAACCTTCCGAAGAAGCCTTCGACGAGAATGGTATCAGCGGGGCCACCGCCATGATTGACGATGGGGCCATGATCGGCGTGGATCGGGTAATCGCCCTGCACGTTATCTCCAACCTGCCCAGCGGCGAAGTCCATTTCAGTGATGGCCCCAGCCTGGCCAACGTAGACTCCTTTGAAGCCTGGATTCGTGGTGATGGGGGACACGGGGCCGCCCCCCACGAAGGCAGTGATCCCTTACACATGTTGGCTTCGATTTTGCCCGACATTTACGCCATTCCCTCCCGGCGCATCAACCCCCTAAACCCCTGCGTTGTCAGCCTGGGCATGATTCATGCCGGAACGGCCACCAACGTTATCCCCGGCGAACTCCATCTGGCGGGCACAATTCGCTCCTTTGACCAGCCCACGCGGGAACGGCTGTGGCGTGAGGTAGAAAATGCCCTGCGCCTCAGCGAGATGATGGGCGGTTCGTACCGCTTTGAATTAACCAAAGGGTATCCGGCGATGGTCAACTATGCAGAAGTGAACGGCTGGATGCGGCAAGTGACCCAAGATTTAGCAGGCCAGGCGGCCATCAAAAATGAACCCTTTGGTATGGGCGCAGAAGATTTCGCTTACATGACCCAAAAAGCCCCCGGGGCCATGTTCTTTCTAGGGGCACAGACCCCGGACAACGTTATGCGTAATCATCACACCGACATTTTTGACATTGACGAAAATGTCATGCCCCTGGGCGCGGCCATCCTGGCCGAAACCGCTCGCCGTTTTGTCACCGGAGAACTGGGAACCATCGTTCCGACTACCAACAACTAACGGCTTGCTCGTAAACAACTTTTGAGTTTGCTGTGGTCGGTCTCCTGACCGAGCCACCTAACTTAATTTCGAGTAAACCCTAAAACATCCAGACGCTCCATGCTAAACGACACGCCACCCCTCGATTTAGACTCACCCTGGAAAGAGATGCTGGAGCAATTCTTTCCCCAATTTATCGCCTTTTTCTTCCCCCAGGCATACCACCAGATAGATTGGACCCTGGGTTATCAATTTCTAGACCAGGAGTTACAGCAAGTTGTCCGGGACGCAGAACTGGGTCTGCGCCGTCTGGACAAACTGGTCTCCGTTTATCTACAAAATGGGCAAGAAGCCTGGGTACTCATCCATATTGAAATCCAGGGGCAAAGGGATGACGGCTTTGACGAGCGTATGTATGTTTACAATTATCGGGTCTTTGATCGTTACCGTCGTCCCGTCGCCAGCCTGGCGATTTTAACAGATGAGCAAACCCAATGGCGCCCTGCCCATTTTAGTTATGAACTATTTGGTTGCCGGGTTTCGCTGGACTTTCCCATCGTAAAACTGTTAGACTATCAGGGACAATGGGAGACGTTAGCCAACAATACCAACCCCTTTGCGGTTGTGGTAATGGCGCACTTACAAACCCAGGCCACCCGGCACAAACCGAATGAACGATACGCGGCCAAACTGACATTGGCGCGATTGTTATACCGTCGCGGCTATAATCGGCAGGAAGTTTTAGAGCTATTTCGCTTTATAGATTGGGTAATGGCTTTACCCCAGACTCTGGCACAGCAGTTTAAGATGGAGATTACCCGTCTTGAGGAGAGAGATAACATGCCTTATGTTACCAGTGTGGAACGGATCGCAAGAGAAGAGGGGTTACAACAAGGGGTTCAGCAAGGGTTACAACAAGGGGTTCAGCAAGGGTTACAACAAGGGGTTCAGCAAGGGTTACAACAAGGGGTTCAGCAAGGGTTGCGTTCCGCCATTCGGGATACGCTAGAGGTTCGTTTTGGGCCAGCCTCAGCACACCTGACTATTCACCTGGAACAAATAACAGACATAGACCGTCTCTCCTATCTGCACAAACTGGCCCTAACCGCTCCCTCACTCGTGGCATTTGGGCAACAATTGCCCACCGTTCATTAGAACTTATACAGAGGGCGTCAGTTCCGCCGACTGGCGCCCTCTGCAAATCGTCTCTCTCCCCTTTCTCCTTCTAACCTAACCATTGTCCTCCCCAAAACATGATGTTTGTAACTGGGATGGAACGCGGCCGCGTACTATCCTGAAGTCGTTATTGGTCTATTGGTGTATTCACCCTCAATAGACCAATATACTAATACACCCATACACCCGATCTCCTACGAGTTGACCATGAATAACTTGACAGACGATAAAAAACGGTGGGAAGCGCACACCTTACAGCCTACTCTGCAAAAATACCCCGAACGCCAACCCACCTTCCAGACCAGTTCCGGCATCCCCGTTGAACGCCTCTATCTTCCTTCTGATCCCGACCCCGACTACGCCGAAAAATTGGGTTTTCCCGGTGATTACCCGTTTACACGTGGCGTACAACCAACAATGTATCGCGGCCGCTTCTGGACCATGCGCCAATATGCCGGTTTCGCTACCGCCGCCGAGTCCAACGCCCGCTACAAGTTCCTGCTTGGCCAGGGGCAAACCGGCCTCTCCGTCGCCTTCGACCTGCCCACCCAAATCGGCTACGACGCGGATGATCCGATGGTGCTGGGGGAAGTAGGCAAGGTGGGTGTGAGCATCCCTTCCCTGGACGATATGGCGATTTTGCTCGATGGTATCCCCCTGGACAAAGTAAGCATCAGCATGACCATCAACGCCCCAGCCGCCATTTTGTTGGCAATGGTGATCGCCATCGGTAAACGGCAGGGCGTGCCTACCCACAAGCTCCGGGGCACGATTCAGAACGACATTTTGAAGGAGTACATTGCGCGGGGAACGTACATTTTCCCACCCCGCCCCTCGATGCGGCTGATTACCGATACTTTTGCTTATTGCGGCCGCGAAGTACCCCACTGGAACAGTATCTCCATCTCCGGCTACCACATCCGCGAGGCCGGGAGCACCGCCGCCCAGGAAATCGCCTTCACCCTGGCCGATGGCATCACCTACGTCCAGGCGGCTATCGAGGCAGGATTGGATGTAGATGAGTTCGCCAGCCAGTTATCCTTCTTCTTCAATGCCCACAACAACTTCTTGGAAGAAATCGCCAAATTCCGGGCCGCCCGCCGTTTGTGGGCCAGCATCATGCGCAACCGCTTTGGGGCCAAAAACCCGGATAGCTGGAAATTGCGCTTCCATACCCAAACCGCCGGAAGCACACTAACCGCACAACAGCCGGAAAACAACGTGGTGCGCGTGGCCTTGCAAGCCCTGGCCGCCGTGATGGGCGGTACGCAAAGTCTGCACACCAACAGCCGGGATGAAGCCCTGGCCCTGCCCAGCCAACAGGCGGCCCAAATCGCCCTACGGACGCAACAAATCATCGCCTACGAAAGCGGTGTGGCCGACTCGATTGATCCGTTGGCTGGTTCCTACCTCATCGAAAGCCTGACCGACGAACTGGCAAGCCGGGCCTCGGCCTACATCCAAACGATTGACGACATGGGCGGTATGCTCCCGGCAATTGAAACCGGGTATGTACAACGGGAAATCCAGGATGCGGCTTATCAGTTCCAGAAAGCGATGCAAGCCAAAGAGACGATTGTGGTGGGGATGAACCAGTTTGTGGATAAGAATGAGCAGTTGAACATGGAACTGTTGCGGGTGGACCCGGCCATTGAGCAGGCCCAGCGGGAACGGCTGGCGGCCCTACGGGCACGGCGGGACAATGAGAAGGTATCAGCATTAAGAGGGCAGTTGGTCGCGGCCGCGGCCCACACCGACAACCTCATGCCCCTCTTCATCACCTGTGTGGAAAATGATGTTACCCTGGGTGAAATTTGCCACAGCCTACGCAGTGTGTGGGGCGAGTACCAGCCCAGTGGCGAAATTTGATGCGTGATGCGTCAATGTATCATGCCTTACGCATCAATCCTTAGACCAAGAGTGTGACCTATGATCAAAAAAATCAGCCATATTGCTGTCATTGTGCCTGACCTGGATGAAGCCATGAAATTTTGGGTTGAGGCACTGGGGTTAAAATTGAGCCATGTTGAGCATGTTGCAGATCAGGCGGTGGATGTGGGCTTTTTGCCGGTCGGTGAGAGCGACATCGAACTGCTAAAACCGTTCACTGAGGACAGTGGCGTGGCTAAATTCCTGCAAAAGAAAGGCCCCGGCATTCACCACATCTGCTTCGAGGTGGATGACATCAACGCCACATTGACGCGCCTCAAAGAAAAAGGCATCCAGCTCATCAACGAAGAACCCACTGTTGGTTCCGGCGGCAAAAAAATCGCCTTCGTCCACCCCAAAGGGACGGGGGGCGTATTGATAGAGCTATACGAACTCCCGCCAGCCGGATAGTGCGATTGACTTAATCATCGGTGTAAATCTGTACCATCTGGGGATAAAACGGTGGATAAAAACGAAACCGCCCTTGTTGGGGGGACAAGGGCGGTACTTCATTTGACTCGCGGCACCAGGAGGGGAGTGCGTTGAGCATTGTTCGGGAAATTACCTTATCATTTGAGGAGGGGAGGTATTTCCCTGGGCCTGGTTAGGGTGTTCCAGTCGCGTTTCTCTCGTGCCAGTTTAGGGGAGTTAAAAGGGGAGGATGATCCTCATGCCCAACCAAACTTATAAATATCATACACCCGAAATGTAAACGATTCATTACTTTAACCTAAGCTACCCATGAGAATATGGTCATGCTCAGGTACATAGGTACTAGGTTTTAATTAAGAGCTTTTACAATATTATTCAGCATTATCCATATTGTTATTTATTCGACAATTGTCATTTAACTAATTGTTCATTAAATTTTTAATCGGGTAACGCCTTCATTGACCCCATCCCCCCTGCCCCCTGCCCGAGGGAAGGGGGGAATTCCAATGGGGCATTTTTCGGGGCGAATGCCCCGAAAAATGCCCCTTAGAAAAGTTCCCCGCCCCTGGGGGCGGGGTTAGGGGTGGGGAGGATTCCATTACCTGATTAATTTTTTAAACTACAAATAGTTAAAACCGTTGACCTCCAAATGCATCCACGAAACAACATCAGACGTAGGACAGCCTTTCAGGCTGTTCGTCCTCTCTTGAAAACAAAACCCAATAAACACCAGGAGCAAACCAAATTGAGAATGGCTGTAATTTATCGGGGTCGCTTGAGGAGGCAGACCCCAAAGGGTTGACCAACCCTCTGGGGTCTTTTTCAAAAGGCGTGTAATTACTAAAGCTCTCGAGGGCTGAACTTGTCGAAATCCCGTGTTGCCTTCGACAAGCTCAGGCAACGGCTTAGTCGTTACAAAGGCGTTCAGATTTGTAGATATACTTTCCACGCTTCGGGAATCTGCCCGGAAGCAACCAGATAATCCACGCGAGGGGTTTTGGGTTCCCAGAGCATAGTCATCCCGGCTTCGTCGGGGGTGCGATCCCCTTTACGCTGGTTGCAGGGGGCACAGGCACAGGCGGTATTGCCCCAGCTATTTTTCCCACCACGAGAGCGGGGTATCACATGGTCAAGCGTGAAATCTTCACGAGCCAATGTCACCCCTTTCCGTTTGTCACCCACCCGCACCCCACAATAGACACAGCGGTAGCCGTCCCGGTGGAACACAGCCCGACGGCTCCAGCGTGCTCCCCTCATGGGGACATTGACATAACGACGCAGGCGGAGCACCGTGGGAATGGTGAATGTCCTGCTGGCCCCACCAACCTGGAAAAGATCATCGGTGACGGCTTCGACGCGGCCGCGAGCCATCAGCGACAATGCTCGTTGTTTGGGGATGACAGCCAGAGGTTCATAGCTGGCGTTGAGTAAGAGTACGGCGACCATGTGACACCTCATTAAATCTGGGGGGGGGGGAGTGTATTGGTGTATTGGTATATTGGTTATCAATTCACCAATACACCAATACACCAATTAACCAATACACCAATTAACCAATACACCAATTAACCAACACATCATCAATCCAAAAACGCCACACTGCTACTCCGCGCTTCCCCACTCATCAGCACCCGATGCCAGAAGGGCAGGCTGATGGTGGCGTGATCGGGATGGCGGACTTTGCCACGAGCGTAGACGGTTGGGTTACGACGCATGACACGCCAGGGCCACGCGGCCGCAGACGGGTTCTTATCCAACAAACGGCGATACTGCATTTCTGTCAGCCCATTGGGATGTTTGGGCGCCACATAAACGGCTGTACCCCCAATGCGGAACAGATCCTCGACCACATGCGGCGTGCCGCCGGGACGTTGCAACGGTTCGTGACGCCAAATCAGGCGACTATCACCCACCTGGAAAGCGGGTTCAGGCAAGAAAAACCATTCCCCCTGACGGATGAAACCAGCATTGTGACGCTTGTGCCAATCCTTCTGGCGCACCCCCTGGCGCTGTTGCACCTGGGCCACACCAGCCGGTTTGAGGGCTTCCTTCGCCTGCAAAACATTGGCGACACCCTGGGCGTTGGGCACAGGGGCCACAAACCAATGACGTTCATCGTGACCGCAGAGGAATTTCTCCTTGTCGCGGCCGCGAACCAACGGTTTCGCCAGCAAAAGCAAATGCCGGTCACGCGGTTGCACATCCACCGCCAGGAAGGTAATAACATCCATCACCGGTTCGCCCACAGTCAGCGTAAAGTATTCGCCCTCATCCATCTGGCGCACATTAAGCACAAAATCGGGGCGGGTACGGGCAAAACGCCCACCCAACAGGCGGTCATCAACCGGAACCACATTAACCGCCAAAGTCGCGCCGATTTGATTAAACTGTCGTTGTAAAGCGGAAATGTTCATCATGTTCTCCAGAAGAACGCGTAGGAACTCAGGGGAACTCAGAGGAACTCAAAGGAACTCCTCTTCCATTCACAACCTGTTCCCTTTGTTGCTCAAACAATCCAAAGTACGGTTACAGTTTTCCCACGAACAATACGGTTTCATACGTCACCTCCGCCCGGAAGTGTGGCCGAGTTCCCACGAGTTCCCACAAGTTCCCAGAGTCTCCAGCCACCTTCCTAAAACCCTTGTTTGATAAAATCCGCCATCAGTTGCGGCGCGGCCGCGTCAAAACCCACCACATCCAACATCCCGGCATCATCCGGGTCGGCAATGCTGAAGCCATTGGAGACCATGCCCACAACGATCAGCTTCGCCGGACGCCCCATCTTCTGCCGATACTCCCGCAAAGCCTGTGTCGGGTGAATGTTTCCCGCCCAGGTCTCCGAGTCGGTGTAGATGATGAACGCATCGGCCTTGACCTTATTTTCCAACGCCCACAACATCGGCAGGGCGCAATCCGTCCCCATAAACGGCAGGTCGCTGGTGGCCTTCACCACATTATCCAGCCGTTGCCGTGAAGAGATGTTCAACTTCATCATCTTCTGCGAAAAGGCGATGATGGTGTGCCGTTCCTCGGTGGCGGCGGTGATGAGAGCCATCGCGGCCGCGGCCACTCGTGGCGTCAATCCCGGAACCTGACCGATACTGCTCATCGCCATCGAGCCGGACACGTCCAGAGCCAGGACAACACGCTTTCCCGTCGCTTCCACATTGGCAAAGCTCAGGTAAAACGCCTTATCCAGGGCATCCAAAACCGCCGGAACAGGCATCCAGCTCAACTTACCACGCATTCCCTGCCCCTGAGCATAGGTCATCAGGGCGGTCAGCACGGCGATGGGGTGAACACGGGCCTGGAGCAGATGCTCGGCATTTTGCAAACGAGACACGACGGTCGCGGCCGCGTCACTCAGCGGCATCAGCAACCCATTCGCCGTCATCCGGCCCAGGTTCCGCACCAGAGCCGTCAGCGGCAGATGGGGCAACAAAGCATCCCACACCTGCGCCGAAGCCAGAAACTGCGTCGGCAACGCTTCCCACGGCAGGTTGTACTGGCGCACCAATTCAATCACCTGGGCCTCATCGGTAGCCCGTTGCGCCTGCTCATAGGCCCAGATGAGCCGCAACACCTCATCCGGGTGGGGTTCCGGCCCAACATCCGGCCACCCCCGCGCCATCCAGTGTAAAAGAGCATTTTGGGTTTCGCCCTCTGCCTGGGGGTGAGCCAGACGTAAGGCGTCCCGGTGTGTCCAGCCGTCACGCTGACGGTATTTGATGGCCTGGTAAGCCAGCTTTGCGGCGGGCATGGCCGTATACCAGTTAGCCACCGCCCGGCGCAACCCTCGCCCCCACCCCCGGAACCCTTCGACGAAGGCCAGGAAGTGGAAGAGGTGCGTACCGATGCGGGCCACCTGCGGCAAAGCGTCTAAAGCGGCGCGCCGGGTGGCTTCGTCCCCGTGCCCGGCGGCCAAAGCCAGGACAAACAGGGCCGGGTCGTTGCTGGGGGCGCGGCCCGCTTCGCTGATAGAGACAACCCGGTTGACAACCCGCTGACCATCCAGAGCCAGGCACCGGAGCGCGGCCGCGGCGTTTTCTTTCGTCAGTTGGCGCGGGCTGATGTAATACGTTCCCCCTTCAGAGCCGAGAACGAGAAACCGATCCAGCCGTGCCCAGTCGTTAACCGCCCAGGCATACCCCCCGGCGGAGTTCGCCACCTGCGCCGTGCCGGGGATGGGTTCATATTGGGGTGTTTCCCGAATGGAAAACAAGTGCCGTAATTTGGTCATGGCGCACCTCTTTGAAGATAGTGAACAGTCAACGGTAAACAGTGGACAGTAACGCGGACAAGGAGTGTCCCTGGGGTAAGGGTTCACTTGACAGGTGATAACCCAGAAACTTCGGCCCGCGTTTACCGTGAGTAAACAAGGTGGTTTGTTTCCCGGAAGGGTGATTTACGCCGGGCGTTTCCTGGGGGGCAGGTTAAGGGGCCACACCCAGGTTTCTTCCGGGAACCAAACCGTGACTGACAGCAGGCAAACATTCGCCAATGGGCAAGTTTTGAATAAAAAGATAACCCAGAAGCACCGGCCCACCGTGAAAGCCCGAAAGGAAGGAACAGAAGCGGGCAAGGGTTGGTGTGTGGGGCAAACCATACCCGAAGGCATGATCGCCGGGATCGAACCGGCTTTCCTTGCGGAATACCAGATAACCCACACAATTCGGCCCGCTTGCTGTGCCTGATGAAAAATGAACGGGGTGAAGGGGTGTATTGGTGTATTAGGGTAGAGACGCAAAATTTTGCGTCTCTACTTACCAATCCACCAATAACTCATTTCAAGGGGGCGACAGGGATCGAACCTGTGACCAACGTGCTAAGGTAACCCACGGCCTTCGGCCCGTAGGAAACGGACAAGGGGTGGTGTGGGTATTTCGTTGCTCTACCACTGAGCTACGCCCCCGGAATGGTGGCACGTGGTGGGTATTTCGTCTTAGCGAATGCACCACGGCCACGAATAAAAATAGGTTATGCAGTTGTAAATGTGCGAATTGTTTCGTACCGCTACCTGAATGTCTCAGGCATCACATTTAGAGTCCCCAGAGTTTCGTGGTGTTCCTTGAACTGTGAACCCAGGAAACTCTGGGAACTTTTTCCGGCCAGGCAGGGACCAGAAAATAAAAAACGCGGGTTTTCCGTGTGGAAAACCCGCGTTTTGTTCCAGTCTGTGGGATTGTGTGTTGTTACACAAACCACCGGTCAGGTTGGATGGGACGGGTTTTCCCAATGGATGAGAGGGGCGCGTTTTTGCCCGCGTCAACACCTTCTATGTGCCAACTGCCCTGAAATCCGGGCTGGGATTGCGGCCGCGAAGCGAGCACGCCATATGGTTTACATTGAGTTGGCTGATAGATTTGTGTTGCTGTTTGTGGCATAACCACCTCCATCATGTAGATAAAACAAAAACGCGGGCTTGTAAGCCCGCGTCCGCTGATAAGCCAGGTAAAGGTGTGTGCTTATCTTGCCCGATGAACGGGCGCGGCCGCGAGCTGGATCAAACTTCCACCATCCCAACATCTATCGGCGAGTGATGCTATCGTTAGCCTTATTTGTTTGGATGATGCTGTCTGAAAGCGCGTCATGGTGTTCCTTCACAGAAAACAGTTTTACAGTACGGGGCAGAGATTAACACAGTTCCCTGGTGGTTGTCAATCCCCAAAATGAGCGAATTCTGAGAATAGGGGTCAAATAATGGACGACTCGCGCCATTTGTGAATGGAATCAATAACCCAGGCGCGGCCGCAAATGGGCACATCGGCCAGGGTGATCACCTGTTCACGAATTTTGCGGGTGTTGAGCAATTCGGCTCGGAAGGTGCCGGGAAGCAGACCACAACTCACTGGCGGTGTAAATAGCTCACCGCGTAACTCCACAACCAGATTACCGGCGGTTGTTTGCATCAGTTCACCGCGTTCATTCCATAAAAGCACAGCATCATGACGGGGAAAGGCTTCACGATAGGGGGCAAAGAGAGTGGTATGGGTGGTGTTGTGGTAAAGCAGGGGCTGGCGAGAATCCAGGGGTGAGTCGGCTAGTGCCAGGTGTAACAGAGATGTCGCGGCCGCGGGGCGAAACGGCTCGGTGAAGAGATAAACTTCTCCCCGCAAGGTCAATTGGATGGTGATGAGGGTTGGATCTTCCAGGCTGAAGAGCTGTTTTTGGATGTAGGTACGCAAACGATGATGATCATAAGGGACACCGAACGCGGCCGCGGACGCATCCAATCGCTCCAGGTGTAATTCCTGCAAAAAGATGCCTTCTTCTGGCGTCCAGAGCATCTTCTCTATGAGGGCAAAGGGGTTGCCCGTTTCCCGTTCGGCACGGACTCCGGCGATCAGTACAGAGGCTCGCAGTTGCGTAAGAGGAGAATAGCGACTACTGGCGGAAGCTAACTTTTCCTGATCTTCCTTCAGGAGAAGTTCCCATTCCCCCACCGTATCCGCAATGGTACGTGGGTAAATACCCTGTTGTCCACTCCAGTTCATTATCATCCCCATGACGCTCACCAGGTGTTGAGAAAACGTCACTTTGCCCAGGAACTGCGGAACTACAGGGCTAATCCCAACAACTTACCCGCTACAAATCCAAATTCTCTCTGCCTTTCCCTTGCCCTAAAGCCACGGAACGCTGATAGGCGGCCCAGATACCGCGCGAAATGACGGTACGGAGACCACCTTTCTCCATGTGATACAATGCTTCGGCGGTTGTGCCGCCCGGCGATGTAACCTGATTACGCAGTTCAGCCACATGTTTGTTAGACTGTTCGGCGTAAGCGACGGAGCCTTTGAGTGTTTTAATAACGAGTTGGGTGGCTACCTGTCGGGAAAAACCCAGGTGAACACCGGCATCTATCATGGCTTCCATCATCATAAACACATAACCTGGCCCAGAGCCACTTAATGCGGTAGCCATATCCAAATAACGTTCATCATCCATGCAGATTTCTTCGCCCAATGATCCCAAAATCAGTTGCGCCTGCTTTTTCTGCCCTTGAGACACCTCTGGGGTGGCTGTCCAGACGGTAATACCCTGGCCGATTTGGGCTGGGGTGTTGGGCATGGCCCGCACCACGGCCGCATGGGCTGTGCCATCGGCCAGTTTACGGATGGGTACCCCAGCAATAATCGAAAGGAGCAAATCCTGCCGCCGCAGATGACCCCGGATTTCAGGCATCACATGGTCTAAATCTTGCGGTTTGATGGATAGGACAATGATGTGTCCTTCTTCGGCGGCATGGCGGTTGTCGTGAGTGGTATGAATGCCATGTCGGGTCTGTAAATCTTGTAACCGACCCAGGTGGGGGTCTGAGGCGATAATCTGCCCCGGTTGGACAATGTTTTGGGTGATGAGTCCCCGAATCATGGCTTCCCCCATGACTCCACTACCAATGAATGCGATGGTTTGATCCATGAACATGCGTTGTATTAACCTCCGTATTATGCCGCAACTGGCTTGTTAGGGGCGTAAAAATAACGTGACTTGTCAGGACGATTGTCTATTCCCTTGGGCGGCACTCATCCTCTAGTACAGCTTAATGAAAGTACACGGTATGCTTTTATGACGACTGTCTGTATCGGTTTGTTGCCAGAAGCCCCCACTCCTAACCCCGCCCCCAGGGGCGGGGAATTTTTCTGGGCGTGGTTTTTCGGGGCCTTCGCCCCGAAAACCACGCTGTTGGGTTCCCCCCTTCCCTGAGGGAAGGATGTAGGGGGATGGGTCTGCCAACCAGGTCTATAATCTGCCCGATACCTGGTGTTTATCTGAATGTTTCTTTGCGCCGGGTGACAGCGGTCAGTTGGTGATGATCGACTTCGATACCGAGGCCAGGGCCGGTGGGCACGGTCAGGGTGCTGTCTTCAGCGTTGAGGTGAAACGGTGTGGCGATGTCATGCGTGTAATATCGTTCGGTGGCTGAGATATCACCGGGCAGGGTGAAGCCGGGTAAGGAAGCCAGAGCCAGTTGAGCGGCCCGACCAATGCCAGTTTCTAACATACCCCCACACCAGACGGGCACACCGTTTTGGTAACACAGGTCATGAATGCGCCGGGCTTCCAGCCAGCCGCTTACCCGAGCCGGTTTAATGTTGATAATGTCGCAGGCCCCGATAGCCAGGGCATACCGGGCATGGTCGGCGGAGTGGATACTTTCGTCGAGGCAGATGGGGGTGATGATCCGCGGCCGCAACCGGCTATGGTCGTAAATGTCTTCGTACCCTAGAGGTTGCTCCAGCATCAGCAGGTTCAAATCGTCCATCGCTTTGAAGGTGGCAACATCTTCCAGCCGGTAGGCCGAGTTGGCATCCAACATGATAGGCAGGTTGGGGAAAGTTTCACGGGCACGGCGGGCCAGTTCGATGTCATGTCCAGGTTTAATTTTGAGTTTAATGCGCCGGTAGCCCTGGTCAACGTATTCCTGAATCATTTCCAGGGTGCGCTCAATTCGGGGTTGGATACCAATACTGACGCCAACTTTAACGCGGCCGCGAGGCCCTTCGGCATATGGTTGTGCCAATTTTTGGGCCAGCGAAAGGCCATCTCGTTGCGCCGTAATATCCCAGACCGCTTGTTCCAAAGCCGCCTTCGCCAGTGGGTGGCCGCGAATGCTTTTAAGCCATTCTTCCAGGTCGCCCGGCTCCTGCAACTCCTGGCCTAAAATCATGGGGATCATAATATCGGTAAGTAGATGCCAGGCTGTGCCAATTGTTTCATAGCTGTAACCGGGGAAAGGCGAGGCCACACATTCACCCCAACCGGTTAGCCCTTCACTATGAAGAGCAACAATCAGGCATTCCCGTTCAGTTTCCGTACCAAAACTGGTCTGGAACGGAGAGACCAGAGGCATAGAGATATGGTAGAGGTCAAGGGCTTGGATTTTCATGGGGGTGAATTATATCCTATCTGCAATTGGTATATTGGGTGAGGTTGGCTAGAATGGGATAGAGACTCTCTCAATCGCCCCATTCAAAGGAGTAATACCATGAAATTCATAGACCTATCCATCCCCCTTGGTATTGGCACACCGGCCTGGCCGACTTATGAACCGTTGCAGGTGAAATATTTCAAGCGATTGGCTCCCAATGGCGCGAATGGGCAATTGGTGACACATAGCAACCACGTGGGAACCCATCTGGACGGCGAAATCCATTTTTATACACCGGGCAAAGATATTGCTTCATTGAGTTTAGATTTTCTGTGCAGCGCGGCCGCGATCGTAGATTTGAGCGACTGTTGCGGTGATTACGATGTGTACACCCCGGAAATGATCGAAGAACGGGTGGAAGTGCGCGAAGGGGACATCCTCATCATCCACACCGGCTACCACCATTTCGGCTGGGATCAACCCTACGGCAATGAGGTGCGCTACATGGTCATGCACCCCGGCCCGGACGCCCGTTTTGCCAACTGGTGCATCGAGAAGAAAATCCGCTGGATCGGGGTGGATTGTGGCAGTGCCGACCACCCCATGAACACCAAAATCCGCGACTGGATGCCCGCCCAGGCTGAGGACGCCGACGCCCATTTCCGCGACAAATACGGCAAGTCCCTGGCCGAATATTTCACCAAAGATATGTACCAGATGATGCACCTCTGGATGTTCCACCGGGGCATCATCCACGCCGAATGTGTGGGTGGCGATATTGATCTGCTGGTCAACCGGCGGGTGCAGGTGGGTTGTTTCCCCTGGCGGTTTGTAGATGGGGAAGCCAGCATCGCCCGCATCGTCGCGATGGTGGATGATGCGGAATACGAAGAACTAATGGCGAAGAAAGCCAATATGCCGAAGACGAAGTACGGGGATTGTTATGACCCGGTGCATGTGGAGAGGTTGGGGGGACGCGGAAAGGTGTATTAGTGTATTGGTGTATTGGTGTATTGGTGTATTGGTGTATTGGTGTATTGGTGTATTGGTGTATTGGTGTATTGGTGTATTGGTATATTGGTGTATTGGTGTATTGACAACCCTCACTAATAAACTAATACACCAATATACCTCTCTTTAGAGGTGAATCATGGGGGCATCTATTGATGATTTGCAGGTATTACGCGTAGCTGAGGCATTAGCTGATGATGTATGGAAGCAAGTTTCTGAATGGACCGATTTTGCTCGTGATACTGTAGGGAAACAGCTAACCAGAGCCGTGGATTCTATTGGGGCCAATATCAGTGAATCGTTTGGACGTTACCATTACGGCGAGAAATTGCAGTTTCTTTACTACGCTCGTGGAAGTGTATTTGAAACAAAGTATTGGCTTAACCGGGTCCATAAACGCAAGTTGATGCCCGAAAATGTGGTGCAAAATCAGATTGCCAGGATTGGTCAACTAGCTCGCCAACTGAATGGTTTTCTGGGTTACATCAAACAATCCCGCAAATCCTACACCTCGTCTGATGGTAAAGCCTTGCGTGAAGAATCCACTATTTATGCTACTGAGTTCGTTGAACTTGACGAGCTATTCACTCCAGATGATCTCCTCATCCTGCAAAACCTCCTTGACCAACCCAACCCCTAATACACCAATACACCAATACACCAATACACCAAAAGGAGTCTTTATGGCATACGACGAAGGTTTAATCCAACGGATTCGAGAGTTGATAGGCAGTCACCCAACTGTGAAGGAGAAAAAGATGTTTGGTGGGGTGGGGTTTATTGCCAGGGGGAATATGGCCTGCGGCGTCACGGGCGAGGATTTGATTGTGCGTGTTGGTGTAGAGAACTACCAGGAATCATTAACCAAACCCCACGCCCGCCCCTTCGACATGACCGGCAGACCCATGAGCGGCTGGGTGATGGTCAGCCCGGATGGATACGCTAACGATGCCGATTTAGAGAGGTGGGTGAATCAAGGACTTGAGTTCGCCTTGACCTTACCTACCAAGTAGAAAGGGGGCTGTTGTGAAAAAACTGTTTTTGCTCCTATTCATCCTTCTCTTGATCGGTTTATTATCAGCCTGTACCCAACCCAAAGATTGCACCGAGGGTGATAACATGACCGAGCCGCATTTGCTTGACGACGGGCTACAGGCGGATGGTACGGTTCAGGTACGGATAGTTTGGGAGCAAGGCACTGGCTGTGGGACTGACCTGGGGAATAACTACTTTGAGAAAGTTACTTTAGCCGATGATTTGGGCATTGTTGAATCGGTCGAATTAACATCCGAACGAGAAATCACCCTTATCTTCTCAGAACCACCTGCCGCCAGTTCCTTTGACCTGGCTTTGCTTTTCCCGGATCGCATTGAATTTGTAGAATGCACTCACCCTGGTATGCGGGATCAATACGAACTGACTGCCTCTTTTGAAGTTACTACCGATGGTCACATTGAGGCAAATTTTGAGCAGAAAATACATTTCGGGCCGATTTAGCCAACTCTCAGAGCAATTGGTTACAAGAATTATCGTAACTATTCAGGTGTCACAACTTATTCCCACGCTCGGCGTGGGAATTCCCTCTGGGATGCTCTGCATCCTACACGACGCCGAGCGGGAAATGAGGATGTGAAACCGCTGACCCTCACCCCCGGCCCCTCTCCCGAAGCGGGAGAGGGGAGTTAGTTCCCTCTCCCTGGGAAGAGGGGTAGGGTGAGGGACTGTATAGATACGAATTATCATCTCAACTACGGAAATGAGGAGACATCATGGATCATCAACAGGTTATCGCAACACTGAGTAATGCCAAGTGGCATGATTTAACGCAGAATCTCAGCATTTTTACCCCCCCCTGGCCGGGGGAGATGCCGTTGCAGGTGCATTTCTTCAAACGGCTGACCGGCTCCTGGGGCGGCGGGCAGGGAGCCAATGGGCAGATCATCGAATGGAGCAATAACACCGGCTCCCACGTCGTGGGGCCACGGGCGTTCCATTCCGGGGCCAAAGCCATCGCTGATATTCCCGCGGCCGCGCTCTCTGGCGAAGGCGTCATTGTAGACATCTCCGATGCCGTGTCTGACTACAGTCTCTACACCCCGGAAATGATCACCTCACGGGTTACGGTCAAAGAAGGAGACATCCTGCTCATCAACACCGGCTACCACAAATACGGCTGGGATCAGCCCGATGTCGCCAACCCCAACGCGCAGGGCGGCATTGAGAACAAAGAGTTTGGTTATTATGTGCGTCATCCTGGGCCGTCGCCGGAGTTTTTCCAGTGGGCGTTGGACATGAAATTAAAGCTCATCGGCGTGGATTGTGGCTGTGCCGAACACCCGATGAACACGAACATCCGCACCGCCCACGCCCGTGAATTTGACAAGGCCGAAGCCAAACTCAAGGCCAGCACCGGCAAAAGCTGGGATGAGACGTTCCCGCCGGAGTGGTATCACCAGTTGACCCACATCACCATGCCCAAAGCCGGTTTGTTGCTGGCCGAGTCGTTGGGCGGTCAGATTGGGCAGTTGGGCAACCGGCGGGCCTGGATCATGATCATGCCCGTGCCGTTTATGGAAGTGGAGTCGGCGTGGTGTCGCGCGGCCGCGATCACTCCCCCTGATGACCTGTCCGAAGCTGATTTCTTCGCCTTCATGCACAACACCCAAATGCTGGACATGACCCTACCCTTCAGCGTACAAACCCCGCAATGGGCCAACTACGAACCCCTCAGCGTCAAATACACCAAGCGGGTGGGCGGGCAATATTTTGGTCTGGGGCGGAACAATGCCCATTGCCGCGCCAGCTTCCATCTGGCTACCCACATGGACGGCGAGAAACATTTCTGGTCGGCAGGGCGCACCATCGGCCAGATGCCCTTCGATTATTGGTTTGGCCCTGGCGTCATCGCCGACATCTCCCATCTGGTCAGCAACTCCAGCGTCTACACTCCAGAGATGATCGAAAGTGTGGTGGACTTGCACGATGGGGACATCCTCATTGTTAAAACCGGCTGGCACAAGTACGGCTGGAACAGCCTCGACTCCGACGAATTCCGTTACATGATCAAACATCCCGGCCCCTCGCCTGACTTTGCCGATTGGTGTATTCGCAGGAAGATCAAATGGTTGGGGGTAGACTGCGTGGCGATGGAGCACCCGATGAACACCATTCAGCGGTTGTGGCATCCCAAAACGTTCGCCGAGGCCAACCAGAAGCTCATTGACCAGTACGGCAAGGATTGGGATGAGATGTATCCGCTCGACCAGTATTATCAGGATATGCACCTGAATCTGTTCCCCAAGGGGATTGTCCATGCCGAGAATTTGGGTGGGGATATAGCCGGGGCGGGTAGCGGCCGCGTCTTCATCGCCGCCTTCTTGCCCCCCGGTATGGAAACCACGTCCATGTGGGGGCGGTTTATTGCCTTCACGGGATAAAGATTTTTGCCACGAATTGCACGAATTAAGACGAATTTTTGTGGGTGCTTGTTTTTGGCTGGTAGTGGACGTTGATGACAAGATTTTTGCCACGAATTGCACGAATTAAGACGAATTTTTGTGGTACTTGTTTTTAGGCCAGTGATGGGTGCTGATGACAAGATTTTTGCCACGAATTGCACGAATTAAGACGAATTTTTGTGGTACTTGTTTTTAGGCCAGTGATGGGTGCTGATGACAAGATTTTTGCCACGAATTGCACGAATTAAGAGGAATTTTTGTGGGTGCTTGTTTTTAGGCCAGTGATGGGTGTTGATGGCAAGATTTTTGCCACGAATTGCACGAATTAAGAGGAATTTTTGAGGTGGGGTATGGCGGAAATTCTTTACAAGGAACTCTCGTATGCTGTTGTAGGAGCGGCGATGGAGGTGCATCAGCATTTAGGGGCCAACTTTCTGGAGAAGGTATATCAAAAGGCGTTGGCCCACGAACTGACCTTGCGGCAAATTCCTTTTGTACAGTACAAACCTCTGCCTGTAAGCTACAAAGGCTTATTAGTGGGAGAGTATGAAGCTGATTTTATGGTTGATGGGAAAATCATCCTGGAAATAAAAGCCGTTTCATCCCTTCATCCAGCCCACGAAGCTCAGGCAATGCACTATCTGGCGGCAACAGGTTATCGCCTGGCTCTCTTACTGAACTTTGGCAAAGAATCCTTACAGCAAAAACGTGTAACCCGTTAGTACCCACCATAATTCGTGTTAATTCGTGAAATTCGTGGCAAATCTTTTTCTGGAGTGTTAACCATGCGCGTACCTTACAGTGGTGAAAAACAGGTTGCGGCCAATGGACTTACCCTGACCTATGACAGTTTTGGTAGCCCGGAAGCGGAGCCTTTGCTGTTAATTATGGGGTTGGGTGGGCAGTTGATCGCCTGGCAAGCTGATTTATGTCAACAGTTGGCCCTGTCGGGTTACTGGGTGATCCGCTTTGATAACCGGGACATTGGCCGCTCGACGAAATTTGACGCGGCCGCGATGCCCAACTTCCCCCGCCTGTTACTGCGTTTAATCCTGCGCCTGCCCATCAAAGCCCCCTATCTGCTCAAAGATATGGCCGCCGATGCGGTGGGACTGCTGGATGCGTTGGGGATTGAACGGGCGCATGTGGTCGGGGCTTCGATGGGCGGCATGATCGTGCAGGAACTCCTCATTCATCACCGGGAGCGGCTCAAAACAGCTGTATCCATCATGTCTACCACGGGGGATCGTAAATTGCCCTGGCCTACCCGCGAGGCGCTGGCTCTTCTACGCACCCCACCAGCCAAAGAACGGGAAGCCTACATTGAACAATCCGTGCGCTCCTGGCATGTTCTGGCGGGGAACCATTTCCCGTTCCATGCCGAGCGCGTGCGGGAAATGGCGGCGCAGGCGTATGACCGGGGATTGCATCCAGCCGGTACGGCGCGGCAGATGGCGGCTATTTTAGCCAGCGGCAGTCGGCAAGATGCGCTCCGTTCTGTCACCACCCCCACCCTGGTTATTCACGGCGACGCCGATCCGTTGGTTCCGGTGGCGGGGGGTCAGGCGACGGCCAAAGCGATTCCCAATGCCAAACTGCTCATCATTCCGGGGATGGGGCATAGTTTGCCGATTGAGACATGGCCCCAGGTAGTGGAAGCGATAACAGAACATGCGGTGGCCGCGGCCGCGTAAACCTATCCCCTTCACCTGTGAAAGTAGCCACTGATAAAAGAAACATGGCTAAGGAAAAACACGGATAAACAACGGAGTTCCCCTGAGTTCCTACCATTGTGGCTCATGACAAACAAACCACCCATGCCCAAACCCATCCCTTCCCCTCTGCTTCTGCGGGGCCTGAGCCTCGGCCTTGTGCTGGTGCAGATGTTTGATGTAGTGATTCATGCCGCCACCAATCAACTAGAACCCATCCGTGCGGCCGCGAACATCATCATCTTGCTCTGGCTCGTTGCGATCAATTGGGGCCGCTTCAAGGCCAAGTTTTTGCCCCTGGCCTTCAGTTCCATCGGTGCGTATCTGGTTCTCAACCTTATTTTTCTGGCGCGTGAAGGCTTCACCAACCCCGCCCAGGGCAACGAACCGAGGGTGATGCTCTTTCTGTTGCTGGCCCTAACCGTGGCACTCTCTTCCTGGCTGACTCATCTGCGTAGACAACATCCGTGAAGGTATTATGTTAGAAATTATTGATTTAAGTCAGGAGATTTTCACGGGGATGCCGGTGTTTCCAGGGTTGCCGGAAGTGAATATCACGATGCACGTCTCCCATGAGCAGTGGGATGGCATTACCGATAGTAGCGTTGTTTCGCCCGCCGTGAACCGGCTGGAAATGGGGGAGCACACGGGGACGCATGTGGACGCCCTCAACCACATGGCGCGTCAGTACCGGGGGCAATCCATTGATACCATGCCGCTGACGATGTTCTACACCGAAGGCATCTGTTTAGACCTGTCGCACAAGGGGCTACGGGAATTGATTGAGCCGGATGATTTGGCTCAGGCGGGGCAGGTGATCAAGCCGGGCGATACGGTACTCCTGTACACCGATCATTATCGCCGCGCCTTTGGGACGGAGAATTGGCAGAACGGGCCGGGGGTGAGCATCGCGGCCGCGCGTTACCTCGCTCACCACCACATCGCCGCCTTTGGGGTGGAGACCGCCTCACCCGGTGTGCGTCACGTCTCCAACAAAGAAGTCCATCACATCTGCGGCGAGTTAGGCTTTACCCATTACGAAAACCTGATCAACCTGCACCAACTGGTGGGACGCGGCCGCTTTCGTTTCATCGGCTTGCCGCTCAAAATACGGGGCGGAACCGGGTCGCCGGTGCGGGCGGTGGCGGTGTTTGAGAGATGAAACACGTTTTGCTTACAGGTACAATATGACTCAACCTTGGGTTTTGGGGATTTCGTAGGGTACGGGCAACCCTTGTGGTTGCCCCACACTGGGCAGACACAAGGCCAGCCCATGCATCTGGTATCACCCCCTGAATTCCTAAAGAGCCTCAAACCTTGAACCGCACGGAGATATTTTATGAGCACAGAAGATATTCGTTGGGTACAACGGTTCAATAATTTTACGAAAGCCCTGCGGCAATTACAGGAAGCGGTAGAACTGAGCCAACAACGTGCGCTCTCCAAACTGGAAGAACAGGGGTTAATTCAGGGTTTTGAGTACACCTATGAATTGGCCTGGAATGTCTTGAAAGATTACTTCGAGGTACAAGGAGAGACAGCGATTCACGGCAGTCGTGATGCGTTCCGGCTGGCTTTTCAGCGAGGGTTGGTGCAAGATGGCGAAACGTGGATGGAGATGATTACGAGCCGCATCTTAACGGCGCATACGTATAACGAGGAGATGGCGCAAAAGATTGCGGCCGCAATCTGCCAACAATACTACCCGGAGTTCCTGAAGCTACATGACCTCCTGGCTCAATTGAAGGAAGCAAACCTGTGATGGAGCGTTTTGGTCTGAAAGAGCGGACTATCCAAAAAATTTGTGCTGTACTGGCTACTTACCCGCAGGTAGAGCAGGCCGTTTTGTATGGTTCGCGGGCCAAAGGGAATTATAAACATGGCTCAGATATTGACCTGACCTTATCTGGTAATGCTGATTTGACAGTGAAAATTCTTTACCACATTTTAAACGACCTTGACGATCTACTCCTGCCCTACACCATTGATCTATCGCTTCTCCAAGATATTAGTAACCCTGATTTACTTGGGCATATTCAGCGTGTGGGTCAAACATTTTATAACAAAGGGGAAATCGTTTTAGAACCCACCTGATAGAAAATTACCCGCAGATGTTCCCATGATACCCTTGAATGGAGGGCACAATGGCGAAAACGCTCGATTGGCAAGAGATGAGTAAGATGTCGGCCCGTCTGCTTCAGGAGCGTACCGGTGAGGATGTGAACACCTGGAACCAACGCGTTCAGGCTGAGGGGTTCAGCGACGAAAAGGCACTCCGCGCCTGGCTGACGGAGCAGGACGTGACCGGTTATGCCCAAACTCTGCTGGTGATGGAGCGGTTTGGTTATCCTGATTTTCTGCTGGCCTCGGCGGATGAACTCATCCAGGGGCAGTACGGGGACCGGACTGAGTTGCGACCGATATTTGAGGCGATTGCGGCCGCGGCCGCGATCCTTCCCAGCGTCACCATTCAGACGCGCAAAACCTACGTCTCCCTCGTCACCCCCCGCCGCACCTTTGCCCGCATCCAACCCACTACGAGGAAACGGCTAGACCTGGCCTTGCGCCTGGAGGGGCAGAAACCCGGCGGCCGCCTCGTGCCTTCCAAAATCCACGACACCATGCCCGTACAAATCAGCCTCACCACCCTCGCCGAGGTAGACACCGAACTGCTCGACTGGCTGCAACGGGCGTATGAGGAAAACTGTTGACAGTAACCTCACATGAACTGCTTGTTTTGTTCTGGGATAAGTTATGAGAAACTTACGCCAATACCCCTTTGAAATTCACCCCCTTTCAGAAGAAGACGGTGGCGGATTCTTGATTTCCTTTACCGACTTCACGGAATGTATTTCGGATGGCGAAACGGTAGAAGAAGCGATCCAAAATGGCCTGGATGCTTTACAGGAAACGATTTCCGCTTTAGAAAGCCTGAACTTGCCTGTGCCAGAGCCGGGGAGTGGCGGCAGTTACAGTGGCAAATTCATCCAGCGTGTCCCCAAAAATATCCATGCTCGTTTAGCCCTGCGGGCAAAACAAGAAGGCGTCAGCATGAACGCGCTGGTCACATCCATCCTGGCCGAAAGTCTCGGCAAACGCGAACCTGCTTGACATGTTGATTGTGTTTACTATACAAAGATGGTCAAAGCGAAAAAAGGATATGATAACTTACACCGAATACTCAGTTGAAGAATATGAAACAGCCTTTTTCATACTTGGATCAGACCTTAAAGATGTACATTATCAAATAATGCGAATTCAATACCATGCTCCACAACACGCCGTTAATTACAGTGAAATAGCCGTTGCACTGAGATATGCCCCTCCATTCATTAACTTGAAGTATGGCGAGTTAGGAAGATTGATTGCGAATGTGCTTCAAAAGATGCCATCACGCCGAGATAATAAGACATACCGTTGGTGGTCTGTTTTATCAACAGGCAAAAATTCCTCAAGAGGATTTTTATGGACTATGCATCCGACTTTAGTTCAGGCATTGGAAAAATTAGAGTGGATTACAGTGGATGATCACAAGGTAAACAACATTGCACCTCAATCAACAAATATCACCTCAAAAAAACCTTCGCCTAGTACACAGAAGGAGAGAACACAATTTAACAATGCCGATTATTCTTGGCAAGACGATATTGCACAGTGGATAGTGAGACATCGAAAAATTCCCCGCGATCTAAGCAATGATTTTATTCGCTTTTTTGAGTTGGCTTTTGAAAATACAAGCCACCCCGATATGAGTTGGTTTGGTGTTCATAAACAAGTAGTTAGCTTAGTAATTGGTGGGATATTTCTAGCTGCTGTAAATATAGCTGATCCTCAGCAAGGAATTTGGTTGCTTCTAGATCAGGATTTTACATCCCACATTGAGTTTGAATGTCATCCGGTTAAGTCCACTCGAAAATCAGGAAGCCCTTTGACATGGGGATACGTAAAAGACCTTAAAGATGTTTCTGTTTTATTGCAAAGACCGGAAGTCTGGCAATCTTATTCAAGAGCCTCTAACAAAATCCTGAAATCCCCTATTTCGAGATCGCGTGATTCTGAATTCCAAATGCGTCGACAAAAAAAGCGGGTAAGTGATTTTTGGGGCATGTTAAGAGACACGCCTGAGTTATATTTGGAAAGACAACGAATCGAAAGTGACGGTTACTTTAACGCTAAAGATATTGAAGATGCCAAACGGCGTATCACTTCCTCCATCGTACAAAGACAAGGACAATCTGATTTCCGCCGTAAGCTACTTAATGCGTATGATCGAAGATGTTCGATAACGGGATGTGATGTTGAAGCAACCCTTGAATCGGCGCATATCATTCCATATTCAGGAGCCACAACTAATCATCCCGCAAATGGGTTGCTACTCAGAGCAGATATACATACATTGTTTGATTTGCACCTGTTATCCATCAAACCAGATACTCATACGGTTACGATTGCTCCTGGACTCTTGGGATCAAGTTATCAATACCTTGAAGGTTGTAAGTTGAAACTACCGGAAAATAAACACGTTCTTCCAGATCACGCGGCTTTAACCAGACATTATGAGCAATTTTTACAAAAACACGGAATTGACAAACATTAGATAGAATAGTGCCATCAATTGGGTGAAGGGAAAAACATTCTTGCCATCCACCAAAAGCACTCCGTACAATTGAATCAAAAGAGTAATGTTTGGAGGTGGCCCGTGTTGATGACAGAGATCACAAGAAAAATCAAATCTTTACCGAGGTTTGAAAAATTACAGCTCATCGAAGCTATTTCGAAAATGCTTCTGGAAGAGGAGAATCCCTCACGGTTTTTTGCTACAGAAGCCGTTTATCCTGTTTTCACACCTGACCAACAGGAAAAAGCGGCCGCACAACTCCAACAATTCCTACGCTGAGGGTCAAGAGTTTGATATTCATTTCTACAAACAGAGAAAGTCAGTTTGGAATGGGGAACAGCCATGACAATAACCATTGAGACAGTAAAACCACCTGAAAGTGGCCCCTTTCATCTCCAATTAGATTTGACAGCGGATATTCGCATTACCCCAGAGAAGGCACGTAAAAAGGTGGGGATTTACGCGGGTAATCACATTGCCGATCTCCTTTCGGGGGAAATGCCTGATCTGGTCTGGCAGACAGAGGGGGCATTCTGGCGTGTTCCGGTGGTGCTATCATCCCGTTCCAGGGGACGGATTGGGGTAGTCGGTACGATTGATGTAGCAGTGGATACTGGAGAACTGACCGTAAACGAAACCATCATTGAGGCCATACGTGAAAATGCCCGACTTGAAATAGGGCGTTAAAGGTTTGCGATGACAACACAATTCTTTGGTGAACGGATTAAGCGGAATGAAGACCCACGCCTGTTGACAGGGCGGGCGTTGTTTGTGGATGATGTGGACTTGCCCAATATGGCCCATGTGGCCTTTGTGCGGAGTCAGTATGCCCATGCCCGGATTGTGAGTGTAGACGCGGCCGCGGCCGCAACGCTCCCCGGCGTCATCGCCATCTACACCGCCCACGACCTGGGCGACTACTGGCAACCCGGCCCACTCCTCGTCCCGCCCCCCCCGGTGAAGGATGCCATCTTCCACGCCCGCACCCAGGTCCCCCTGGCCAAAGATAAGGTGCGCTTCGTCGGTGAACCCATCGTCATGGTCATCGCCGAGAGCCGTTACCTGGCCGAGGACGCCGCCGAGCAGGTGTGGGTGGAGTATGACCCCCTCCCGGCTAATGTAGACCTGGAGAAGGCAATGGGGGACGACGCGGCCGCGATTCATGCCGATGTCCCCCACAATATTGCCGCCGACCTGACCCAAAGCAAAGGGGATTACGCCCAGGCCAGGGACGCGGCCCATCTGCTGTTAAAACGCCGCTTCGTCTACGACCGTGGCCCCTCGGCGGCCATGGAAAACCGGGGCGTAGTGGCCGAATGGGATCACCGCGCCGGGCGCATGACCATCTGGGACACCACCCAGGCTCCCGTCGTCATTCGCAACGGCATGGCCGCCATGTTGGGGCTGTCCGAGAAGCAAGTGCGGGTGATCGCCCCGTTCATCGGTGGTGGTTTTGGCCCCAAAATTATGATGTTCTACCAGGAAGAGGTGCTCGTCCCCTGGGCGGCCATGCGGCTCAACCGCCCCATCAAATGGATTGAAGATCGGGCGGAGAATTTTGTCGCCACCACCCAGGAACGGATGCAAATCCACGAGGCCGAAATCGCCTTCGACAGTGAGGGGCATATTCTGGGGGTGCAAGATTCCTTCCTGCACGACACCGGGGCCTATGATCCCTACGGCCTGACTATCCCCATCAACAGCCAATGTACCCTGCTTGGCCCCTACCACATCCCCCATTACCATAGCCGTTTCCGGGCCGTGTTCACCAACAAACCCATCGTCACCCCTTACCGGGGAGCCGGGCGGCAACATGGCGTCTTTGTTATTGAGCGATTTTTGGACCTGGCGGCCCAGGAATTGGGGCTGGACAAGGCCGAAATCCGGCGGCGCAACTTCATCCAGCCGGATCAGTTTCCCTACAACAACGAAATCATCTACCAGGATTTTACGGCCCTGACCTATGACAGTGGTCAGTACCACCTGGCTCTGGATAAGGCGTTAGAACTCATTGAGTACGATCAGTTCATCCGTGAAGAGCAACCCCGCCTGCGGGCCGAGGGTAAAACGGTGGGCATCGGCATTGTGGCCTATGTCGAAGGGACGGGAATTGGCCCTTACGAGGGGGCGCGGGTGCAGGTGCAGGCCAGCGGCCGCGTTTCCGTTGTCACCGGCGTCGGCACACAGGGACAGGGCCATTACACCGTCTTCGCCCAAATCGTGGCCGATCAGTTGGGGGTGGATGTACGCAACATTGATGTGGTTACGGGCGATACCGACCAGTTTTATTGGGGGGCGGGCACATTTGCCAGCCGGGGTGCAGTGGTGGCGGGCAACGCCATTAATGAGGCGGCCAAAGACGTGCGGGCCAAAATCCTCAAACTGGGGGCGGAGATGTTAGAAGCCTCGGCTGAGGATTTGGAACTGGTGGATAGCACGGTACGGGTAAAGGGTGTGCCGGATCGAGCCATCCCGTTGGGGCAGTTGGCCCAGGCGGCCAACCCGTTACGCGGTGCCGTCAAACCGGGCACGGAGCCGGGCTTAGAAGCGACGAACTATTTTGGCCCGGAACGGGGGGCGACGGCCAATGGGGCACACGCCGCCATTGTTGAAGTAGACCCGGAGACGTTCGATGTGAAGGTATTGAAATATGTAGTGGTGCATGATTGCGGCCGCGTCATCAACCCCCTCATCCTCGATGGTCAGGTACAGGGTGGGGTGGCCCAAGGGCTGGGCAACGCCTTCTACGAGCAACTGGTCTGGGACGAAAACGGTCAACTGCTCAACGGCTCCTTTATGGACTTCCTAATCCCTACCTCATTAGACGTACCCCCCATCATCACCGGGCACACCGAAACCCCCTCGCCGCTCAACCCTATGGGCGTCAAAGGGGCAGGCGAAGGGGGTGCCATTCCCGTCACGGCTCTGTTTGTCCAGGCCGTGGAAAACGCCTTGAACATCCCAGGGCTGGAACTGTTGCAAATTCCCTTAAACCCCAGCAAGTTGTGGCAAACAGTTGCGTTAGTCAAATGAGGCAAAAATCTTATGGCGATGGGGGTGAGCCAGACAAATCAGCCAGAATTTGCTGAACGGTCTTTTTGAGAGGACGAATGTCTTCTTGCACCGTTTTCCAAACGACGGCCAGATTTACGCCAAAATTTGGGTTTGGCTCTTTGAAAAAGGGGTAGAAAAAGGGTTGTACTTGTTGATTTTCTCACAAACAAAGGACATCCTACCATGAATAGTACCAAAAGCGAAGTCGAAAAATCAAAAAAGTAGTTCTCCGCCCCTGGGGGCGGGGTTAGGGGTGGCCTTGGATAAGCCCAACACGACGATAAAGTGAGACGGCGACAGGGTGAAAAAATGTCGGATTATGCCCTTTGGCAGTATAAAGGGCCAAACTCAAGGGAACCAACTCCCCTCTCCCGCTTTGGGAAAGCTGGACCATGGCTTTCATCACAACAGCCCGCCCGTGTACATCCGCAGATGCAGGCATAGGCAAACGGCTGTCAAAAAGAAAACCGTAACTGCCGCCCTTGAATTAGCTCTAGATGGCTGACTCCCATCCCCAATAAGCGCATCCGTTGGCCCATGGGCCAATGCTCCTGCCAGATAGCATCGGCTAACGCCACAATCGTCTCCACATCATCCACTCCCACTTCCACCGATTTTTGTCGGGTGAAGGTGGTGAAATCAGCCCACCGAAATTTGACATAGACGGTATGAGCAACCAGGTTCTCTTTTTGCAGGGAGGCTACCACCGCTTCGCTCATTTCCCGCAGACGCCGCCGCAACAGGTGGGGATCATTCACATCCTGATTAAAGGTCCACTCCTGACTAATACTTTTACTCTGTCCACGCTCGGCCACAACCGGGCGATCATCCCGGCCACAAGCCCGCTGGATGAGACTTTCGGCCTGGTTTTTGAAGAATGGTTTGATCTGGCTCAGATCCGCGGCCGCAAGCTGACCACATGTTTTTATACCTAATTCCTGTAACCGCTCTGTTGTGCGCGGCCCAATTCCCCAGATAGCCCGTACCGGTTGTGGGGCCAAAAAAGCGGCCTCTTGCCCCGGCTCCACCAACATACATCCCTCAGGTTTACGAAAATCAGAAGCCACCTTAGCCACCAGCTTATTCGTAGCCAGCCCCACAGAGGCCGGAAGCTGAGTGCTGGTTTTGACATGAGCCTGAATCGCGGCCGCGAGCCGGTCCGGCTGTTCATACCCCACCAAATCCACATACGCCTCATCCACACTCATCTGCTCCACTGGGCCATATTCGCGCAAAATCGCCATAACCATCTGGGAACATTCGCGGATGCGCGGCCAATTTGCCGGGACAATAAGCACATCACGACAAAGGCGCACTGCCTGACTGCTGGGCATCGCTGAGCGAATCCCCAACTTCCGCGCTTCATAACTGGCCGAGGCCACAACCCCCCGTTCATTGGGTTTCCCCCCCACGATAAGTGGCTTCCCTCGTGCCTCTGGGTGATCCAGCAGGTACACATTGACATAAAAGGCGTCCATGTCCAGGTGTAGAACGGCACGAGGCCAGGCAACAGGGAGCATAACAGTTAGGCGACCCACAAATTCTGTCCCAATTTTAGCGGGCAGTTACTTTTGCGTTTGCTGTGGCCGGTCTCCTGACCGCACCACCCAACTTAATGCTCTCTTAACAAGGTTGTTATGCTTACAAACCTGACAGGTTTTCCGAAACCGATAAGGTTTATCACAAACTCTTTGTTAAAGATACATTAATCTTGAGCGAACCTTTAGAGTTGAGCCAGGACCAGCTTTTCGGCCCGGCTGAGGGCCTGAGCCACACGCTCCGGATCAGCCGCTGGGCCACCCCCTTGGGCAAAAGTAGCATTCCCCCCACCCGCGGCCGCGCCCAATACCGGTAACGCTGTTTTGATCAGCTCATTCATATTCCCGGGCGCATCCTCAGAGCGGGCTAAAATCAATTGTGCCTTCTCTCCGGCCACCCCAAACAAGACAATAACACCTTTTTCCAGAGTCAACTGCTTGGCCAGCGTTCGCACCTGTCCTGCATCTCCATCGGCAAAGGTTTTACAAATAAGCCGAATCTTGCCTTTGGCGGGTGGGATGTTCAACAAACGGGTAGCCTCTAGCGCCAACAAATCTTCTTGTTGTTTCTTGAGCACTCGTTGCGCCTGTTTTAGCTCCGTTTGCAGTTTACTGACAGCCGGTTCGATGCCTGGATACCCGGTGGTTAATACGGTGGTCAGGCGATGAACGATGCTATTTTTCAGGCGATAATCGAGTAAAGCTCTGCGGCCGCAACGAAACTCCACCCGCAATCCTTCCTTATATTTTTCCAACTTCACCACCTTAATCAGACCCACCTCCCCCGTTTGGGCCACATGCGTCCCCCCACAAGCTGTCAAATCAAACTTATCAATATCAATCAACCGGATTTTGCCCTGCACCGGCGGGAGCTTACGCAAATTCAGTTTTTCTGCCTGCTCCACCGTCACAAAATACGGCTTCACCGTCCGGTTTTCCCAAATAATCTGATTCGCTAACCACTCCGCCTGCTCCACCTGATTCGGGGCAATATCCGTTGTGTGCAAGTCAATCGTACAATTATCATCTCCCATGTGTACACTGACCGTTTGCGCCTGTGCCGCCTGGATAAACGCCTGCGAAAGAATATGCTGACCCGTATGCACCTGCATATGATCAAAACGGCGATCCCATTGAATCTCCGCTTTTACCTCATTTGTCCAAATTTCTTCTTTGTTATTGAGCAGATGCACAACTTCCCCATCCGCCTCTCGCACAAACACATCTATCACCGGTTCGCCATTGATCCAGCCCAGGTCAGCCAATTGCCCCCCCGAAGTGGGATAAAAATAGGTTTGTTCTAATACCAGCGCCAATTGACCCTGATGGCGAAACCGCTCTACTACTTTTGCTTGAAATTTCGTGGTGTAAGAATCCGTGTAGTACAGTCGTTCAGTCATATGTTCAACCATGAGAGAATGAAGGCTATCATGTCCAAGATTGCCTATTCGGGGCGATAAGACGAAGGGGGTAAAATTTTGGCCGACGATGTCGGCAAACAACGGACAACATAAACATTTACCAGGGCTTTTATCCGATGCAGAATGCGCACCAACTGACGTGGACTGCTAATTTCCAGACCCAAAAACACCTGCTTTTCATTTTCTGTAGCATCACCGGTACGCGGTGTTTCTGGAGCATAAATAGAGGAAATGTTGGTTTGTTCCTCACGCAAAAAATGGGTGATCTCGTAAAGCAAGTTGGGGCGATCATACACATTAATCTGAATGGTGATGGGGCGTACCTGGCTGGTTTCACCTTCGCCCCAGCGTAATTGCATGAGGCGGCTCCGGGGAATATCTGAGGATAAGGTGTAACAGCTTTCCCGGTGAATCGTCACCTGTCCATCAGAGCGTTTATAGCCGACAATGGGCATTCCGGGTCGAGGCTCACAGGAACCGCACAGACGTAAGGGGACATTAACAATGTTCTTGATAAAAAAGGCCTGCCCATCCACCGCACGAACAACAGTACCAGCCTGACGGGAAATCCCTTTTTGCCAGACAGTAGTTAGAATACGGGTTGCCACACTGGTAGGTAATTGTTCGGCCAACCCCAGGGCCACATACAACTCATCGGCTAAGGCGTAATGGAGTACCGCGGCCGCTTCCCGATGCCCAAACTCCATCAACCCTAACATCTGTAATTCATCCTCCAACAACTGTCTCCCCGCTTGCCACGCCTGCTCCCGGCTCAGGCGACGAAACCAACGGCGCACATGGGCCCGCGCATAACTCGTCCGCAAATAACCTAAATCTTCATCCAGCCATACCCGATGAGGACCACTCCGACCTTTACGAATCTCCACCATATCACCATCACGCAAGGGTTGATTCAGGGGCGCGGCCTGTTGATTAACAAACCCCTCACGGGCAAAATTACCGACTTCCGTATGCACGGCATAGGCAAAATCCAGCACGGTGGCCCCTTTCGGCAACTCTTTGCTATCGCCCTGCGGAGTAAAGGTGACGATCTGCTGTTCATAAAACACATCCTCCATCACCCCTTGCAACCCCACCGTATGATCCTGCGCATCTACATCAATATTAGTGCTGATATTCTTCAACAAACCCTTAACCCGTTCGTTTAGCTCCTTCGGAGCAATTCCTCCACCCAGGTGTGCCCACTTAGCCAGAATACCAATCTCTGACATAATGTTCATTGTGGCGGTACGGAAACGAACCCGCACATGTTGACCATTGCTATAAACAACAGTCGTATGCAAAGCCCGATACAGATTTTCTCGGGGGGCCGCAATGTAATCATCAAACCGTCCGGCAACAGGCCGCCATTTTTGGTGGGTTTTACCCACAGCCAGATAACAATCCAGCTCATTTTTCAGCAGAACCACCACCCGAAATACCGGGGGAATATGCCCATTTTGGGTAAACACATGTTCCCCTGAACCATGTGTTTGGATCATTCCTTTGTAAATGGTGTAAATATTCTCTGGAGAATGCAAAATATCTATGACCGGTACCCCAATTTCCTCCAGGGCATCGGTGATTTCCTGGCGTAGGCTTTCAAACATGGAGGACTGTTTTTGGCGAAGCGCACGTAACTGTTGCTCAATTCGCTGGTAAGCCACAGGATGTAAGATATTGAGACAAAGGGCTTCCAATTCTGATTTAAGGGACCAGATACCCAGGCGATTGGCCAGGGGAGTGTAAACGGCCAGGGTTTCTTTAGCTTTACGCTCCTGGGATTGGCGGTTTTTGGCTTTGAGGGTGCGCATGTTGTGCCGCCGGTCAAACAGCTTGATAATGCCAATGCGGACATCACGAGCCATCATACCGAGAAGTTTATGCAGGGTTTTGCTTTCAATTTCGGCTTTAGAGAGTTGTCTCGCGGCCGCGCCCTCACTCACCTGCTCAAACTTCGTCAGCCCATCCACCAATTGGGCCACCTCCGCCCCAAACTGCGTCTCAATCTCCCCAATCGTAACCCGCGTATCTTCCGCCACATCATGCAATAAAGCGGCCACCAACGCCGGAGCATCCAATTGATACTCCGCCAGATAATAAGCAACCGTCAACGGGTGCGTAAAAAAAAGCTCGCCAGATTCACGTTGCGCATCTCCGTGCATCTGGCGAGCAAAATCAAAGGCGTGTTGCACACACGCCATATCCGTACAATTCAGATAAGTGCGGATAAGGTCGAAAAAAGTCCGCCCATCGGCGTCCACATGTTCTTGCATGGTAGCACAACCCATCAAATCCTGGCAGGTTTCACGCCCCCAGGCCTTCAGGCGGCAACAGGTTAGTTTATTTTGACCTGCAAAAAGGGGAAATGCAAGCGGAATACACAGCAATCCAACTTATCTTTGACAATCATGCCTTCACCGTCTATAATTCCCCTCCGTTGTCTTTCAATTGTAGGAAGATAATTTTGTTTAAGAAAGCTTGTTACCCGGCATCTTGAGATGCCGTTTTTTTTGGAGGTAGGCCTTGTACGCAATTGTTGAATCCGGTGGTCGGCAATATCGGGCCGAAGCAGGGCACAGTTTTAGTGTCGAGAAATTGACGCAGGTAGTGGGGACTCAAATCGAGTTGAGCAATGTTTTGCTCATCGCCAATGATGATGCCATCGTTGTCGGTCAACCCCATGTCTCCGGCGCCATTGTCAAAGCGACGGTCGTAGAACAATATCGGGGCAAGAAAATCCTGGTATGGAAATACAAACCCAAGAATCGGTACCGTCATCGTCAGGGGCATCGCCAGCATTATACCCGTCTGCGGGTTGATGAAGTGGTTTACGCCGGTTAAACATAGTCTGAAGCGACCGGGGTAGAATAAAGTACAGGATAAAACCTGTCTCCTGGTTACGCAGAGAGGAGCATGGAACATGGCACATAAAAAAGGTAGTGGCTCATCCCGCAATGGCCGTGATAGTAATGCCCAACGATTGGGTGTTAAATCCTATGGTGGTGAACTGGTTATGCCAGGGCACATCATCATCCGCCAGAAAGGGACCAATGTAAAACCCGGCAACAATGTGGGGCTGGGACGTGATTTCACCATTTATTCCCTTATCGTAGGGAAAGTTAAGTTTGAAGTGAAGCATGGCCGCAAAGTGGTCAGCGTTTACCAAGCCGAAGGAGAGCAGAGCGCATGAAATCAGGGATTCATCCTCAATGGTATCCTGAAGCCAAAGTCATTTGCAACGGCTCTGTTGTGATGACAACTGGAGCCACAAAACCAGAAATTCATGTGGAAATCTGGTCAGGCAATCACCCTTTCTTCACCGGGCAAACCCGCCTGTTAGACACTGAAGGGCAGGTTGACCGCTTTATGCGCCGCTTGCAGGTACGGGAACAAATCCGCACCACCCAAGAAGAGCAAAAAGAAGCTGTGGATCCTACCCGCTGGACCGTAGATATGATGTCTGTGGGAACACGGGCGGAAAATGCGCTCCGGGAAGCTGGTTTGACGACCGTCAGTGACGTGGCCAATAAACTACAAACCGATGGCGAAGATGCGTTGCTGGCTTTGCCGGGGATTGGTCAGAAAGCGTTGATTGATATTAAACGGTTCTTACGCGCTGAAGGGTTGTTGAGCTAACACCAATCAGGACACCGAACAAAAAAATCAAAGGCAGATACGAGAACGTATCTGCCTTTTTTGTTATACAGGATAACGATACAGGTGTTTGAGGGTTTCGACAGGCACAGCTCTCAAGGGCCTGTATGGGGGCGGTCTCTTTTGTTTTAGCGCGTTTCGGTTACTTTGCGGATGCCCCGTGGGGCGTCAACATCGTAATCACGGGTGTGGGCCAGGTGCATGGCCAATAGTTGACCGGCAACGATGGTGGTGAGGGGGGAAAGCCATTCCGGCACGGTGTAGGGTAAGGCCAGGGGGATACGGGCCTGGTGTAAAATGGCCGGGTTGTCACTAATGGCAATGATTTCGGCGTGGCGGTCTTGTAGCGGCCGCAAAAATAATTCCATCTCTTTCACCATGACCCCGGATGGGGCTAATATAATTACAGGGAAACCCGGCTCTAATACGGCCAATGGCCCATGCAAAAAGTCGGCACTGCTGTATGGCTCAACAACGGTGTAAGTTAGTTCTTTCATTTTGAGCGCCGTTTCATAGGCTGTGGCGTAGTTGTAACCACGCCCAATCACCACACAACGTTCCATATAGCGATAACGGGGAGCGGCCTGGGCAATGGTGTCTTGCAGGGCCAGAATTTGCGTCACCGCATCAGGCAAATGGTACAAATCGGTTTGCATGGTCGAGTCATTGGCCAGGCTGGCGCTGAGTAAGGCAATCGCCGCTAACGAAGCCGTGTATGTTTTGGTAGCGGCCACGGCTTTTTCTTCATCAGCCGCCAGGTCAATGACAAAATCGCCTTGTTGGGCCAGATCTGAATCAGGGGTGTTGGTGATGACGGCGGTAAGTGCTCCCTGATGCCGGGCCTCGGCCAGTACAGCGACGATATCGGGGCTTTTGCCGCTTTGGGAGATGCCTAAAACGAGGGCGTTGCCAAAACGAGGAGGGCGCTGGTAGATGGTGAACAGGCTGGGGGTGGTAAGGGTTACGATGAGGCCATTTATCGCACCCAGGATGTATTGGGCGTAACGACCAGCATTATCGCTGGTGCCTCTGGCGGCGATGACGACATGGGTGATGCCCCGCTTTTGTATGGCCTGGGCCAGTTGTTGGGTGATCGCGGCCGCACTGCCAAAAAAGCGGCTTAACACTGTTGGCTGTTGGTGGATTTCCTGATAGAGGTGGGTATGGGAAAGGATTGTCATAAAAGATAGTCCCTGTTTAGTCGCGGCTGTAGATGATTTCTCCGGCCAGTAAAACTTTTTGTACTCGTTGGCGCACATCCAGCAAAACCAGGTCGGCGTCATAGTTTGGAGCGATAGTTCCTTTGCGTTGCCCCAGACCAAGCAGGTCGGCAGGGGTACTGGTTACGGTGGGTAAGGCTTCCTTGAGAGAACAGCCTGTGTAAGCCATAAGATTACGCAGGGCCTGATCCATAGAGATGACACTTCCGGCCAGTGTGCCATCTGCCAGATGTGCTCCGGTTTCATCTACAATGACCGTTTGATCGGCCAGGTAGTAGGTTCCTGGGGGCATGAGCAGGGCGGCCATGGCATCAGTGACAAGGTTGAGGCGGTTGGGGCCTGTCAGTTGCCAGGCCAGTTTAACCCAGTGGGGGTGAACATGGATGCCATCGGGCAGGATTCCAATGATAAGCCGGGGGTCGCTGAGCGCGGCCGCGACCAATCCTGGCTCCCGGTGATGCATGGCCGTCATGGCATTAAACAGGTGTGTTGCGTAACGAATGCCCGCATTGAAACCAGTCGTAGCTTCTTCTAAGGTTGCCTGAGAATGTCCGGCACTGACAATAATTCCTCGGCTGGCTAATACGGTGATCAAATCGAGCGCCTGGGGCAGTTCTGGAGCCAGCGTAACGAGGCGAATGCCATTTTCCCAGGTCCAGGAACGAATGGCTTCCAGGCTGGGCCGTCGCAACCAGCGTGGATTGTGGGCGCCCTTTTTGTTGGGGTGTAGAAATGGCCCTTCCAAATGCAACCCCATCGGTTCGGCACCGCCAAAACTGGCCGGGCGACCTTCCTGCCACTGTTTTTGCGCCTGTTCTACTGCATGAAGTGGCGATGTGATAATGGTGGGAAGAAAAGTCGTCACTCCTGTTTGGGGCAATTTAGCGGCCACCGTCCAGATGGTCTCTGGGTTTTGGGTGAAGTCGTGACCGAATCCCCCGTTCAGTTGCAAGTCTATGAAACCGGGTACGAGGGTCAGACCGGTGGCATCAATGGTAGGTATATCTTCCGGGCGGGGGATATTTTGCCCGGGGCCAACGGCCACAATGCGGCCGCGGTCAATCAGAATGGCACCATCGGGGATGGTGGTGTGGGGCGTAAGGATGGTAGCGTGGTGTATGTAGAGCATAGTAGGATGGAATGCAGAGGTAAAGTGTAAGCCGTAGGACGTGGGCAGTTTGGTTCAAGTATGCCCGGCTATTTTTGGCGGGCTAGAGCAATAGCTCCCCAAACTCCGGCATTGAAACCAGGGGGAATAAGGGTGATTTTGTCGGTGGCGAGCAGGGTCTGGGCCAGGGGGGAGTGGGCACGTAGTTGGGCTAAGGCGTGGCAGATTGGCTCCAGGAAAGTGGCTCCGGATCGTGTGACACCACCTCCCAAAACCACTTTTTCGACATCGCAGGTCATAATCAACCATTGGATGGCCCGGCCCAGGCTGAGGCTGACACGCTGGATGATGGCCTGGGCCTGGGGATGACCGTGGCTCGCGGCCGCGTACACCTCACCCGCATGAGACACCTTTAGGCCAACCTGTGCCGCCTGACGCACGATGGCTGGTCCGGCGGCAATCGTCTCCAGGCAACCTGTTTGCCCACAGGCGCACCGTTCACCCGCCAGGTCTAGAGGGATGTGCCCCACTTCCCCAGCCATGCCATTTGCACCTCGATGGAGGCGTCCGTCCAGGATGATGCCTGCCGCGATCCCGGTACCGATGCTGAGGTAGGCGATATGGCGCAAGGCTGAGGCGGGGGGGGTGAGGGGCGAGGGTTGGATTAAGTGGAAATAGGCACCCACCGCGGCCGCACGCACATCATTTTCCAGAAAACACGGTTTGCCCCAGGCGTGACTCAATACCGCACCGAGGGGAAAGTTGCTCAGGTTTAAGTTGACGGCCAGAGTTACCTCGCCCGTGTCTGGGTTTACCTGACCAGGGATCCCCATCCCCACAGCGGCTACCTGGGTGAAATCGCTCTGTGCCTGCGTCAAGGCCTGTGTCGCGGCCGCGCTGATGCTTTGGCACAAATGATCAGGGGTAGCCGTAGCTGTCGGCACAATAGCTTGCCCCAACACCTGATCCTGGTCATTAACAACCAGCGCTTCTATCTTTGTACCGCCAATATCCAGCCCCAGCCAGGGCTGGGCCTTCAGGGGAAAGGGTTTCATGGTTGCTCCAAACAGAACGCCAGGTAATCCAGGGATGGGGTTGGTACGCCCAGATTGTACAGCAGAGGAGTAAGTTGGCTCCGATGTTCAGTGGCGTGATTCATGACGTGTTGGAGTAGATCAGCTAAACCTATGTTATAGCCGTACCCTTTGGTGTTGCGGTATTCAATGCGCCGCAAGAGGTCAGCATCGGTCAATGAGCCGACATAAACAATCCAATCCGCGTTGACCGGTTGCCAGGCAGAACGAACGGCGGCAAAGTCAGGATAATCGTCAGGGTTAAGTAAACGGGTAGGGCTTTCTCCTTGACAACGTACATACCAGATCCATTCGGCGGTGAGGGCATGGACAAGCAGGCCGTGTATGGACCCCCAAAAGAAGGGGCGATCTACACGGTACGCGGCCGCGCCCAACTTTTCGACACTGGCAAACAGATGATCCCAGGCCCAGGCGTTGTAAACAAATAGTTTTTGTATCTGTAAAGTTGACATAACGAACTCCGTTTGTGATTTACGATTTACGATTTTAGATTTACGATTGATATGCATAAATTGAATCGTAAATCGTCAATCTACAATCGTAAATCCTTCGTCCAACGCGCAATCAAATTTGCCACCGCCTCTGGTTTTTCCATCGTCAACAAGTGGGTGGTTTCTGGCATTTCGATAAAGGTCGCGCCGGGCTGGAGCTTCTGCCAGTTTTCCCACGACGGCGGGAAGAGGGTGTCGGAGTTGGCGGCGCGGATAGCCAGGGTGGGCTGGCTGATTTGGGACACATATTCCCAGACAAAGGTAGGGGGCATACTGTAGATGCGGGCTTCCCACTCTTTGGGGAAGGCCAGACGGACTCCGCCATTGGCATCATCGGTCAGGCCATAGTTGATGAAATCCCACATGGCCTCGTCGCTGAACCCGGCAAAGACAGATTTGGGGCGGAGATGTTCAAACGCGGCCGCACGGCTACTCCACCAATCTCGCCGCCGTTGGGCCGCCGCCACCAGAGGAAACTCAAACGGTTCCAGTTGTTGGGCAATGCGTTCATCTACCATGGCCAGCAGGTGTGGGGCCAGGAACACGGGATCAATGAGTATCAACTGGCTAAATAATTCGGGTCGTTTCGCGGCCGCGACCATCGTCGCCACCCCACCCAGCGAATGCCCAACCCCTATCACCCCCTGCAACTTCTGCTGATCAAAAAACTCAATCAGATCATCCGCGATACGATGCCAACTGCTCATCTCCTGGGGTTGAGCCTGGGGCCACAGGGGGCGATGTTTCACCGCTAATACCTGGAAGTTACGGGTGAGGGCGTTGAGGAAGAGGCGGTAACTGCCTGGGGGATAGGCATTGGCGTGGGCGAAATGGAGCAATGGCCCGCGGCCGCCGTAATCATGAAAGGGAATCATAAAGGACATCGGTTATGTACTCCTACGAAAATGTAGGGCGATTTGGTAAATCGCCCAGTGGACGATTTACCAAATCGTCCTACAAATTTTCATCCCTCTTGGTGCGCCAAAGGCCCATGGGGAACTCCTACGAAAATAAGTTTCGAGTTTCGAGTTCAAAGTTTTGAGTTTCAGGTTTCAAGTCCCTACTCGCCCCCTCGCTACTCGCCCCCTCGCTGTTTTCATCCATCCCCTGGCGAGCCAGTAGCTGTTGATATTGCCAATCCCGTTCTTGGGCCGCGGCCGCATCCGCTTCGGCGGGGGTGCTGGCTCTATGGATCGCTTGTTGGGCATAAATGGCTGGGCCATAAGCATGGCGGGCAACATGGGCCGTGGCTACCGCCTGACCAGCGGCACGGGCGGCAGAACGAGCGGGGCTGTCTTCACCCACATCACGTGCGGCCGCGTGAGCATCCAACGATGCCTTACGAATCACCGCCATCTTGAAGACCCCTGTATCCAGCCAGGTTTGTAACGTGTTAAGAGCCTGGCGTGGGCGATTATCTTGAGGATATTTTTCCTCAAAAAAGGGCATAACACGCTCGGCACAATCAATCGCCCAAAGTGCCAATGTTTTTTGATCCGTCTTGCTCACAAGTGCCAACATTTCTTCATCTTTGTGGGCAATAGAGAATTTGGGTTTTGCCATGCTTATATTTGCCGATATTTGAACGCGCCACCCACGAGGGTGGCGTCAATGGTGACGTTGATTAGCTCGTGGGGTGAAATGGCGCTGAGGTCGCAGTCAAAAATGGTGAGATCGGCCAGTTTGCCGGGGGTGAGTGAGCCGAGATGATGCTCTTGACCGCTGGTGATCGCGGCCGCAGTCGTAAACCCCCGTAGCGCCTCTGCCAGACTCAGCCGCTGGGCCGGATACCAGCCATCCTGACCCGGTGTGCCATCGGCCCGCCGCCGCGTCACCGCCGCATGAATCCCCCGCAAAGGTTCGATGGATTCTACCGGGGCATCAGAGCCAAAAACAAGCAGTGCGCCCGTTTCGGCCAGGGTGCGCCAGGCATAGCTGGTTTGCGCCCGGTCGCCCCAGTAGCGGTCGGCCATCGCCATGTCCCCGGTGGCGTGAATGGGTTGCATCGAGGCGATAATCTGGTGCTGGGCCAGCCGGGTGATGTCGCTGGGGTGGAGAATTTGTACGTGTTCGATGCGGTGACGGCGTTGTTGCGGCCGCACCCCCCGCTCCTTCTCCTCTTGCCGCACCGCCTCATACACATCCAAAATATCATGGTTGGCCCGGTCGCCAATGGCGTGGACGGTTACACTCAGCCCATGCAGGCTGGCCGTCGAGGCGATCTCCTTCATCGTTTCTTTGTCGGTGACGACGATACCCCGGTTGTCTGGCTCCCCCTCGTAAGGTTCGATCATGGCGGCGGTGCGCGGCCCTAACGCCCCATCGGCAAAAATTTTAATGCCACCAATACGGAGCCATTCGTCGCCAAAGCCCGTTTTCAGCCCCACCTCAACGGCGTGTTCCAGCTTTTCCGCCGGGATGTTTTTGACCACGCGCAGACCGAGTTCGCCGCTCTGGTGGAGTTGTTGCAGGGCGCGGAAGCAGAACGGCCCATCGAAGTCGTGAATACCAGTCAGCCCGGCCTGCCAGGCTTTTTCTTGCCCGACCCGCATCGCGGCCGCGATCTGCTCCACCGTCGGTTTGGGGATGATGTCGTTCACCAGGCTAATGGCGTTCTCGAACAGGATGCCGGTGGGTTGGCCGTGGGGGTCCCGCTGAATCTGGCCGCCTTCGGGGTCAGGGGTGTGGGGGGTGATCCCGGCCATTTTGAGGGCGAGGCTGTTGGCCCAGGCGGAATGGCCGCTTTTTTCGGTGAGGAGCATGGGGATGTGAGCGGCGATCCCATCCAGGTGGGCAGAGGTGGGCCAGGCGCGGTCGGGCCAGATGTCCTGTTTCCAGCCGCGGCCGCGGAGCCATTGCCCGGTGGGGTGGGTTGCCACAGCCGCCCGTACCCGTGCCAACGCTTCATCCAGGCTAGGCAGTTCAAACAAATCTACCACCTGGAGTCCCAGGCTGTACCATTGGAAGTGGACGTGCGCATCAACAAGACCGGGGGTGACGGTGCGGCCGCGCAAATCCAGCCATTCGCCACCGGGAGCCAACAACCGTTTCATCGCCGCATCCGTGCCGAGGGCCAAAATCCGGTTGCCGTGTATGGCAATCGCCGTGGCCTGCGGCTGATGTTCATCCATCGTCATTATCTTGCCATTGGTCAAAACAAGGGTCGCAAACATGGGAACTCCTGGGGGAAAGTGGGCAGTGGGCAGTGGGCAGTGAGCAGTGAGCAGTGAGCAGTAACCAGTAACCAGTAACCAACAAGGCTATTTTACAAACGGATTACATCTGGGCGAATTTTGTTTGACAATTGGGCGTTATCTTTCATCATTATTGATACGCATCACGCATCACGCATCACGCATCACGCATCACGCATCACGCATCACGCATCCAAAAGGAGACTTCTCATGTTTCGTAGACCCGCTTTCCGACGACGCCCCTTCATCATTTGCCCCGGCATTGGCTGGCGGCGACGCCCCGTTTTTCTCGGCGGTTGCGGCTTTATTGGCCTTATGATGTTTGCCTGCCTGGTGTTATTGATCCTGGCTCGTTAGGGTTTGGCTTAAATCTTGCTGGAACTGATGTGCCTGAGTACAGATACGGCACACTTGTTCCCACCGATTCATTATCTCTGGCACAAGGCGGCGGTAGGTGACAACCGATTTTTTGATCTGTGATTCTTTCCGTTGCAAATATTTACCGTAGTCTTTGAGGGTGAGTTGGTAAGCGGGGTGGTATTGGTTTTCGCCCTGGACACATTCGTATTCTGGTCGTTGGCACAACGCATCTTCGGGGAAGAGGGCGGCAAAGGTCCAATTTTCGGTATCCTGAGAGGGGATGGCGAAAATGAGGGAAAGGGGGAGATTCGCGGCCGCAGGTTCATTCAACCAATGGGCTACAAGCCGTTTTAATTGCCCGGCAGTTGCCGCAATCGGGGGACAAGGAAGTGGGTTAAGCCATTCTGGCAAAGGGGTGTCTTCCCACAAATCTGCTTCGCGGATGACATCGGCATCCAGGTGGATGACCAATAAATCGAGTTGATAATCCGCCATGTAAGAGGCAATATTACTCTGATGACGCTGATAGATTTCCCGGCAAAAGCGGCGTACCCCTTTCCAGCCGGTTCCTGTTTCCCCAAAACTTGCCCCTAAACCCACCGGTTGTAAGGCTAAAAATTGATGTTCTCCCGGCATAACATGGCTAATAATTGCTTCCAACAAGAGCCGATCCGTTGGCCCCTCAACAACTGTGCCAATTTTCATATCACTGCCTGTTTGCTAAAAAATATCCGGTACGCCGCCCAAAAGCCCTGATACCCACATCATCGAAAGCGGCATCCCATTTTGAGCGGTTGCCAATACAGCTTCGGATAGTTCTACCCGACGTACAATGGTTGCACCCCCACTGTTTTGATTGCGCTCTACCGTAAATAAGCGGACACGTTCGTCACGTAAATCCAGCCCATCCAACACCATGGGATTATGGGTGGTGAGTAAGACCTGCCGTTTGGGTTCCGTTTCTAAAACCAGACGACAGAACAGCCGGGTTAAAGCTCTGGCTAACCGGGGGTGAAGCATCTGATCAAAGTTGTCCACTGCAAAGAAACGAGGCACGCGGGGGTGCAAAGCCAGAACCAGCATAAAAAGCACGTATAACGCTCCCTCGTTAGCATCATAACCGGAAAGTTGATTGCGCCCTTCACCCATCCAAAAATCTTTGAAACGGATGATGCTCCGCAAGGATGGCACATCGGGCGACAGAAGTTCCCGCGAAGGGGCCGTAATATCAAACTCTTCAACCCAGCCCAGAAGTTCCAATAACTCATCTAAGGCCAGTGAGCCAAAAGTTTTCTGCTCCAGGTTCAAAATATCTTCCACTGCCTCAGCCAACCGCCCCCCTAACAGGCCCATTGGGTCTCGTGTGAAAATATCTGACTGAATGGCCCTCAAAACGGGTGTTGTTGGCGCATAAATGGCGTAGTCACTCAATATAGCATTCAATGTTTCCGCTTGAGCAGGCAGTTTGCCCAAATTGAGCAGAAAAGCAAACAAACCTTTGGTTAGGTACTGTTCTTTACTTTCTCTCAAGGCACGATTTTCATCAGATGATACATTGCTCATGCCATTTGTGTTAAACGTAATGTCTGCACCTGACAAAACTTCAAGTGCGTCAAGTCTGGCGATATCTGTTTGGGATGGGTGGAGTGTGATACCGTACTCAAGCGAATACTGATCAAGCCAGGACGTTGTATGAATTTGTGGTGGTATGCTTAATTGCTGTTTTAACGAAGCTATGTAGAGTTGAGGTGGACTGAGACGGACGCCTCTTTCACGTAGTGAAGCACTGTCTATACGTCCGGCCGCGGCCGCGCTCAATACCCCTACCGCTTCCAATAAATTACTTTTGCCACTCCCATTTGCACCCACAAATACATTGACCTGGCCCAGCTCCAGGTCTTGAATGTGGTGAATAGATTTGAAGCTCTGAATGCTTATCTTCGTCAACATATTTGTTTCCTCACCTGGCAACCCTAAATCCGGGAGAATTGTAACACCAACCTGTTATTTTTTGTTCTCATCGCGGCCGCGTAGGTCACTACTTGTACAAATTTAGCCAAAAGACCCGCCTGAATATTGTACGGTTTGCACGAATTTAACCAGATGGCGGATTTGCCGTTGACGCGCCTGATTTCTCTGTTACTATTCCCCACCATGTTTACGCACGTCAACCAACCCGTTTTGCGCCTGCGCCGCCGCCGTCCTAGCCAGCTTACCAGTCTGGTTTTTTGGGTTGTCTGACGAGTAACAAACATCAACAGCAAAACCAAAGCCCACCAGACTGGTATGAGTCTGGTGGGCTTTTTTGTTTTATTCACCAAAGAGGTTACACAGAGAACACAGAGGTGAAGACACAGAGATTCACAGAGAAAAAGTGTTGACTTTCTTAAACTCTGTGTCTCTCTGTGCCTTCTCTGTGGCCCTCTGTGTTCCTTTTTTCTGGTTTTTCCAGGTTAGGATTAAACATGATTCGCATCGGCATCTACGGCACAACCGGCTACACGGGGGTGGAGTTGGTCAAAATTTTGCAGAGGCATCCGCAGGCGGAGATTGTGTTTGCGACATCGGCCTCATCAGCCGGGAAGAGTTTGCGAGACCTGTTCGCGGCCGCACCGCCCATCCCCCTCATCCACCCCGACCACGCGCCGCTGGACCAGATTGAGGTGGCCTTTTTGTGCCTGGGGCATGGGGACGCGGCCGCGGTCGCCGTCAAGCTGTTGCAGGCGGGTGTCCGGGTGATTGATCTGAGTGCCGATTTTAGATTGAAGGACGCGGCCGCGTACCAACAGTGGTATCATCACCCCCACCCCGCCCCGGAACTGCTCCCCTCTGCCGTCTACGGCCTCACCGAATTTGCCCGCGAGCAACTACCCCAGGCCCAACTCGTCGCCAACCCTGGCTGTTACCCCACCAGCATTTTGCTCGCCCTGCGGCCGCTCTGCTCAGCCAACGCCATCGCGGGCACAGTCATCGCCGACAGCAAATCGGGGGTTTCCGGGGCGGGGCGGGTGCCCAAACAAAACACCCATTTTGTCGAGGTATCCGACAACTTCAGCCCGTACAGCATTGGTCGCCAGCACCGCCACCTGCCCGAAATCGAACAAGGGTTGGGGATGTGGCAGGCCGAACCGCCCTCGCTCATCTTTTCGCCCCACCTGTTGCCCGTGCCGCGTGGTATCCTGTCCACCATTTACGTCCCCCTGCACCCCGGCTGGACGGATAAAAAGTTACACGAGTTGTACCAGACCACCTACGACCAGGAGCCGTTTGTGCGGGTGTTGAAAACAGGGCAGGTCGCCACCCTGCACCATGCCATCCACACCAACCTCTGCGCCATCGGTCTGACCCTTACCAGAGACACGCTCATCCTGACCTCGGCCATTGACAACCTGATCAAAGGCGCATCGGGGCAGGCGGTGCAAAATATGAATGGGATGATGGGGATAGATGAGACAACGGGGCTTTTCTAGTACACGGATTGGCATGGATTTTCACGGATAAAAGAAAAATATCCGTGTTCATCCGTGAAAATCCGTGTACCTGATCAGGAGTTTGGGATGCAAATTATCAAAATTGGCGGTAACGAACTGGATCAGCCTGATTTCTTGAGCGGGTTGGCGCAGAAGGTAGCGGCGATGAAAGGGCCGGTGGTGATTGTGCATGGCGGCGGCAAGGCCATCGCTGAGATGCAGACCCGCCTGGGCATTCAGCCGGTGAAGGTGGATGGCCTGCGCGTGACGGACGGGGAATCGTTGGCGATTACGCAGATGGTGTTGTCGGGGCATACCAACAAATTGATCGTCACGGCCTTGCTCCGGGCGGGGGTGAATGCCATCGGCCTGAGTGGGGTGGATGGCGGCCTGTTGCAATGCCAGAAGCGGTTGCACCCGACGGCCGACCTGGGTTTTGTGGGTGAGGTGATCCAGGTGCGGACGGATGTGTTGCATGTTTTGCTGGCGCAGGGCATGGTTCCCGTCATTTCGCCAGTATCGGTGGAGATGGGGACGGGGCAGGTGTATAACGTGAATGCGGATGACGCGGCCGCAGCCCTCGCCCTGGCTCTCCACGCCCACCAACTCACCTTCATCTCCAACGTGCCCGGTGTCCTCGACCCACAAGGCCAGTTTTATCCCCATCTCACCCCCAGCCAAACCGAAAATCTCATCCAACAAGCCATTATTCACGGCGGCATGATCCCCAAAACCCGCGCCGCCCTGGATGTGGTGCAAAAAGGTGTGCCGCAGGTGCGGATTACCAATTTGGAAGGGTTGTTGGGAGGGGGGACGGTGTTTGGGGAGTGAGAAATTGTGAATTGTGAATGGTGAATTGTGAATGGTGAATGGTCAACGCACTACGAACCACGCACCACGTAAAAAGGAAACCCTATGACCCAAGAGCTTCTCGCTTTAGCCGAAAAATATTTAGTGCCGACGTATGCGCGGCCGCAGATCGTCTTCACGCATGGTGAAGGCGCGTATCTGTACGATGATGCGGGCCACCGTTACCTCGATTTTGTGGCCGGGATTGCCGTCAATGCCCTGGGGCACGCTGACCCCGCCTGGGCGCAGGTGGTAGCGGAGCAGGCCACACAGTTGATTCACCTCAGCAACCTGTACCACAATGTGCCGCAACTGCTCCTGGCGCAAAAACTGGTGGAAAACTCCTTCGCCGACAAGCTGTTTTTCAGCAACACCGGCGCAGAAGCCAACGAAGCCGCCCTGAAATTTGCCCGCAAATACGCCCGCGTCCATCACGGTGAAGGCAAAACGGGTTTCGTCGCCTTCAGTCACAGCTTTCATGGCCGGACGATGGGGGCGTTGGCGGTGACGCACAAGGCGAAGTATCGGGAGCCGTTCGCGCCGCTCCTGCCTGGTGTGACCTTTGCCGAGTACAACGACCTGGCCGGGGCCTCGGCGGCGATTGGGGCGGAGACGTGTGCCGTGATTGTGGAGCCAATCCAGGGTGAAGGGGGTGTGCACGCGGCCGCGCCCAATTTCCTGCGTGGTCTGCGTGCCTTGTGTGACGAGCAGGACGCCCTGCTTATCTTCGACGAGGTGCAATGTGGCATCGGGCGCACCGGCCATCTCTGGGCGCATCAGGCGTTGGGAGTGACGCCGGACATGATGACCATCGCCAAGCCGTTGGCCGGGGGTTTGCCGTTGGGAGCGGCGTTGGTGACGGAGCGGGTCGCGGCCGCGATTCAGCCTGGTGATCATGGCAGTACCTTTGCCGGGGGGCCACTGGTGTGCGCGGCCGCATTGCACGTCTTCGAGCGCATCAACCAGCCCACCTTCCTGGCCCATGTTGAGGAAACCGGGGCCTATCTGCGCCATCGCCTACAAACATTGGAATCGGACAAGGTGGTGGATGTGCGTGGGTTGGGGCTGATGGTGGGGTTGGAGCTTAACGTGCCGGTGGCGGATGTCGTCGCGGCCGCGCGGGGCAAAGGTCTGCTCCTGGTCAACGCCGGGGACAACGTCATTCGTTTCGTACCACCCCTGACGGTGACGCGGCCGCAAATTGACGAAGCGATGGAGGTCTTGAGCACATGTTTGAATTAGAGGAATCTGCGAGTTTGCGCGTAAGCGAGTTTGCGCGTGTGTTGGGTGACTCGCCCACTCGCCTACTCGCCCACTCGCCCACTCCCCTTGTCCGCCTCGCCACCCACGACGACGTTCACGGCATTGCCGCCCTGGTCAACGAATACGCCCGGCGCGGCGACTTACTGCCCCGGTCGGCGCAGGCCATTTCACACGGCATTGGCAACTGGTTCGTGGCCGAGGGGGATGGGGTGATTGTGGGTTGTGTGTCGTTGTTGCGCTACACCAGCGGCCTCGTCGAAGTGCGCTCCCTGGCCGTATCGGATAGCGTGCAAGGCCAGGGCATCGGCAAAAAACTCATGCACGCCCTCATCGCCGAAGCCAAAAACCGGCACATCCCCACCCTGTTCGCCCTGACCCGTGCCGTGCCCTTCTTTCTCGCCTGCGGTTTCACCATCACCGACAAAAGCCACTTCCCTGAAAAAGTGTGGCACGACTGCCAAAAATGCCCGCTCGTCCACAACTGCGACGAAACGGCGATGGTACTAGATTTGCAAACAAAAAATTGACACAGAGAGCACAGAGGAGACACAGAGATTCACAGAGAAAAACTCTGTGTCCTCTGTGTCCCTAATCCATTTCTCAAGAGGAGTTCTGATAATGTCCAAGAAAGCCAAAGTCAACAAAGTTGTGCTCGCCTATTCCGGCGGGTTAGATACATCCGTGATCGTGCCCTGGTTGCGCGAAAATTATGGCTGTGAAGTCATCTGCTTCTGCGCCGACATCGGGCAGGGGGAAGAGTTGGGCGGACTGGAAGCGAAGGCGTTAGCCAGTGGGGCCAGCAAAGTGTACATCGAAGATTTGCGCCATGAGTTCGCCAAAGATTTCCTGTTCCCCATGCTCCAATCGGGGGCCGTTTATGAGCGGCAATATTTGTTGGGGACATCGGTGGCGCGGCCGCTGATCGCCAAATGGCAGGTGGCGATTGCCGAAGCCGAAGGGGCCGATGCCGTCGCCCACGGTTGCACCGGCAAAGGGAACGATCAGGTGCGTTTTGAACTCACCTTCAAAGCCCTCAACCCCACCCTCAAAGTGATCGCCCCCTGGCGTGAATGGGACATCCGTTCCCGCGAGGACGCCCTGGCCTACGCCCGCAAACATAACGTCCCCGTCACCCAGACCGAAAAATCCATCTACAGCCGCGACCGCAACTTGTGGCATCTCTCCCACGAGGGGGGGCGGCTGGAAAACCCGGCTCAAGAACCGGAAGAGATCATGTACCAGTGGACGGTCGCCCCGGAAAATGCCCCGGATGTAGCCGACATCGTCAAAATTGATTTCGAGAAGGGTGTGCCGGTGGCCATCAACGATGTGCAAATGCCCCCTGCCGCCCTTATCGCCAGATTGAACGAATACGGGGCCAAACACGGGATCGGTCGAATTGATCTGGTGGAAAACCGGCTGGTGGGGATGAAATCGCATGGGGTGTACGAGACACCGGGCGGCACGATTCTCTACGCGGCCCACCGGGAACTGGAATCGCTCTGCCTGGATCGGGATACGATCCATTACAAAGAACAGATCGCCCTGCGTTATGCGGAACTGGTTTATTTTGGGCAGTGGTATCACACCTTGCGCGAAGCACTCCAGGCGTTCATCGAAAAAACCCAGGAGACGGTGACGGGCTGGGTCAAGGTGAAACTGTACAAGGGGAACATCATTGTCATGGGGCGGCAAAGTCCGTTCAGCTTCTACCGGGAAGATTTCGCCACCTTTGGGCAGGAAGACGTGTACGACCAATCCCACGCCGAAGGGTTCATCACCTTGTTTGGCCTGCCGATGAAGGTCAAGGCGATGATGGAAGTCAGCGACGGCGGCAAAACGCGGTACGCGGAACCGGATTACAGCAAGTTCAAACGGGATTAAGAAGAGGGACACAGAGATACACAGAGAAGGCACAGAGGGCACAGAGTTATAATCTGTGAACCTCTGTGTTTTTTTGGATGTAATTGATGGGGAAATAGTAGTTGGCTATGCCGACTAGGTTGATTATACCGAATTCAAATAAATAACCGGGGTAGTAGGAGTTTTGTCCTCGTTATGTCCAGTGATAGACTAGATAGGGCTTACTTCTATTAGTCATAATCTTAAGATAACTGGTAGCTTTCTCTCAAAAACATGGCAATTGATTTCAAATCTATCTTTCCAGAAGACTTTGAATTCTTGTGTGAAGAGTTACTTCGCGCAATGGGTTTTATAATTGAATCGCGTCCTGCAAGAGGCCCAGACCAAGGAAAAGATATTATAGCAATACGTACTTTCTCAGATGACATGGGATTGTTACATCGAGAAAAATGGCTTATCGAATGCAAGCATTTAGCTACAAGCAACCGCTCTGTGAGAGAGTCTGATATTGGAAATTTTGAGGGAAGGATGAAAATTCATAGAGCTAACCGATATCTTCTAATTACATCTACAACAGTTAGTGAAACAGTCAACAATCAATTAAAGGCTGTCTCTGAAGACCCATCTAGCACACGAATGGCTACTTTTTGGAATAAACAGAACTTACTCTCATTGTTAGAGAAATACAAAAACATTTCCGATAGATACTTTACTTCTTGGCAAAAACAAGCTGAAGAAGCAGTTAGACTGCTTAGTAACCATCATCCTACTGCTCACCGAGGAGCGATTCTGTGGTGTCCAGAGGTTACGGCTATTTTTGAGAATAGATCTCAACATATCTATGCTCTGCAAAGAGAAAAGTTGACAGAACTACTAATAGCAAAGGAATTGGAAGAGTTATCTTTTAGCGAGTTGGATGATGAAGAAAGTTGGGTAATTCTTGTAAAGTCATCACATGCAGGAGAACTAGATGAATGGATATGGAGTCTTGGGCCTCAAGAGCCTTTATACATAAGTTATGCAAGCATCCAGATGACTATAGCTCATCATAGTATATGGCAGTTTCACTATTCACCAATGAAAGATTCTTGTTAATCGCCGTTGCGAATTTGGAATTGCATCCTACTTGAGGTGAATGCTCAATTTTCCCACAAATTATTCAAAAAAGGGGAAACTGTGAATTGACGGTTGCCTTAGCATAGATTGTCAAATTCGTGGGGGTTTTATGCAAGTTTTAGAAGATGGTGGGGTAACAAGTGCGAAGGGGTTTAGCGCGGCCGCAACCGCCTCTGGCCTCAAGAAAAATGGTAAACCAGACCTGGCCCTGGTGGTGTCGGAGCGGGATTGCGCGGCCGCAGGTGTGTTCACCCAAAATCTGGTCGCGGCCGCGCCGGTCATCCTCGACAAAGAAACGTTAGCCAGGAACCGGGACAGTCTGCGGGCGGTCGTCATCAACGCAGGCAACGCCAACGCCTGCACCGGCGCAGAAGGGTTACAGAATGCCCGAACAACCCAGGCGTTGGTGGCGGAAGCGATTGGTTGTGGGTCGGAGCAGGTGTTGGTAATGTCCACGGGGGTCATCGGTGTGCCGCTGAATATGGCGAAGGTAAAGAGGGGCGTTGCGGCCGCGAGCCAAACCCTCTCCCCCGCGCACGGCCACGCCTCGGCAGAGGCCATCATGACCACCGACACCCGCCCCAAAGAGGTCGCCGTGCAGTTCGACACCCCCCACGGCCCCGTCACCATCGGCGGCATGGCCAAAGGGGCAGGCATGATCCACCCCAACATGGCGACGATGTTAGCCGTCATCACGACCGATGCGGACATTTCCAGCCTGTCGTTGCGAGGGTTGCTCAGTCAGGCGGTTAAACGGAGTTTCAACCGCATCAGCGTAGACGGCGACACCAGCACGAATGACACGGTGCTTCTCTTAGCCAATGGCGCGAGTGGCGTCAAAATCGGCCACCTTGAAGAGGTCGCGGAAATCACTGGCCCAGACCCATATTCCCACGAGCTAAAACAGTTTATGGCGGCGTTGGATCACGTCTGTGTGACCCTGGCGCAGATGATTGTGCGGGATGGTGAAGGGGCGACAAAGGTGGCGGAAATCCGGGTGACGGGCACGGCTGACGAGGACGACGCCCACCGGATTGCCGAGACGATTGCCACTTCGCCGCTGTTCAAGACGGCCCTGGCGGGGGGTGATGCCAACTGGGGACGGATTGTCGCGGCCGCGGGGCGGGCCGGTATCCCCTTTGACCCCCAACAAACCAGCCTGACCATCAGTGGGCCGGGCCTTGAGCCGCTGACTATTTTTGCCGATGGGATGCCGACGAGTTATGAAGAGGGGGACGCGGCCGCGATCTTCGCCCAATCCGACATCCTCATTCACCTCAACGTCGGCCCTGGCCCTGGCACAGACATCATGTGGACCTGCGACTTCACCGCTGAGTATGTCGCCATCAACGCCGACTACCGCACCTGAGAGTCCGCCCGGCGATCAAACCGCCGGGTGGTCTTCTTCAATTTTCATCTTGACAAATTAGTAAAAATTTACTAAATTAGTATGATCATACTAATTTGGTGAATGATGGCTCCGCGCACCTACAAACCCTCCCAGTTGACCAAACAACATATCCTGCAAAAGGCTGTCGAACTGTACAACGAACAGGGCACAGCCTCTATTTCCATGAGCGCGTTAGCTGAGGCGTGTGGCATCAGTGCGGGCAATTTGCAGTATCACTACAAAAACAAAGAAGAACTCATTCGCGCCATCCTCGAAGATATGTTCAACGAGTATGGCATCGTGTACACCTTCGCCCATTTTCCCTTCACCCTGGATACCTTGCGCGACCTCATGCGGGTGGGTTTTACGATCAACTGGAAATACCGCTTCTTCTTCCGTGAATTGGGCGCGTTGCTCCGCCACGACCCATTGCTGGCGGCTCGTTTCCAGGCCATTCAGGAACAACGCCTTGAAGAGCAGAAAACCTTCATTCGCCTGTTAGCCCAGGCCAATGGCCTTACCCTGACCCTCACCCCCGCCGAATTGCATCACACCACCCTCGTCGGTTGGGTGTTAGCCAATACCTGGCTGTCCTACCTGGAAAGCCTGGGGCAGGTTATCACCGAAACGACGTTCCATGAAGCGGCGGAAGTGATGGTGCAACATTACAAACCGTATTTCCCGGAGTCGCCCCTAAACGAGGCGCGGGATGAAGGGGGGAACTCGTAGGAACTCGTAGGAACTCTAGGAACTCGTGGGAACTCTTTTTCCATCCGTGTTTCCAGTATCCGTGGCTATTTTCGCAGGAGTTCCCCATGGGCCTACAGCGCACCAAGATGGATGAAAATCTGTAGGACGATTTTGTAAATCGTCTACCGGGCGATTTGCCAAATCGCCCTACATTTACGCAGGAGTTCTCCATGGACGGAACGCACACCAGGTCGAATGAAAACAGCGCCACCATTTTCATCCTCATCCGTGTTCATTCCTATCCGTGTTTCGTTAATTAGTGGCTATTTTCGCAGGAGTTACAATGAAAACCTCTCGAACAGCTATCATCATCGGTGGGGGGGTAGGGGGTCTGTGTACCGCTATCGCCCTGCGCCGTATGGGTATTACAGCGACAGTCTATGAACGAGCGGAGATGCTCGGTGATGTGGGGGCGGGGCTGGTGATCGCCGCCAATGCCATTCGCGCCCTGCGCCGGTTGGGGTTGGCCGAGCAGGTCATCGCCGCCGGTTCCCTGATGACCCGCACCCAAATTCGCACCCACGGCGGCCAAACGTTAGCCGAAACCGACATGCGGAATTATGAAACCCAATTCGGTGCGCCCACCATCGCCATTCACCGGGCGGCCCTGCATAAGGTATTGCTCTCGGCCCTGCCGGATGGAGCGGTACACCTGGGAGCGGTGTGTACCCGTGTGGAACAGGATAAAAACGGCGTGACCGCTCAATTTGCTGATGGGAGTAAAGCTCAGGCTGATTGTCTCATCGGGGCGGATGGGGTGCGTTCGGTGATCCGGCGGCAGTTGTTCCCGCACGTGAACCTGCGCTATTCCGGCTATACCGCCTGGCGCGGCGCGGTGATCAGCCAGGACGAGGTGGCATTAGGGATCACCTCGGAAACGTGGGGACGAGGCTACCGGTTTGGCATTGTGCGGCTGGATGCGGAGCGGATTTACTGGTTTGCCACAGCCAACACGCCCCAGGGTGTTTGCTATACGCCGGATGAACAAAAACAATTATTGCTTAAGATTTTTGGTGGCTGGCATCATCCCATCCGCCATTTGGTAGAAGCCACACCGGCCGAGGTGATTCTGCACAATGACATTGCTGATTTTGCGCCGCTGAAGCAGTGGAGTGTGGGACGGGTGACGTTATTGGGAGATGCGGCTCATGCCACGACGCCGAACATGGGGCAGGGGGCGTGTATGGCGATTGAATCGGCGGATGTGTTGGCGCAATGTTTAGGGCAGACAGAGGATGTCGCGGCCGCGTTCCACACCTACGAAACCCGCCGCCAACCTCGCACCGCCTTCATCACCAACCAATCATGGCAAATTGGGCGCATGGCCCAACTGGAGAATCCTCTCCTGTGTGCGGCACGGAACTGGGCGGTGAAAACCTTCTCCTCGCGCACCATGGCGCGGCAATTAGGCAAAGTGCTGGGAGCCGAAGCGTGAAGTTAACCAGGCGCGATTTTCTTAAGGCAGGCGGGGCGACTCACATCATCGTTGTGGGTGGGGCGGCGTTCTGGCCGTACCAGATGGCCTGAACAATGAACAGAGGTTGAATTGCGGCCGCGTCTGGCAACGACTCCACCTCTGGGCTACCCCACCCAAGACACCTTACCCAGTCCGCGTCGGGCAAAATGGGGCTGTGTTATAAATCCCCACCCTCAACGCCGACTACCGCACCTGAATGAATGCCACCAGACTATAAAACAGTCTTTCCCCTCGACCTCATTTTTCCCTTAAAGCCAAAAGAGTTTCTCGGACGCCACACCACAGTGGCGTTTTTTGTTGTCTAGCGGAAGTAAGTAAGCGTGAAGAATTCGTTGTGACGCGACGAGATAACGGTCAAAATACGGGTTTTTTACTAATTCCCAACTGATCTGATGGCGACATCGGCCCAAGTGAGGAATTTCTCAACCAAATCCGAACCTTTATTGGGATGTTTGGGGGCTGGGTTGTTTTTATTGGTCTGAATATACTGTTGACTGTTGCTTCTCGCTGTGAGGAAATTCCCCCACTCCTAACCCACTTACAGCAAAAAATCGAGATTCATAAGGCAATAGTTGAGCTTCCGGCAGAGGATGGTATCACTTCCACTGCGGTTACTGGCCGCTTAGAGACCCGCCTTATGGGCGAGAAAAATGGTATTGCAGTTATTTAAGAGGATTAACAGAATGAAACGTACTATCAAACTTTTTTCGCTGGTTTTCTTGTTGGTGTTGATTTTCAGCAGTTGGGATGTCAAACCGGCTAGAGCGGCGACATTAATAGTAACCAAGACATCCGACACAAACGATGGCGTCTGCGATGCAGACTGTTCTTTGCGCGAGGCGATTGTTGCGGCAGCCAGTAATGATACCATCGTATTTGCTCCGGCTCTCTCTGGGCAAACCATTACGTTGGGTTCCACACTCACCATCAATAAAAACCTGATTGTTGATGGTTCATCGCTTGCTTCGCAGGTGACGGTCAGTGGGGGTGGCAGTACCGGCATGTTTGCGATTTATTATGCCGATATTGACGTGACCTTCAACAACATGATGTTCACTGGTGCCAACGCCTCACAAGACCCCTTTGGCTTCACAGGTGATGGACGCGGCGGGGCCTTTCATAATGCGGGCCATTTGACCATCAACAACAGCACGTTGTCCAATAACGCCGCAAGTTTCGCTGGTGGAGCCATCTATAACGATTTCTATCATTCTGTTGCTAATGGCGGCACTGGCCCAATCCCCACTTTGGCCATCAATAACAGTACCTTCCATAACAATACCACCACCCGCTTCGGCGGTGCTGTGATGAATGAATTTGGACAGATGACCATCTCGAATAGCACTTTTTACCAAAATTCCGCCACATTTAATGGTAATGGCGGTGCCATTATGAACCAATTCGGGGTGTCGCCTTCAGGCATATACAACAGCACCATCGCCAACAACACCGCATCCAGTGTAGGCGGTGGGGTTTGGCTCAATGGCAACTCATCCATTTCTTTTAGTCTAAACAACTGGAGTTTAGAGCGAGAGGAGAGAGCTAGAGAGAACTACTCTGGAAAACCCTCTAGCTCTAGCTCTGAACTCTAAACTCCAGAAACAATGTTATCCTGGCAAATAATATAGCACCTGCTGATGCTGACTGCTGGAAAGCAGGTAGCAGTATACTCAATGGAAATAGAAATATCATCGAAACAGGCTCATGCCCTAGCCCAACAAATACCATCACCAGCGACCCCAACCTGGGGACACTGGCCGACAACGGTGGCTCTACCCAAACGATGGCTCTATTATCTGGCTCTCCGGCCCTTGATGCTGGGGATGATGGTGTGTGCGCGGCCGCGCCGGTCAACAACCTGGATCAGCGCGGCATTGCCCGCCCTTTTGGCTCACACTGTGATATTGGTGCTTTTGAATACTACGTCCCGCCTGTGATTCCCGGTGCAGCTGGTGGCCTTGGCCCCGGCGGTGTCGGTCATACCGATGGAAGCAGTGCTTTAGAATTATGGCTGCGTGCCGATAGAGAAATTTTCAGCAATGTTGGATGTACAACCCCAGGAACTGATGGAAATACTATCGCATGTTGGCAAGATCAGAGTGGGAACAATTTTGATTTTACCAATAGTTTAGCAAATCTTCCCACTTATGAGTTGACCGAAACGGGCATTAACAGCCAACCCTCGTTGCAATTTGCCAACGATAGACTTGTTTACACAAACTTCCCGGTTTTAACCGGTGTAAATGACTATGCAATTTATGGTGTCAGTTTACACGGTGCTGATGGGCAATCGCTTATTGGTGGTGTACAAACTGGTGGCACTGGTCATGGCGTACAAATTGCGTCTTGGAATGGTAACGATGTTCGCTTTTTGCATCGTATGCCGTTCTCTAGTAGTGGTGGGAATGATTTAATCATGACCAACAATGCTTACACGGCCAATACGCCTCACATAGTTACGGCCATACGGAATCGTTCTAGTAATATTCAAAGTGCCCGCGTGGATGGTGGTACGCTACAGTCTATCGCTACATCGGCAGATGTGTACAGTAGTAACTTAGATATAGCAGTTGGCAACCGTAGCGGTGGAGCCAACACTGGACACGCATTAGCTGGGTATATTGGTGAGGTCATCATCTTTTCGGAAGCACCTGCGGATGTAAGGCGGTTGTTAGTAGAAAATTACCTCAGCTCCAAATTTAATATTACGATTCCACTAGCCAGCGATTTCTATGATGGGGATATCGCTGGTAACGGCAACTTTGACCTGGACGTGGCAGGGATTGGGCAGTTTGGCGGCAACCAGCATACGCAAGCTCATACAGCAGGCATGATTGTGGCGAATAACAACTTCCTCAATGACAATGGTGACTGGCTCCTCTTCGGCCATCGTACCCTGGTCAACAGCAACAGCACGACTGATTTGCCCACCGGCGGGGTTTGGGATGGGATCAACGATGTCCGTTGGGCACGCCATTGGTACGTTGATGTCACCGACGCGGCTGGCGTCAACTGTGCCACCCCCGGCACTTGCTTTGTTGACATTATCTTCGATTTTAGTGAAGCCGGGATGAATGGGGGCTTACCGCCCAATGGCTCGGCCAGTAACTATCGCCTGCTCAAACGAACGCTCGATACCGGCCCGTTTAGCGACGTTGCCACCGCCACCGCTATCGTGGACGATCAAGTGCAGTTCCTGAATGTGGATGTCAGTCTGTTGGGCAGTAACTTCACGCTGGGTTCACTTAACGGCGCGGCCTCACCAACGACCATCACTATGCACCATGTCGCCAGTTCGATTTCCCAACCGGGATATTCGATGTTGATCGCCGTTTTGCTGGTTTTGCTCATGGCAGGAACAGTGGTTGTCTGGCGGCGCAGAGCGTGAGTCAACAGGATTAGCTCAAGCCTCGGCTGTGTTAACACCGTAACCCTCTCCCCACTGGGGCGAGGGAACTGACACCCTTCTCCCTCGCAGGGAGAAGGGCCGGGGATGAGGGTGAATCGTTACAATGTAATTGAAACTCCCGGAGACTTCCGATCTCCGGGAGTTTTTTATTGTTCAGCGGTATAGGTGTCCAGAGAAATCTTCGCCCAATTTGTAGAACGATTTTCCAAATCGTTCTACAACAACCGTAGGAAAAGACTTTTCTGGATAGCTATATTTGAACCGAGTCATCGCTTACTTTGCCCCAGTCATAGTCAGGATAGAATAGGGCTATCTTGCGGGTTGAAGGGAAATGATGATGCTTGAGCAACGTTATCTTGAGGAAGCGGCCCTGAATGCCTGGCCGGGGTTGCAGACCTTTTTGCTGGATGGCTGGGTAGTGCGTTGGGCAGATGGGTATACCAAACGGGCCAACTCGGCCACGCCGCTGTATCCGGGTAGTGGGGATTGGGATTTGGAGATGAAAGTTGAGTGGTGCGAGGGGTTTTTCCGGGCGCGGCACCTGCCTGCGGTGTTTCGCCTGTTACCGTTTCACCCGGACGCGGCCGCGCTCGACCACCTGCTCGCCGCACAAAAGTACGAATACCTGGACGAAACCCGCCACCTGATCCTTGACCTGGATCAATGGGCGGGGGAACCATCCCAACGGGCCTCCATGCTCCCCGGCCGCTCCGGGCTGGACTCCTGGTTCCGCTCCTTCCATGACATCCACACCGGGCGCACCGATCACGTCAATCATCTCAAAATTGTGCAGGCCAGCCTGGGCCAGAAATGCCCGATGGTGTTGATGGTGGAGGGCAAGGTGGTGGCTTGCGGCCTGGGCATTCTCCAGGATGGGCTGTTTGGGTTGTTTGATGTTGTGACGGATGAGGGAGAACGCGGCCGCGGTTATGCCCGTGAATTAGTCGCCAGTATGCTCGACTGGGCCATCCAATCAGACGCCAGCACCGCCTACCTGCAAGTCACCACCCACAACGACCCGGCCAACCGGTTATACGCCCGTTTTGGTTTTGTGGAAGCGTACCGGTATTGGTATCGGCGGGGGAGATAGGAGTTATTGGTGTATTGGTGTATTGGTTATTGGGAACTCAGAGGAATTCCAAGAACTTAGAGAACTCCTGTTGTTATGCCAACGGATTGGAATAAAGAATAGATCGCCCTTCATTGACAATTGGCGATTGACCATTGACCATTTCTTGTGAGTTCCCCTTGTCCACATCTCTAATACCGAAGGAAATCACTATGTCTAAACTTTGGGGCGGCCGCTTTGCGAAGGCGACCGATACGTTGGTTCATCAGTTTAATGCCAGCCTGCGCTTTGATGTGCGGCTGTATGAAGAAGACATCACCGGCAGTGTCGCCTGGGCGCGGGGGCTGGTGGGGGCCGGGGTCTTAACCGGAGCCGAGGCGGAGACGATCTGCGCCGGGTTGGAGCAGGTCAGAGCCGAATTTCGGGATGGGACAATCCGGTTTGCACCACACGACGAGGATATTCACACCGTCGTGGAGCGGCGGCTGACGGAGATCGTTGGCCCGGTGGGGGGAAAATTACACACGGGACGCTCCCGTAACGATCAGGTGGCGACAGATTTCCGGCTGTGGGTGATGGGTGCGGCCGCGACCCTCCTCGCCCACCTCACCGATTTACAAACCGCCCTCATCCACAATGCCGAAGCCAACCTGAACACCCCCATGCCCGGCTACACCCATCTGCAACACGCCCAACCCGTCACCTGGGGACATTGGCTGTTGTCCCATTTTTGGCCCCTGGTGCGGGATGGGAAGCGATTTGAGCAGGCAGGTGCGGCCGCGTCCGTTCTGCCGCTCGGTTCTGGGGCATTGGCCGGGACGGCTTATCCGGTTGACCGGGCGGCGTTGGCGCGGGAACTGGGTTTCGCGGCCATCAGCCAGAACAGCCTGGACGGGGTATCAGATCGGGATTTTGCGGCCGATTTTCTGTACGCGGCCGCGCTGCTTGGCCTGCACCTCAGCCGCCTTTCGGAACAACTCATCCTGTTCAGCAGTAGCGAATTTGGCTTTGTGCGGCTGGACGACGCCTACAGCACCGGTTCCAGCCTCATGCCGCAGAAAAAAAACCCCGACACCCTGGAACTGACGCGGGGCAAAGCGGGACGGCTGTTGGGCAACCTGGTAGGACTACTGACCACGCTGAAGGGATTGCCGTCTAGCTACGACAAAGATTTGCAGGAAGACAAAGAGCCGGTCTTTGATGCCTTCGATACCCTGGAACTTGTTTTACCGGTGATGTCTGGCCTCATCACCAGCCTGACCCTACGCCCGGAGCGCATGGCCGCCCAACTGGAACCCAATCTCCTCGCCACCGACCTGGCCGATTATCTGGTGCGGCGCGGGTTGCCGTTCCGTCAGGCGCATGAACTGGTGGGGAAGGCCGTCGCCCTGGCCGAAAGCCGCCAGATACCCCTCACCGCCCTTACCCTGGCCGATCTCCAGGCCATCAGCCCCCGGTTTGAGGCGGATGTGATGGCGGTGTTTGATTTTGTTACCTCGCTGGCTCAGCGGAGTGCTGTGGGTGGAACGTCGCCAAAGGTATTGCAGGCCCAATTGGATGAGGCAAAGAAGCACGTGATGCGTGGTGCGTAATGTGGGTGCGGCCGCGTTTACCTGATGTGTACCCTCTGTTATAATGCCCCAACGGTCAGTTTTTAGAGAGGTGCTTTATGGCTATCCACCAGGAACAATTAGATCGTGCCATTGAAATAGCCCGTGATTTCGGCGTTAGACGGTTGATCCTCTTCGGCAGTGCCGTCACCAACCCCCAGCAGGCGCACGACCTTGACTTAGCCTGTGATGGCGTTACGGGGTGGAATTTCTATGCGTTGGGCGCAAAGTTAGAGGAAGTGCTCCAGGTCCCCCTTGACCTGATTCCTCTCACTCCCCCAAACCGGTTTACCCGCCGGATTGAGCAACAAGGTAAAGTTTTAATATGACTCCCACCGATCTGCGTGAGGAAATTGCTATTGAACTTGAAGCCATGCAGAAAGTAGTGCAAGAACTGTTGTTGTTGCACCAGGATGTAAGGCAGCGCATTCCTTCCACGCGAGAAAAGACAGCCGGAGCGGCGTTTTTGGCGCAGTTTTATAATGGCCTTGAAAATATTCTGAAACGAATCACTCTTTTCAGAGACATTCCGTTGCCCGATGGGCCAAATTGGCATGTCGAGCTGTTCCAACGATTTGTTTCTCCCTATCCCGGTTTACCCCAGTTATTTGATAGCTTGTTAGCACGTGATTTGGCTCCTTATCGCCGCTTCCGTCATGTGGTTTTTCACAGCTATGGTTTCCAATTGGAATGGGATCGCATGGCGGAAGGAATCAGTCAGGTTCAACCAGTGTTTGAGAAGTTCAAAGCCCGTCTTCAAACTTTTTTGCGTACTTTAGATGAAGGTAACTAACACAAATGAATCTTGATCCTCGCCAGTCGTTGCGACGACAGTATGAAATGCAGGCGTTGCATGAAGCCGAAATGTTGCCGGACCCGGTGGCGCAGTTTGGGGAATGGTACGCGGCCGCGATCCGTGATCATCTCCCCCAGTACGACGCCATGACCCTCGCCACCGCCACCCCGGAAGGCCGTCCCTCAGCGCGGATGGTGCTGTTGAAAGGGTTTGATGCCCAGGGGTTTACCTTTTTCACTCATTACCAGAGCCGCAAAGGGCAAGAACTGGCGCGGAATCCGTGGGCGGCGTTGGTGTTTTGGTGGTATGACCAGCACCGGCAGGTACGCATCGAAGGCACAGTAACCCCCGTGCCGCCACAGGAATCGGATGAGTATTTCCGTTCGCGGCCGCGAGGCAGTCAAATTGGGGCGTGGGCGTCGGTGCAGAGTGAATGGTTACGCGGCCGCGAACCCCTTCAGGCCCAAATTGCGGCGCTAGAAGAACGGTTTAAGGGGCAAGAGGTGTTGCGGCCGCCAGCCTGGGGTGGGTTCCGCCTGGAGCCGGTGCAGTTTGAATTCTGGCAGGGCCGCGACAACCGCCTACACGACCGCATCGTCTACGACCAGAAAGAAACCGGCGTATGGCAAATGAGCCGCTTAGCGCCATGAGCAAAACAAACGGCTTAGGGCTTGTAAAAATATAACTTCCCGGTTCAGACCTGACAGGTTTCCGAAAACCTGTCAGGTCTTGGCGGAACTTAATCTTTTAGGCTCTTTGGGAATTCAGAGGGTTGACACCAGATGTACGGGCTGGCCTTGTGCCTGCCCCGTGTGGGGCAACCACAAGGGTTGCCCGTACCCCACGAAATCCCGAAGACCCATCTTTTACAGCCCGTTAGGGCAAAAGTAATCTACTTACCATTGAACTGTTCATGAAGCGGTAGACGCTCTAGGGCGATTGCCTACGTGGCGTTCCCCCACCCCTAACCCCGCCCCCAGGGGCGGGGAACTTTTCTAAGGGGCATTTTTCGGGGCGAATGCCCCGAAAAATGCCCCATTGGAATTCCCCCCTTCCCGGGGGAATCGGCAGGGTGGATGGAGTCAATGAAGGCGTTACCCGATTAAAAATTTAATGAACAATCACCCCCGATTTTGCCCGCCGAGTGGGTTCTCCTGGTTAATCATTCAACAATTCACGAATTCACCGATTCATTATTTTCTTCCTCTCAACTGAAATGAACACACCCTTTTTTAAATCGTCCACTGGGCGATTTAAAAAATCGCCCTACATTTTCGTAGGAGCCAGCCTTTATTGTTCGGTTGCTTCTTCTCTACCTGGGAGAAGCGATGAGAACCGTAGGGAGCAGGTCGAAACTGGGAATATGGAGCGGCGGATCGGTCAGGAACAGGCCAGTGGAGCCGCCGCCATCCAGATTGAGGGCGATGTCTAACTCCAGGTCGCTGGTAGCTAACCATTGGCTGAGTTGGTAGAGGGTGAAGTGGAGCGACGGGGCCACGAGGAATAATACACGCCCTTGACGATCTTGGGCGATGACGGTGCGGCGGGAGGGGAGATTATCTTCTTCGGGGTAGGCGGCTATGTTGCCGGGTTTTACTAAAAGGGGAAAGGATTGGATCGCGGCCGCAATCGTCTCTGTTGGGTTGTAGGGTTGCTCGGCCAGGGAGCGCACCTTTAACCCATTAGCCGTTATCACTACCATCCCCCCAAACCCTTCATAACTAAGGCCACTGGCCTCGCCTGCGACAATAATTAACCCGGTTGCCACCTGTTCTGCTGTGAAATAACCCCCATTCACAACCAACAACGCGCCTGTTTCCGCCTGCCAATCAGTGAGAGATTGGGGGTGGCCGGGATGGTAGGCTACATTAAAGGTAAATAAAGCCGGGTCCAGGCGTAAGATGGTGACACTTTCACGTTGTTGGCCGGTGTTGGTGTCGAGGATGTTGATGGTGCGCTGTTCCAGGCCTGGGCGCAAGGTCAGCCAGCCGGTATCTGGGGGAACGGGGGTGCGGGTGACTGCGGCCGCATTTGTCACCGTAGCGCTGATGACTGGGGTAGGGGGTGGTGAAACCAGCGCCGTGGGAGCAGGAACAAAGGGAGGGGTTGTGGTCTGGCTCAGGCCACAACCCCAGGTCAGGCATAACCAGATGATAAACCCTATTGGTTGTAACCCATTCTTCTTAGGATTCATTCGTAAATAAGGCATGGGTAAACATTCAGTCGGATTACATCAACGGATGAGGAAACAAACGGATTTTCCAGAGGTCGCCTTTAATCCGTTCCGTGCAAAATCCATTGAAGTCATTCAAAATGGCACAAAATCGTCTCTAGGCTAAACGGTTACAGCATGATTCAAATGTCGGCAAACGATGCTTAACATTGGCTTTGGCGAATTTTGGGCCTACCTCTGAGCGTAGCACAGCCTTTCCAGGCTGTGCGCTCTCTTACAGGCAAAGCCGGGCTTCGGCAAGCTCAGCCCTCGAGGATGTCTCCTGACCGTGCCACCCATGTTATTCCCAAACGATGACTTAGCCGTTTTCATCACCATCCGTGTTATCTGTTAGGGGTAATTCCTCATTAAAGGCAGGGGCAGTGTCAGCCGTCTCCTCAAGGGTAAGGATAGTACGATGAATGCGGGTAGCGAGTGGGTCCAGACCGAGCGCGGCCGCGACCTCATCGGGGCGGCCGGTTTTGCTGGGCAATTGCCACAACACCATCTGTAAAACCAGGTCTGGCCCTTCGTCTAAGGAGAGGTCAAGAATAAGCGGCCGCAAGTCATAACTTTTGTCGCGCCGTTCCCGTATGAGGGTAGGGGCGGCCATCAGGTCAGTAATCCGTTGTTGCAAATCGGCCCTGGGCACTGGGTCTAATAATGTCACGGTAAAAACGGCCGATTGCACCTGATTTTGGAGCGGGGGTAACTTGAGGGGTACTTCCCAGAGGTCATGCAGGATGAGGCCGGGAGCTAATTTGGCTTCCAGCCGGGTGCGGGCCTCGTTCAGGGGCATTTGTTCTTGCAGGAAAAAGTCTACCAGTTCACAGTCACTGGTAAAGCCAAGAGGGAGCGCGGCCGCGAGTTGCAGGCGCATCCGTTTGTTAAAACCCTGAGTATAGGCCATGGGAATACGGGCGCGATTCAATGACCGCTCTAGTGTCCGGGCCAAATCCAGATGACCGATAAATCTTGTCGGCCCAATTTTGCTAAAGCGCATTCGTAAACGTTGAACGACGATTGTTTGCATAAAAAGGTAGGGATGAGTGTTGGTTGGTGTTTAGAGTGAAAGGAGAGCGCGAAAAAGTGGGGTGACGTGGGTTGAGCCTGTCGCAACCAACCGCCTGCAACAAGCTCAGGCTACGTTTCGCCGCAATATTGAGAAGATGCCTGAAGACAGGTGAAAAACGATGGGTCATTGCTCACTACTTCCTGCTGATGGTTCACTTTCTCCCGGCTCTCCTACCGGGGCAAAGAAGGTGGCTTCCCGACGGAGCAGATGCAGGAAATCCACCGACTTGAGGTGACGTTCCAGGTGATAGGTGAGGTAATAGTGCATTAAGTTTTCTAATTCGGTGTGCAGGGGGCGTTTCAGGCTCAGTGATTGGACGGTTTTCCAGTCGCGTGTTTGTAAGTAGCGCAGAACTTTGATCGCGGCCGCGCTGATGGCTTTGGCTTTTCGATCAACGGGCTGGCAATCAGGGCAGAGCAATCCGCCTAACTCTGCGCTGAAAAACTGATCTTGTTCAGCCACTGGTTTCTGGCAACGAACACAATGAAACAGTTGGGGTTGGAAGCCAGCCAGGGTGAGCAGGCGCAATTCATAGTAACGGGCGGCCAGGAGCAGGTTATCTGTGATGGCAAAGTTGGTGAGCGCGGCCGCGAGCCATTCATATAACCGCGTATTTTTCTCCTCATCTGGGGCAAACCGGTCCAACAATTCCACCATATACGAGGCGTAGGTCGTCCGCACCAGGTCCTCACGCAAACCGGGGTACGCCTCGTTCATTTCTGCCTGGGTAATGATGGGAAGATCCCGCCCTTCCGCAAAGAGAAATTGTGTCCGCATAAAAAGTTCTACATGCCCGGTTTTGCGGCTTTGTGGCTTGCGTGCCCCCTTCGCCACCGCCCGAATTTTGCCAAAATCTCGGGTAAATAGAGTCAGCAGGCGATCTGCCTCGCCAAAATCGCTCCGGCGCAACACAATTGCTTCACTACGGAAAGTTTTATCTCGTGCCATAGAGAGATGATACTGTGTTTTGGGCCGGGTGAAAAATGGAAACCGTTGCTATAGACCTTAAGACAATGATTTTGAGTAGGGGCTGGCCTTGTGCCTGCCCAGTGTGGAGCAACCACAAAGGTTGCCCGTACCCTGCGAAATCCCAAAGACCCATCTTTTTCTTAAACGCTATAGTACAGCTTTGCATAAGTGAACCCAGGTTTTTATATCTAGATCAGGAGCGATCTACAGGAGAAAGATCTGGGTTCTAAACCTGCTAAGGAATGAGACCTAAATAACTTGTTCGCTGGGAGGGCACGGTCAGGAGACCGGTCACAGCAAATGTTCAAGTTATTTAAGGGTGAATGGATCAGGTACAAAATGGTTGGCTGGAGTACAATTGTTGCCTGTCAGGGGTTTAACCGTGCTTATTCTGGTATTTTGACCATTCAATTTTTGAGAATTCCCTATGTTACGCATTCTTCACTGCATGGCTGACGGTAAATGTCGTACTGATTTACAGGTGGATGGGCTTGCGGCCGCGTTATCATCTCAGGTTGGGGTAATTTGGGTAGACTTGAACAATACCTCCCAGGAAAGTAGCGAGGCCGTCCTCCGGGGCGTCTTTCATTTTCACCACCTGGCTATAGACGATGCCTTACAAGAAAGCAATGTTCCTAAAGTAGATGACTGGCAAGATTACCTCTACCTCGTTCTTTACAGCCTCAACCCCACTCCACAACACCCTGATCCCCGCAACGAACTCGATATTTTCGTTTCACCCCGTTACATCGTCACCTACCACACCGAACCCATTCCCGCTCTGGAATACCTCTGGCAACTGTGTGCTCAAGATCGCACCGGTCGCTTATGGCGCGAGGGAGCCGATCACATCCTGTACAACCTGGCCAACGAGATGGTTAAATCCTACGGCCATCTGGCCGAACAATTAGAAGATAATCTATACACCATCGAAGATGAAATTTTCAACCGACCTCGTCACGACATTCCCCAACGTATCTTCCAATTCAAACGAGAACTATCCAGCTTGCGTCGTATCATTGCTCCCCAACGGGATGTTTTTCTAAAACTTAGCCGGGACGATTATGCCGTTATTGATGCCAAAGACCGCATCTTCTTCAGCGATCTGTATGACCATATCAATCAAGTATATGAGTTGATAGAAAATTTACGCGACCGTGCCCATAGTGCCCTCGATACACACCTCTCTATCGTCAATAATCGCATGAACGATGTGATGAAAGCGTTAGCGGTCGTGACGGCACTTTTCCTCCCTCTTACCTTCATTACCGGTTTTTTTGGCATGAACTTTTTTCAACCCGTGTTCCAATCAAGCCTATGGACAGGCCGCGTCGCCCTGGTGGTGGCTCTGGTATCTATGATTCTTATTCCCATTGGCCTGTATGTATGGATGCGCCGCCGCTCCTGGTTATGATTGACCTTACCTGGGTGCTTCAATCGTAAGCGTTCAGTTGGGTTACTTCAACGGATTAAGAATTTGAGTTTAGAGTTCAGAGCGAGAGCTAGAGCTAGAGCTAGAGAGTTTTCCAGAGTAATTCCCTCTCGCTCTATCCCCTCGCTCTATCCTCTCGCTCTAAACTCAAGTAAGAAATAAACGGATTTTGCAGAGGTCGTCTTTAATCCATTCCTTTCTAAATCCGCTAAAGTAATCCAAAATGGCCTAAAATCGTCTCTGAACTGAACGGTTACCTTCAATCACAGCAATTTATTCCTGCAAGCAGAAATTCTCATTTTGAACGATAAACGTTCCGTTTGGTTTGCTCCTGGCGTTTGCCGTTTTCTCGAGTAGATGAACCGCCTGAAAGGCTGTTCGCCCTACACGTCCTCGAGGGTTGAGCTTTGCGAAGCCCGGCTCCGCCTGCATAGAGAGCGCACAGCCTGGAAAGGCTGTGCTACGCCCTGTTGACCGACGGGCTATCAGTACCAGGACCAGGCCCCACGGGCTAAAACAGCAGGCCAACGGCCTTCGTAATCATAGCCCGGCCCGTTATAGGGCCGCGCGGCCGCACCATTTTTAGACATTCAGGCCAAATTGAGAATTGCTATCGTCCAGCAAGCGGGTTTGCCAGAGCCTACAGCCCATGTTAAAATAACAGCCGCTTTGCGGGATAGTTTAATGGCAGAACGGGTGACTCTGACTCACTTAGTCTTGGTTCAAATCCAGGTCCCGCAGTCCTAAAGTCATTATCGGGAATATTCTCGGTAATGGCTTTTTTATTTGCCTGCTTCTTCTCCCCTCTGGGTTTTATACTGCCAACAAACCTGCCCAAGCTGTTGCCGCAAACAAAATGTCACTTTATGACCATAGTCGCTGGATGTGGCTTACCATATTGGCTTGAGCGTATAATCGGCACCATGTGGCACAAAGATTCCTACTGCTCTTTTTGTGGTTCTCGTTTTGTTGAAGAGATGAGTTGGCCGCGTACTTGTGTTCATTGCCAACAAATCAGTTACAAAAACCCTTTACCGGTGGCTGTTTTACTGTTGCCAGTAGAGGCTGGGGTGCTTGCGGTGCGGCGGGCAATTGAGCCGCGCCTGGGGCAACTGGCCCTACCGGGTGGTTATATTGAGGTAGGTGAAAGCTGGCAGGCCGCGGCCGCGCGCGAACTTCGCGAAGAAGCTGGCATCACCATTGACCCCTCTACGATTACTGAATACCGTGTCCGCAGTGCCCCAGATGGAACCGTGCTGATTTTCGGCCTGGCCCCCCGTTACCGCCTGGCCGATTTACCGCCCTTTACCCCTACCCCAGAATGTAGCGAATGGGTCATCCTGACACTCCCCGCACTCCTGGCTTTTCCCCTACACACAGAAGTTGTCACCCAATTTTTACTGCACCCTCTAAATTTCGGTGAAAACATGGCCTGAGCTTGTCGAAGGCGGTTGGTTTTGACAAGCTCAACCAATGGCACCCTACTTTATTGGAGGATACGGATCGAAGATTAAATAACCTACGGAACTGCTGTGGCGCGATCAGGGGACCGCGCCACCTTCAGTAAGCAGGTTATTTAATTCTCATTCCTTATTCTGGTGTAACGTAAGCAGAAGTGATCCCACCATCAACCAAAAACTCTGTGCCCGTCATGTAAGACGAATCATCCGAAGCCAGGAACAACGCCGCTTTGGCCATTTCTTTGGCTTCACCAAAACGTCCCATAGGAATGTGCACCAGGCGGCGTTGCTTCTTTTCTTCCGTATTCAGAAACTTCATCAGCAATTCGGTACGGAGCGGGCCAGGGCAGAGAGCATTGACGCGAATATTTTGGCGGGCATGAATAATCGCCAGTTCACGACTCATTGCCAAAACGGCTCCTTTGCTAGAGGTATAAGCCAGTTGTGGCGTTGCGGCTCCCAAATGGGAGACAAAAGAAGCGGTATTAATGATGGAACCGCCCCCAGCTCGCTGAAGTGCCGGAATGCCGTATTTACAGCCAAAGAAAACTCCTTTGACATTAATCGCAAAGGTCAAATCCCAGACGGCTTCGCTGGTGGTCATGGCATTATCATCATCGCTGTGCATAATGCCCGCGTTGTTGAACAGAATATGCAACGCACCATACGTTTCTTCTGCCACCCGCACCATATTTTCACAATCAGCGGCCTGGGCAACATCGGCGTGAACATAAACCGCTGTACCCCCATTGGCCTCAATGGCCGCAACTGTGTCTTGGCCTGCCCCATCGTTGACATCCACCACGACAACGCTGGCCCCTTCTTGGGCAAATAGCAGACAGGTCTCTCGACCGATACCACTCCCACCCCCGGTGATCAGGGCTACTTTATTGGCTAAACGCATACGTTTCCTCCTTAAAGAAATAGGGTTCTTTGAGAATTCGTGGGGTGTGGCTAAATGGTGGGGTTAGCCTTGTGCCTGCTCCCTCAAAGGCAAAACACAAGGGTTGCCCCTACAGATGGTGTCAACCCCCTGAAATCCTGAAGACCGAGAAATAGTTTAGGACTTACGTGCTGTGGCCGGTGTCCTGACCGAGCCACCAATCTATGACCGTGATAGGTATATTTTTGGACGAGTACGAAGTTATTGAGAGTGGGGATTATCCTCTTACTTCGCGCAAAATCACAACTCTTTTTTTATTTTGGTGTTAAAATCGTTTAAGTGTTGCGTTTTGCCCCCTGACCATAGAGAAACAGCATGACATGAATATTTGACCGCAGGTTTCACCATTGGCATAGATGCCTTCTTGGTATTTTAAGTGTTGTGGCGGTGGAATAGTTGTCGTGCAGGTGCCATCCAGGGTAACTCACCCGCAAAAATACGTTCCCGGTAAAGGTTATCGTACCGTAACTACTAAACCTCTCGAGGTCCGAGCTTGTCGAAGTCCATTTGCCTTCGACAAGCCCAGACAACAGGCTTAGTAATCGTTCGTTTTTAACTTAGCGATTTGCTGTGGCCTGTCTCCTGACCGAGCCATCCACGTTATTTCTGAACGATGACTGAGTAGTTACATCGTACCCGCCTGGCAGAACCTCTTTCTGTCTGGTTTGGGTTAGGTGTTATCTGGAGCATAAGGAGATGCATGATGCGTTAAGTTAAAGAATGTTTCCCACCTGATAGGTCCGTTGTCTAAACCCAGCAACTTGCACCGGGAGAGCCATTTTAGCCAATTGGAGGAACTGGAAATGTCTCAACAAAGTGGAAATGTGCGGTACGAGAATGTAGGGAAGGAGTATCTGGAAAAACGGCGTTTGCGTAAGAGCGCGGATTGGATTTTGCTCTGGGCGTTGGGGGTGGGAGCAGTTATTTCAGGGGATTATTTTGGCTGGAATTTTGGTCTGCCTTTGGGAGGGTTCTGGGGGTTAACCCTGGCGACGATTTTGATGGCGGTGATGTATGTGTGTATGGTGTACAGCATTGCGGAATTGTCCACGGCCTTACCCCATGCGGGGGGATTTTATTCTTTCACGCGCAGTGCGTTAGGCCCATTAGGGGGTTTTATTTGTGGGGTAACGGATACGATTGAGTATGTGATTACTCCGGCGGTGATTGTTGTTGGTATCGGTGGGTATTTGAATGCCCTGGTTCCTAGCGTGCCGTTGTGGGTATGGTGGCTTATTGCCTATGCCATTTTTGTGGCAATTAATATTCGCGGTGTCGAACTGACGCTAAAAGTAGGTATGGTGATCACATTGCTGGCAACGGCTGTTTTGGTCATTTTTTACCTGGCGGCACTGTTTAGTGGCGAATTTCACTGGGATTTACTCTTTAATGTGCCTGCGGATCCGGGTCAATCGGCGACCTGGCTCCCGAAGGGATGGTCGGGGGTATTTTTTGCTTTACCTTTTGCTATCTGGTTTTATCTGGCGATTGAGCAATTGCCGTTGGCGGCCGAAGAAACGCATGATGTGGTACGGGATATGCCAAAAGCATTGATCTGGGGGATTGTAACGCTGTTGATTTTGTCTTTGTTCACGCTGGTTTTGAACAGTGGTGTGGGGGGTGGCGCGGCCGCGATTGGTGAATCTGCCGCTCCCCTGGCCGATGGGTTCCAGGCCATCTTTGGTATCGGGGCCACCTCGACCATTCTGACACTGGTTGGTCTTACCGGGCTTGTCGCCAGCTTTCACACTATCATCTACGCTTATGGGCGGGTGTTGTTTGCCCTTTCGCGTGCGGGCTACTTCCCTCGTACCATGTCTCTTACCAGTAAAACCCATACCCCTCATTTAGCCTTGCTCATTGGTGGCATTATCGGCTTTCTCTGTGCCCTCCTGCTAGATTTTGCCAACAAAGGGGCTTTTGGTGTCTCGGCCAGCGCTACTGTTGGTGGTGCTTTGTTAAATATGGCGGTTTTTGGGGCTGTTATTTCTTATGCCCTGGTCATGATCAGCTATATCGTCTTGAAAATCCGTCAGCCCAATTTGCCGCGCCCCTACCTCAGTCCGTTGGGCATACCAGGGGCTGTGATGGGAACTGTTCTGGCGCTTCTTGCCCTTCTTGCTTGCTTAACCAATGTTGATTACCGTCCGGGCGTATGGGGTGTAGGTATTTTTATCATCGTCGCGATTATTTATTTCTTGGTTTATAGTCGTAACCACCTGGTCGCCCAGGCCCCGGAAGAAGAAGTCGCTTTGATAGCGGAAGCACAGAAAGAGTTGGCCCATAAGTAGTCGTACCCATTCACCAGATAAAGAGTGGTAGGGCTAAAACGCCAGGCCAGCGGCCTTTGTCGTGATAGCCCGGTTGTTTTTGAGATTTATAGAGTTTCCCCACCCCTAACCCCGCCCCCAGGGGCGGGGAACTTGTTCTTGTGTCATTTTTCGCGGGCAGACGCCCGCGAAAAATGACACGAATGGGGTTTCCCCTTCCTGCCAGGATCGCAAGGGCTGAATCTTTCGTGGTAGCCATTCTATGCCTGTATTATTTCGGAAAATCTCAATTACGAGTGGGCGGGTCTGACGGATGAATTGAGCGGCTGAACGGTTACAAGGAGTGTAACTACTTAGCCTGTTGCCTGAGTTTGTTAAAGGCACTGCGGGGCTTCGCCAGGCTTAGCCCTCGAGAGCGTCAGTAGTTACTGAGGAGCACTATTTTATGAGTAAAATTTATGGTTTATTGACATTGGCAGAGTTGAACAGTAAGGTCGAAGCAGGCGAAATTGATACGGTCGTGGTGCAGTTTACTGATCATTATGGCCGGTTTATGGGCAAGCGGTTTGATGCTGAGTTTTTTGTGGAGGAAATTGCCGGGCATGGCACCCACGGCTGTGATTATCTGCTGACGGTGGATATGGAGATGGAGCCGGTGCCTGGCTACAAGTATGCCAATTGGGAGTTGGGTTATGGCGATTTCCATATGGTTCCGGATATGAGCACGCTCCGGGTGGCGAGTTGGCTGGATAAGTCGGCTGTGGTGTTATGTGATATAGAGGATGAGCGGAGGCATCAGTTGGTTTCTGTGGCCCCCCGTACCATGTTACGACGACAGATTGATGACGCGGCCGCGCTCGGTCTCAACGCCAAAGCCGCTTCCGAGTTGGAATATTACATTTTTGAAGAATCATACAAAGCGGCCGCGCAAAAAGGGTATAAAGCACTCGACCCCCTCGGCTGGTACATTGAAGATTATCATATGTTACAGGGGGCACGGCAGGAAAAATTCACTGCCTATGCCCGTCATCACCTCAAACATTCGGGCATTCCGGTCGAAAATTCCAAAGGGGAATGGGGGTTGGGCCAACATGAACTCAATATCCGTTATGCCGATATGTTGACGATGGCGGATCGACACGCCCTGTATAAACAGGTGCTGAAAGAAACCGCCGATCAATTGGGTCTTAGTCTCACTTTTATGGCTAAATATGATATTACCCAGGCAGGTTCTAGCTGTCATATGCATCTGAGTTTGTGGCAAGGGGACGAGAACGCCTTCTCCGGGGATCAGGCGTATGGGCCGGTTATGGGTTCCGATACCTTCCGCTGGTTTCTGGGGGGATGGATTGCCCATGTGCCAGAGTTTATGGTCTGTTATGCCCCCACAGTGAACTCGTATAAGCGTTATCAGGCAGGTTCTTGGGCACCCACAAGCATGGCCTGGAGCTATGACAACCGTACGGCCGGGTTCCGGGTGGTGGGCAAGGGGCAAAGTTTACGCATTGAGTGCCGGATTCCGGGAGCGGATTGTAATCCCTATCTGGCTTACGCGGCCGCGCTCGCTTCTGGTCTCGATGGTATTCGTAACCAGATCGAACCCCCAGCCATTTTCCAGGGAGATGTCTACACAGCCAAAGGGTTGCCCCAGGTTCCCCGTACCCTACGTGATGCCACCGATCTTTTTGCTACCAGCGACTTTGCCAAACAAGCGTTTGGGGCCGAAGTAGTGGATCACTACACCCATTTCTGGCGGGTGGAACAGTCAGCTTACGATAACTTCGTCACTGATTGGGAACGCAAACGCTACTTCGAACGGATCTAGCAACAACCTGCCAATAGTTGTAACCATTCAGGTGTCACAACTTATTCCCACGCTCGGCGTGAGAATTCCCTCTGGGACGCTCTGCGTCCTACAAGACGCCGAGCGTGGAATGGCTGACCCTCACCCCCGACCCCTCTCCCGAAGCGGGAGAGGGGAGTTAGTTCTCTCTCCCTGGGGTGAAGGAAAAAACCACTTAATTCTCGTTCCTAAACACAAAATGAACCGTTTTTATGACACGAACACCCATTATTGGTATCACCACTTATGAACGCAGTCCCGATGACCATTTTATGCTTCCTACCGTCTACGTAGATGCAGTGCGCCGGGCCGGGGGTATTGTTATTCTAATTCCCCCTGGTGAACCGCACCTGGATCAATTGCTGAAACTACTGGATGGGGTCATCTTTTCGGGTGGGGGAGATGTAGACCCGGCTCATTATGCTGGTGTGCCCCACCCGGAAATTTACACCATCAGTCCAGAGCGGGATGAGATGGAGATGATGTTGGCCCGGAAAATTATCGAACTAGGTAAACCAACTTTGTGCATCTGCCGGGGAACGCAGGTGTTGAATGTGGCCTTGGGAGGAACACTGATTGAACATTTGCCCGATGTGGTGGGTGAAGCTGTGGTGCACCGTGAACCACCCGATGTAGCCGTTCCCCATCCAGTACAGGTAAAATCTGAGTCACGGCTGGCCCGCATTATGGGGGCCACAGCCGTAAATCCGGCATCATGGCATCATCAGGCGGTACGCCAACCAGCCACTGGTTTGGAAGTTGTGGCCTATGCGGCCGATGGGACGATTGAGGCCCTGGAAATGGTGGGGCATCCCTGGTTGATGGCGGTGCAGTGGCATCCAGAGATTACGGCGGCTGAGGATGTGACGCAACAACGCTTATTTGATGGCCTGGTGAACGCGGCCGCGGAGGAGTCTGACGCACCATGAAAATTGTAGGGGTAGAGTGTCAATTTCGTACGGATGGGCAATTGACGATTCAGCGAGTGCAGTGGCAGGGTAAATGGCAATCCGTCGAACAAGGAAGGCAATGGTCTGACCACGAAGGGCGGCATGTCCTGGTAATCTTACCCGGTCAGTCGGCGCAGGAGTTGGTATTGGGGAAGGAGACGTTAAACTGGGTATTGCGGCCGCTGGGGCAAAAAGTATATCTTGCCTAACGCTTGCGCCAGAACCAGGCCAGTTTACGGTATTTTACCCACTCATAGTAGGCCATATAGGTGCTGAGACGTAAGCCGTGTAATCCGTCCTGGTACCCTTTGAGGGTAACATAACGCCACCAGAATTGTCGCCAGGGTTGCAGAATGAAGTTATGCGGCCGCGCTCTCACCCCAGCCGCAAACATAATTTTGGCATCATAACTGGTATACGCCCGTTGTTTGAATTGAAAGTGGGCTACATCTCGGTAATTGTAATGAAGCAAGGGATTTTGCAGGTAGCCAATTGCCCCATCTACCACCGCCAATTCATGCACGGGTCGTTCGTACCGCACTTTGCCGTGACAAAAAAGGCGCAACTGATAATCCGGGTACCAACCGGCTCCTAACGTTAGTCGGCCAAAAATATAGTTGTGGCGCGGCACATACCAACCCCTCTCTGATCTGTTATTGATCATCTGACGAATTTCTACCCCTAGCTCTGGCGTACCCCGTTCATCCGCATCCACAAAGAAAACCCAATCCGTTTGCAGAACGTCCAAAGCGGCATTCCGTTGTTGGGCATAATTTTGGAACGTCTCCTGAGCAACTTCGGCCCCGGCGGCCTGAGCACGGGCTACGGTGTCATCCCGGCTGAAGGAATCGAACACAAAAACCCGATCTGCCCAGCGCAGGCTTTCAATGCAGGCAACGATATGCTCCGCTTCATTAAAAGTAAGAATGGCGGCTGTCAACTCAACCGAAGCTTGTTTACTACTCACGGATCACCGCTCACTATACTGCCATAGGGCATAATCTGACATTGTGTTCGCCCGGTCGCCGTGTCGCTTTATCGCCGCGTCGGGTATATTATCGGCTGTCCCATAACGCGGCCGCGTGTTCATAGGCTTCTTTAAGAGAGCGATCACGGGCTGCGGCCGCGTGCCGTCGCAGGCCCAATGCCGCTAACCAGGCCGCCAACTTGCGCCGCCAGGGACCATAATGTTTATGGTACAGTTGTGCCCGGCTTCCCCACAAATTAATAATCGAACGAGCCGGAATCTGTTTGGTGCTTTCTCCCCCAAAATGAACCACTTCGGCCGAGGGAACGGTATAAATGGCCCAACCAGCCTCGCGGATGCGCCAACTCCAATCAATTTCTTCACAATACATGTGAAACGCTTCGTCAAACCCGGCTGTGGCTTCGGCTACATCTCGGCGCACTAACATGGTAGCCCCCAGGGTATGATCAACGGCAAACGGCTTATTGTCTGGGTGGTAATAATGGCGTGGGTAACGCCCGTTCCAGCGGCTCTCATAAAAACGAGCCGGTAAGGGAAACAGGTCAAACAGTAATTGACGGATGCCGGGAAAGGCAAAGGCACTATGTTGAAAGCGACCATCGCCATAGATCAACCGTGCCCCGGCAACACCGACATCGGGCCGACTGTCCATAAATTCCAGCATCCGTTTGAAGGCTCGCGGCCGCACCAACGTATCTGGATTAAGAAGAAAGAAATAGCGCGGAGATTCGGCCGCGGCCGCTTTCATACCTTGATTATTAGCCGCCCCAAACCCCACATTTTCCGCATTCACCAGCAGATGCACCTGGGGAAACAGGTTTTTTACCAGCGATAAGGTGCCATCAGTTGAGCCGTTATCTATTACCCATACCGTACCGGTAATGCCAGATCGGTGTAATTCCCCATACACAGAGGTCAGGCAATCACGCAGATAATCCCGCACATTCCAACTGACGATGATAATAGCCAGATCTACCATAGCTTTTTACGCTTGAGAGGTAATCATTCACTTACCTCACCCGGCGGTCAAACCGTCGGGCTATACTTACCACAGTCATAAAGTGACATTTTGTTTGCGGCAACAGATTGGGTAGGCATGGGCTGAAAATCCATCCCCCATCCCCTTCCCAGAGGGAAGAGGAGAAACCTACCGACACGGTTTGAGGCGGACGCCCCCAAACCGCGCTAAGAGACGGGAAACAGTCCTTCAATTTTCACTCGTCTAATATCTCTGCCTCACCCCAACCGGCTGTGGCGATCATCTCCCGATAACTATCATAAAAACTATCGGCTACCGGTTCTAACCCGTTCATATTCAGGAAATCGCTAGAGCAGACCGATTCAATACAAACGTCCTGGCTGGCAAAAGCCGTCATTGCCACGGCTACTTCATTCGCCACATTAAAGGGAAACGTTGCCCCATAAACCACAGCATCAAACGGGATTTGCGGCGATAAGGCCAGGATACGTGTCTGGGCAAATATGCCGGGAACAGTATCTAATAAAGCTGAACGGGCCTCCCGCACCCGGTATCCCCCCTGATTAACGTCCCCATTGGCGATCACATAACCAATGTCACTGCGTGCCGGTGTGGCAAAGGTTGTCTTCCAGGGTTCTGGCTCATCTACGCCCATCTGCCAGGGCCGCTCATTATAGGGCAAAATGGGGGGGACAAAGGTAGCTGTGGCAAAGGCAACTTCCCCGTTGAATACCGCTTCCATAGCCCGGCTGTCGCCTGGATATTCGGTTATGGGGCCAGGGGTAATACCCATTTGTTGAAACATGGCGGTAAAAAAGAGTGATCCGGTGCGAGATTGTAAACCAGGGACGCCCCAGCTCTGCCCGTTTAATTCTTCCAGACTGGCAATGGGGTTCTCCAGGCGAACCACAATCATGCCCGCATTCCAGGTAGTTCCTAGCCGCATAAAAGCCTGCCCTACCTGTGCCCCACATTGTTCATGAGCCAGAACGTATACCTCTGGGGGCAAAAAAGCGAGGGTGCGATTGGGCTCGTTGCAAAGCAACGTTAGCATTTCCCGGAAATTGGCGGGGATGACCGTTTCAAAGGTGAAACCGGTCGCGCTAATCAACGCATCTAGAAATGGCTGTTGTCGGGCTTCTACTACCGGAGCCGGTACAGTGGGAGGAAAGATGAGCCGGATGGGGTAGTCTGGTGTGCCGGGTAAGGGCATGGTGGTAGGTTCTGCTTCTGCTGTGGGAGTGGCGGCTGGCCCCGTCGCGGCCGCGACCGTCACCGGTACATTGACCAGCCGCGTTACTTCATAGGTAACCGGTACAGTGACTTCGATTGTCTCCGTGGTACCCTGGCAGGCGGTAAGGCTTGCCAGTAACAAGATAAGTAAGGCAAACAATGTTGCTTGCGTGTTCCGGGTAAGGAAGTTTTTACGCGCCACAGAATAAAAAGCGGAGTACGTCAGCGTTCGGTTATTCATAGTAAGACACATACCTGGTAAATGAGCATCCAATCCATGAGAGGTGCAAAGGAGAATTTTACCCAGAGTAGGGCAATCATTCATCTTTGACGCGGGGTGTTAATTATGGACTAAGGGTTTTATTTCCTGAGCAAAAACCCGCCCGGTCGTAAACGACGGGGCTATGGTTACAAAGGCCGCTGGCCTGAGGTTTTAGCCCGCACGGCTTCGTAAATGTAGCCCGGTGGTTTGACCATCGGGCGGGATAACTGAACGCTTGCCAGAAAACAAGAAGATCAGCCACGAATTTTACGAATTAATGTAACGACTAAGATTCTCGAGGGCCGAGTTTACCGAAGCCTCGGGTTGCCTTCGACAAACTCAGGCCACGGCTTAGTCGTTACTGAATTTTTATTGGGTCTTCAGGATATCGTAGGGTACGGGCAACCCTTGTGATTGCCCACACGGAGCAGGCACAAGGCCAGCCCGTACATCTGGTGTCAACCCCCTGAATTCCCAAAGAGCCTTTTTATTTTCCCATTCGTGCTAATTCATTTAATTTGGGGCAAAAACCTCTTTGGTTCTGACTTGCCAGGTTAGGGGAAGACGAAAAATGGTCAGGGGGGACATGGTTCAGGTTAATCTTGCCGACATGGGCCAAGAACCTGCGGATCTATTCAGCCTGCGGCCGCGCTGGAATCTCACGTGCTGGACAGGGGGTAAAGTTATTTTCGTCTGGCAAATCTATGAGAATAGATTGCGTATCCACACGATTGTTAAATTGGGAAATCTCCACATCCTCATGGATTAATCCAGCCCATACCGGTTGCGGGTTGCGAATCCCCAAACTGTTAATGATACGAATACCCCCGGTGATAACCACCCGCTGATCCGGCATGAGATACAGGTCACCCTCTATCATCGTCAACTCATCAGGGTTCCCAATCGCCCAGCGATAAGGGTAATTAAAAATTTCATTTTCGTAACCGATAGCCAGACGCCACGCCCCAGATTCAGTGTGCCAACCCAACGTATTGTAATTCCAATCGGAGTCATAAACAGTGCCAGGAATAGGACCGGTGGTGCGGATGGGCGTTGTACCATAATTTCGCACGGTCGCCGTAAAGTAAAGCGTATCACATAAAGCCACCGAGGTTACATTAAACTCAATGGTATGTCCGGCGGGGGGAGAGATGATGTCGGCACGGGGCACACCACCATATTGAATGGTCAGTTGTTGCTCCACCTGGATTTTTTGCCCCTCAGCATCTTCAGCATAAGCGATCACCGGATAAATTCCATCTGGCGGCGGGGTGGCTTTATCATCCACACCCCCTTCGTAATCGTACTCGTGGCGGCCCGGCATGTTGACGGGAATACCACGCTCTTTTTCTTCGATGGGATATTGACTGCCATCTGGAGCCAACAGGTAAACTCGCAGGGTAGAGACCTCTTTCATCAACTCAAACGCCGCCAAAACCCGGTCATTAATACCATCCTGGTTGGGGGTAAAGGTTGTTTTGTCCAGGCTAAAGTTGCGTAATTCCGGCAGGGCCGTATCAGCCTCGGCGATAATCAGTTGTCCCTGCACCATTTGGTTCATGCCCTCGGTGTCGGTGGCGGCGATAGTCCAGGTGTAGGTTCCGTTTTGGAGCAGGCGGGCGAGAATCTCACCCGAGATGGTTTCGCCGGGAAGTTTGTACCCCTCAACCACACCGCTAAAGTTGACAGAGTAGATACCTTCGGCTCGCGGCCGCGCTTCCCGAAAGTAAAATCGTTCGCCAGCCCCATTCTCAAAGTAAATAGAAACAGTGGCGTTACGAGCAATTTCGTAGCGAATAGTGGTAATGTCATTACTACCATCAGCATTAGGTGTAATGCGGGCATCGTCTATGGCCACATTGCGCAAAAGAGAACTATCACCCTGGATGGCATAGGTAGTGGCCCAGACAGCTACCGCCACAACCACCAAAGCAATGAACAAAATGAACAGGCGGGTTCGCGTATTTTCCATCATGGGGCAAGTGTATCAAACAGGCAGGGTACGGGCGAGAGACGAAAGGGGTACGGTAGGGCAATGAGGGAGTTTAGCGAAGGTCAAACACGGATAAAGCCACCCCCTAATACCTCCCAGATTTAGGGAGGTACGGCGATGTTTGCGCGAGTCAAAGGCGGAACCGGGCTTCGACTCGCGTCACCCTCAAGGGGGAGGGGGAAACACCAGGAGTGCCAGTTATCGAGCGCGGCCGCGCTCGATAACTGGCACATGAGAAAGTTCCCCACCCCTGGGGGCGGGGTTGGGGAGTATGCAATCGCCGCAGGATGGTTGCCCTGACCTGGGGGGAATGTTAAAATGCCCCATAACTTTTAGGGAATCCGATTTCGCCGGGAAATCGGATTTCTGGTGTAAGGAGTCGCATGGAGCAGTACGGAAAGGATAAACGTTGGCCTTTTGCCCAGGGGGGAGAAGGGACTATGGCCTTTGTTACAGGAATGTGGTTGCTCGCGGCCGCGTTGCGTTTTCTTCGTGCTCATCCCCTTACCCACCTGCTGTTCTGGCTCATTACACCCCTTTGGTTGTTGATCCTCTGGTTCTTTCGGGATCCCAACCGCACACCCCTGGTTGAAGATGGGTTGGTGGTCAGCCCCGGTGATGGGGAAGTAGTAGAAATTATCCGCGAGCCAGAAAAAAAATACCTTCAAGAAGATGCTATTCGTATTAGCATCTTCCTTTCTATTGTGGATGTTCATGTACAACGGGTGCCGTTAAGCGGCCGCGTTACCCTTGTCCAGCATCATCCCGGCCAATTCCTAAAAGCGTATCTACCCGAAGCCTCTGAGGTCAACGAATACATCGCCATGATAACGGAATCGGCTTATGGGCGTATCCTGACCAAACAGATCGCTGGTATTTTGGCTCGGCGTTGTGTCAACCATGCCCAATTAGGTGATCAACTTACCACCGGACAACGGTTCGGTCTGATCAAATTCAGCTCTCGTGTAGATCTGTTTCTCCCCCCCACCGCAGACCTCATCGTGCGTGTAGGGGATAAAGTGTATGGGGGGGTGACTCCCATTGCCCGATTAAAGAAAACCCAAAAATAATAACGCTATACAACAGGGGCGTTTTTCTTGTTTACCAGCGCGTGAACTGCCTGCAAAGGTCTATCAGCCACCCATGGTAAAAGGAAAATTCGCCGGAGTCGAATAGCCTTGGTGATCGTTCGGAAATAAGATAGGTGGCGCGATCAGGAAACCGGCCACAGCCAAAAGGGAAGTTATTCTGGGTCTTTGGGAATTCAGTGAATTGACACCAGATGTACTGGCTGGCCTTGTGCCTACCCAGTGTGGGCAACAACAAGGCCAGCCCATACCCCACGAAATCCTGAAGACCCATTATCCTTAGACAGTTCCTAATCGTTCAGCCTTCTGAAGGTTTGTACCACTGGTCAACATCTTTGCGGAAACCTTCGGAAGGCTCTTTTTCTCAGGGAACTGAACGCTTACGACAGTTCCTAAGTTAAATACGGACGATTACTTGTTTATTGAAAGAAGCCACAAAGCCCACATATTTTTCTGGTGACTTTGTCAGCTTTGTTCCTGTGTGTAAGTTTGCCCTAGACGAGTACAGCTTTACGAAAGTACAACGTATGTTTTTATGACAACTGTTTACCGCCCCAGGAGATAGGCCATGAATAGCAAATATCGTTATCTGGTTCCTAATGGAATCACCTTTTTATCCCTCATTTGTGGCATCGTATCCATATTGTCTTCGGCGACGGGCCATCTGGCGTCAGGTGGAGCATTGATCCTGGCCAGTTATGTCCTGGATTTTTTTGACGGGACAACGGCGCGTAAACTCAATGCCCGGTCAGAATTTGGTCTGCAATTAGACTCACTGGTAGATATGGTAAGCCTGGGAGCGGCCCCGGCGGTGTTAGCCTTCTTCCATTTACGGCTACAGGGTGATGTCACTGAGTCACTCATCTGGGTATGCGCGGTGTTGCTCCCTCTGGCAGGGGCATTTCGGTTGGCCCGCTTTAACCTGCTCCCCATGAAAACCGGCCAAACCGATTCCATTGGTCTGACCATTTCGACAGCAGGAGCGTTGTTAGTTCTGGCGGTAATGACGGATTTAAGCGGCCGCATGGTTATCCCCAATAGCCTCTTCATCCCTCTGATGGTGATTCTCAGTTTGCTGATGGTGAGCACCATCACCTTCCCTTCCCTCAAATGGATCTTTAGTCGTAAACGTCTCAATGTCTGCCTGTTAATACTCGCGGGAATTGGCATCTGGCAATTGAGCGTTATCCCTACCTGGTATCTATTAACCAATGGTTATGTGGGGTTATCTCTGGCCCGTGCCGGTTATCGGACGGTCAGCAGGCAATGAAATAATGAGTGATTTTCATACCCGATGGCTCCGTTTTCAGGGCCATGCCCTATTCGCCTATTTTCGGTTGGTAACTCGTACGGCCCATTTTCAGGTGGAAGGGTGGCCTAACGTACAAAAAGTCAAAGAAAGCGGCCGCCCACGTATCTGGACAAGCTGGCATGGCATGGGGATGGGCTTCATGCACTTTGGGGACAAGTTTTTAGATGCCCGTAATTTCATGGCCATTGTCGTAGGTGATGATCGCTCTAATGTCCTCGATGTTCTGGGGCGAAGCATAGGGGGCCAGCCCATAGCCGTAGACATGCAGGGTAATCCAGTTGCCGCTGGGCGGGCCGTCTTGAAAGTGGTACGTTCTCTCAAGGCGGGTATGGAAAGTGTGCTCTTTCCAGATGGCCCAGATGGCCCGGCTTTTGTGCCGAAGGCAGGCATCGCCTTCCTGGCCCGGAAAGCCAGGGCGGCTATTCTACCTATAGGGGTGTGGACAAAATGGGGGCATCAGATGAATCGTTGGGATCGTTATCTGGTGGCTTATCCCTTTGCCCGGCTCCATGTAACGATTGGCGAACCGTTGTTTATTGATGAGGGAATGCCCGAAGAGGACGTGCTGGCGCGAGTGATTGAAGCCAACAATGCGGTACGTACCCGTGCCCAAATCCTGGCCGGGGTCACATCACCTGCCTGAATTCGTTTAACACTCCCCCCCCCGTGTTATTTTCCCTGCCAGTTTGCTGGACGTTTGTTAATAAAAGCGTCCATCCCCTCTTTCTGATCCTCTGTGGCAAATAACATATAAAACAGACGCCGTTCATGGGCCAGACCAGCTTGCAGAAACATTTCATCGGCAACGTTGACGGCTTCTTTCCCCAGGCGCACGGCTACGGGAGCGCGATTAGCGATTTGATTCGCCAGTTTGATCGCCTCATCCAGATACACTTCTACCGGATAAACATGATTGACGAGGCCGTAATGTGCGGCTTCGGGGGCGGTGAGGAAGCGGCCATTTAGAACAATTTCCATCGCCAGGGCTTTGCCCACAGCACGGGTCATTCGTTGTGTACCCCCAGCTCCGGGAATCACGCCAATATTGATTTCTGGCTGACCAAATTGAGCCGTCTCGCTGGCAATGATCATGTCGCAGGCCATGGCGAGTTCGCAACCGCCCCCTAGAGCAAAGCCGGAAATGGCGGCAATAACTGGTTTATTGAGGCGGCGCAAACGATCCCAATAATCAATAAACGGATTATCTAACATGGTGACAGGCGTAGCTTCAGCCATTTGTTTGATGTCAGCACCTGCGGCAAAGGCACGTTCATTGCCGGTAACGATCATTGCACCGATAGCCGGGTCCGTATCAAACTGATTCAGGGCGGTCAATAATTCGGCCATGAGTTCCCGGTTAAGGGCATTTAGGGCTTTCGGGCGGTTTAATTGGGCGATGCCCACACGCCCTTCAGTACGGGTAAGGATGTGTTCGTAGGTCATGGGTTGCTCCTCAAAAAAATCATATTGATCACGCTGTTTTCGCCCTGTCGCGAATGTACTTTAACGAAGATCTGGTGATAAACCTGACAAGTTTTCAGAAAACCTGTCAGGTTTGTAAGCATAACAACCTTGTTAAGAGAGCATTAAGGCGAGGGGGGTAATTCCCAGAGGGATATGGTTTCGACATGGTAGGTCTGCGGCCGCATATCCAACGGTTGCACTTCGACCAGATGATACCCGCCCTCGACTAATCCTTTACCATCACGCGCCAAAGTAGAAAGTTCAGAACTGATGTAGAGTAAATGGGGGGGCCTGCGGCCGCGAATCCAATCCACCACCTCTTTACTCATTCCCTGAGCGGGAGGATTCACTACCAGCCAGTCCGGTTGCAGATCTAATTCGGGTAAAATCTCGGCGGCATCCCCTTCATATAGCGTTACATTTTCCGTATCTTCCAGATTCGCGGCCGCGTCAGCCACCGCATCAGGGTTTTGTTCAATAGCTACCCAAGAAGCACATTTGGGGGCCAGCCAACTGGTGAGGAAACCAACGCCACTATACATCTCTAATACCTGTTCTGTGCCTTGAAATTGGGTGTAGTGGAGAACGGTATCAATCAGTAATGCGGCCGCGGCCAGACTGGGGGGAAAATAGCAACCAGGTGATACCCGGTACTCTCGTCCTTTGACACTTTGTACCAGATACGCATCGCCGATTAGCGTCGCGGCCGCGCCATCCGGCAGTAACACCGCTACCGAGAGGGGAAAATCCACTTCCAACTCCGGCGCCTCATTGTCCCCCAGATCAAGCACCACCATTAATTCCTCGTCTTGCCCCTGGCGTAAGATCACCTGGCGCAAACCAGGGAACTCCAGAGCAAAATCCTCCCGCAAACTGACAAGGGCCGGTTGGGTAATCGGGCAGGTACTGATGGGGATAACCTGCTGTTGATGCGGCGACCACAGCCCCAGTTCCCCCTCTGCCGTAAGTGAGAGATTGAGTTCCAGGCTATAGGCCCAGGGTGAAGGGTTCGCCAGAGTAGGACGCACCATCGGGTGAGCAATGCCACCGATACGCTGTAACTGCTCGGCCACAACGCCTTGTTTATAGACAAGTTGTTGCCCATATTTAATGTGCTGAAAATGACAACCGCCACAGGTGCCAAAGTGGGGACAAAGGGGTTCAGTACGATACGGTGAGGCTTCTAAAAGGGTCTGGATGCGGCCGCGGTGAAAATGTTTGCCCTTGTTTTCTTCCAACCCCACCTGAACCCGTTCTCCCGGAATAGCAAAAGGGACAAACACGACCCGCTCTTTGGTGTCCCGCCCCAGGGCTACGCCCCCATGCCCCATACCCGTTAAAGTTAAATTGACTGTTTTCATAAGTAACAATATACCGATTGTAAGACAGATTGCTGTCCCCTGTTCACGACCTCAAATGCGGCCGCTGGCTACCAGTTGGGTAAACGCGGCGATAAACCAATGAATGAAGAAGGGATAAACAAAAGAATCTGTGCGCCAGGCGATAAAAGCAAAACCCGCCCCACCAAAAATGGTGGTTAACGTTTCCAATTCCGGTTTATTCAAGTGCATGAAGGCAAAAGGGACAGCCTGTAAAAAAATGGCTGGCCCTGGCCCCAACACCTTCGCCAGTCCAAAAAGCATCAATCCGCGCCAGATAAACTCCCAACCAAACAGATCTACCCCGGTGATATAAATCAGATAAGGCACACTTTCCGGGGCACGAGTTTTGTAATAAGCAATCATGGCTGGTGTGCGGGCAACAAAGTACAGAATAACCGCCATTATGGCACAAACACCTACCACCCAAAGAATCCCTTCCGGCCATTTACCCCATTTGAAACCATAATTACTGAGTGGCTCTGCAAATAAAACCCAGATGACAATAGCCGGAATGACGAAGTACAACACAACCCGATCATACGCTTTTATAGGGAAGATTGTATGGTTGTACCAATCCAGCATAGGCAGGATCGTCCCTAAGACGATAATCAGGGTGAGCTTCAGGTCAAATTCGACCCCACCAATAGTCACTTTAGGCCTCATAAGTAACTACTAACCTTCTCGAGGGCTGAGCTTATCGAAGCCCGTTTGCCTTCGACAAGCTCAGGCAACAGGCTTAGTAGTTACCCTCATAGGTAGAAAACTGGTAACTACACACGTCCTCGGGGGCTGAGCTTGCCGAAGCCCGACTTCGCCTTCGACAAACTCAGGCATCGCTGTGCCCCACCTGTATAGACACGAAAACTGATTCTTATCAAGGGGCAGGAGCAATACCTACCAACAATGTCAATCGGGTATCACTCTCATTGGTAACGCCATGAGGTACACCCGCTGGCGACCAGATGACCTGGCCGACCGTGGCGGTAAATATTTCATCACCAACCTGAAAGCGGCCGCGACCTTCCACCACCATATAAAATTTATCCTGATCGGCATGGTCATGCACTTTTTGTACCTGACCCGGCTCCAGGCAATTTAAACCTAACAACAAGGTGTCGGCGCGGAACAAGGTTGTTTTATAAAACTTATCCTCTTGTTGCCCCACATGATCAGAGATGGTTTTCACCCAAGTCATTCTTGTCCTTCCTGGTTGCCTTAAAATAAAAACCCCTAAACATGGGGACATGTTTAGGGGCGATTACGCGCAAACAAAGACGGGCCGTTTTACGCTGTATCATTCTGCTTGGAGACACGTTTTTGCCGACGAATCGCTTTTTTCTTGGCGATGCGACGCAGTTCACTCTTCGGTACGTGCCAACGTTTACGCCGGACATCAGCCAGGACGCGGCTCTTAGTCACTTCTTTGTTAAAGCGACGGAGCAGTTGTTCCGGTGTTTCGTTAGAACGGAGTACGACTTTTGCCAGTTTACTCACCCCCTTCTGTGTAGATTCTGATTAACAACAGGCACAGAGAGACACAGAAGGGTCATTTACTCTCGCCCGATGAAACAGTTGATTTATTGAATGTAAACAAATGGGTGTTTGCTACAATGGGCAAGTTTACCAGATTCCCTTTTCCGTGCCAATGGCGGTCAGTAGGATGTAGTAATTCTCAATTTGAAGGGTAAGCATTCCCTTAATCCGCCCGGCGGTCATTGTTCATTAAATTTTTAATCGGGTAACGCATTCATTGACCCCATCCCCCCTTCCCTCGGGAATCGGCAGGGGGGAATTCCAATGGGGCATTTTTCGGGGCGAATGCCCCGAAAAAAGTTGTTTGCGAACGAACCCTTCTGCTTTCCTCATGCCAGACAACTGCTAACGAAACCGGCAAATAACTGGTGCATTTGGGGGTCATCTTGCACCAGGTTTTCAGGATGCCACTGGACACTGAGGGCAAAGGGGTGTCCTGGTAGTTCGGCGGCTTCAATCAGACCATCAGGGGCGGCCGCGGCCGCGATGAGACCCGGGGCTAATTCTTTAATTCCTTGATGGTGTAGGCTATTTACTCGGGTACACGTTGTACCTAATAGCCGGGCCAGTTGGGTATCCGGTTTTACCTGAACTTCATGGGGGGTGTGATTTCGGGGGAAGAGGTGGTAATAATCATGGCAAATGGCATTGGGCATAAGGTCAGCTATATCTTCCCAGAGGGTTCCCCCCAGGGCTACATTTAGCACCTGATGCCCCCGACAAATTGCCAGGAGTGGTTTGCCGGTGTTGAGAGCATGATGCACTAACCGAATTTCCGTCTCATCGCGCACGGGGCTAATGTCATATAGAGAGGGGACAGAATCATTACCTCCATAGCGCCGGGGATCAATGTCACCCCCGCCGGGCAGAAGTAAGCCATCCACACGATGCAATAGGGCGAATAAATCCCCTTCATCTAACCCCAAGGGGAACATAACCGGAATGCCCCCCGCGGCCGCGATTGCCTCCAGATAAGCGGGCATCAGGCCGTAAATATCTAGCGGTGGGTTGTGACCGGTGGTTTTGCGGTAGGTGGTACAACCGATAATGGGCTTGCGAGACATGGTTTTCCTGTTTGCCTGGGGCGCACCAACAAAAAAAGTGATAGCCAGGGGGCTATCACTTTGTTATTGGTTATAGATCATCTGCACCAGGTAAGTGGTTTAGTTGATACGTTTTTCGCGCAGACGGGCCGCTTTGCCGGTGAGATCACGCAGATAATACAACTGCGCCCGACGGACATGGGCATGACGGTGCACTTCAATTTTTTCAATGCGTGGGGAGCGGGTCAAAAAAGTCAGTTCTACTCCGACGCTATTAGACGCCACGCGGCGCACCGTAAAATTGCGCTGGTTGCCACTACCGCGCAGACGAATAATGGTGCCACGAATCATCTGGGTGCGTTCCCGGTTGCCTTCTACGATTCGTACATACACGGTTACGCTATCTCCCACCCGGAGTTCCGGCACATTGGTATTTGCCGGGGAATCAAAGGCTTTTAAAAGCAAATCAGACATGACAATCCTCTCCACGTACTAAACATCATCTATTGGGATGATGGCGTTCATTCATAAAGATAGCCCACATTAGCGGGCAAGGGTGGTAAATATAACATGGGTTTAGGGAAGAGGCAACCATCCTCAAGATTAGGAGTATACCCATAAATCGTGGGGCACAGACCTGACAGGTTTTAGAAACCTGTCAGGTCTCCCACAAAACGTGGGTATACTCCAAGATTAGCCAGTAATTCTCAAAAACCGTTGGACTCCAGGAGCACGCTCGAAAAATGGCCCAACCCGTAGAACAGCCTTTCAGGCTGTTCGCCCTCTCGTGAAAACAAAAAATGGGCGTAACGATTCACGTCCTCGAGGGCTGAGCTTGTCGAAGCCCGGCTCTGCCTGTATAGAGAGTGCACAGCCTGGAAAGGCTGTGCTACGCCCAGTTGAACCGCCGGGCTATCCATACCAGGCCAATTTGGGCATGGTTCAGGTTAGCTTTACAAATTTATAGGATGATGGGGTGAATCGCTCAGTGGACGATTTCCCCCATGCCATTGGTCAACTTTTGAACCACGCCCCAGCAAGGCCGCTTATTTTTTGTTTTTCTTTTTCCCTTTTTTCTCTTTCTTTTTGGCCTGCGCGGCCGCGAGTACTTCTTGGGCGGCGAAGACGGCGTCCTGGGCCTGGGCAACTAATTCTTTAAGTTGGGCAATGAGTGCGGCCGCGTCGTTCTGGGCGGGTTCTTCGGGGATGGGGGGGGTGGCAGGGGTTATTATTTCTTCACTGATAGGTGCCTCAGGCGGCACGACTTCTTCTGCGGGGGGGGGTGGCAGGGTGCCCTTTTTAGAGCGCCGTGCCGATACGGTTTCCACGACCATAACTCCGGGGCCAGTGGGGCTAGACATTAACAAACGATCAATTAAGGCCTGTTTATTACCCGATGTTGATAACCCTTGCTCCTGCAACAAGGCCTTCAATTCCGGTATTGTCATCTCTGCCAATTTTGCTTCTTTTAATCGGGACATGGTTTGATCTCCTCTAAATAGAGCCGCTCAGCTATCAACTTGTTAACCTGGATAAGCTGTGGCCTGTCTCCTGACCGAGCCACTTTTGGTGAGTCGGTTGTTTAATTGCCATTCTTTAGGGGTAACTGTTCCGTCCAGAGACTATATTGGACCATTTTGGGTTATAACAACGGGTTTTGACTCTTCGGGATTTCGTGGGGTACGGGCAACCCTTGTGGTTGCCCCACACGGGGCAGGCACAAGGCCAGCCCGTACATATGGTGGCAACCCCTGAATTCCTAAAAATCCCGGATTTTGAAAGGAATGGATTAAGAGTGGCCTCTGCAAAATCCGTTTATTTCCTAATCCGTGAGTCTACTGCAAAAAGCCCGGTTTCTGACTAATTTAACCGACGCTTCCAGAGAAAAAGAAACCGGACTTTTAACTGTTTTGACCTTTTTTCAGTGGACTCAATCCGTTGATGTAACGCAACGGAACAGTTACCTTTAGGGTAAGTATGCCTGAACATCAATAAAGAACAGGATAATGTAACCGATTAACAAAAGCAACCACCCCACTACCTGAAGCAGATCGATGAAGCTGGCCCAGGAAACAGAAAAGTTGTCTTGCACAATCTGAATAATGGATTGCAGGCTATCCAGTTTGTTTTTGATGGTATCCTGCCAGTCATCTAGATAAAACTCATCGTGGATGACTTTGTACAGTTTAGCTGTGTACCAGTCACCGATGAGGAGCAGGTTTTGGTCAATACGTTCAAAGTTGAGAACCAGGGAAAGCCGTTGTTCTAGCACCTGACGTAAAGTGCGGCGGGAACGGTTGGGCAGAAGGGATGGGCGGCTCCCTTCCTGAAAGTTCTGACTGATGGCTTCCAGGTTCGCTTCTATTACTTTGTCTAACATGCGATAACGGAGTAATTGGTAGTTGCCAATTTTTAATAGTTCAATATCAGATTGGTAATCACCAGCAGGGGCAATGATAATCGCCCCATCCCAATCTACCAGGGTGAGGTCATCTTCGGAGTAACGAACACGAGAGAGAAGTATTTCTTCGATTTCATAAGGGCCAAAGATTTCACGTTGCGGCCGCAAAAAACGGGCCAGTTGTTGATTATGTGCTTCTACAAACACATCGGGCGATTGCGCTACCCCTTGTATGAGCAGAATGGTGTACTCCTCATATAACCCATCTATCTGGTTATTGGCCGGAAGCAGGCGTGTTCGTAACGCTTCCTCCAGGCGCACACAAGTTTGCACCGCCACCCCACTCAGTACATCAGGCAAGACAAAATAGCCCTCTATGATTTGTACCAATTCATCAAATACCTGTCGCTGAACCGTGATCGTAATCCCTTCTAGCACCAGCGTTTCACTGGATAAAGATTGCACATCAATATCTACTGGCTGGAAATAAGGGGCATCTTTTAAGCCCAGGATAGGTTTGATCGGTTCCTGAATGCTGGCGGCATAGGGAAATACCAGCATATAACAAATTTGTGTGTGGAAGGGTGTATCACTCATATTATACAATCGCCCTGGGGAGCACGTCTTCAGGCTAAACCTGCTCCAGGCTTCCGCATAAACGTACTAGAAACTAGACACTGACACCTCTTGCTGTAGTCCACTCCGCCAATGTCCCTGGCTGATAAACCCCACCGCAACATCTTCAGCCCCATTCATCAGAATGGAAACTCGGGCATTCGGTAAAATCGTCGTTACATCAATTACCTTTAGATAATCCCCTAACTCCGCATCTTGGGGCGAAAGGTAAGCCAGACGGTTGGGCGATTGGCGGAAGAATTCCCACAGAAAACAGCTCCCAGGTTTGTCCAGGTGTAAGGGCAACGAAAAAATCCCTCCTTCTACCAAATCCTGAAAGAAGTGAGTGCCGTAGGATAAATCGGGAACAGTTTCTCCGTCCGCGGCCGCGATCTCAATCAACACCTTTGTGTTATGAATATCTGCATAAGAAACCTTCACTCCCAGATCCAGGTTAGAACTACCCCACCGCCCTGGCCCCAATAAAACAAACAACTCATGCTCCAGCCGTTTGTTCAACCGACTCACCGCCCGCCCCAACTCCAGGCGCACAGTATTAGATGGTGCCTTGTTATACATCGCCGGATCCACAAAAATGAGATACCGAATGCCTTCCACTTTACCATCAGGAATCAAATAATGTCCCCGGAACAATAACGACTCATCAGGAATATCTTGGGGAATCTCCACCGGACCAGCATCGGTGCGTTGACTAAGGGGGCGGCACTGGAGCAAAATAAGTTTAATCTCCGGCGTGGGGTAACTGGGAATCAGACGCACAGCATATTCCATATCTACCGCAGTCTCATAACCTGTTTCCAATCGTCGCAAAACATTACGCATGAGCTTCACGAAGTTACGATCTTTCGTCAAGTAATCAAACGTCAGCACCACATCATCAAAAGATTCCCCTGGTCCTATCAGGTTAGCCGGTTGGAGATAATCGCCTTTATCCATAGACGCTATATAACGCAATATTGTTTGATGATGGGGTAAAACCTCACGGAGTGGTACCGTATGGAAACGATTTTCGGCCAGATCAACCACATCCACAAAGTATTGTGCATATTGCCGGATCGCCTTCGCTGTCGTTTCCGGGCGCAGTTGCGGGTGACTGAGGGCGATCATACGCGGATAGTCACGATCTACCCGGTCCACGGCTCTTGTACCCATACCAAAGACCAGACGCAAAAACCCATCTTCGCGCCGAATTTTGCTATTCCAGCGGAATGGATTTTGGCTGAAGCCTACCCCGGCTAAGGTAGGGTAGAAGTAATTGCCGTGACGTTCTCCCTCTACCGCCTGAAGTAAAACGGCCATCCGCTCATCATAATCAATCAACCCCTTTTTCTGCCGGTACAAAATAGCATCCGGGTTCAAAGTACTGGCAAATACTTTACGAATAGCATCCAGCACTTCTTGCAAATTTTCTTCCGGGCTGGCCTGATTGGGACAAAAATAACTTTCATACTTCCCGGCAAAGGAATAACCAAAATTATCTTCCAACAAACTGGATGAACGAACCACCAGGGGTCGTCCTTGCATCTGCTCTAACACATCAGCCAGTCGTTGGACAATATTGTCAGGGAATTCACCCTTGAGGTGATCCGCTAAAATTTGAGGATACTGGTTACGGATTTCATCTAAAGGGCGATATTTCTGGTTCATGTAATGATCCAGATTGTTGAAGCGGCGGAATTCGTAAATGACATCGGTAGCCATAAAGTAAGATTCGGGGATGTCTATCTGCGCACTGATGTCACCCCCAAATTCTGGGGTTTGTTGCTGGAGCATACGCCAGGCCAGGAGCATTCCTGCCGCCTTGCCGCCAATTTTGCCTCGGCCAATGCGCCGGTGATATATACTGTGTAAGTCGGCAATGGTGAATACTTTTTTAGCTACCCGGATAAAGTCAAGGTGATCACTAATCATCCCCTTGATCAAGACCACTTTGATTTCTTCCAGGTGGTGGCTGACTTTTTTCTGTTCTGGAGGGGGCAAAGCTTCATAAATTTTGCCCTGGTCAAAGAGCATGTCCCAGGGAGCTACTTCTGGGTTAAAACCTAATTCCAAAACGGGGCGACTTTCGCCTCGTTGACCATGCAGAACATTTTCAACAATTTCTTCAAAGAGGCTGGCGGGTAGGTTGTTGCCGAAGTAAAAATCGGTGTGGAAGGCACGAATGCGGGCTTTGCGCTCCTGCCACAGGCCATGAGGTTCGGGGTTGAAGGGATCGTAACTACCTTCGCGACGCTGGGATTCAATGGCTCGTTCTTCAACTTCGTTTTCAAAGGCATCTTCGCTGATGATGCCTCTACGGAAGAACTCTTCGCGCATACGCTGACGGATTTTGTCGGCCAAGATAGGGTATTGAGCCAGTTTAATGTAGATGTCAATGGTTGAGGTGCGGCTTCTTAAAGGGCCTATGTTCATATTTCGACTCCATCCTCATGTCGTGGTTGCTTGCGAATAACGTCAGAATTGGTAACTACTAAGGAATGAGTACTCAATAACTTGTTCGCTGGGAGTGGCACGGTCAGGAGACCGGCCACAGCAAATGTTCAAGTTATTTAATCGTCAATCCTAAGGAATGAGAACTAAATAACTTGTTCGCTGGGAGTGGCACGGTCAGGAAACCAGCCACAGCAAATGTTCAAGTTATTTAATCGTCAATCCTAAGTAATCGTCCCACAATAACCTGGGTGGCGCGGTCAGGAGACCAGCCACAGCGCAAAAGCGCAATAACTGATCGTGAACAGTATAATTATTTAATCGGCAATTCTCAATTGAGAGTCGTAGGGGCAGGGCAACGGGGGGAAATATTGTCTAATCACCCCAACTTGTTCTCCCGGTTGCCTCGCTCGCCTGCCCCACCAATGTCTGGTTTGATACCCGGGTAAGGCAGGTAGGAGATGCGGCAAGAGTGAGAGGATGAGGCCAACCCCATCCCTACCCATCGGGGCCAATTGAGAATTGCGGTTATTCAACTCATTGGCAACATACCCTTTGGTAAAGTAGAGACGCAAAATTTTGCGTCTCTACTACGAATTGTGGCACACCAAGCCTGTTCTGAGCTTGCCGAAGGGATAGATGAAAATAGTGAATATGCGAGTAGCGAGTAGCGAGTGGGCGAGTAAGCGTTCACTCGCAAACTCGCCACTCGCAGCTTATTTTTGTCGGAGTTCCCCATGAGCGGGCACTCACCAAATGGAATGAAAATTTGTAGGGCGATTTGGTAAATCGCCCGGGCGATTTACCAAAGGGTGTGTTTCAAATGAGTTGAATAACTAACTGTTGAACTGTTCATGAAGCGGTAGACGCTCTAGGGCGATTGCCTACGTGGCGTTCCCCCACCCCCAACCCCGCCCCCAGGGGCGGGGAGTTTTTTTAAGGCGGGCAAAACTGGGGGTTTTTGTTCATTAAATTTTTAATCGGGTAACGCCTTCATTGACCCCATCCCCCCTGCCGATTCCCGAGGGAAGGGGGGAATTCCCATGGGGCATTTTTCGGGGCGAATGCCCCGAAAAATGCCCCTTAGAAAAGTTCCCCGCCCCGGGGGGCGGGGTTAGGGGTGGGGGGGATTCCATTACCTGATTAATTTTAAACGACAAAAACCCCCGATTTTGCCCGCCAGGTGGGTTCTCCTGGTTAATCATTCAACAATTCACGGATTCACTGATTCATTATTTTCTTCCTCTCAACTGAAATGAAACACACCCTTTACCAAATCGCCCTACATTTTCGTAGGAGTTCCCCATGGGCCTTTGGCGCACCAAGAGGGATGAAAATTTGTAGGACGATTTTGTAAATCGTCCACTGGGCGATTTACCAAATCGCCCTACATTTTCGTAGGAGTAGATTGTTGCGGGAATAAATCGTCTTGGTGAATATGTAAAAGTAACCTTACCCCGTTTGCTTCAGTAGCGCCGTTTATGCACGGTCACGGTAAACTATGCTATAAAAGGGGTTGTCTGGCAAGTTCAATATGAGGAGATGAAGGTATGAAACACTCGCGAGGGCGCGTGGAGTTGATTTGTGGCAGTATGTTCAGCGGCAAAACAGAGGAGCTAATTCGCCGGGTGCGGCGGGCGATTATTGCCCAGCAAACGGTACAGGTGTTTAAACCGCAGATTGATGTACGATATGGGGTGGAGCGGGTGACATCCCATAATGGTTTGACGGTGGAAGCAGAACCGGTGGGACTAGCGGAGGAGATTTTGCCGCTTTTGCGGCCGCAAACCACTGTCGTGGCTATTGATGAAGTGCAATTTTTTGACCCCGCCATTGTTTCCATCTGTAATCACCTGGCAGATCAAGGGTTTCGCGTCATCTGTGCTGGGCTAGACACCGATTTTCGGGGCGAACCATTTGGCCCTATCCCCCACCTGATGGCCCGGGCTGAAGAGGTAGACAAACTTCAGGCAATTTGTGTGGTGTGTGGTGAGAGTGCCAGTCGCACCCAACGCCTTATCAATGGGCAACCTGCCGCGTATGATGATCCGGTAGTGTTGGTTGGGGCGGCTGAGGTCTATGAGGCGCGTTGTCGTCATTGCCATATCGTGCGACGCAATGGCGCTAAGTGAGTATCTAAAAATAACTTGGGTGGCGCGGTCAGGAGACCGGCCATAACAAAATGGGCAGTTATTCTTAGACAGTTCCTAAGGGGGAGAAATGAAAAAAACAGGTGGTAAATTAACCGACAGTATTGCCTACGTTTTGATTGATGAGATGGAGTTGCAGAAACGAATTCGGGAGTTGGGCGAAGCCATTACGGCTGAATATGAGGATGTGGCTGATTTGTCCTTGATTTGTGTATTGAAAGGGGCCTATATTTTTCTAGCTGATTTGAGCCGGGCGATAACGCGGCCGCATTACGTGGATTTTATGGGTGTCTCCAGTTATGGCGCAGGCACAAAAAGCAGTGGTGCCGTGCAAATTATCATGGACCTGAAAGAAGACATCGCCGGTCGGCATATCCTGATTATCGAAGATATTATTGATAGCGGCCGCACCCTGGCTTATATGCACCGGAATTTGTTAGCCCGCGCTCCAGCTTCATTACGCATCTGTAGCCTGCTCAACAAACCTTCCCGCCGCGAAGTAGATGTGCCGGTAGATTATATCGGTTTTGACATTCCAGATGAGTTTGTCGTAGGTTATGGCCTTGATTATGCTCAGTTTTATCGCAACTTGCCCTATATCGCGGTTTTAAAACCAGAAATATTTGCGTAAAGGTGTGTTAGTTACCGGGAACCGGGGCTAGAAAACATGCGTTAGTGGCGTTCAGATGATGGTTTGGTCTACGCACTGGCTTCTGCCCGCCTACCATATTGTGTAGGGCGATTTACAAAATCGCCCTACAAACTGTTAAGCACAGTTTGCCGACTTTTGAACCACGCCTTTTTCTTGAAAGCGATAGGTTTACCTCTCGGTCTAAACTCTGGGCAAGGTAACTATGCACTTTCTCATGGGCTGAGCTTGTCGAAGCTCAGCAGGGCCTTCGACAAACTCAGGCATCGTCGTAGATCACCTGTACAGATACACGTTGAGTAAGTGAACATCTAAAAATAACTTCCCGATTTAGACCTGACAGGTTTCCGAAAACCTGTCAGGTCTGTGCGGAACTTATTTTTGGACGATTACTAAGATATCTGGTTATGACTGCTTTTCACAACCTGCTTAAATCATGTCACACTCTACCGCATTTCCCAATTTAACTCCTTACCAGGGCCATTGGGTGGCGCTGGTACAAGGACAGGTAGCCGGTGTAGGTGAGACAGGACACGCGGCCGCGCTCCTGGCTCGCCGCAATCGCCCCAAAGAAAAATTTACCTTGCTTTATGTGGATTCGGAGGGTGGCGAACCGTTGCCCCTTTCTCCTTTACTGGCAGAACTGCGGCCGCACCTCGCTCAATTGGAAATCCCCATCTATCTGGTGGGGGGAGCCGTGCGGGATGCCTTGATGGGGCGGCTCAGCCATGATCTGGATTTTGTTGTACCCAGCAAAGGAATTGCTACCGCTTTCCACCTGGGTAATGTCCTCCATCAACCCGCTTACCCTCTAGATGCGGAACGGGACACGGGTCGGGTTGTTCTGGCCGATACGACGCTGGATGTGGCCTGTTACCGGGGGCCAGATTTGTTAGCTGATTTGCAGGCTCGTGACTTTACGGTGAACGCCATTGCCTTACCTGCGGCCGCAACCCGCACCAGCAGTCTGATTGATCCCTGCCATGGCCAGGCCGATCTCAAAGCCAAAATCATCCGGCAGGCCAGCCCTGAGGCTATCAGCGATGATCCGGTACGAGGTTTACGAGCCATTCGGCAAGCGGTGCAGTTTGGCTTTACCATTGAAAGTGAGACGGGGCAGGCAATAGTTGCGGCCGCGTCTACCCTCAACCGTGTTTCGGCTGAACGTTGCCGCGATGAATTTTTGAAACTACTCCTCACCTCGGCCCCCCACACCGCGCTACAGCAGATGGCAACATACAACTTATTACCTGTTTTATTACCCGAAGTCGCCGCCCTGACCCATATCGTGCAGTCGCCACCTCACCACGAACCGGTTCTAGAACACACCTGGAGTGTACTGCGCTGGTTGGTACAGGTTGAACAGTGGCTCCGGGGCACAGCCACCACCGAGCACCCCCTTAGTGCCGCCAGCAAAGCGCTGGCTCCTTACACCCACCCCCTCACAGATTACCTTTCCCGGTCCGTAGACGGTGGTCTTGATGGCTGGACGATCCTGCGGTTGGGGGCACTCTTTCATGATGTCGGGAAAGCCAAAACCCAGACCCATGAGGCAAGCGGCCGCATTCGTTTTCTAGACCATGATGGGGTAGGGGCTAAAATGACTGGCCCGGTGCTAGAACGTTTACGCCTGAGCCGGGAAGCCGTGCGCCAGGTACAAACGATAGTAGGCGGACACATGCGACCACTCTTTTTACTCCAGAGTGAATCTCCTACTCCCCGGGCGGTATACCGTTTCTTTAAAGCGTTGGGGCCTAATGGCGTAGATGTTCTATTGTTATCCCTGGCGGATCATCTGGCAACTTATGGGGGGGTAGGCGACGCGGCCGCGTGGCGGAAATTATGCGCCCTGGTGGAATGGTTTCTCAACCATTACTTTCATCAGCATGAGCGTACCATCAGCCCACAGCCTTTGCTCAATGGGCATCAACTCATGCAAGAGTTGGGGTTGGCCCCCGGGCCTCTGGTCGGACAACTTCTGCGCCTGCTAGAAGAAGCCCAAGCCACTGGCGAAGTCAGCACCATAGCAGAGGCCATGGCATGGGTACGGCGTCAGTAAACCCTGACCCTCTCCCCCGGGAGAGGGAATCAACTCCCCTCTCCCCCCTCGAGATAGAAGCTGGAGGGGAGAATCCAGCAATTCTCATTTTGGTTTGCTCCTGGCGTTTACCGTTTATAGATACGCCTTTTTAATTGACTCTTTTTTAATTAACCGTCCCCCTATCAGCCACAGCAAACACTTCTCGTTCAAAAAACCAGCGGAAAGGGGGAATACCAAACGCAAGGCGACGTAAAATAGCCATGAACCAACTTTCCTGCCGGTTTTGCGGTGGGCTATCCAACCACACTTTGGCTTTGAAACCGGCCGCCGCCAGTACCCGGCGCATACTCAGAATGTCCTGCTCATTCACATGTACATCCTGATTTGCTGGGGTAATGGCACGGGGATCTTTGGGGTAATGGGCACCCTGCCCCAGCAACATACGGACCCGCCGTACCCAGGGGTAGGCATAGGCATCATACCAGCGATTGGGGGCAGTATGTACCATCAGGCGGCCGTTGGGTTTGAGGATGCGATGAATATCAAGCAAGGCCTCATGTAGTTCCCAGGGGTAGAGGTGTTCAACCACATCAAACAGTAAGACGCGGTCAAAATAACCGGTGGGAAAGGGTAATTTTTTGGCATCGGCCCGGCAGACACCCGTTTTGTAATGTTGTTCCGGGTGGGCTTGGGAATGGGTATGAATAACATCCAGACTCATACGGGTAGCCACTTCGGCATAATCTATGCCATAGGCTTCTACACCCAATTCCATGCAATGGCGGATAATCTCACCGCGGCCGCAACCCACATCCAATACCCGCATCCCGGCCGTTACCCCCGCCATCGCAAATGCATCTCGTAACCGTCGGGACAAATGTTGCCCTTCCGATTCCAGAAACACATCATACCCTTCACAGGCCGTTAAAAAATATTCCTCAGTGTATAACGTTGAGGGCAATGATCGTTTTTCATTCTCATTCATCTGATTCACCATAGACCGAGCATTATAAAACAGGGGCGAGGGAGCGTCAAAGAAAGTATCGGGGATGGGTAAGGCAATCGCCCTGTCATAGAAACAGGTCAATGCAACATGAGAGATTTATCTGCGTATAATAGCGGTGATTCCAACACGAATCTGGCCGGGTTTCCCCAGAATATAAGGGGTACCTGTAACCGGCACACCTTGCCAAAGATTGCCAACAACTTTTTCCGTGACTCTGCGTAATGGTTGTCACAGAGTCAGGAGTTAGATCGGTGGATCAAGAACAAATTTGGTTAGATTTAGCCCGACAGGGTGACAAAGTGGCTTTTGGTTGTCTTATTGAAGCTTATCAAGGCCCTGTCTTTAATCTGGCTTACCGGATGTTAAGTAACACGGGAGAAGCTGAAGAAGCGGCTCAAGAAGCGTTTGTTCGGGCTTATACCCGCCTGGACAGCTACGACCCGGCGCATAAATTTAGCACCTGGATGCTGTCTATTACATCCAACTATTGCATTGATGTCATTCGCAAACGGCGAGCCATTATGCTTTCGTTAGATGAACCGTTGCCGCCCCATCCAGCCCTTCATTCGGATAAAGCGGCCGGACCTGAAGCGCAGGCAGTTATGAATGAACAACAACAAATGGTCCAATCTCTATTGCAGGAACTCCCGGATGATTATCGGCAGACGGTTGTTTTGCGCTACTGGCATGATCTCTCGTATGAGGAAATTGCCGAGATTATGCAAACAACGGTCAGTGCCATTAAATCCCGGCTCTTCCGCGCCCGGCGCATGTTAGCGCAGACCGGGGTAGAAATGGGACTGATTCAACCGGCAGAGTTAGCGGCCGCGGAGATGGCTTGAGAGACCCATCATTACGGAGATTGAGGAGAGAGGGATGGAACACGAAGAGATTTACCTGCTCATGATGGACGCTTTGGACGGTGAGCTTCCCGATGACGGGTGGGACAACCTGGAAGTGCACTTACAAACGTGTCTGGCTTGTGCGCAGGAGTGGTACGCTTTACAGGCAGTGGAAACATTGCTCCGTACCACCCCAGCCCTGGCCCCCCCAGCCGATTTTGTGCAACGAACGTTGGTACGTCTGCCCCACCCGGCGTATCGCGTCTGGATGATTGGCACCGTTTATACATTGCTCTTACTCAGCGGGGTAGTACCCCTTGTTTTGGCAGGCATTTTATTTAGTACTGTCGGTACGGTGGTATTTGATCTGGGGCTATTGGGGGGTGTTTTACGCTCCCTGTGGGAAACCTTGAGTTTGCTACCGGTGATATTGACAGCTATGTTGAATCTCGTGGGCACCTTCATCTCCCAACAACCAGCCATTGTTGGTGTACTTTTGATGATGGTGGGCATCATTATGGTCTGGGGCGGCGTCTATCGCCAACTTGTCTTTCCCGCGCCCCGCCTGATGCCTGCCAATGTGCGTGTTTAGTAACTATCGGCCAAAACGAGTACGCCATTACGGAATAGGGATTATGTTGACTGTTTGTAACTACTAAGACTCTCGAGGGCTGAGCTTGTCAAAGCCTCATGTTGCCTTCGACAAGCTCAAGCAACGGCTTAGTAATTACGGCTGTTTGGGAATTCATGTTGGCGTATTAGCAACATCGTTACGTAGAAACTTAATGAGCGATAGTTACTTGAGGAGTGGTAGCATGAAACGGTTTCGTATTGGTTTTTTTCTGGTTTTATTTTTGCTGGTGACGGTGCCAGCAGGTTATATCCTGGCCCAAGCCGATGCGGATCGGGTGATTTCCGCCGGTGAGGTGATTAATGAGTCCATCACAGTTTATGATGGGGATCTCACCATTGAGGCTGGAGCGGTAGTAAACAGTCCGGTAACCATTTATGATGGCGATCTTTTGTTGGCCGGTACGGTGAATGGGGCTGTTACCCTCTTTGATGGTACGTTGACTATTATGGAGGATGGCCAACTTCATGGAGAATGCGTCTTGCTCGGTGATAGTGTGCAAGAATCAGGAGATCACGCGGTGACCTGTAGTGCTGTGCCGTCTATACCGGCGATAGCGCAATTACTGGATGGACTGGCGGCCCCGGCCCCACCGGCGGGTGTGGCCACACCGGCTGTCGTGACCCCACCAGATGTGGTGATTCCACCTGTTCCTGTTCATGGAGAAACATCGTGGCTGGGGCGCGGTATAGGGAATTTTGTAGGTAATGTGGTGGAAACAGCGGGTTGGACTTTTACGCTAGGGGTATTGGCGTTGGTTATCGCTTCGGTTTTCCCTCGGCAATTGAACCAGGTGAGCCAGGTGATTAGCGAAAAGCCGGTTACCAGTGGTACGGTAGGACTGCTGACAGGGGTGGCCGGGGCTTCTCTGCTGGCTTTGATGAGTGCGGTGTTTGGGGTGCTGGTGCTGGCTTGTGGCCTGGGATTATTGGGCTTCCCGATTATGTTAATTGTTTCGGCGGCGTTGATCGCGGCCGCAATCATGGGTTGGGTCGCTCTGGGATATAAGGTGGGTTTGTGGCTGGCTGGCCCTTTAAAGTTGAAGAATCCTAGCCTGCAAACAGCCAGCGTTTTAGGTACGGTTGCTTTATCCCTGGCGGTAGGGATGTTTAATGTGATGGGTTTGGGTTTTGGTCAATGGGTTCTGACCATAATTGTGGGAGCGGTGGGTATGGGCGCGGCCGCGTTAACGCAACTTGGCACCCGCTCCTACCCGGCCCCGGTAGCTGATCCGGTTAAGATCAACACTGTCTTACAAACTCTGCCCTCAGATGAAGGGTAGTGGGTATTTAGGAAGAGAGTAACTATATACGCCCTCGAGGGCTGAGCTTATCGAAGCCCGGCTCTGCCTTCGACAAGCTCAGGCAGAGCCGTATCCCATCTGTATAGTGACGAATGGAAATTAAATAACCTGCTTATCGAAAGTGGTACGGCAGGAGACCGCCCAGAAAAGTTCCCTGGCCCTGGGGATGGGGGTTGTTACAGCCAACCGCTTCGGCAATATTAGGTAAGGGCCAGGCGGAAGACCCATCCCCCTACCCCTTCCCAGGGGGAAGGGGAGACCCCATCGGCGCAGTTTTTCGGGGCGCATGCCCCGAAAAACTGCGCCCAGAAAAGTTCCCTGGCCCTGGGGATGGGGGTTGTTACAGCCAACCGCTTCGGCAATGTTAGGTAAGGGCCAGGCGGAAGACCCATCCCTCTACCCCTTCCCAGGGGAAAGGGAGACCCCATCGGCGCAGTTTTTCGGGGCGCATGCCCCGAAAAACTGCGCCCAGAAAAGTTCCCCGCCCCTGGGGGCGGGGTTAGGGGTGGGGGTTGTTACAGCTAAACCGCCTTTTTCCAGCCATCCAGCATTCATTCCTCAGCCGAAAAACTTTCCTCGGCCACCTGCATGATTTCCTCTAACGATTGGCCCCGCGCCTGCTCCAGACGGGCGTAACGCTTTTGGAATTGACCCCAGGCATATTCAATAAACTCATCTTCATTCAACCCAAAGGGAATGGGATCATAAAAAGAAAAGGCATCGGTGATAACACCCGCGGCCGCAACCATTAGCTCGCTCATGGTGGTTTCAATTACGTCCCATACAGCCCTATCACAGGCAATAAGCCGGGAGAGCAGGTACAGACCATAAGCAATATGGCGCGATTCGTCTTGTTTGGTGTAGGTAATGCCTTGTAGCTGTCCGGGCATGATGTTATTGCGTTTCAGAATGGTGTAATAGGCGTAATAACCGGTTTCGGCCAACACCCCTTCGACAATCATGTTGTAGGTTGCGGCCGCACGTGCCTGGGCTATAGGTGAATGATCAGAGCGCAAAGTCTGGAGCGCCTGGGGCAGGGCCACATTAAAAATGGTGGCATAATTGGGCGTCAGATAATGGCTCAGATCATGATTTACCTCAGCGACCTCATCTAATACCCGGCGGAAAAAATCTACATGTTTGGCTTCCTCAAAAAGAAAAGTTGTGAGATACATCTCCTCTTCAATACGCCCTTCTTGGGCAATCACCTGTATCAAGGGCAATAAATCCAGGGTAACTGCTTCTTCGCCTGCCTGAAACAGGGTAGTCAAACGAAGAACCAAATCTTTTTCCTCGGCGGTGAACCGTTGCCAATCCTGTTTATCCTGGCTGAAATCCAGATCGCTGGGGTTCCAGATGCCAAATCGTTTGGCTTTTTCAAATAAACGCATGGGGAACGATTGTCTTTGTAATCCACGAGTTGCGGAGAGGTAATGATCGCGCATGGGAACTCCTTTTGTATGAGTTGCGGTGATATTTTTCGCGGGCGAACGCCTGTAAAAAATATGTAAGCGTTCAGTTACCCCGCCCGACGGTCATTGTTGATTAAATGATTAATCGGGTAATGAGTTGATTCGCCCATCTCCAGGCGATTCCCGGCACATGAGAAAGTTCCCCGCCCCTGGGGGCGAGGTTAGGTTTGGAGGAAAACCAAACCATATTACCTGACTATTTTTTAATACAACAAAACCCGCCGGGCTAAATGGACAAAGCCCTACGGGCTGAAACGCCAGGCCAACGCCCTTTGTAAGGATAGCTCGTTTGTTTTACGACCAGGCGGGCTGGCGGATAAATTGACCCACCTGAACGGTTACAAAAATATCCCGAGGGGAATGGGTTCCTTATTGGGTAAACTAATTCTTGGGCACAAAAGACAAATAAAGTAAATCCAGCGGCCGCAACAAGGCTAATAGCCCGGTACCACAAATATCTACCGTTACGCGATTACCCAGGATGTTATGGTGATAAATTGAAGGGGGCGTACAGGTCGCGGCCGCATCGGGCCAATTTTCTCCATCCCATACTCCCAGGAATAATTTTTCCCTATGCGTTATAGACAAAACATCTAGTTCGGAATAACCAATAGAAACGTGTACCGGTGCGGCAAAGACAAATTTGGGTTCCCAGTTATTGTGTTGATAAACAGCCAACTCAAAATTGTGCCCGGTGGTCATCAAATAAGGGGAATCCAGGGTCATCAATGTCGGGGTGAGGGCCAGGGTAACGGTATCGGTGACCGCCCCTGCCGGGAAGGTGAGAGTCGTTGTAAGGTGTTGTGTATCGGTAAAACGTAAGGTGAGGGTAATGTCCCCGGTAAAAGAAATGATCTGAGGGGCTGGGAAAACGATAAAATCTTGACCTTCTTGGGATGGGCCAACCAGTACCAGATGGCTAGAGGGGCTAAAACGGAAACCCGACAGGCTGGGAGTAAGCAGATGTTCCCCACCTGTCACGCCTGTTATGGTGTAGTGGCCGGTGGCCGTTGTCGTTGTAGTCAGACCGGAGTTAGTCTGGATGAGGACACCGGGTTGCGGCACACCAGCATGATCGGCCACGCGGCCGCGTACCAGATAATTTTCCTCAACAATCGCCACTCCCCCAGTCAAATCGGCCAGATAAAGCTGACTCCCCACCAGGGTAACACTACGCGTATTCCCTCCGGTATTCAGGTAAGCCATCTCCACCGGGTTGGCCGGGTCGGTGAGATCATAGGCCCGTAAACCCACAGTGCTCGCGGCCGCGAACAATGTGTTATCCCGCCACACCAACCGGTACGTCCACCCGCCGACATTCATTGTTTTAACCAGAATGGGGGCGGTGGGGTTCGTCAAATCTAACACCCACAGAGAGCCGTTTAAAGCGGCTACATAAGCGTATTGTTCCTTGATGGTAATACTTACCAATTGGGCCTGGGGAATGTACGTTGCGACCTCTATGGGGTTCGTGGGGTTACTCACATCAATGATACGGAGACCAAATGCCTGCGCCACCACATACGCATAATGCTCGTGGAGAGCCACATCCCACACTTCTCCTGGTGTATCCACAAACCCTAACAAGGCTGGCTCCGTGGGATCTGTCAGATCAAGCAGGCGCACACCCTGATTGCCATCCGCTACATACGCAGTGGCCCCATCAATGAGAACTTTGTGCGCCGTACCGGGCGTGTTGTAACTGCCAACTTCCGTAGGCATAGCCGGATCACTGATGTCTAAAACACGGATCCCACCCACATCACCAGCGGCCACATAAGCCACTGTACCCGAAATAACAATCTGCTCGGCGTCGTCCGGTAAAACAACGCGGCCGCCTGGTACAGGCAATGCCGGGTCGGTCACATCCAGCACCCGTATCCCTGCCCAATCGGCCACGTAGGCAAATGTGCCGGTTACGGCCACATCTAACGCATGATCCGTGGTCTGGTAGTTGCCAATGGCGGTGATGCTGTAGGGATCAAAGACATTGTAAATCTGGAACCCCCCTTCGGCATCAGCGACATAGGCCAGGCCATTTAGAAAGAAGATAGCGCAAGCGGTGCCGGGGGTATTAAAATCATCGGTGGCGATGGGGGCCAGGGGGTTAGCAATAGAATAAACCCGCAACCCACCGGTACGATCTGCCAGGTAGGCGTATTCCCCCTCTACGGCAACCGCTACCCCAGAGCCAGGTAAGCCGGTATGGCTACTGGCAACGGGATTGGATGGGTTGCTAATATTGATGATGCTGAAGTAACCGGGGCAATCACTGGCACAATTGGTCTGAACTACGTAAGCATACATGCCTTGAATGGCCACACCTCTGGCCCAACCGGGGGTGTCAATGTTACCAACGGGGGTGATGGTAGTAGAGGAACTGACATCATAAATGTAGAGGCCATTGAAGTCCGCGGCCGCGTAAAGCCAACTCCCCTCCAGGGCCAGATCGTATACCGGGGCCAGCAAAGTGATGCTATGTAACAAAACGGGTTGGGTGGGGGTGGTAACATCCAGAGAGGCGATCAGGCCATCGGGGTTACTGGTACGGGCTTCGGCCAGGTAAAGGGTATTCGCGGCCGCGACCACCGATTGCACTGACCCAGTGGTGGTATAGATGCTGAGAAAGGTGGGTTGGATGGGGTTTGTGAGATCAAACAGGTAGACGCCTGCTTCTGCGGCCGCGACATAAGCCACATTATTGGCAACATCAATATCAGTCACCAATGCCGGAAACGATATATAGCTCAGTCGCTCTGGGGCAAACGGATTAGTCACATCCATCACCGCCAATTCTGCCCCTAACCCTACATAAGCCAACGTCCCACTGATAAACACAGCATCCGCCAGGCCACCACTGTGCCCTACCTCTACCATATTTTGAGCACTTGTCGTGCTTGTCAAAGGCGCCTGTGCGTAGGGCGCAAAAGCCTGCACCCATCCCACCAGGAGCCACCCCAGTCCCATTGCCCCCATCCCACTAAACAACAATGCCAACCCTTTTTTCATCTTAACCCCTTATACAACGATGCCTCACCACCTGGATCTGAACAACCTTTACCACGCTCGCTCCCACGCTCGCTTCTCCGATTTTACCCTGCCCCATAAATCCACCAATTCTTCTCACTCCTGGCACACAAAAACGGCCATGTCATCGTCGTCACCCCGTTTTACCGTTTTCCTTCAATCCGTTACAATCCTGCTCCATCTTTACGTCATCTCTGCCGTAACCGTTCAGCCCAGAGACGATTTTGGCTTACTTCAGCGGATTTAGAAAGAAACGGATTAAAGGCGACCTCTGGAAAATCCGTTGATGTAACCCGACTGAACGCTTACCATCTCTGTCGTACATCAGTTGAGTTTATTATTCAGACCAGAAGTCAGCGGCAAAATGAGTCCTTTCTGCCTCTGACTCTCACACCCAACACCTTCACACCTATGACTGTTGTTTATCTGGTTATTGGCTGGTTGATCGGGATATGGTTGGCCGGGTTTGTGGCTTTGCCTATACCGCTATGGGGCTGGTTCGCGGGAGGAGCCGGGCTGATTGGGGTCGGGCTGATTTTCCGGCGTCAGGGAAATACCTTGTGGCTGGCCTGGTTAGGAATGATATGGTTGGGTTGCGGCCGCGGCCTCATCGCCCAACCAGTTATTGACCAAACCCATATCGCCTATTACAACCATAGTGGCGAACTCACCCTCACCGGCGTGGTCGTCGCCGAACCAGATGTGCGTGACCGTTCTCAAGGGTTACGTCTGCAAGCGGAAACAGTGCAACTGCCCGGTGGCCTTACCCTACCCGTTCAAGGCTTCGTCCAGGTGCAGACACCCCGCTTTCCCCTGGTAGCCTACGGCGACCGTCTCGAACTACGGGGCGAACTCGAAATTCCCCCCGAAAACCCTGAATTCAATTACAAAGAGTATCTGGCCCGGCAGGGCATCCATAGCCTTATCGCTTTCCCGCAAATGACGATGCTGGCACAAGGGCAGGGTTCTCCCTTCCGGGCGGCTCTACTCAGCTTCAAACAGACGGCCCAGGCCACCATCACCCGCATCATCAATGATCCCCAGGCTTCATTGCTCACCGGCATTCTTCTGGGCAATGACAATGGCCTGCCCCCCGATTTGCAGGACGATTTTCGCACGACGGGCATGTCCCATGTAATCGCCATTTCCGGGTTTAATGTGATGTTGCTGGTGGGCGTATTATTAAAACTGCTAGAGCCATTAGCCGGTAAACAGTATGCGGCCGCACTGGCTTTCATAGGCATTGCCGTGTACGCCCTTCTCGTCGGTGCCGATG